>JBCCYE010000016.1:0-89316 GCA_039190425.1 Pseudomonadota bacterium | reverse complement strand
GTGACGTTGGATAAACCCCTGGACGCAGAGGCGTTTGAGCCGTTCGCCGAAACCATCGGTAATTCGCGCTGGCCGGGACAAAGTGGTGGCCCGAAGCCCTAAGGCTCGGTGGATAGGCGCTGTTTTTGGCTGCCAGTGTTTCTCGAACGAGCAGCAGACTGTGCTTTGGAGGGTGCCATCCCGTGCCCGAACCTGCAGCAGACGATGATGTTAGGAGCAATGGGCGCGCTGCCAGTCTTCGGCAAAAGCGCCTGTTTTCGGCGACAGCATCGCCCTTAGGTGAGTCCTTCGTTAGATGAGCCCCAAACAGTTGTTTACACCCGTTGCGCTCGGCGATATCGAGCTCAAGAATCGGATTCTGATGTCTCCGATGACGCGCGCGCGAGTACCCAATCGTATACCCAACGTATCGAGCGTCGAGTATTACGCGCAGCGTGCCGGAGCGGGGTTAATCGTGACCGAGGCGACAACCGTTTCTGAACAGGCGAACGGTTCCATAGCGACGCCCGGTATCTACTCCCAAGCGCAGATCGATGCCTGGCGTGACGTGACGGACGCCGTACACGCACGGGGAGGGCGCATAGTTGTCCAGCTGTGGCACACGGGCCGTGTGTCGCACGCCAGTCTACAGCCTGATCTGCTGGCACCAGTGTCGGCCTCCGATGTGGCGGGTGAGGTATTGACGTTTACTGAGAATGGTTTCGAGCCGACAACGCCGCCGCGGCCGCTGCAACTCACAGAGATACCGGTGGTGATTGAGCAGTGGGTCTGCGCTGCACGCAATGCGATGGCCGCCGGTTTTGACGGCGTCGAGATTCATGCGGGGAGCGGCTATCTCCCTGATCAGTTCCTTCGCAATGGTACTAACAAGCGCGACGATGCCTACGGTGGCAGTGTGGAGAATCGCTGCCGTTTCGTCCTCGAACTGGTAGACGCGGTGGGTGCTGCTATCGGCGTGGGCCGTACGGGCATACGTATCTCTCCCATGCTGGTAACCTGGGATTGTCGTGACAGCGATCCGGTTGCACTGTTCAGCCACCTCGCCGGGGAGCTAAGCGGACGGAATCTTGCGTTTCTCGATCTTATAGAGCGGAACGACGCTTCGATTGCGGTCAGCGATGATGTCGGCTCTATGGAAGACACCGAGGCAGGCGTACGAGCGATTCGAGCAGCGTTTTCCGGCCGGTATGTCGCTAATGGGTGCTACGATGCCAACCTTGCCGAGGCGGCCTTGCAGAGTGGCTACGCGACCGCTGTGAGCTTCGGTCGCGACTACATCTCCAACCCGGATTTGGCGGAACGGCTGCAGGCCGGGGCGCCTTTGAACCCGCCCGCTGACCCGATCGATTACTACGGTGATGGTGGCGATAAAGGTTACATCGATTTTCCTGCTATGAAGGCCACTGCAGACTGAGCCCAGCGCCTCTGTCAGCCTGTGTCAGGCGTACAGGGGGTTGGCCGACAGCGGTGGCGTGTTGGTGCGTGCATTGGCTATGGCTCCAGGGCTAGTGGCGAGTGGGTAGAAGACAACGCAAATGACCATGCAAAAAGTGCTAAACGTCTTGTTTTTGGCTGTCGCCATCCCGGCACACTCGGCGGATGAGGCCGCTTATCGGGCATTTTTTGAGCGCTACGCGGCGCTCAATGAGGCGTATGATCCTGCTCTTGCGGATCTCTATGCCAACGAAGCGGTCATTCTTGCGGCCAGGAAAACATCTGTGGGTTCCGAGCAGATCATGCGATTGGAAGGGCGGCGCTGGAAGGAATTGGTGGCCGCCAACCTGGAACAGGCCAGACAGCGTGGTGATCGGAGTGAGTTCAGCGATATTGAGGTGACACTGCAGGGGCGTCAGGCGACGATAACCGCCTCCCGCTATGCTGTGCTCAGCTGTTTCACGGATGACCGGTATTACATGATTGTGAAAACTGTTGAGACCGGCAGTATTGAGATTGTAGAAGAGTTTGTGGAGACGCCCTCGAGGTCTCAGTGTGTGATTCCGGAGCAGGAAAAGGTTGCGTCGGTGTTACAGGGCACTGCAAAAGTGCTCAGCGGAAGGCTGCCTATGATGGTTGACGAGGGCACACGGCTGGAGGCGGCAAAGGCGCAGGGCAATACGTTGACGCTTCAATATGAGCTAATCAACCATACGTCTGAACAGCTGGACGGAGCCTCGCTTGAGCGAAGCTTGCGGCCGCTGGTGATCAAGCAAACATGCGATAATCCTGATCTGAGAGCGGTGCTGGACCAGGGCGCGGTGGTAACCTATCGCTACTACGGTAGCGACCGTGCAGAGATCCTGGAAATGAGCCTTAACGCTGAGGCGTGTCTCTCACCGCAATATTGAAACGACTGTCATTAGGGTGAATCCGCAATCCCAGCCGTGCGACAATGCGGCCGATAGTCAACGCGTAGTGAACGACCATGAGACTTTTGGAGCATAGAATACCCCCGCCGATTGTGGCGGCTGCGGCAGCGTTTGCCATGTGGGAACTGGCCCGGTCCAGTCAGTCCATTGACATGGGCGCGACCGTGCGTAACGGTCTGATGCTGTTAACGCTCATCGCAGGTCTGGCCTTTACACTGGGCGGTATAGTGAGCTTTCGCCGCGCGAATACCACCGTTAATCCGCTCAAGCCGCGCCAGGCCACTGCCCTGGTCACATCCGGAGTCTATCGATTAAGCCGCAATCCCATGTACGTAGGAATGCTTTGGCTGTTGCTGGCGTGGGGGTTTTATCTGGGCTCGCCGCTGGCCTTTTTGCCGATACCCCTGTTTATCTGGTACATCAGTCGCTACCAGATCACACCGGAGGAGAGAGCGTTGCTGGATTTATTCGGCACAGAGTTTCAAGCCTACCGAGCCCGGGTGCGACGATGGCTGTGAGTCGTCGCCAAAAATCGGTGCGTTTAGCCGGGTTGAACCGATGAACACCCTCAAGCGGTTTCTGCGTGAAGACAGGGCCACACTTGGTGGTATCGCTGTCTTACTATTGCTTATAGCGCTGGAGAAATACATCGGGCCCGAAAGCGTGGGTTTGATGGGCGTGATGATGATCCTACTGGGATTGTTTTCGGTGATGCTCTGGTGTGCTTTCAATGTGGTGCATCACGCTGAGGCACTAGCGACCCGCCTGGGTGAACCTTACGGCACCCTGATCCTCACGCTTGCGGTCATTGTTATAGAAGTGGCGCTGATCAGCGCCGTAATGTTGACCGGTGCCGACAGCCCCACCATAGCGCGCGATACCATGATGGCGGTAATCATGATCGCAATGAATCTTTTGGTTGGAATAAGCCTGGTGGTGGGTGGAATCCGCCATCGCACACAGGTTTACAATCTAGAGGGCGCCAATGCATTTCTTACGGTGCTTATTCCCCTCGCGGTTTTTGGTCTGATCATGCCCAGCTTCACCTCATCTGCGCCGGGAGGTGAAGTATCTGCGCTGCAGGCCGTCTACCTCAGCCTTGTATCTGTCGTTTTATACGGAATCTTCTTGATCATACAAACCGTTACCCACAGCGATATCTTTCAGCAGCCTGCTGGCGAAGGGGAATTGGATCATGACACGGCCGAGGGAACAGACAGCGATGACTCGACGCTCTATCACGCTGTGACGCTGATTGTTGCACTGCTGCCGATCATATTGCTTGCCAAGCTGTTTGCGAATTACATGGACCGGGTCATAGCAGGATCTGGACTCCCGGTTGCGCTGGGAGGCATCATGGTTGCCATTCTCATACTCACGCCAGAGGGCTTGAGCGCAATCCGAGCCGCGCAGCGGAATGCGCTGCAACGAGCTGTGAATCTTTGCCTGGGCTCTGCGCTTGCCAGTATCGGCATGACCTTACCTGCAGTCATTGCCATAAGCCTTTTGACGGGTTACCCATTGGTACTGGGCCTGGGTATTGTCGAGGCGATTATGTTGGCGCTGACTCTATTGGTGGGAGTTGTGACTTTTGTCAGTGAGCGCACCAACGTCATGCAGGGTGCAGTTCATCTGGCCCTATTCTTCGGCTATCTAATAATGGTGTTTGATGGCGCCTGAGTTCGTGTTGTCCGTCGGTTGGGTCAATGGAAATTCAGCCAGCGCCCGGCTAAACGCGCGTATGGATCATTGTCTCGTGGTTGCAGTGTGCCCGAGTACTTTGCCCAGGTAGGTGAGTCGGGTCATAGTAGATCAGGAGCAAGGTAAGGGTAGAGGCAAGGTGACGGAACAGGCCAATTATAAAAAAACCATCGTAGCGGGAATCGCCGGAAACCTGATGGAATGGTATGACTTTGCCATATACGGATATATGGTCCCGATCATTGGCAGCCTGTTCTTTCCGTCCGATGATGCAGTGGCCTCCATACTGGCGACCTTCAGCGCCTTCGCCGCGGGTTACCTGGCGCGGCCGCTCGGCGGGGTCCTGTTTGGTCATATCGGCGATCGCTACGGCCGTAAAGCGGTATTGAACCTCAGCATCATGATGATGGGTCTGTCCACCTTTGCCATTGGTCTGCTGCCGGATGTTTCCCAGATTGGCGTCGCTGCAGCTGGCATGCTGGTATGCCTGAGGATTCTGCAGGGCATATCTGTGGGCGGGGAGTACACCGGGTCTATTACCTTTGTGCTGGAGCACGCGCCCCCAAACCGTCGCGCCTTTGCGACCAGCTGGATTGGTGTGGGGGGTAGCCTGGGATTCTTGATTGGGTCTGGTGTAGGTACCGTCATGCATGAGGTTTTCACCGAAGAAGAACTGCGCAGCTGGGCCTGGCGGCTGCCATTCCTCAGTGGAGTACTCATCGCCGCGGTGGGTTACTTTATTCGGCGTCACGCGCCTGAGCCTCCGCGGTCTCCGGACGTACCGTTGCCTGACGCGCCGATCATTATCGCCGTGCGGGATTACTGGCGGCCCATGCTGCAACTGATGGGTCTGGCGCTGGCGGTGAACGCAGGCTTCTACATGATGTTCGTTTACGCAAATACCTACCTTACCGAGCACATGCACGTTTCGACGGCCCAGGCTATGGAGATAAACACGGTCAATTTGCTGTTGCTTACAGTAATGATTCCGATTGCGGGCTACATGACAGACAGGCTTGGTCGCAAGCCGGTGCTCATTACTGGCATGCTGGGACTGATACTGTTCAGCTACTCATTGTTCTGGATGATGCATGAAGCCACAGAGCGTATGATCTTTTTGGGGCAGTTCGGCTTCGCGTTGTTAATCGCCTGGATTTGGGGCGCAAATCCCGCCGCTCAGGGCGAGCTTCTCCCTCAGCACATTCGTGTCAGCGCGTTCTCGATTGCCTACAGCCTGTGTCTGGCTATATTTGGCGGCACTACACCTCTGGTTGCGGCGTATCTCTTGGAGAGGACGGCAAACGATTTTGCGCCTGTATGGTACTTGATCGCGCTGTCTCTCGTGTCTTTGATCGCGGTGATCTCGATCCCCGAAACCCATCCCGAACGGGCCAGGTCCTGAGGCCCGCGGAATTCTGACGCTCAATGGAGCGGGCTACCCGTATGCTCTGATCAGCTACACTTGAGGTGGCTGATCACCTGTTTACGCTATAACTTAGGAGAGCGCTGCACATGGTTGATGTCTTGCTATTGTTCAGTTGGGCTTACATGGTTGCTGGCCCCCTGACCGGCGCCTATATGGCGACCTGGGCTTATGAAGGGAAACGATCGACAGAGTTCTTTGGCGAATACAGCTCTGAGCGCCGACGTATCTATCGAGTGGCCCATATCAACTGCTTCGTCTTTCCATATATGGGCATCATGTGGGCGTTGACAGTGGTGCGCACCCAGTTGCCCGAACCGCTCGTCACGCTAGGAGTCGTGGCTATGATGGTAGCGACTGTGTTCATGACGCTGCCGCTGTTTGGATCGCTGCTTTGGTCTGGGGTACGCACACTCAGCGTCCTCGGTATGTTGGCGCTGTTGCTGGGTATTGGGCTGATCAGCGCTGGTTTTGCAACGGCCGTGTTCGGTTGATCGGTGTGCATTGCAGCCACATCCGTCCGGTCTGCATGTCAGGGTTTTTCAGTGTCCTGAACAACTACAAACGATGGAAAGGAGATTGGTATGAACAAACTCGTTGGAGCAATAATCTTGTCGGTATCTCTAGTGCCGCACATTGCTGTGGCTGATAAGCGTCCACCAGAAAATTCTTTGCCACTATCGGACGTCATCCGCATGCTGGAGGAAAAAGGCTACTACCCGGTGACGGAGGTCGATATTGACGACGGTCTATGGGAAGTAGAAGCTTTCAAGGGCACTGAAGCCCGCGAGCTCAAGGTCGACCCCAAAACGGGGGCCATCGTGTCGGACAAGCCCGACGACTGATCGAAGCGCTGTTGAGACTGGCAAGGTAGATGTCAGGCTGATGAATGGCCTGGCGGCTGAGGGATTGGCGTCGTCAGCCCAGCTGGCCTCTCAGCACATTGTCGGGCGCTTTATCGGCACACTACACTGAGTAATCCCTTTTAACTCGATAGTGAAACCATGTCTGACCTGCTTTTTGAGAAGCGCAACCACATCGCGCACCTGACGCTCAATCGGCCCGAGCGACGCAATGCCTTTAGTTGTGAAATGATCGTCAAGCTGGCGGCCGCTTGGCGGGAGATTCGAGATGACAACGAACTCAGAGTGGTCATGCTGACCGGCTCGGGATCCGATGCGTTTTGTACAGGAGGCGACCTGCGGGACTTTGTGCCTTTCCTGACGGGCAGTAAACAGCCGCAATCGGAGTATGAACACAGTATCGTGAACGATATGCAGCAGGTGCTAATCGCACTGCTTCGTCCTTTCGAGTTCTACAAACCGATTATTGCTGCCGTCAATGGAGACGCAGTGGCGGGTGGTATGGAGCTGCTGCAGGCCACTGACATCCGGATTGCGGCAGACCATGCTAACTTTGGGCTTGCAGAACCCCAGCGTGGCCTGGTGCCCGGTGGCGGTTCAATGACCAGACTCGCGCGTCAAATTGGCTATGCCAAAGCGATGGAGATACTACTCACTGGCGATGCAATAGATGCGCATGAAGCCTGGCGCATCGGTTTCGTCAATGAAGTCGTGTCTGTGGACAAGGTGGAAGAACGAGCCCACGCGTTCGCGGAACGCCTCGCCAAAAATGGCCCTTTGGCAATTCGTAAGATCAAAGAATGTGTTCTTCGCACAAGTGGCGTAACGATCGCCGAGGCGTTCTCGATTGAGGACGCAATCTCTGCAGAAGTTATCGTTTCTAAGGACGCCCGCGAAGGGCCGAGAGCCTTTGTAGAGAAGCGGGAGCCCAAGTATACGGGCACCTGAGCTTCTTGGACTTTTTTGAGTAGCGGTAACTGGGTTGCGATCCGGTTAAGACGGTAAGCTCAGCGACCCCACGAACTGCACTTTTCTTCAGTTTTTTCTGGTGCTGACCACTGGTCGGTGTGAACCTGATGCATACAAGTGTGTAACAGGCTTGCTACCGCTTGTCCGTGCGGGCGTGTGCAGTGCATGTAAGCCCCCGGAGTGCGTTGCGCACGCCGACCGAATTTGTTGCAGAGGTATTGCCAATGTTGCGACGCCGATGTGTCCTGCTGCTCTTCACAGTGTTGTCACCCGCGTTCGTTCTCGCCATGTCCGGATCACCCTTTGAGCTGCCATGTGGCGCTGCCAGTGCGATCGGGGGAGCATGGGAGCGGATACAGTGCGATTTCTCGGGTGAGCCCTACGTACCGCCAGACGTTGGCTGGTCTTATCCCGTTTCCTATGTGTATCCGACGCCGCTACCCAATAAGCGCACGCTGAAACTTAAAGTCTTTCTACACGGATATTCCGGTACGCCTACTCATTGCGAAAGCGACTTTGGGGCGACGGCTGGCTTCTTCGTCATCAATCACTGCGCAGCCCACTACCCTAACCACAATGCTCACGCTGTATCGGGTAATTTACCCATGGGTTGGTGGGGAGCGTTCGGTGGTACGAACAGCAATGGCTATCGGATCGCCCTGTCGATTACGCGTGCGATGAATCAGTTCTGGCGATCGATTGACACTCAGGCAGGTATTCGCCTTGAAGGTTCTTCTTACGGCGGTACGGGGTCCATTTTGCAGAGTATGATGTTGCCCGATGCCTTTTGGCGACAGTACGTCAGCGTGGTCCACGCCAATGTGCCACACACCTTGTTCGTGAATTCTCACTACCACCGTGACCCAGCTGTATCGTTGGCCTGGCAGTCTTACGATACCCAACGTGCAAACTTTTACTGGAACGCTGCCATGGGAAGGGTGGATCACATCTACTATCGGATCAATGGCGCGACCAATGATGACCTCGGTCTCGTGGAACTGGACTTTTTTCGTTTGTGTGACGCCCATCGGATTGCCTGCTTTGGAACCTGGCACAAAGGTGGACATGCCACTAATGAACAGGGTGTGCGACTGCCCACACGTCTCTTCGCCGGGGAAAATCAGACGGTCCGACTCAATCAGGTGTTGCCGGTGTTCTCTCATTCGACCGCGAATCACTGGGGAGAGCGCGGCCACTACAACCTTGGACTGTCCTGGCACAGCGATCAGATTGAAGACAGCGTTGAGCGGCTGACAGTACCGCTCCGCTATCGCCAGCACACCGATATGGGCGCCGATATACCTGATCAGCCGGACACTGTCAGGTTTGACCTGACCCTTCGCCGTACGCAATCGTTTGCTTTGCGGGAAGGGGAGACGTTGTACTGGCGTCTCGGCGATCAAGGGGGTGTGGCTGAAGTTCAGGAGCAGGGGAGTTTGAGCTTGCTCGGCTTAAGCCTGCCAAGCGCCGAGGGCTATACTCTTTTGACCGTATCACGTGACGCGTTCTAGAACCGGGTAATAGCCACTGGTTGTATCACGATATAACTACAAAGCACGGGCGAGCGCGCGGAAAATTGTATACGCTGAGCGCACTACAGTGCAGTTGTTCATGTCCCCTAAATCATAATACAAACCGCGGCGGGACAGCCCTCACATAGCGTTGCTTGAAGCATGCTTAGAGAGGGCGTGAAATTTGAAAAGACATGTTCCGGCCCAGACTCGGCACTTGTTCGTTGTGATCTGCGCATGTCTCGCCATAGCGGGTTGCGGTAGCGGGAACGAAGATCGTTTCGTACAGATTGGAAGCGGTTCTCAGAATTCGGCGGTCGGCGGAGCCGAGCTGCCCGGTGAGGAAATCTCGCAGCAGCCCGATCTCGATGACGTGCCGCTTACCGGAACAAGGCCGGAGGTCGAGCAGCCGCAGGACGGCGAGCCTTCGCCGGTAGCGGGCACACCGGTGACGCCGCCGTCGATCTCCCCAGACCCTGTAGAGGTGGGCGGGCCGGTCGACGACCGATTACTGCTCGGCCCGGGAGATCCACGAGTACCCGACACTACGCCAGTGTTGGAGGCGCCCGATGAATTCGTGGCCCCCGCGGAACCTGCAGAGCCTATTGGATCCCCCGGTCTGTCTCAAGGTGACGAAACAACGCTACCCGATGTTCCGACCAATCCCGATGCTCTGCGCGGCATTGTCTACACACGACAGCCCCGAGCAAGCCTGCCGGTACCCGGCACGGCTCTGGAGGATGCATCTAATTGGCAGCATGTCTCGGACGTGGGAAGAATCAATGGTGGAATAGCCGAGTCGGATGTTGTTATTGATGATTTAGCAGGAAACGTGCGAGTGATTCACGACTGTACCACGTCAGCTGATATCTGCGTCGCCCAGGAAGCCCGAGTGTCGCCCGACGGAGGGCGCATCGCCTACTCTGTTGGGTACGGCAACCAGCTCACGGAGGTTCGTATCAACGGCGTGGCGATGGGCATCTACGATATACCGGCGCTGACGCACGCTCAGTTGTTTATCTATGATTTGCAAACGCAGTCGCGGACCGCCATTCCAAACCATGGCCCGGGGGTGATTGACCGACAGCCGGAGTGGCTGGACAACGATACGCTGGCGTTCAGCAGCAACCGCGCCAATGTGTATCCGCACAAGACGCAGTTCAGTCAACATCGTGGTACTTATGCCGATGGTAGCCCGCGCTGGTTCGGCGCGGCTTACGGCGTTTCTCAGCCATACGGTTACCGCAATGCAGGAAAATCCATGCAAATCTGGGCAATGGATATCGACGGCAGCAATGCTCGCAACCTAAGCCCCCACGAAACAATGGCCCTGTCGCCGATGGTTATGACGAATGGTGACATTCTCTATTCCTGCTGGAACGGCCACGGCAATGAGGCCTTTGACAGCGCGTTTCGCCATACCAATGGGCCAGGCACTGAGGTGAATAAATGGTGGCTCTGTCAGATGGATGGCAATGGCGCGGGCGGGCATGTAGTTCTCGGAGCGCACAAGTCACCCTTGCTCAGAACCAGAGACTGGCTGCCCGCGGGTTTCACAGGGGGGGAGGGCGCCTCGGAGCTGCGCGCTCTGCGCTCCGCCGCTGAGATACGCCGGGGCTACATAGCCATCACAAACTACTACCGGTCCAATCACACCGGCAGTATGGGTATCGTCTACGGCATGAGTTACAAGGGTCCGGGTGTCGAGGGTGTTTCGCGTCTTAACAACTATCAGTACAGAGTGTATTCCAGCGACAGAGAAGGCTCCGGCCGCTACATTCCCAGTGACTTTGTTGCGCTAACGCCCTATGGCAATGATCAGGATATCGCACCGCGCAGAGATCCTCTGGGTCGCGTTGTCGGAAAAGCCGGCTACGCCAGTGCGCTGCCGGGGACCGACACCTTCATGCTGACCCACGCTCGCGGAGTTTGTTACGAGGCGGCTCCGTTCGACTGGGGCAATCGGGCCTGGACAGGCGGCGAGCCGCTCTGTCAAAAGGGAATCTACCGGGCCAAAGTGGCGCAAGTCACGAACCCCTTCGACACCGACCAGTTGGAACCG
The DNA here is from genome assembly GCA_039190425.1 of Pseudomonadota bacterium. Lineage (GTDB taxonomy): Bacteria > Pseudomonadota > Gammaproteobacteria > Pseudomonadales > Halieaceae > Marimicrobium. Next base: position 78,421 of record JBCCYE010000016.1, on the reverse strand, counting down.
ATGGCGGGTGGCGACGATTGGCAGGCTTACGATGCAGATGCCATTACGACCTTTGCGGCACTTTGGGGCCAAGACCTTCCAGCACAGGCTGTACCCTTGACCGGTGACCGCTGTTTTCTGCAGGTAGTGGATGCGCGAGCGGCGGAATTGCAGGCTCCCAATGGGTACGACTGGAGACGGCACCTTTACGAGCAGTGTTCTTCCCAGGGGTGTGCCGTAAACTCCGAGAATCGTGATTTTCATGCCAACAATATGCACTATCTGACGGTACTCGAAGTGGGTCTGTGGGATATCAGTTACGCGGATGGGAATCAGGCCGAATTCGGCAGAACGACAAACAACCATGGCTTCAAGCGGGTAGGCGTTTGGGGTTACCAGGCGATCGAATCGGACGGATCTGCCCGAATGGAAGTGCCCTGTGAGACACCGCTGCAAATCATCGGTCAGGACATCGACACCATGAGTATTGCTCACGATGACAAGTTGCACTCACTCAGGCGAGGTGAGACGCGAACCTGTCATGGGTGCCATGACGGCCACTCTGAAGAGCGCGCGGCGGAGCTGGGCCAATCACCTGAGGCACGCTTCGCGGGCACCTTGGCCTCCGTAACAACGCGCTCCAAACCGGCGAACGGGTACAGGGTCACCTGGTCGGACGTTGCGCCGATACTGATAGATCGATGCAGCGGCTGCCACACTGACATGCTGGACAGTGATGGTCTGCTGCAATCACGGGTTGCATGGGACTTTGAGCAGTTGGACTGGCCGTGGATGGATCGCCAGCCGGCGGGCAATGGCAGCTTCCGTCTTCCCCGGCCTTACACCAGCAAATGGGTTGCCAAGTTCGCCCGGGACTCTTTGCTTTACTGGAAGTGCATGGGCGCCCGTCAGGACGGTAGAACCGACCGGCAGTATGCTGATGACATCGACTTTGGGTCGGCCCATCCCGCGGCGGACCCGGAAGATTGCGCGGTCATTGGCCACTGGATTGATCAAGGGATTCAGAAAGACCCTTGATGGTGTGTCTGCTGCTCAATGGGGTGCTTGCTGTGCGCCGCGCACCAGCTTGCCATTTAGCTCACCGGTAGGGTCACCGTCGCGGAACGCGACCTTACCCGCGACCAGCGTGGCCGTGTATCCGCTGGCTTTTTGCACCAGGCGCTTGCCGCCCGCGGGCAAATCGTTGACGACGATTGGGGCATGCAGCTGGAGATTTTTAAAATCGATGATGTTGATATCCGCCTTGTAACCTGGTTGCAGCAGGCCGCGGTCGTTGAGCCCTACCTGCCGCGCCGTCCGGCTGGTTTGCATGGCAATCAACTGCTCCAGAGGAAGTTTTTCACCGCGGCTTCGGTCGCGTCCCCAGTGCTGAATCAGCGTGGTCGGAAAGCTTGCATCGCATAGCATGCCGCAGTGCGCGCCCGCGTCTGCCAGCCCTGCGACCGTGTACGGGTGGTCCAGCATGGTTTTCACGTGGTCCAGATTGCCCGTCTGATAGTTGAACAGCGGGTGGTAGATAAGCGCTCGCCCGTCCTGTTCCAGTAACAGATCATAGGCGACTTCTTCAGGCGAGCAACCGTCGCGACGAGCTCGAGCGCCAATGGAATTTTGCGGATCTGGTTCGTAGTCCGCCGGCTCGCCGAGACTGAACATCTTGTCATAGCTGTACAGCACCTCGTCTGCGAGAGGCACGCCGGTGATTGGGTTAGGGGTGCCAAGCAAACGCTCGCGGAAGGCCTGGTCGCGCATCGTGGTGACTTGTGTTTCGAGCGGCAGGGAAGCGACTTCGGCGAACACTGGATTCAACGTGAACGGATGTGCAGACGCGCTGAGTCCGAGTAGCACCCCCGTGGCGCGGGGCGGTACCTGTCCATACATGGGTATACCCTGTTGCTGGGCCTCGCTAATGCCGTTCAGCAACTGTGTCCACCACTCGGGCCGAGCGTCCTGCTGTTCCACGGTGAGAGAAATAGGTCGCCCCGAGAATTCTGCCATTTTGCGGAATAGCTCAAACTCGCTGTCAAAATCGTAAAAATCTGAAATGCCCTGTAGCACGCCTTTCCCCGTCGCGCCGACTGCTCTGGCAATGCCCACCAGTTCGTCTTCATGTGCCGTAATCGACGGCGTGAGCACTCCGGAAGCGTCTCGATGTTTTTCTGTCCTGGAGGTGCTGAATCCAAGCGCTCCCGCTTCAATCCCCTCAACAACCAGCGCCGCCATGCGCTGAATTTCTTCCGCGTCGGCAGTGGCGTGGTCAGCACCACGTTGACCCATAACGTAGGCGCGAACGGCGCCGTGCGGCACCTGCGTGGCGATGTCCAGGGCCAGCGAGCGTCGATCAAGGGCGTCGAGGTATTCCGGGAAGCTCTCCCAGTCCCACTGGATGCCCTCGTGAAGGGCTGTGCCGGGGATGTCTTCCACCCCTTCCATCAGGCCGATCAGCCAATCGCGTTGTTCGGGCTTGCACGGAGCAAATCCAACTCCGCAGTTTCCCATCACGATGGTGGTCACCCCGTGGCAGGAGGAAGGTGCAAGATAAGGATCCCAGGTGACCTGCCCATCGAAGTGCGTGTGTATATCGACAAAGCCCGGGGTTACGATCTGGCCGTGCGCATCCAACTCCTGGGCAGCCTCTGCGGCGATACTGCCCACAGCCGCAATGCGTGTACCGTCGATGGCGATATCCGCTCGCTGAGGTGCCCCGCCGGTCCCGTCATAGACTGTGCCACCACGAATAATGAGGTCGTACATCCTGTCACCTGCTGAGATGTTTTATGTTGTGAACGGTAGCGCCGATGCACCTTGGTTGTGCTGGACGGCTAGGCTCAAGGGCAGATTATAGACGAGGACCTTGCGCTACTACAGACTCCCGATCCGCGCTCAAGATAGCTTATCGTTGATGCGCAGTACACGTTTGCCGCAGCTGTGTCCGGTGGCGAGTGCCCGATGGGCTGTCTGTACGTCTTCCAACCTGTATTCTGTGATCGCAGGCGCCTGCACTCTGCCCGCCACGATCAGTTGGGCAATGGAGACAAGCTCACTGGCCAGCTCTGCGGTATCCATAAACGCGAATACTTTGCGACGCCCCAGGGCTGCGGCGCGCGCAGTGTCGCTGGCGATATCTCCGTCTGCGTTGAGTGTCGCGATGCTAACCAGTGTGCCACCGGGTCGCAGTAAGGCGTAGGGCTCCGTGAGCGTGTCACCGCCAACGGCGTCAACGATGCAGTCTAGTCCCTCAGGACGCCAGCGTTTCAGTGCATCTGCGAGGTTGTGACGCGTGTAGTCTAGGGCGCATTCGGAGCCGAGATGGGTGACATAGTCCAGATTTTTACGGCTGCAACTGGTGGCCACTGCCGCACCTTGCAGGCGCGCGAACTGAACGGCGAAACTGCCTACCCCGCCGCTGGCCCCGTGAATCAGGACAGCGTCTGAGGATTGTACGTTGCCACGGTCTCTCGCCATGATAGCCTGCCAGGCGGTGATGGCCGCCACCGGCAGTGCAGCCGCAGTGCGCAACGACATTGCCTGCGGTACCGGTGCCAGAATATCGGCTGGCACACACATGTATTCCGCGTAGGAACCTGAGGTTCCGGCGGCGTGGTCGGCGGCCGTAAACACTCGATCGCCTTCTGATACCCCGGTCACCCCTTTCCCGCACGCAACCACCACCCCTGCTGCATCGAAACCCAGTACATGCGGAAATTGGATGGGATAGAAGTTGGCCGTCATACCCTCACGGCTCTTCCAGTCAGCAGGGTTGACGCCGGCGTAGGCGACCCTCAAGAGCACCTGTCCGGGGGCCGGTGCTGGAGTCGGCAGGTCGACGATGCGTATCTCGTTCACATCGCCAAAACGTTCGATGACGGCGGCTCGCATTGGCCAACCTCACTTTTCGTTGTGCCAGTTTCAGTGAGAGGCAGTGTGGCACGATATCAGGGTCTCGCTCTACTAGGTGAACCCGGCTCAGAACGTTACACTGTCGAGAGCGAACGAGCCTGCCGGCAGCGCGTTGGTGGCAACGGTGTGATTGACAGGCGGCGCGCAGATCTTACACGACCGGAGAAGTACGTGGCCAAAATACTGGGTATGCTCCATGCGGCAGAGGATGCCGTGCTGCTTGAAGAAAGACTGTTGGCAGCGTTGGCGAATCAAACCGGACGCGACAAGTACGCAACGGTGCAGCTAATGCGCAAGCGGGAGGACGATATTTTTTACCGTCCAGACTCTCCACACCCGAGGCCAGATCTTGTTCTTGAAATGATTGCGGCCCCTGGTAAGACTCTGCAAACGCTGTATCCACTGCTCGAGCAACTGTTGTTTGATCTACCGGTGGCTGCAGGCTCACTGATACTGGCCATGGTGGAACATAAGTTCATCAGCAGCCCGCCACAGAAATTTTACTATCACTACCTCATGGTGCGCCGCGATGACTACAGCGACGCGGATTATCTGGAGTACTACAGCCGCTTTCACAGCCGCATGGGTTTCCATACGCCGGCTGTGGCGGGTTACTCGCAAAACTACGTAGACGCTTCAGCGAGTCGCAGTCTTGCGTCACGGCTTGGGCTTATGTGGCGCCCCGTGACCAGCGTGTCAGAGCTGAAGATGGCTTCTGTCGATGCGTTCCTGGGCAGTGATGCGGTGGCAACTGTTGCGGGTCCTGCGGCAGAGGACGAGGTCCGATTTCTGGATCGACATAACTCTGTATCATTCTCTTCCGAAGTGATCTGGCGCTGCGGTGACTTCAACACCATAGACGACCCTATCTTTCCGCAGCATTTCCCCGTTCCAAACACCATCGATCACAGGTAGCAAAGATGAGGCTTTATTGCTTTCCAGTAGCGCCAAACCCCACTCGGGTCATGGTGTATGTACGTGAGAAGGGGATCGACCTTGAGCAGGTATCCGTGAATCTGACTCAGGGAGAAACGCAGACACCCAAACACCTGGCTCGAAATCCCAGGGGAACAATACCAGTGCTTGAATTGGATGATGGGAGTTACCTGACCGAAAGTCTGGTGATCATGGAGTACCTTGAAGAGCTCTATCCGGAACCGTCGATGATCGGTCGCGACCCGCTGCGGCGCGCTCGCACGCGCAGCTTTGAGCGGCAGGTGGAAACGAGTGTACTCTTTCCGATCACTCGCTGTGTCCACGCCACAAATTCTCCGTTGGGATTGCCTGCCAACCCGGAGCTGGCTTCCTACGAACGGGGCCGATTGGCTGGCGGCCTACAGGCACTGGAAAGCCAGCTGCACGAAGGTCCCTTCGCCATGGGAGAGCGGGTAAGCATTGTTGATTGCACCCTGTTCGCTGCGCTGCAGTTCGCCGAATTCTTTGCGCTCGAACTGCCCGATGACTATCCCAAGTTGGTGAATTGGTACGAGCAATTCAAGACAAGGAGCTGACCATGGCCGCTGCTATGAAAAAAAGCAGACCGCGGGTTGCACCCGCCTGTCCGTTGTGACTGGTGGATCGCCCGCGGACGCGGTGACACTGGATCTGTTCGATCCCGGCGTGGTGGAGAACCCCTATCCCTTTTTTGAGCAACTGTTGTTGCATGCGCCGGTTTATCAGGTGCCCGAAACCCGCGTATTTCTGGTGGCTTCCTGGGCGCTGATTCACCAGGTGCTGAAAAATCAGCGGGACTACTCGGCCAATCTTACCGGGCTGTTGCTGATGGGTGAAAATGGTTGCCCCACCGTATTTGATATGACCTCGTTCGGTGGAAAAGTCGATGCACTCGCGAATGCAGATGAACCGGTCCATGCACTGCATCGCAAGCTGGTCCTTCCCTATTTGAATTCGCGCAGCGTAACGGCGCTGGAAGACGACGTGCGCACTTGGGTGGGGGAGCGATTGGCGCCGTTCATTCGGGCCGGCGGCGGCGATGCTGTCCGTGATCTCGCTGATCCGATCCCCGTCATGGTCACCGCCCGATTGCTGGGATTGCCATTGCAAGATAGCGATACCCTGCTGCAATGGGCCTTTGCAGGCGGAGATATTCTTGCGGGGACGATTAATCTGCAACGTATGATGGAGCTGTCTGCTTCGACAGGCGCGATGGCGGAGTATCTCGGTGAGGCGTTTGATCGACGCGCGTCGGAAGGCCACAGTGGCCCGCCACGTCAGGTCATGGATGCACTGGTGAGTGGCGTTGCCTCGGGACAGATCAGTCGCGAGGACGCTGTATCGATTCTCATCGTATTGGTGGGTGCCGCAGGTGAATCGACATCCAGTCTCCTGGGTAGTGCGATCAGATTGCTCGCCGAAACACCTGCTCTGCAACAGCGGTTGCGCGAGGATGATGCATTGATCGGCGGTTTTCTGGAGGAGGTCGTGCGGCTGGAGGCATCCTTTAAAGGCCATTACAGGGTGGTTTTGCGAGAGACCCAGTTGGGTGGCAGTGCCTTGTCGCCGGGCGATCGGGTGTTTCTCCTGTGGGCCGCCGCCAATCGCGATCCAGCGGTCTTCGAGCAACCCAACGAGCTGTGCATCGGGCGGGCAGATGCCGGCGAACACCTTGGCTTTGGACACGGTATTCATTTTTGTGTCGGGGCCCGCCTGGCTCGCATGGAGGCCAGAATCGTTCTGCAGGAGCTGCTGCGTGCCAGCCGCTCCTTCAAGCTGTCCGAGCCGGATGGGGTGCGGCATATTTCAAGCATCTTTGTGCGGCGACTAACGTCACTGGCACTGTCTGTGGCAGCTCGCTAAAAACTCCGCAAAGCACTTGAAGCTATAAACTAATAGGGTGTAGTCTCGAATTCTCGGCGGACCCGGTCTCGTGGTCGCCATTGCCCAAACGCAGGAGGAATCGCCATGTCCGGTTGCCCACACTTTGATCTTACCTCTCCGGAAACCTTTCAGGGCAAGGTACCTAGGGACACGTTTACGTATCTGCGTCATGAGCAGCCGGTGTATTGGCACGAAGATCCTGCTCAGGGGGTGGGCTTCTGGGCGGTCACTCGCCACGAGGACCTGGACTACATTTCCAAAAACCCGCTGCTGTTCTCCTCCGCAGAAAAAACCTGCTTCTTGCATGAATCCGATCCAGAGCGTCTCGAGTTGATGCGCCTGCAAATGATCAATATGGATCCGCCGCAGCATTTAAAGTATCGACGGCTGGTGCGCAGCGCGTTTACCCCAAAGAAGGTCGATAGCTATACCGAACGGTTTCGCGAGATTGCCCGTGAGATCGTCGACAACGCGGTAGCAGGAGGCGAGTGCGAGTTTGTCGAAGAGATGGCGGCTGAGCTCCCACTGATCGCCATTTGTGAGTTGATGGGGGTGCCACTGGACAAACGGCGCCAGCTATTCGAATGGACCAACATCATGCTCGGGCTGGATGACCCTGAATTGGCGACCAGCCAGGAGGACGGTGAGGCGGCCATGGCGCAGATGTTCTTCCTGGCTCAGGAACTCGCAGAGCAGCACCGGGCAAGTCCACAGGATGACATTGTCGACGTCCTGCTAAACGGCACCGTAGAGGACGAACCTCTGACCGATGAGGAGTTCTGTTACTTCTTCTTGCTGCTGATTGTGGCCGGGAACGAAACGACTCGGACGGTGACCTCGCATGGCATGCGCAATCTCATTGAAAACCCTGATCAGTACGAGCTATTGGCCAACCAGCCGGAGTTGCTGGAGGGCGCAATTGAGGAGTTTCTGCGTTTCAATCCCGCCGTGATCGCATTTCGACGGACAGCTATGGAGGATGTCGAGCTCGGTGGGCAACTGATCAAGAAAGGGGACAAAATCGAGATGTTTTATCAGTCAGCTAATGCTGACGACGCTGTATTCAGCGACCCTGATGTATTCGATATCACTCGGCAGCAACGGGAGGACGTGAAGAACAGCCATCGAGCGTTTGGTGTCGGAGAGCATTTCTGCATTGGATCTCACCTGGCTCGGCTGGAACTCAAGGTCATCTTTGAGGAGATCATCAAGCGCGTCCGCAAGCCCGAATTCAATGGCGAGATCAACTGGTTGCGATCAAACTTCATACACGGCATCAAGAAGATGCCCATCAAGTTTGAGGTAGTCGGCGAGTGAATCTCTCGGCACGCAACCATGGGTCGCGAAAACGCCGCCTGCTCTGCGGCGGATTGGCAGAGGATTACGCGTCTGGCAGCTGCTGAATGTCAGCGATGTTGGGGCCAACCCTGGCGGCGGTCTCCGCCATCAAAGACGCATCGAAGTCAAACACCTGCAGGGCGTTTTCGCCAAGAATCGCGCGAATCTCGGATTCTTCAACATCGTGAAAAGTCTGTCGCAGCTTCTGCAGGGTATTCGGCCAGGTGCCTTCCATGTGGGGGTAGTCTGAACCCCACATCAGCTTGCCGATGCCTATATCGTAGCGGCCGCCAACTTCATGACGTGGCAGAAAGGATGCACCGATGAAGCAGTTTCTCTGGAAATACTCCCTCGGTGTCAGAGATAAGTCTGTGGTGAAGTGGGCAAAGATCGGGTTCTCGATTTTGTAGTCCAGCACACGCAGTGTCTCTAGTATCCATCCACAGCCGGTCTCCGTGAAGATCATTTTCAGGTCCGGATGCCGCTCGAAGACGCCAGACCAGAGTAGGGCGGTGAATGGCCGTTGAGCCCACATGTCCACCTCGCTAATGAACATGGTGGTGGCGCTGGGTACATCGCCGTAGTCCGGTGACCAGCCCGAGTGTGTGTGCACCGGCATGTGCAATTCTTCGCACACGCTCCACAGCGGCTCGTAGTGTTCATAGTAGTGATAGAAAGGGTTATTGCCGGTGCTCGTGGGTAGCAGCACGCCACCGAAGAGACCTGCTTTGTGAGCGTCTCTGACCTCCTGAACGGCCGTAGGGATGTCGTCGACGTTGATCAGTGCGACGCCGGCGTGCCTACCCGGGTTGGCGGCACAAAGATCCGCTAGCCATCGGTTGTACGCTTGCAGACCCGCGAGATTTTGGTCCGGAGAAATGTCATGGCGGTATTGCATGAGACCGGCACCGAAGGGTGCCATCTGTGGAAAGATCAGCTCACCGGCGATGCCGTCTTCTTCAAGTTCCTGCAGACGCACGTCAGCAAGATACTCGCCGCGGCGTGGAGCAACCGGACTGTCGGGGTCGCACAGAAACTCCCACAATTGCGCGTCGCTGACGTTCGCTGCCTGGGCGGCAGCATTGGGATCCATGCGTCCGGCGCCTTTTTCGTCCGAATGACTCTTGAATTCCGAAGCCGCTTCCTGATCGAAAAATGTCCCCATGCGTTTCATCATCTCGCGCCCGTATTGTAGCCACCAGGCGTCAGAGGCGTCATGAAACTTGCTGTCCATATACGGCTTGTAGTCTTGAGGAAGGGCGCCCGCGTGACAGTCGGAGCTGATCACCGTGAGTTTTGACATAACCTGTCCCCTGGCCACTTGAAGATGCCTTGGAGTGTATTTGTGGGCGCCCACAGCGGCAAGGGGGTAGTGCCTGCAGAAGCGGGCTGCGGTTTAATCGACTGGCCCGTTGGCTGGATTTGCGGTGTCTTTGAACTGCTCGACCTTGTCCACTTCCAGCACCCAGCCCGCCTCGCCCGGCATCAGCCGGTAGGCGATTTGTCGGAATGTGGAGGGGCGACTGGCGTTACTGTTCGTTTCGGCAAAGATCGGGAAGCGTCGAACCAGCCGGGAATCGACGATGACGAATTCATCATGTCCCATGTACCCGGTTGAGGCGCCTGGCGTTTGCTCCAGAGGTGGCAGGTAGATCGGTGACAGGGATTTGCCCTCGTTGACGCCCCAGGCGGAAACGGAGCCATAGGCGCCGCTGCCCGCCGAGGTCACAAACACATAGAACTCGGGCCAACCATCCCGGTTTAGATCGGTGACATTGGCGAGGTGTGCACTGCCATCGAGTTCGGTGTTGCGCTCGCCCGTGCTGTTTGGCAAGCCGCGCGGTATCGTGGTTAAAGTGTTCAGCGAGCCCTGATCCGTCGCGCTAAGTTCAAGGCTGATGCCGTTCCAGGTGAGTACACACTGGGATGGCGCGGTGAGGTCACGTTTGTCGCACGACAGTCCGCCTGGCAGCCAGTGCACATGAAGATAGCCGGCGGGTGTCCGGAATAGCTGATCTACCTGAGCGGGCCCTCGCTGTCGATAGACGTGTTGGCCCGCTGCGTTCACAAAATTGCCTGGTTGATTTCCGACCGGTGTCAGATCGAGGGTTGATTGCCCCTCTATCGCGATCGTAATCGCGCCCTGGCGTTGCGAGAAGTCGCAGTAGTGAAACTGTCTGGGTGGAATCTCGACCGATGCTGAGTAACCGCAGCGAGCTGGCGTGGAGTCGGCCACTGCCGCCGCGCCAAGCGACAGCAGGGCAACGCCAAAAAACAATGTGGTAAGTGAGCAGGGCGGGGTATTCAAACACAGCCTCCAGTGATTTGCCGGTGGGTCCAGATCGTCGCGAAGAGAGTATGCCAGTCCGCTGCAGCGCCGAACAGGGCCCGATCAGTCTGTCGGAGACCCAGCAGCCCAGTCGATAAAAATGGGCGAAGACCATGCGCGCTCCTGAACAGGCGCCATGCATTCGTCACTGAAGTCTGTCCGAAAGTCGCCGTAGCAGGGATGAACGCGCTCAGGTTCATCGCCTGATGCGGGTACGGGGCGCAGATTGGCGCCGTTGATAGCGTCGGTGGGCTGCTGCAGGGCACGTACGTAGTAGACGGTGTCCCGGCGATCCGCGCTGAAATCTTCGTCCTGGAAGCGCACCACGCAACCCTCCGGATTCGGGGGGCAATCCAGGCTTAGCCAAGGATCCTCTATCAGCGGACCTACGCTTTCGTTGGCGTACCGTTGCGGTCTGATGCGCACAACTTCAATGCGATCGATGATCTCCCGCGTGTCCGCCGGGTGGTAACATTCACCGGCACAGAGGAATTTCAGGCGATCCGGATTCAGGCCGGCGCGCGCGTCGTCAGGGCAGCCGGGTAGCTGCTGCCAGGCGCCCATGGCGCGCACTTCAAATCTGGGGTTGCCTGAAAGGCGAGCCTCTGAGCCCATCGTTTGGCTACCCTCCGGACCGTTGAGCAGATCGAACCACAGCAGAATACGCGGACCGGAGGTGCCGTAGACCTCCTTGCGAGCCAGTCCCTGCCAGATATCCTGGCGTTGACGACTGTTGGCGTGGACAGCTACCACACCGCCGGGATAGTAAAAACTCTGTAGCCGCTCAAGATCGGGAATCGGGGTATCGGTCGCTACGCGTTGAGGCATTTGTGGGTCGTCGCTTTCCCCTACGAGACTGGATGCAATGCTGGCATAAAACTCACTGCGCACTCCGGCGGCCATGGTCATCATGCGACGCTGATACTGCTTATAGCCCGTACCCGGTCTCGCGGTGTGATCATCGGTAGAGGCAATGAAGCCAAAGCGGAACCGTAGCGGCCGTCCGCCGTCGTCAGTTTGATTGAAGTTTGTCAAAGCCAGCGCATACTGGCTGCTCTCGTCGAATACCTGATTGAAGGCCGGTTTGAAACAGTCGGTACACTGGCTGCATTGACCCCAGTCGGTGGGCCCAGTCCCGGGGAACACGCTGATGTAAGCATTGCCCGCTTGCGCAGCGTACGCCCGGGCCAGTGAGATACGGCGCTCGCACTCAGGCTCGCTCAGTCCATCACATCGTTGGCGCATTATTTCGCCCGCCTGCCAGCAGCAGGGCACATAGTCGCCCTGGGGTGGGGGGCAGCTGAGTTCGCCCTGTGAATCGACGGCAACCTGCCTGTAAGGGCGGTACTCCTCGCTGTTGCCGTGTCCGGACATGACCTCCAGCAGCGGCTGTCGACGGTCACTGTGATAGCGGTTGTCGAGTGCTTTGTCCCAACTGGCGGCGGGAGGCGTATAGGCACCCCAGGTGTTGCCGTGTGGGATCACCATGTGATCAAAACCCCATTCGTCCAGTTTGCGGTACAGGACGTCTGGCGTTGGCGCATTCTCCATACAGCCAGGTGGCAGCTCGCGCGTGTTCACCCCCACAGTGCAACCGGGTACCGCTGCAATGTCATCCAGCAATCGCTCCAGGTTCTTATACGCTCCCCAATTCAGTGGATCGATCCAGCGGGCCACGGTTGCATTGCGTGATGCTGCAAACACGCCAAGGTCATCCGGTGCAACGCGTGCGCTGATCGGTCTGGTTGGCAGCTGGTCTTCTTCTGTGCCGAGGAAGATGACATTTTTGTGGCCGAAGTGCGCATTGGCATCTGCTCGCATCTGTGTCCATTCCCAGCCTGCGAACGCGACGAGATCCGGGTTGGCAGAGTTCGAGGTGGCGTTGCAGGCGCGCACCGTCTCTTTCGTGGCACGCCAGTGTTTTGGCGTTAAACCCTCCGCGTGGTCGTTATAGCTGAAAAAGTCCAGCTTCCCGCAATAGCGGGCAAAGTCACAGGCATCGGCGACCGTGTGCAGACCCTGCAGCCCCATCATGGGTAGTTCTAGGGTGATGGCATCGACCGAATAGGTACTGTGGACGTGTAAGTCGCCAAACAGAATCAGCTTGCGAGCATCGCCAGACCCCGTTGACACCAAGCCGGTTCGCCCCTGGTCCCGGGCGGTTACCGCGTTGGGTTGAAGCGCATGGCCGTGTATCTCACCGGTAGGATGAGGTTCTCCTTGGCAGGCACTGAGCAGCAGGCACAGTGGTATCCAGCCAGCGTTCCTGATCGAATTGAGTACGTGGTTCATGCCGGCTACCTGTCTGCTGTCGGTGACAATGTGGTGATGGTGCTTGACGCCTTGAAATCTTAATCTCCCAGTCGTTGTGCCGTAGAGTAACGCACTGACGTAATGCCGGTGAAGTTGCCAACGAGTCTGTATAGAATGGTGCGCACTTGCAGAGCAGACCTGGCCTAAGAGTGTAGGGGTGAATGTATGAATAAGTTGACACTGGCTGTGATGGCTATGGCGGTGGGGCTACAGTCTCCGCCTGGTTTTACTCAGGTCGACCTGGCGTACGTCGCGGTGGAACCCTGCCGGATTGTCGACACTCGATTGTCGTCCGAGGGTGTGATCCAGGCCAACACGGCGCGTACCTTTCGGGTGACAGGTTCTGCACAGGAGTTGGCTCCCCAGGGCGGCAAGACAGATTGTCCAAATGTCCAAGCCGGTGTGGGCAAGGTGCCTCTGGCTGTTGCCGCTTACATCGTTGCCGTACCGGCCGAGAGTTCGACCCGGGACGGCATTCTCAGCGCCTATCCTTCCAATCTGCCACCTCCGGCGCGGGGCACGGGCGCGACCGTGAATTTCGGCTTCAATCAGATTGCTGGAAACACCTCCATCGTAACCTTGTGCGACGAACAGAACACCAGTTGTCCGGGAGGCACGTTGGCGATTCTGGCAAGAGATACGGACGAGCACGTAGTGATTGATGTGCAGGGTTACTTCTATCGGCCGTCCGGAATACCGGGCTACCAGGTTGTCCAGCAGGCGTTCGCTGTCGCCAATTCCACCGCAGTGATTGTTGACGCCGACTGCCCGCAGGGGAAGCGTGCACTGGGCGGCGGCGGTAGTCTTGGCGACAGTACCTGGGTGCTGGACAGCAGTTTACCGTCTAACGAAGGAGCCAGTTGGCGAGTCCGTTACAAGAGTACCGGGGCGACCTTCAGCGCGTCCGGTTTTGCCTGGGCCGTTTGCGCTAACGTCGATTAGGAACAGAGATCGATACAACTGATGGGTGCCAATGCGTATGCGTATTTCCCTCGTGTTTCTGCTCGGTATGTGCGTCGGGGCCGCTCTGGCATGGGGCTGGACGCTGCGAGAACAAGCGGCACCGGAAACGGTGTCCAGCGCCGACATGGCGCAAAGTGTCGAACAACTTGCCGCTGCGCTGGTGGAAGCCACGTCGTTTGTGGAACAGCACGCCTGGTACGGCACAGAGCAAGAACAGGCTGAAGCCTACCACCACCTGCTGAGTTCGCTGATGAACGGACTGGAGAGTTACGGCTTGTCAGATCCGGACTTTCCCTTTTTTCATGAGCTGAATACGCGCAACAAGGTGGGTATGGACAACTCTGATCAGCGCTATCTGATCGCGCGGTTGCGCGGTGATGCCGCTTATCGCGTTTGGGGAAACCGGGGTACCAGCCGACGCATGGATATCACCCTCTATGAAGAGGATGATTTGTCGGCGTCTATTGCTTCAATCATGACTGAGCAGTTGGAGACGGATGAAAATGGTGATTTCGAACTGTTCATTGGCGGTGAGCCAAGGAGTGTAAACTGGTTACCATCACACATCGGCCCCGGCAGGTTATTGATTCGTCAACAGCACAGCGATTGGGAGACGGAATCGCCAGGAAGGATTCACATTGACCGCATCGATTCGGCCAGGCCCGTATACCCGCAGCTCAGGCCATTGGATGTGACTCAGCGAGTCGATGCGGTGACCGACTATTTTGCCAGTTCGGTGCGCCGCTGGCCTGAAATGGGCCGCACTCGTATCGCCGCGTTGTTCCCGGTCAATACCCTCTCAGGTCCGCGCGATGTGGGTGGTGAGGGGGGTCTCTCAGGCCGAATCATGGTGGGCGGGCACTACAAGCTTGCAGCCGATGAGGCGCTGATCATCACAACACGCCCGACGGGCGCCAGCTACCAGGGCATTCAGTTGGGTAGTCACTGGTGGCAGTCTTTGGACTACGCGAACCGACAGACCAGTCTGACGACAGATCAGGCCCACCTCAGCTCCGACGGCGCCTATCACTTCATCGTGTCGGAACAGGATCCTGGTTACAGCAACTGGCTGGACACCTCGGGCCTACCGAGAGGGTTGGTCCTATTGCGCTTTGACGGTTTACCGCAGCCAGAGCTGTCCGAGGGGCAGATTCCGTCCGCTCGGGTCGTACCGATGAGTGAAGTCGTCAGGTTTCTGCCCGGGGACGAGCCGCTGGTGACTCCAGAGCAGCGTCGTGCCGTGATTGCCGGTCGCAGACAGCACGTGCAGCGGCGTTTTGGCTACTGATTCGAGGGTGCTTAGTTAGCCTCCAGATCACCCCACTTGCCGTTTCGAACATCGAGCCATTCCATCAGTTGCTTTGGCCGATAATCGGTTCGTTGAAACCGTTGCTGTACCGACTGGTGCAGGGTTGCGTCTGTTGGTAGAACACGTGTCTCTTTGCCAAGAGCGCGCCAGAAGCTGCGGTAGGATCTGTGCATGTCGGCTTGAACTCGCAGAGCAGAGGCGCTGTACAGGTGACGTTCGAATTCTATCCCGCAGGCGGACGCCTCGCGCGCCATCCAGGCGAGTGGAATGTCGCTGAGCAAGTGGCCGCCGTCGTCCGGTGCATAGCCACCGCCGATATCAGAGTGTACACCTGCGAACCACACTTGCTTGACATCGACCGCGTCCTTTTTCGTCCATAGCGTGGGTTTAAAGTCCGCGCGACGTTCATCGATTGCGACAGCGTGGCGTGCGACCTGGACGTTACTGCCCAGATCATGGTCATAGAACAAGTCCTTTTCGTCGACAAAGGCGAGCACTCTTGTGGGTACCCCGAGAGCGCCCACCGTATCCCAAACGCCGAGAAAGTCTACCGTGCCGCGGCCGGAGGAATGGCAGTGGGCGCGTCGCCAACGGCTCGCCGCGGGGTCGCTCGGTTTGGTTTTGCGCTGCTTGTAGAAGTGGAAGGCTGCAGGAATCTCATTGGCCTGTGTGCGTTTCAAAATACCGCACTTGTTCAGGAAGCCCGCCAGACAGCGAGCGGTGTAGGCACCGCGACTGAAGCCAAACAGCCACACTTCATCACCCGGGTTGTAGTTCTGGACAATAAAGCGATAGCCGTCCTGCACGTTTTTCTGTATGCCCAGACCCACACCACCACCCAGCGCACTCTGGTAGTAGCTGCCAACTCCCCAGTCGTAAAAAACAACCTGCTTAAACCCCTCGGAATCAACTGGTTTTACAGCTCTTGCCATACGCAAGACGTTGGTCGCGTTGTCGTCTTCCGGATCATTCCAGGTTCCGTCTGAGAGCACAATAATGCGTTTGTTGTGTGCTTTCACAAGTTCAAGCCTCCTTGTGCGACCGTGACTGACTCTAACTAGAGTAATGCCTGGGTGCTCGCTTCGCCAGCCACGAATGATGCTGGGCTTCTGTGCAGTGTGCTGGTAAGTTGTGGCCGGCAGAAGGCGTTGGACGCGCGGCGGCTGGAGTCGGTGCGTGCCGATTCCCATCGTCCACGACTGGGCGGGCAGAACCTTGCGAGAGGAAGTTTGATGTTTCGGGGCTGGCAGGTGGTGGCGGGAGCGTTTATCGGGATGGGTTTTACCACCGGTATCTTCACTTACGCCTTTACGATACTGGTTGATCCACTGAGAGATGAGTTTGGCGCGAGTCTCGAGCAGGTGATGTACAGTCTGACGCTGGGCACGTTATTCGGTCTGGGTATAGGTCCCCTCGTTGGCATGCTGATTGATCGTAGCTCCGTACGTCACTTGATGACCCTGGGCTGTCTGCTCAGTGCGGGCGGCCTGTATATTTCTTCGACCGTGCAATCCATTAGTGCCTTCAGCATCTGTATGGGGTTCACAATGGCCGTCAGCATGGCAGCCGTCAGTTCGATGTCCGGGAGTGCCGCCGTATCTCGTTGGTTCACCGTAAGCCGCGGCAGGGCGCTTGGTGTCGCGGCCATGGGTACGTCTCTGGGCGGTGTTGTGGTGCCGATGCTGGTAGCCTGGTGGGTAGACGCTTCTGGCTGGCGAGGCGCTCTGCAGAACCTGGCGCTGTGTGCGGTGTTCGTTATAGCGCCTCTCGTATGGCTACTCATTCGCAATCGCCCTGAAGAAGTGGGTCTGCATCCTGAGGGGATTGCACCAGATCGCAATCAGTCTGGTGCCGATTCCGTAGCGCATGTTCTCGCGCTCCCGGAGATCGTCCGAATGCCGGCCTTCTGGCATTTGGGGCTCAGTATGGGTGCAGTATTTGCAGCCTTTTCGTCTATGCTGGCTAACCTGGCGCCCTATGCTGCCAGGCTGGGAAATGGCGAGGCTGCCATTTCGTCCCTGATTGCAGCACTGTCCCTGGCGGGCCTGGTGGGCAAGCTCGCATTCGGATTCGCAGCGGATAAGGTGAATCTTAAGGTGGGACTTTGGGTAGCCCACGCGATGCTGCTGATTGCCTTTGCGATACTTCTGATTGAACCCGGCTATCCCTTCCTGGTCCTGGCGTCGGTGTTCTTTGGTCTGTCGACAGGCGGGCTGCTACCCGTTTGGAACGCAATTGTCGCACGAGCTTTCGGGGTGGAAAGCTTCGGCCGCACCATGGGAATCATGGGTCCGGTCATTACCCTGTGCATCTTACCCGCCTACGCGGTTGTGGGCCGACTGTTTGATGCCACAGGCAGTTTTACGTTAGGGCTGTGGGTATTCGGAGGCGTCATTTTGCTTGGATCGGTGCTGCTGGTGCCACTGCGAATTGTCGATCACAGCCCCCACTGAGCGAGCCGCCCTGTGCTTGACTCCTCCTGGAAGTTCATCGGACGACGGAGGTGCCACCGTCAACCGTCAATATCTCTCCAGTAATGAATCCGCCGGCGGTACTTGCCAGCAGTACGGCCACCCCACCGATGTCTTTTTCTTCACCCCAGCGATGCAAAGGTATATAGGCAATTTCATTTTCATACTGTGTTTGGTCTTGGCTGGCGTACTCGGTCATGGTTGTGAAAAAACGGCCAGGTGCGATGGCATTAACGCGAATGTGCTGATTCGCTAACAGGGCGGACAGGTTGCGAGTCACATGGTGGATCGCCGACTTGCTGGGCGCGTAGCTCAACGTGTCTGTAGCGCCGCAGATGCCGGCTATGGAGCCGATGTTGATGACGCTGGCGGTATCTTCCGCAGACTTTTCTGCAGCCAGCAGTGGCACAAGTTCACGGGTCAGAAAGAAGGGGGTCTTGACGTTGAGATTCATGACCTTGTCCCACCCTTTCTCCGGAAACGTCTCAAACGGCTCCAGCCAGGCGCAGCCCGCATTATTGACCAGCACATCGAGTCTCGGCTCACGCGACTTAAGTGTATCCGCAAGTGCGGTGATATCATCCATGTTACTGAGATCACCAGGCAGCGCCACACAGTCGCCGAAAGCCGACAGGGCTTCAGCCGCGGCACGGCAGGCGTCTGCCTTGCGTGCGGTAATGTACACGCGAGTGGCGCCTGCTGCGAAAAATGCCCTTGCCATAAAGTAGCCCAGTCCACGCGATCCCCCCGTGATCAAGCAGATTTTTCCCCGCATCGAAAACATTTCGTCCAGCGTCATTGCTCCATCCTTTTCAGTACGGTTGGGTTGATGTAAAAACTAGAATGCCGGCTCGCCGGTTCGCCTGGTCTTGAATCCGCGCGTTGCCTCGCCGGATGCACAGTGTAGCGGTTACAGCGTGCTGCCGCCGGGGTCATTTACAGTGCCGCGTTGGCAGGAGTCATCTGAGGGTTTGCAAGGTGGGGTCCGTGATCGTGCTTTGGCTTGTTCGGGCTCGCGGCCGGTTTGGGAAACAGCCGCTGGCAGGTTGAACCCGATACAGGGTCGCGGTCAGTGCAGTTCCAGGCCGGCCCAAGTATTGGCGACAATCTGTCGCTCAAGGTTGTCCAAGCGATCGCGCAAATGCGCATTTTCAGCCTGCAGACGCTGTGTGTCTAGCTTCAGCTGCAGGAAATCCTCGCGACTTAGAAATGGGTATACCAGCTCCTGTTCAGAATCCTTTGCTTGCATGGCTGAGTCCTCCCTGTAGAGAACACATTGTCTACCGCTCGCGTCAAGAGGTCCGTGGCCGGGGGCGTCAAGAGAGTGGCCAACAGCGACACTGGCCTGTTACCGTGCATCAAGGGTATGAAAAGGTGGCTGCAGGTGCCACCCAAAGGCGCTGATGTTCAGAGAACTCTACCGATTCTGATAGCGATTCAGATCGAACAAGCCAGCTTCTCTGGGATTGTAATCGACGTAATGAGCGTGGAACTGGTCACTGAGATGCCAGAACCACGGTGCGTTGCGGCGAACGCCGTACCGGGTCACGAGGTCTGAATAGTCCTGTTCATTTTTCAGTGCAGCAATGGCGTCGACGAAGTCGGGTAAATCCTGTTCACGCAGATGGAAAAACACGTTGGGATAGGTGCCGATGAACCCTTTCACAACAGTGAGATAGTCTTCTTCGGGGACCCTGCGTTCGGCCTCTTTGAACAGTTGGGCATTGTTGAGAAGCCCATTGTTATGAATGATGCTGTAGAAACGATCTTGGCCCTGCTTGTCGAACACGTTGACGAATGCGACCTGTGGCATGAACTGTAACGATGCCTGCTGCAGCGACTGAAGTTTGGTGAAGCTGGGGTCGTCCGTATGATAGGCCTCCGCCCGCGCACCGTACTCATGTGCTCGCAGCATGTCCAACAGCTGTTCCTTGGCGGGCCGCTTCGGCGAGTACTCGATATCCGTATCGCGATCAAACGGTACGGTATCGCTCATAACGAATTGCTTCACATGCTCGCTAGCCCCTCTGTACCAGTAGTTACGCAGTGCGATGCGGTCTTCCTTAGGAAGAAAAATTAAAAAATTCTGCTCGCCTTCCATACGCAAGAAATCCATGTACAGCCGGGTCTCCAACTGATGACTGACGTTGCCGTAGACGTCGAAACCCGCCACCAGTAGATAGTGAATGCGTTCCAGCAGTGAATAGTCGATGACCCAGGCAGTCTTTGGCTGCTGTCCTACAAGACCCTTGACAACGGATGCACTGTCGAAGTGACGAAACACCGTTAGGCTCGCGTTGTCATTGACGCCGTTGCCATCCCACAGCAGATCAAGATTCACCGGATTGCCGTGTTTTCCGGTGCGCGCTTCCAGGAAATACGTTTTGGCTTTGAGGTACTTCAACTGTTCCTTGGAGTATTTCCGCCAGTCCAGTAGCGATAACAGCAGCCCACTGTTGCTCTCAGGCAAGCGCAGGTTCTTTGCTTCTTCCGCGAGAAAAGCGGCGGTGTGCTCGGAGGCGGTCACGTCCGGATCCACGAATACGACCCAAAAGTGATCGTCGATGACGTTGAGCGCAACCTGTCCTCTGCAGACCGGACCTTTGATGTAGGCCATGATGGTGAACTGCGCCTCGTCAAGCATGAATTTGTAGCGACTGACCAGCGGCAAGGACTCAAAAGCGATAAAGGGATTGGAGGCGATTCCAAGCTCGTAGCTTGGCAGTGCTTTGACTTCGTACTCCGGTTCCAGGAATAACTCGTGCCAGCGCTGCAGGCGAGCGGTGTTCAGCGCATAGGGCATGTGTCGTTTTGCCAGCACCGCCGTGCGCTTTGGTATCAGGCGATAGTAAAACCGTTCTGCGTCCGGGTCGCCGTAGGGTCTTCGTGTCGAAATGATGTCGATCGGCTGGCCTGGAGGCGTTCGCGAACGCACCATTTGGAAATAGCTGTCGTAGCCTGGGAGCTCCGAGAAGTACAAATCACCGATGAACAGGTGCTCAAAAATATAGCGCGACATGAGCTGCTGCTTAAGCGTTTCACCGTTAAAAAACGCCTCCCATTGATCGATCTGCTGCTGCTCAGCCGCGGACAGGGCGGGGTAGGGTACCCCGGCTGCACCCTGTTCCAGCCAGTTCAGCAGGGCATCCTGACGTCGTTCATCCAGTCCGGGCAGTGCGTAAGGCATGCCCCACAGGGGATAGTCTCTGGCGTACTGATCAAACTCCTCAGCCTTGGGACATTGCTGGTCACGGTCAAGGCCCAGGTCAAAGCTGTCCGGCAGGGGATGCTCTGCAGGGAGGGGGTGACGTTCCTTGAGCTTCAATAGCTCGACGATGACAGATTGTGAGTCCGATTCCTCAGCCAGCACCGGATAAAAACCCTTGGCCCGCCACTGCTCGGTGGTTTGAGCGTCCTCGAACAGGCGTGTGAGTTTGGCGGTTCGCAGGCGTGTACCATCGTACACTTTCTCTTTACTAGCACCCCGCTCAAGTCCCATCCAGGCATCGAGTTTCAGCTGGCAGGGGGCATCGTAGCAACCGTGGCAAACCATGCAGCGCTGTTCCACGATTGGCTTAATCGAAGGTGGGTAGTCCACATCGGCCCGAACCACACCAGTGGCCAGAGTTAACGCGGCAAACCCGGGTATGAGTGGTTTGAGCCAGCCCGCCCTGCATAAGGAAAAAATATCGACCACCGTTAGACGTTGCAAAGGTTTTCTGAGGCGGATTCTGCCTCAGGGCAAAGCGGCCGGGCAAGTCTTGTCGGTACAGTTATTGTCACGAACCGTGGACAGGCAGGGCTGGCGCTCTGGGTTGCAACTGAGTATTTTAGGGGCCGGATTTGGAGAGGCACGTTATGAGCAACGAATTTCAGCAAAAAGTGGAGCAGTGGGTGGCGGACAATTTGCCCCCGGAACTGGCTGGCGTACATATCGGTATGTACGGCGTTGAGTCTGACGACCCGGCGGTTACAGACGCCTTCGAGCAGTGGCGTCAGCGGCTGGCGGATAAGGGCTGGGGCGCGCCAACCTGGCCAGAGGAATACGGTGGTGCGGGCTTGACGGATACCGAGGCAAAGGTCGTCAATCGGGCCATTCGCAAGGCGGGCAGCATGAACCCCATTCCCTATCTGGCGGGTATGGGGGTGACTATGGTGGGGCCAACGCTGCTCGAGTACGGCACGCCGGAACAGAAAAGCAGGCATTTACCTGGCATGGCGAGCGGAGCCGTGCGCTGGTGTCTGGGACTGTCTGAGCCCAACGCGGGCTCAGATCTCGCGTCCCTGGCAATGCGCGCCGAGCTTGACGGCGATGGATGGGTACTGAATGGCCAGAAAACCTGGACGTCTGGCGCCGACAAGAGTCAGTGGTGCGGTGCTCTGGTGAGAACGGATCCGTCAGCACCTAAGCGCGACGGTATCAGCTTTCTCATGCTAGAGATGGATCAGCCCGGTATCCAGACTCGACCGATTCGACTGATCGCCGGCGAATCGCCCTTCTGCGAGACATTTTTTGACAATGCCCGCGCTCGCAAGGACGATCTGATGGGAGATCTGAACGACGGTTGGAGTGTCATCAAACGCTTGCTGCAACACGAACGTCAAAGCCAGACCAATGCCCCCCAGACCTCAGCCAGCGTGGAGCCGCTGCCGGAAGTGGCCAAGCGCTATCTAGGTTGTGATGAGGAAGGCAAGTTGGCGGACAGCGACCTGCGAGGCCGCATCGCCGAACATCTGATCGCAGCGTCTGCGCATGACCTGACGATCGCGCGCATCATGGCAGAAGCTAAGGGTGGCAACATGGAGGTGACCGCCACGGCCTCAATCCTTAAGAATACGGCAACAGACGTCGCCCAGGATCGGTCGGAATTGCTGGTGGAGATCATGGGGAACCAGGGTCTGGGCTGGTCAGGTGATGCCTTTGCGGAGGACGAACTGCACGCAGTAAGAGAGTGGCTCGGCACCAAGGCCATGTCGATTTATGGCGGCTCCTACGAGGTGCAGAAGAACATCATTTCCAAGAACATACTCGGTTTGCCCGAGACTACGCAAAAGGGTTAGGTCGTTATGGCAGCGCTCACAGAAGAACAAAGTCTGATCCGCGAGCAGGCCAGTGCCTGGGTGCTCGATAAAAGCCCGGTGAGCAGTTTCCGCGCGCTGCGCGACAGCGGCGGCGGGTTTGACGATACGACTTGGCGAGCCATGGCCGAAATGGGGTGGACCGGAATTCTGGTGCCAGAGGCGTACGGTGGCTCCAATCTGGGTTTTCTGACTTTTGGCCTGGTGCTGGAGCAGACTGGCCGCCAACTCGCGGCATCGCCGCTGTTTGCGTCGGCCCTGGTAGGTGCCAGTAGCGTACTGTTGGCCGGAACGCCCGCCCAGCAAGAAGCGTTGCTGCCGGCGCTGGTAGCGGGAGACGCGATTGTCACCCTCGCACTGGATGAGGGCACACAGCATCGCCCTGAGCAAATCGCCCTGACGGCGACTGCAAATGGTTCGGGCCTGCGTCTGAAAGGGGGTAAAACCTTCGTTCCAGAGGGGATGTCCGCCACGCACTTTGTGGTGGCGGCCCGCAGCTCTGGTCAGCCCGGTGAGACGACTGGCATCAGCCTGTTCCTCGTGCCGGCAGACGCGGGCGGTGTGACGCGCTCGCCGATGCAGATGGTCGACAGTCGCGACTACGCCCAAGTGACGTTCAACGACGTCGCGGTGGCGGAATCGGATTTGCTCGGCCAGCCAGGGGAGGCGATGCCGGTTCTGGAGGAGATATTGGATCGCGCGCGGGCAGGCCTGTCGGCGGAGATGCTGGGCACGGCTTCCCAGGCCTTCGACATGACGCTGGACTACCTTAAAACTCGGGAGCAGTTCGGCAAGGTCATCGGCTCGTTTCAGGCGCTCGGACATCGAGCGGCCGAGATGTTCTCATTGATGGAGCAGGCTCGCTCTTGTGCCGAGGCCGCTTTGCAGGCCATTGATTCAGGCGCATCCAATGGGCCGGAGTTAGCGTCTCTGGCAAAGTGCCGGGTCGGAGAATTTCTGTTTGATATGTCCAAAGAGCTTATTCAGATTCATGGTGGCATTGGCATGACGGACGAGTTTGACGCGGGACTTTACCTCAAGCGGGCGCGCACGTTGGAGGCTTTGTACGGCAATCGGGCGTTCCATCGGGATCGATACGCGACGCTGCTGGGCTTCTAGCCCCGAGCCAGCTGCTCGACGATATTGGGCAATGTTTGGAAATCCGAGAAGCACCAGTCGTGGTGAATGTCTTCTACTTCGATCTTGCGATAGCCCTCGCTGAACAGTGCGAACGGAACGGTGGCACGTTGTGCCGTTTCCGCGTCGATCTCACTGTCTCCGACAAATAGGCTAGGCCCGTCGCCGAGACGGGTGATCGTCTCATGCAACATGGCGGGATCCGGCTTCCGACTGGGCAGCATACCCCCGGCTATCACCGCGGAGAAAAACGGCGTCAAGTGCATATGCTCCAGTACGGCTTGCGTGGCTGCGGCGGGTTTGTTGGTGCAAAGACCCAGTCGATGACCTTGCTCGAGCAGCGTCTGCATTGCGTCGTCTGCTCCAGAGTAGAGAGCGGCCTTATCTACCGACCATTGGTAGAGTTCAAGAAACTCGCTGTGCAGTGATTCGAAAGCCTCTTCGCTGTACCTGATGTTGCGTGCGATCATCATCCGTTGTACGAACACGGCGGAGCCTTCACCAATGAAACGACGAGTTTCGGCCAGCGACAATGGCGCATGGCCAAGGCGTGATAGCAGTGAGCCCGCCATGTTCTGAATGTCAGGTGCGCTATCGATCAGTGTGCCGTCGAGGTCGAAAACAACATTCACGTTACATTACCGTCAGGGAAACTTGGGGCTGCGTTTCTCCAGGTTGGCCATCACCGCTTCCATCTGATTGGGTGTGCCAATGATCTTGTCCTGTTCACGGGACTCGCTGAGCAGGATTTCCTGCGGATTCTGGAAGGGTGCCGCGTTCAGGATGCGTTTGGCGCCGCGGATGGCCTCTGGATTGCGACAAGCTATTTCCGCGGCGGTGTCCAGCGCAGTCGCCAAGGGGTCATCGCAGATGCGCGTGACCAGGCCCAAGGAGAGCGCCTCAGCCGCCTCGATCATCCGATTTGTGTAGGTGAGCTCGCGCAGGATGTCATCGCGCAACAGATTCTGGAGATAAGGGGTGGCCGCCATATCCGGGACCAGCCCCCACTTCATTTCCATAATGCACAGACGTGTGTCTGGCGCCGCGTACCTTATGTCGGCACCCATGGCCAGCTGGCAACCACCGCCCAGCGCAACGCCGTGCAGGGCGGCGATCACCGGCACAGGGACTTCTCGCCAAACCCAGCTCGCGTATTGTGGGAAGTTGGCGATGCCGTGGGTCCGGCGCTCCAGTCGGCCCTCGCCGGAAGTCGTTTGATCATTCGTTGTCTCGGTTTCGCCGTCCCCGGAGCCATTCGCTGACATACTCTCCAGATCCAGGCCTGCACAGAACGCGCGTCCTTCACCAGAGATGACCACCGCCCGTACATCGCGATCGTTCTTCAGCTGGTCGCCGCTGTCGATCAGAGCCTGAAACATGGCAGTATCCAATGCGTTCATCTTGTCCGATCGCACCATTCGCACGTGGGCGACGTGATCTTGAACATCCAAGATTACTCGCTCTTCGATTGCCATAGCCATCTCCTATTCTTAGCGTCTAGCGCGAGCGGGCATTCTACACGTGGCCGGGATCAACCGGCCAGCAGTTGGGTGAGCTCGGTTCGCAGCTGCTTCTTAAGTACCTTGCCGATAGAGCTTTTTGGCAGCTCGTGAACAAACAGCAGCTTGCTGATTTGCTGTCCTTTGCCGAGTCGTTCATTGGCCCACTGCCTGAGAAACTCTTCACTGCAGTTGGCATGTGCTTCAGTGACGACAATTGCCAGGGGTGTTTCTCCCCACTGTTCGCTGGGCATGGCCACGACGGCCGCCTCGTGTACCTGCGGATGGTCCAATAGCACGAGTTCCAGGTCCGTCGCGTAGATATTGAAACCACCCGAGATGATCATGTCTTTTTTGCGGTCAGATAAGAACAGCCAGCCGTCCTCGTCCAAATACCCGACATCGCCAGAGCGGTAGTAGAGCAGACCCTGGTCGTCACGCCAGTGCATGTCGCGATTCGCTGCATCCCGATTGTGGTAGCCATCGCTCATGTTACTGGAACGACCGACGATCTCACCGATCTCACCGGTGCTCAGTTCATCCCCCGCATCGTTGATGATCTTTAATACCGTACCGGGCAGGGCTGGACCGACAGAGCCCAGCTTATCCGCTTGTTTGGCCACGCTGCCGATGAACAGCGTTCCGACGCCGCCCTCAGTCAGCCCGTAAAACTCCACCAGTTCTCCCGGGAAGCGCTCAATGATATCTTTTTTGAGGGCCGCTCTCAGTGGCGCACTGGTGCAGAACTTCAGCGTCATCGAAGACAGGTCGAACGCATCGTAGTCCTTATGGCGAAGGATGCGATCGTACTGGACCGGAACGAACATGGCGGTGTTGACCCTGTGCTGCTGAATCAATTGCAGGGAGCGCCCCGGATCGAACTTGCTCTCTAAGATCATAGTGCCGCCGGCACACAGTGTGGGCCACCAGATCGTGAAGCTGGTGTTGGAGTACAGCGGTGTGGTGATCAGAGTGATGGAGTTGCTGCTTACGCCGAGCGTCATCAGCCCCACCGCCACGCCCTGGCGCGTGCGCTGACTGTGAACTATACCCTTGGGTACACCAGTAGTGCCCGAACTGTACATGATATTGAAGGGGGCGTCGGGCGCTGGGGTTATTGCGGGAGCGACGGTCGACTGACTGGTGAGAAAGCGTTCAAAATCGGCGAACTTGCGATCGCGAAAGTCGAAGCCCAGCAGCCCACCGGGGAGTAGCTGCTCCTGCCTGCTGAGAAAGTTATCCGTCATGGCCACGAACTCGGCCGAAACCACTAACACCCGTGCGTCCGAGTCGATCAGCATCAGCGCGAGGCTTTCGTCGGTGATCATCGATTGCATGGGCACAGCGCAGCCGCCGGCCAGCAACACGCCGGCAAACAACTCGGAATAGGCCATACTGTTGCGCGATAACATCGCTACTTTGTCACCCGGCTGAACACCCAGCTCGATCAGACCATTGGCGATTCGATACATGCGCTCGATGCTCTCGGACCAGGTGCGCTGCAGGGTCCCCTGGATCAACGCGACTTTGTCCGGTTGCTCGACTCTATGAGACTCCAGCAGATTGGGCAGACTCAGGCTCTGATCAAAGTCGAACAGAATTCTGCCTTCATTGACGTGCTCTCGGGCCATCGATTGTGCTCCTTGGTGTGACCGTGAATGGGTGCGTAAGGATGCTCTATCGGCGCTCGAAGAAAATGGGCAGCCCGTCGCGCGGTTTGGAGATGGGCGACTGTTGTACCGGCATACGATAGTCGTCCGGCACCGACCAACTATACTGACGCAGCATCTCAGACATAACCAGCTTGATCTGCATGATGGCAAAGTGCAGGCCAATGCACATGTGTGCGCCGCCGCTGAAAGGTACCCAACAGTACGGATGACGTTTGTGTTCTGCGCGATCTTCGGAGAATCGCGCTGGATCGAACTCGGCCGGGCTGGACCAGTAGTCTTCCATATAGTGGGTATGAATGGGGTAGGTCACGACCATGGCGCCGGCGGGTACTCGGTAGCCTTTGTATTCGAATGACTGGGCGCTGTATTTTGGCAAGGTCGATAGCGGCGGGTACATGCGCAGAGCCTCTTTCATCACCCACTCGGTCTGCTCCAGATTTGCCAGATCATCGTACTCGACGGCCCCGTTTCCCAGAGACTGAATCTCCTGTCGCAGTGCATGCTGCCACTGTGGATACCGCCCCAGAGCATAGGTCATGCTAGTCAGTGCGCTGGTGGTCGTGTCGTGGGCGGCCATCATCAGGAAAATCATGTGATCGATGACTTCCTGATCTGTATAGCGATTGCCGGCTTCGTCTATGGCTTTGCAGAGAAGCGAGAACATGTCGTCACCATCGCCCTGGCGTTTGGCGGCCAGTTGCCCGTGAAAAAAGGCGCACATGGTTTTACGGGCGCGAATGCCTCGCCAAAGCAGTGTGCCTGGGATAGCAACCGGGATTTTCGGCATGGACGCTGCCACAGCGGTCTCAAATGCCCTGTTGATTCGATTGGCCTGGGGGCCTAGCGGCATGCCGAGAAATACATTCGCCGCCAGATCCAGCGTCAGTTGTTTGAACGCAGGGAAGACCGTCAGGGCTTGTCCGGGCCTTGTCGGCCATTCAGCCACTGCCGATTTCACCTGGGGCGCCATATCCACCAGGTAACGACGCATGGCCTGATGCTTGAAGCCCACTTGCATCAGGCGACGGTGATAGCGATGATCATCGCCATCCCGCAACATGAGTCCATTGGGAAATATGCGTCCAATGATTTGGTCCCATGCAAGTTTATTGGAGAAAACCTGGTCGTTGTTGACCAGCGCGAGACGATGTGCGTCGGCGCCGTACAGATGAACGAATGTTCGATTCGCCAACCTCTGCATAACGACATCGCCGAAACGTGACTGTAGCTCCTGAGCGTGTTCCAGCGGCTGGTGGTAGCTTTTTTTGATCAGCCGCAAAGTTTCCCCTAAGCCAAGCTCGATGGGTTCGATCGTCTCGACCGCTGCACTGCTGCTCAGGCTTTGAAGCTCGTTCATCCGCTGTTGACCCCCGCGTATCCCGGCGGAGACCAAGGTTATACACAGTCGCGCCCGGACGCAAAAAACGAATAGTGTGGACTGGGGAATACATTGCGTTGTGCGCGAGCCCCGTTTGCGGGCACACTGTGGACTCCCGTGAACATGTGAGGAGAGCAGGTGGACAAGCGCTTTGGTGATGTGTCGGTGCAGATCGAGGGGCACGTGGCGCTGGTGGAAATCCACCGCCCGCCCTACAACTTCTTCGATGTGACCCTGATCCAGGATTTGGCCGACGCCTTTGAGGCGCTCGATGCTGAGCCGCTGTGTCGAGCTTCAGTACTGGCGACCGAGGGCAGTGCCTTTTGTGCGGGCGCCAACTTTGACGATGGTCCCTCGGTGCTGGACAAAGAAGATCCGGAACAGCTCAATCCCCTGTACACCGCTGCCGTAAGGCTGTTTGCCTGCAAGAAGCCCACGATTGCCGCGGTGCAGGGTACTGCTGCGGGCGGTGGCTTGGGATTGGCGCTGGCCGCTGATTTTCGTGTTACCTGTCCGGAGGCAAGATTCACGGCGAACTTTACCCGACTGGGCTTGCACCCTGGCTTCGGTTTAACTTACACGCTGCCTCGCCTGATCGGGTCACAGCGCGCTCAGCTAATGTTTTACACAGGGCGACGTATCCCGGGCGAACAAGCCGTTGCCTGGGGTCTGGCGGATGCCTTGGCCGAGCGCGACCGGGTGCGCGCGGAGGCCGCGGCACTGGCGGCTGAGATTGCGGAGTGCGCGCCCCTGGCCGTCGTTTCCACCCGAAAAACTCTGCGTGTGGAGCTGGCCGAACGAGTTCGGAAGCAGACGGTACTGGAGGATGCCGAGCAGGCTTGGTTAGCGGATACGGAGGACTTTCAAGAGGGCGTGCGCGCGGTTGCCGAACGTCGTCCAGGACAGTTCAAGGGCCGCTAGTCGAGTGAGTGGGCCAGACACCGGCAACTCAGCGCAGGTGTCCGCTCACGTTAAAGAGACGTGGTTTCTGTATGCACCGGTGGGCTTTCAGGTTCACGCAGGGCCAACAGGCATCCGAGGATGATCAATCCCGTGCCCGCGACGGTGGTGGCCGTAACCGCTTCGGCGAAGAACAACCAACCCCAAAGTGCTGCCCAGGCAAAGGCGGTGTATTCGACTGACACTAGTGACTTCGCCTGGGCACGCGCGTACGCCCAGGCCATGAGCATCAGAGACGTAAGGCTGAGTAGCGCGGCGCCGCCAATCAACGGTAGGTGATCGGCTTTGGGCACTACTGCAAACCAGGGAGAGAAACAGGCATAGACCAACAAGATGGTTCCGTTCTGGAATGTGGCAATCTCCACTGGACCCGCCAGCAGCGCCTGACGTCGTTGCAGGATTAGGTTGTATGCGTACAGTACAGCGGACAACAGAATTGCGCCGATTCCCGGCCCCAGTTCAGTGGTAATGGCCTCGTTGAATCGTCCCGACACGATCACCAATGCGCCGGCAAACCCCAGTAGTGAGGCGCCAATAGCCTTCCTGCCGATCTGTTCGCCCAGCATGACGGCCGCAAGGTAAAGTGCGATCAGGGGAGCGATGAAGGAGAGGGCGATGGCTTCTGCAAGAGGGACGTACCTCAGACCCCAAAAGAACAGGAACGCCATCAGTGATACCACCAGGCTGCGCCAGATATGGATGCGCAAGATTGCCGGTGCCGGCCAGCGTATTCTCAATGCCAGGAAAGCCGTACCGCAAATGCACAGCGCCGCACAGGTGCGCCAGAGAATGGCATTGTAGGCACCGATGTCGATCGCCAGCGCTTTCATGAAAGCGTCCATAGCGGCGAAGGTGCCGATGCCGAGCGCGGTGGCGAAAATCGGTGTGGCTGTCGTGTTTGACCCAAACGTCACCTGGGGCTGGGCTCCAGCGCCGTTGTGTGAGGTGTGGCAGAGTGCTCGTGGCCCGCCCGGCTGGCTCTCCCGCAGCCGCGGTGCTGTGCTGCGGTTCTGGTTTGGGCCGTCGGGGCCCCCTGGCATGCTGGCATGACATCTCCTGGTCCGCGCATGGCTGCGCATTGGGGTGTCGTTGAGTTGCGAGAGACCGTCGAAGAGTAGAGACTTGTCATGACCTTGGCAATCGGGAGCCTTGGCGGTGAGGCGTTCGGCAAGTGGCTGACGCTTGAGGTAATGGCGCGCTAGTGCATTGGTATAGAGAGGCTGGCTGACCCCCTGCGAGCGGTTCTGAGAACCGGCGCACAGTGTATTTGTGACCGGCCCCGCAATTGCGTGACTGCGGGCTGTGTAGAACGCTTTCAAACCAATAGAATTGTTCGAATATTCAGCAGCTTAGCTGATAGTATGGGGGCTGCGGGGAAGGACATGGGGACATGGGCGACAGTCGTGACGAGAAGTGATGATTCACTGCTGCAGTGTTTGTTGGCACTGTGCCGTGTGCATGGCAATGCAACCACCGCCGAGGCCGTGTTGGCTGGCTTACCGCTGCAGGATGGGCGCCTGTCGCCAGGCCTGTTCGAACGGGCTGCGTCACGTGCAGGTCTCACAGCTCGAATCGTGCCCAGGAAGCCCTCGGAGATTGAGCACGCCTTGCTGCCGGCGGTGCTGTTGCTGGAAGGGGAGCGAGCCTGTTTGCTGATGGGTTGGCAGGACGGCCAGGCCCAGGTGATCTATCCAGAACTCAACGAGGCGGTGGTATCAGTATCGGCCGACGCGCTGTCGTCGGAGGCCACCGGCTCCATTATCTTATGTCGCCCGCGTTTTCAGTTTGACGCCCGGGCGCCTCAGCCGGGTGAGGCCAAAGGCGGGCACTGGTTCTGGGACGCCATACGGGCTAACACGCCAATCTATCGCGATGTGTTTCTGGCCGCTTTCTTCATCAATCTGTTCGCACTGGCGCTACCGCTGTTTACCATGAACGTCTACGATCGGGTTGTACCGAATCACGCCACAGAGACGCTGTGGATGTTGGCGGCCGGGGTAATCATTGTGCTCCTCGCCGATCTGGTGTTAAGGACGATGCGTGGCTATTTCCTCGATCTCGCCAGCCGGCGAGTCGACGTGCGCCTGTCTTCGCAAATCATGGAAAAGGTGCTTGGCATCCGGCTGGAAAACAGGCCCAAATCCGTTGGTTCTTACGCTGTCAATTTGCGTTCCTTTGAAACCGTCAGAGATTTCATTGCGTCGGCGTCCGTCACCACACTGATCGATATTCCCTTTGCGGTCTTGTTCCTTGCAGTGATTGCATGGATCGCCTGGCCGGTGTTGGTTCCGGTTCTGATTGGTCTGGCGATTGTGCTGGGCTATGCGTTGACCGTGCAACGGCGCTTGAAATCGCTGGCAGAGACGACCTATCGAGCAGGTGCGCTGCGCAATGCCACGCTGATAGAGGGTCTGGTTGGCCTGGAAACGGTCAAAGCCATGGGCGGTGAGGCGCGCATTCAGAGGCGCTGGGAGGAGACGACGGGTTTTCTGGCCAGAGTGGGGGTGCAGCTGCGACTGCTGTCCAACTCCGCCATTAACACCACCCTGTGGGGACAGCAGATGGTGGCCATGTTCGTCATCATTACGGGTGTATACCTGATCACGCAGGGCGAACTGTCCATGGGCGGCCTGATCGCCTGCACTATGATCGCCGGAAGAGTAATGGCGCCGTTCGGTCAGCTGGCTGGCCTGATCACTCAGTACCACAACGCTCGCATCGCTCTGGACACGCTCGAAGGCGTCATGGATCAACCGGTGGAGCGACCTCCCGGCGCTAAGTTTCTGTCGCGCGAGTTGTTCAGCGGTGACCTCGAATTCAAGCATGTGTCCTTCACCTACCCGGGCGCGGACGTGCCTTCGCTGGACGGCGTGTCCTTCAGCGTTAAAGCGGGCGAAAAGGTGGCGATCTTGGGGCGCGTGGGTTCAGGCAAATCGACCCTGCAAAAGCTGTGTATGGGTCTTTACCAACCCAGTAGCGGCGCAGTGCTGGTGGATGGGATCGACCTGCGCCAGCTCGACCCGTCGGAGTTGCGCGCCCGGATAGGCTATGTCCCCCAGGATGTGACCCTCTTCTATGGGAGTCTGAGAGATAACCTGACACTGGGTAACGATCAGGTGACCGACGGTGCACTGGTTGAGGCTGCGGATATTGCCGGCTTGACGGAATTTATCAACCGTCACCCGCAGGGTTTTGATATGCAGGTTGGCGAGCGTGGGGAGGCGCTGTCCGGTGGACAGCGTAAATCCGTAGCCCTGGCTCGAGGTATCGTGAGTGAACCGCCGATTCTATTGATGGATGAGCCGACCGGTTCCATGGATCACTCCACAGAGTCGGCCGTTAAGCGTAAGCTCGCCGGCTTCGTCGAAGGCAGAACGTGGCTGGTTGTGACCCATCGCAACTCGCTGTTGGAAATGGTGGACCGGATCATCGTGATTGATCACGGTAAGTTGGTCGCGGATGGGCCTCGCGACAGCGTTGTGCAGGCGCTACAGCAGGGTCGTATAGGAAAGGCGCAATGAACGGCCCGGTCAATCGAGTGGAGCTCAAATCAGGCACACCGGCGCCGGTGGATCCGCCGCGTCGGAGTCTAGTAGATCTGCTGTTTTCGCCTTGGATGAAGGAAGAATCTGCGGACAGTTTCGACTGGCAACAGGATAGTCAGGGGGCTTATGTTGAGCAGCGGCCGCTGCGGGCGAGGGCACTGCTCTACGGCGTGGCACTCACGGTGGTCGCGCTGGTGATCTGGTCGGCTCTGGCGGTCGTCGATGAGGTGACGCGGGGCCATGGCAAGGTGATACCGTCCCGGCAGGTGCAGGTGATTCAGTCGCAGGATGGAGGTGTGGTCACTGAAATACTGGTACGAGAGGGTGAGGTGGTCGAGGAAGGGCAGCTGTTGGTGAGTCTTGACCAGACTCGTTCACAGTCCAGTTTTCGCGAGAACCGAGCCGAGTTTGAGGCACTGGCCGTGCGGGCAGCGCGGCTGCGAGCAACGGTCGATGAGGCAGATTTTTCACCCGACCCGGTGCTACTGGAAGCGGTTCCGGCTATCGTTGCCCAAGAGCGGGCGCTGTACGACTCAAGTCGCGCCGAGTTAGTGCTTGAGCAACAGATTGCACAGGAGCAGCTGGCACAGCGTCAAGAAGAACTGGTCGAGGTCACGGCCAGGGAGCAACAGGCGGCGCGCTCACTGGAATTGTCGCAGAGAGAGTTGAATGTGACTCGACCCATGGTCTCATCTGGCGCGGTATCACAGGTTGAAATTCTGCGCCTGGAGCGCGAAGTCAATCGCCTGAGCGGGGAGCGGAAGCAGGCGGCGGCGCAAATCAACAGAATCGAATCGGCGATCATTGAGGCGGAGCGCAAACTGCACGAGGTCAAGGTGGAGTTTATGAACACCCTGCGGACTGAACTCGCCCAGACGCTATCGCGCATGAACGCGTTGCGTGAAGCAGGGGAGGGCCTGTCCGACCGGGTGCGACAGACTGCGGTGCGCTCGCCAGTCAAGGGCACGATCAAACAGCTTTATTACCATACCATCGGAGGTGTCGTGCTGCCCGGTAAGGAAATTATCGAAGTGGTGCCGGCGGACGACACTCTGTTACTGGAAGTCCGTATTCGTCCAAAGGACATCGCTTTTCTGGTGCCCGGGCAACCGGCCCTAGTGAAGTTCACCGCCTACGATTTTGTTGTTTATGGTGGCTTGGAAGGGGTTGTGGAACAGATCGGTGCTGACACGGTGATGGATGAAGAAGGGAACCCGTTCTACGAGGTGACGGTGCGTACCCACGAGGCAGGGATAGCGGCCGATAAGCCGATCATTCCTGGAATGACGGTGGAAGTTGATATCCTCACCGGCAAGAAAAGCGTGTTGGCTTACCTGATGAAGCCCGTGTTGCGGGCCAAGCAATACGCGCTGACGGAACGCTGAAGGTGCCACTGTTTATTTCATCGCGCGATGCGTTGCAGGAGCGATGGCTCGATGCGTTTCCCGACGCACCCGTGACGGCCTCTCTGGACTCCGTTGTCGCTAAGAGCCTCGCTGGGGTGGGCAGTGTCTGGCTGGACCTCAGTGCAGAGCCTGTTGAGCAAAGAGCGCGCGCTGCTGCCGCGGCGGTTGCGCTAGGCACTCCCGTCGTTGTGCTGGTCGCGGCACCGAGCGATGCAGAGGCCTTCAGTCTGTTACAGGTGGGCGTGCAGGGTTATTGCCATCTGAAGGCAGCGCCCGAGCAGCTCGAAGAGGTCGCCACCGTCGTAGAGCATGGCGGTGTCTGGATGCCGCCGGGCCTGATGCGCCGTCTGTTGGCCGTCTCCACCCGGGTCGTGATTGACGCGAAACCCGCAACATCGCAGCGATTGGAAGGACTCACCGCAAGGGAGCTCATGGTGGCGAAGCAGGTGGCTGTCGGTGCCAGCAACCGAGAAATTGCCGAACGATTGGGCATCACGGAGCGGACCGTCAAAGCCCATCTGTCGGTCATTTTTGACAAGCTCGGGGTAAGAGACCGTGTGCAGCTGGCACTTGCGATGAACAACATCCCGACCCCGGCCACTGTGAACTGAGTCACAATCTTCTGCGCCAGATATTCCGGTACTGCCCAAAAGTACAATGCGCAGGCAGTCCTATACACGTAACGTGCCCCACAATGGAACCGAATTCCGCCTCGCCGGTCACAGAGCGGGTCTTTGTCGGCGCGCAGGCTGACGCGACCTCTGCCTGTGACACGACGAGGCAACAGACAACCTATTAGGAGCACAGCATGGCCAATGAACAGATCGCAACCGTGACAGCAGTGACCGGCACGGCGTACCTACGCGACGCGGACGGGGAACTGCGGATTCTGCAGCCCGGCGATACCTTGCGCGAGGGCGAGACCGTCGTATCACCGGATGGCGGACGGGTAGATCTCGAGTTGGCGGACGGTACGGTGTTGCCGCTGGAAAACATCGAAGAGACCGAGATCACGCGCGATCTCATGGCCGAAACCGCGACAGGGGCGGACGAGTCTGCAGCCGCAGATGAAAGCGTTGCGCAGGTTCTGTCGGCGCTCGAAAGCGGAGAGGACATCAACGAAACCCTTGATCCACCGGCCGGCGATGCACAACCTTTGGAGAACGAGGGATCCAGCTTTGTCCGGCTCGCCCGCGTGCTTGAGGAGACCCCAGAATTCGGTACGACGACATTCTCATTCAGTTACGACGCCGACGGTGCCGTAGGGCAGGAAGAGGAGTTTGTACCCGTCGACGCGGTGGATGACGCCTCGGAAACGAATGAAGGCGAAGCGGTGGTTATCGACGTGCAGTCCAATGACTTCTTCGAGGTTGGCTCCATACTCTCCGCAGTGACGCAGGCGGCCAACGGTACCGTGGTGATTAATGCCGATAACACGGTGACCTACACACCCAATCCAGGCTTCACTGGCACGGATACATTCACCTACACCGCTATTGGCGATGACGGCAATGGAGAGGACACGGCGGTTGTAACCGTTGTCGTCAATCCGGATCCCGAGCCACCGATTGAGCCACCCGTGGACCCTGCGCCACCGGTAGATCCTGTGCCCCCAGTTGACCCGGAGCCTCCAGTCGACCCAGAGCCCCCGGTCGATCCAGAGCCCCCGGTCGATCCAGAGCCACCGATTGATCCGGAGCCGCCGGTCGATCCAGAGCCACCCACACCCATCGCGACGATCACCGTGCAACCGGTGGCGGGCGATGACAATATCGCACTGGGTGAGGTCGATGGCGTTCCGACCCTGGTGATCAGCGGCACCGTAGGCGGTGACGCGCGTCCCGGTGATGTCATCGTGATTCGCTTTGGCGACGGCAGCACCTTCGATACGACGGTTCAGACAGGCAACATCTACAGCCTGGCCGTTGATGTCACCACCATTCTCACCAACGACACCGTCTCGGGAACGGTCAGTGGTCAAGACGAGTTTGGCCAGGCTTACGGTGCGACCGCCAGCCGCGACTACGACATTGATATTCCGCAGCGCGTCACCGGGATCAGCGACGAAACTGAGCTTGAGGGTACCGACCTGGTCTTCGAGGTATCGTTACACCCACTGAGTGTGTACGCAGACGAAGGTATTCATACGTTCGAATTGACGGACATAACCACCAGTCCGGCCGACTATGGCGCGATCAGTTTCAGTGATGGCGTGATCGACAATGGCGACGGCACCATTACGGTACCCGCCGGTCTGACCAACTTCACTGTCACAGTGGCGGGAGCCCTCGATGATCTTTCCGAAGTGGATGAAACATTTACCCTAAACATTGACGGGGTCGAAGGCGCCACCGGCACAGGTACCATCCTGGACGACGACGCGCCGACGGCTGGCAGCGTCACGGCGACCGTCGACGAAGATGGTCTCCCGGGTGGCAACGACAGTATTGGCGACGTGCCCGGTGACTGGGTTGACACTAACGAGGACGGCGACAACGACGAGACCACTGCCGGCGGTACACTGCCAGGCGATGTCGGCGATCTCGCCCCCGCCAGCTTCGACTTCGCCGATATGGACGGTCTGACGGCGACGCTCGGTGGAGAGCAGATCACCTATAGCTGGGATGCGGGCAGTGACACGCTGACTGCCACCACCAGCAGCGGAGATCGCATCGGAACCGATATATTCGAGGTGACCGTGAATCCTGCCACCGGAGACTATGGTGTGCAATTACTTGCAAATGCACTCCATACAGAGCCGGGTGTGGAAGACGACGTATCGGTCGATTTGAGCTACACCGTTCGCGACAGTCAGGGCGATACTGCCTCGGGCAACCTGCAGGTCGTTATTAACGACGATCTGCCCACGGTCGGTTCCGACACCGATGTGACGCTTACCCCCCCAGGATTCAATATCGTTATCACGCTGGATGTCTCCGGAAGCATGCGCCGCCGTACGGATGTGCGCGACGAAAATGGGCGCCAGTTGCGGCGTCACGAAATAGCGGTCGATGCCATCAATGAAGTGCTTAACGTTTACGATGGCATCGCGGATACTCGAGTAAGGGTTGTGACCTTTGCAGACAGTGCCGCGATCCTGGGCTCTGCATGGGTAAGTGTCGCCGAAGCGCGCGCCTTGGTCGAAGGCATAACTCCCAACGGAGACACTTTCCTGAACACGGCGTTGAACTCAACGACCGAAGCGTTCGACGAAACGGCACCCGGCTACATTCCGGGCGGTCAGGGTGTTGCGTACTTTCTGTCCGACGGTGAGCCCGATCCCGGTGGTGAGGTTTCCAGTCAGGTGCAGTCTGACTGGGAGGCGTTCGTCGCCGAAGAGGAAATTCTTGCTTATGCGGTTGGTATCAGTGATGAGGCCGATGCGAACCAGCTGAACCGCATCGCCTTTGACGGGCGCACGGGTGAAGACACTGACAGCATCATCGTGATTAATCCGGCAGATCTGTTAGACACCATTATCTCCACAGTGCCGCCGTTCACCGGTCAGGTTTACGATGGCGCGGGTGTGGATGGTGCCGTGCGAGTTGAGGTTGAGATCGATGGTACGCTGTTCGTCTACGACGTTGCGGCCGATTCTCTGGACGTGCAGGGTGATCTCTCCCACAGTTTCGAAGAAGACACCAATCTGCTGACAGCGCAGACGGAGCAGGGCGAATGGACCCTCGATTTCGATACCGGGACATTTTCCTTCGCGGCCGCCGACGCCGCCGATAGCGATGACTCGATGCGGGTAACTGTGGTTGACGGCGACGGCGACGCCGCCAGCACCCAGGTCCTGGTACAGTTGGGCACAGCGTCGGCGGTCACACAGGGCGTTCAAACCTCAGCTGTCGCCGGACCAGAGCTTGCCTCAGATAATGCGAACCTGATTGCCGGCGCCGGTGATGACGTATTTGCCTGGGAGCTGGCGGATGCTGGCAGCCCCGGCGACCCTGACAACGACACCGTGTTTGATTTCGGCGTAGAAGGTAATGACGTGCTTGATCTGTCAGATCTGCTGACTGATGCCCAAACCGGCGGTCCGGATATGCTGGGTAATCTTGAGAACTACCTCAGCATCACGACCGACGGTGCTGATACGGTGATTCATATCAGTAGCTCCGGTGGCTTCAGCGATGGCAACTACGATGTTGATGCGGTTGATCAGACCATCACCCTGGCGGGTGTGGATCTGGGGGACGACTCAGCCCAGGCCATCCGGGATTTATTGAGCAGCGGTCAGCTGCTGGCCGACTGAGGCATGGTCGATTGCTGGTCCCGCTTCGGAACTGCCCCCGACTGATGGTACAGTGACAGGCCATGGATGAGGTATACGTCAAGCGCGATGACATGGGTCGGGTTGTGCTGCTAAGCCACGAACCTGGTCCAGAGTGTCGTGAGCGTGTCGCCGCGGATAATCCCGCGGTGGCCGCGTTTCTAAAGCCACTGACCACGGAACAGTCGCAGCTGGATGCGACGGACCAGGATCTGGTCCGTGTCCTTGAGGACGTCGTGGATCTCCTCATTGCCAAGGGCGTGATTCTGTTCACCGAGCTGCCGGAGTCGGCGCAAGAGAAAATCATCAACCGCCAGCGCCTTCGTTCCCAACTGGGCGCGGCCCTCGATCTGCTGGGCGAGGATTGAACAGGGCGCAGTCCGGCTCGATGCCAACCGGCCAGATAGCGTTAAGCGTAAAGTCGAACGCCCGGCCCCGTCGCTCCATCGACGCCCAGTTCCTTGAGTGCTGCCAGCTCGCGGTCGTCGCGTACGCCCTCGGCGATGACGAGTACCCCTATGGTGTGGCCCAATGTGCAGAGGGTTCGGATCAGCGTTTGATTGCCGGGGCTGTTCTGCAGCTCGCGCACGAACGCGGCGTCCACCTTCATGGCATCCAAGCCGATATCGTGCAGTTGGCCCAGCGCGGTCAGATGATGGCCCATGTGTTTGATACTGACACGGACATCAAGTTGTTTGAGCCGCGCGCACAGGTATCGGAAGTTGTCCATATGACGCATAGCAACCGACTCCGGTATGTCGACCCAGAGTCTTGAGCGTGTGTGCTGAGCGTTACGCATTCGCTCGTCGATCCAGTGGCTGAAACTCTCATCCCAGACAGATGCGACTGAGAGGTTGATCGCCAGTGGCACATTGCGCTCGGCAATTTCCGCCAGCGCCAGTTCTACCACTTTGCGATCAAGGTCTCCCGCCAACTGCAGACGGTGAATCCATGGCAAGAACTGACCTGCACTCCAGGATTCTTCCTGACGGTCCAGTCTTACGGGAGACTCGAAGTGGATCAACTCTCCCGCGGGATCGACTACTGGATAGGTCGCGAGGCTGAAGCTGTCCTCGCGCAGCGCTCGTTCGACAACGGCGCGCCAGTGCTCCATTTGCTGGCGAACGGATTGCATGGGCGGTTCAATCGCCAGGTCTACCACCAGACCGGCAGGCTCTATCGCGGCGGCTGTCAGGGCACCGTCGACCTTCATCAGGAGCTCAGAAGGAATGTCGCCGTGGTGATACAGAACCGCCGCTGTGGGTAGCTGCGTGTCTCCCGACATACCGTGTTCCTGCAGCGCATTCACGACGAGATCTTGCACTAATCGGGCTGTGTCTTCGGCCTCCAGTTCTCGAGGTGCCAACAAGGCGAATTCGGAGCCGTTCATTCTGCCGGCCGTCCAGCCAACGTTTTGCTCAACCAACCTATTGATGGCGTCGCCAGCGGACTGCAGGAAGGTGTCGACCGCCTCACGGCCATAGCGGTTATTCAAATCGACGAGCGTTTCGACACGCACTACGGACAAAGTGCCTGAGGCGTTGGCATCATCGCCCAGTAAAATCGCATCAATGCCCACCAGGAACGCCTCCCTGCGCAGCAGTCCCGTGGCGGGGTCGATGCGAATGGCGCGCTGCAGTTTTTCCAGCCGCCGGGTTTCCTGCGCAAGCATGCCCTGGATGCGCGTGGACAGCGCATTCATTGCTCCGGCCACCTGGCGGAATTCTCGAGTACGGGGTTCTTCCATGGTAATAAAGCGACGTTCGCCGATGGCTTGCGCCTGATTGACCACATCCGCGAGTGGCAACAAGATGCGTTTCAACAGCAAGCTGCCCGCGACACCTGCGAAGACGCCTGCGGCCAGAAATACCAACGCCAACAGCAGCGTATTGCGCCACAGTTCTTCGTAGGCAAACCGCGAGTGGCTGCGCACCGTGAGTGTCCCGGCCTGCTGCCAGCCAGCCTGGATTGTGGCGATACCCGGCTGCACATCGATGGGAAACAGTGTCACGAACCACGCCGGAGCCGACGACGGAGCTTGCTCATCTTGTCGGTGTATGGCGATGCTGCCCCGTGGATCAGTAAGCTTGATGAGTTCGTAGTGGCCGGTATCGAACTGCGCCGCCAGGGTCAGTTCCAGCAGCACCGAGTCGGCACCCTGCTGGGTGAGGGAAAGCGCCAAAGCGGCCGCGTTGTCGGCATTCTTCAGGCTCAGCTGCTGCTCGAGATAGGCGCGTGCCGACAGCGTTGTGACCACAAAGCTGATCGAGAACACGACCGTCAGCAGAAGCAGCACCGCCGCCCAGAGTTGTTTGTACAAGGACATGCTCAGGTCACTTTAGCACAACAGGCTAGCCCAGCCCTTCGTCGGCGGCACGGCGCAACAGATCGCGCCAGCGTGACAGCCTCGCTTCCGGTTCTGTAGAGGCCGGTTTGGGCGCGCCGCCGACCCAGATGCCCTGGCTATTGAAGCCATAAACCGGTGTCAGGTCAGAACGCTTGGAAGCGGGATAAATGTCCGGAATGATGTTGTCGAGAATCACGGGTTCGCTGGTGGAACTGGGGTAGTAAGCGAGCACCATGTGGGCCTGGTTGCGATAGCTGCCGCCATCCCTGAGACGTGCCTTGACGTAGGTGATGCGAAGCTTCTCAACCTGGATACCGGCCAATACCAGAGTAGCGTACTTGGCGATGGCGAAGTCCTCGCAGTCTCCCATGCCGCGACCCATCATCTCCAGCGGGGTTGCCCAGTAGTCCGGTTCCTGCCAGACGTGTGGGTCCTGCACCCAGCGGATACGAGAGTTGAAAAACAGGTTGGCGCGTCGCAGTTTTTCCTCATCCGGTAAAGCCTTCATGGCCTCAAT
This sequence comes from Pseudomonadota bacterium, assembly GCA_039190425.1. Taxonomy (GTDB): domain Bacteria; phylum Pseudomonadota; class Gammaproteobacteria; order Pseudomonadales; family Halieaceae; genus Marimicrobium. Next base: position 37,146 of record JBCCYE010000016.1, on the reverse strand, counting down.
GTGGGTGCGCCAGTGATCGACAAGCGTCGCAGTGTCCTGGCCATAACGCTCCGCCGCGACCTGCCGCATCAGCGGAAAGTCCACCTGGGCGACCGTGAGGGCGGTGACCAGCAGCGTGGCCGCGCCGAGCAAGCGCGCCCCCCACAGGCGAGTAGTGGTCGGTAGAAAAGGCAAGAAAGAGCTTCCCCTATAGCACCCAAGTAGCTGTTTTTTTTCAGTTTAAGCGTAATGGCGGCGCGACATAAACAGAAAACCGGTGATTTCTGGAGTTTGCTGAGTGTCAAAAAGCAATCCGCCGCTCTGCGCAGGCTCTGCCAGCGCAGGAAACATGGCGCACGCCCCAGACAGCAATGTCTCAACTGTGATGAAGTTCATAAATTTTTTGTGCCCCCACCCCGCTTTGGCCCCTTTTGGCGTACCATATCGGTGCTGGGGGCCTCGGCCTTGGCACACCAATAACCAATCGAACCGCATCTGGCGCGCGTAACTGACCGGGGTACACGGGAGACGATCGGCGCCACAATCAGGGGCTAGAGAATGAAATCCAAACTACAACGTTGGGCGGCTTTGCTGATGACGGCCTTCGCGTGTTCCCTTGCGCAGGGCCAAACCGAGTTGCCGCTGGAAGTGTCCAATCTGCGCGAGGCCGTCATCCAGGGTGTACTGACGAATCCCAGGGTTAATGCTGCGTGGTACAACTTCGAAGCCTCGCGGGAAGCTGAGCGTGGTGCGCGCGGTGCCTACTATCCGAGCGTTGATCTGTACGCCGAAGTCGGGCGCGAGGAGCGCGAGACACCGCTGATTGATCTGGGCGACTACACGCGCGACGCGACCTTATTCAGTGTGACGCAGATGCTCTTCGACGGATTCGCAACTCGCGACGAGGTGGCGCGACTGGGGTATGCGAAACTGTCCCAATACTACGATTTTAAGCAGGCCTCAGAGGAAGTCGCCACAGAAGTCGTCGCTGCCTACCTGGACACGGTCAGATACCAGAATCTGGTCAACTATGCGCAGGACAACCTGCGCGTGCATCGCGAAATCTACGATCGGATCGCTGAGCGGGCAGAGGGGGGCGTCAGTCAGGGCGTTGATCTGGAGCAGGCGGTTGCGCGGGTTTCTCTCGCGGAGTCCAACCTGCTGACCGAAGCGACCAATCTGCACGATGTCATGACGCGCTTCCAGCGAATTGTTGGAAGTCTGCCGGCAGATAATCTGACGGTACCTTCAGTGCCAGCCGGCCAGATTCCCGAATTGCGAGAGAAGGCCCTGGACATTGCCTACCAGCGTAACCCCTTGTTGAATTCTGCCATCGAGAACCTGCGCTCTGCTCAGGAGGCTCTTAACGCCACCAACGCGCCGATGATGCCGCGTCTGGACCTACGCTACCGCAATGAGGTAGAGCACGATACGGACGGTATTGACGGGCGATTTGACGAAGAGGCGATCGAACTGGTTCTGAGCTACAACCTTTATCGCGGTGGTGCTGACAGTGCTCGTAAGCGCGAATTCTACAATCTTTACAACGCGGCCATAGAAGATCGCAAGCAGGCCTGTCTAAATGTGCGCCAGGATGTGATGATTGATTTCAATAACGTGTCTGAACTCGAAAACCAGGTCATTGTGTTGAAGCGTAACCGCGACGCTCAGGACAAAACCCGTAAAGCGTATCGAGATCAGTTCGATTTGGGTCAGCGCTCTTTGCTCGATCTGCTCGACAGCCAGAATGAGTACTTTGATACCGAACGGGCTTACATTTCTGCTGTTACCAACTTGGTTACGGCGCAGGCGAGAACGCTGGCCAATATGGGTCTTCTGCTGGCCTCTATGGATGTGGACGGGCTCAATGCAGATAAGCTGTCCGAGTTGGATTTGAACCTGTCACGTGATCCCGACGATGAGAACGCACAACCCATGTGCCCAAGCGAGCAGCGTACGGTGCCGGTTGTTGATCGCGATGCTCTGTTTTCCAATCTGGCGGCCAGTGAAGAAGATAGTGCAGCAGCCAGCGCCGCTCTGGCGGGGTTGGCGGCTGGCAACATACGCTACCGCAGTGAAGACGGCCGTACCGTGCTGGAGCCCAAAGTGCTGTTTGAGTTCGGGTCGGCGGTGATTGCTAATGATCAGGACATCGAGATCGCGCGTGCTGCCGAGGCGATTATCGCTAACCCGGCGATTCGGGTCACCGTGGAGGGGCACACAGACAACGTGGGTACCGAGCAGTTCAATCAGGGGCTGTCCATGCGCCGTGCCAATGCGGTCCGCGACATGTTGCTGAACCAGTTCGCGGTGCCGGAAGATCAGGTGGTGGCGCTGGGGTTTGGTGAAGCGAACCCGATCGCGAGCAACGCGACCGCGGCAGGCCGCGCCACCAATCGGCGGGTTGAATTCGTTATGGATGCCGCACCTGCAACTCAATAGGCTTGGCAACCGCACATAAAAAAGGGCCTCTAGTGAGGCCCTTTTTCGTAGCCGGGGATTACGGATTGCCGGCGGGCGTGCTGAGCTTCTCCATGACCTGATCAAGTGAGAAACTGGCAGCCTTCTGACGCGGCGGGTACTCCTTGAAGGTGGCCAGGAACTGTGCGACGTAATCCTGCGCCGGCACCAGCAGATAGGCCCGATCGATCAGCCAGTCGTAGTAGGTATTCGATGTGATCTGCGAGCGCTCGTAAGGATCCCGGCGCAGATTGAAAATCAGCGGTACGCGCAGGGGTACGAAAGGTTCAGACCATGCGCGGAACGTTGCTTCGGCGCGCTGCTCAAGGAATATCATTTTCCAGTCATTGTACCTCAGCGCAGTCAGGTCTCCGTCATCCGAGAAGTAGAAGATCTCCCGTCTGGGCCCGGGTGTGACGCCCTCGGTGAGCACTGGCAGAAAGTTGTAACCGTCCAAGTGCACTTTGTAGCGCCGGCCGATCGCTCGATAGCCGTTCAGGAGTTCTTCCTTGATGTTGGGTTCGCCAGCGGCGGCCAGAAACGTGGGCAGCCAGTCCATATGGTGCATGATGTCGTTGGAAACAGAGCCCGCCTCGATATTGCCGGGCCAGCGCACCATAGCCGGGACCCGCCAGCCGCCTTCCCAGTTGGTGTTCTTCTCACCGCGGAAGGGCGTCATCGCCGCGTCAGGCCAGGTGTTCATGTGCGGCCCATTGTCCGTCGAGTAAAACACGATGGTGTTGTCCGCGATACCCAGTTCATCAAGCTTGTCCAGGAAAAGACCGATGTGAGCATCGTGCTCCAGCATGCCGCAGGTGTATTCATCCGCGCGAGGATAGATGTCTTTGCACCACTTCATCTTTTCCTCAGCGACGTGGGTGCGAAAGTGCATGCGCGTACCGCTCCACCAGATGAAGAAGGGTTTGTCCTCCTGAACGGCTTTTTCAATGAACTTAATCGCTTCGGCTGCCGTATCATCGTCGACCGTTTCCATACGTTTTTTCGTCAACGGTCCGGTGTCTTCGATTTTGCCATCGGCAGAGGAGCGTATGACGCCGCGAGGTCCATACTTTTCCCGGAAAGCCGGGTCACTAGGATAGTCCTCGTTTTCCGGCTCTTCTTCAGCGTTCAGGTGGTAGAGGTTGCCGTAGAATTGGTCAAATCCGTGATTGGTCGGCAAGTGGTCATCCCGATCGCCGAGGTGGTTCTTACCGAACTGGCCCGTGACGTAACCCTGATTTTTCAGCAGGCCCGCTATGGTGGGGTCTTCTTCACGCATGCCAAGTTCGGCGCCCGGCAGGCCAACTTTGGACAGCCCGGTACGAAACACAGACTGCCCGGTGATGAAGGAGGACCGCCCTGCGGTGCAGCTTTGCTCACCGTAGTAATCCGTGAACATCATGCCTTCGTCGGCGATTCGATCAATATTGGGTGTGTGGTAACCCATCAGTCCGCGACTGTAGGCGCTGATGTTGCTTTGGCCTACATCGTCTCCCCATACAACCAGTATGTTGGGCTTATCCGCAGCCTGGCCCGCTAGCGCAAAGCTGGCTAAAAACCACACAATGGAAATTCTGATCAATCGCATGCACTGATACCTCGTTGTCGTTAGAATTCGAGCCAGTGCATTAAAGACCATGGTGGGGCTTTTGACAAATCCCCTAGTTAGCCTACACAGAAAAGACCAGATTAGGGCTTCTACGCCAGGTAACCCTCACGCCAGATAGTCGAGGAGAAAACTCATGATAGTGCAACGATACGCGCAACAGCGCGCGGTACAGCTCCTTGCTGGAGTTATGCTGATGACTCAGGCTCTGATGATGGCAGCCAGCGCAGAGGAGTTGCCCTCATGGCGTGACACGCAGAGCCGGGATCGTATCTTAGCCTTTGTCACGGCGGCCACAAATACGCAGTCACCGGGGTACATTCCACCTGCCGAGCGCATAGCTGTGTTCGATAACGACGGCACTCTGTGGGCAGAGCAGCCGGTGTATTTTCAGCTGATCTACGCCATGGATAGGGTGCAGGCACTGGCACCGGAACACCCAGAATGGAAGAGCGAGGATCCTTTTGCGGCAGTGCTAAAAGGGGATACGCAGGGCGCTCTGGCCGGTGGTACGGAAAGCTTGCTGGCGTTGGTGATGGCCACCCATGCCAACATGAGCACAGCCGAATTCGAGGCAGAGGTTCTGAGCTGGATAAATTCAGCGCGCCACCCAACAACGGGTCGCCTGTTCACTCAAATGGTGTATCAACCGATGCTGGAATTGTTGGCCTACCTGCGCGCCAATGGCTTCAAAACCTTTATTGTGTCCGGCGGTGGCATCGAGTTCATGCGGCCCTGGACCGAAGGTGTCTACGGTATACCTCCGGAACAGGTTATTGGCAGCAGCATCAAGACACGCTACGAATTGATCGACGGAAAGCCGGTTTTACAGCGCTTACCGGAGATGAATTTCATCGATGATAAGGAAGGCAAGCCGGTGGGCATTAACTCTCACATCGGCCGTCGGCCAGTACTGGCGGTTGGCAACTCCGATGGGGACTTTCAGATGCTGGAATGGACCACCGCAGGTGATGGGTTGCGGCTGGGTGTGCTGATTCACCACACGGACGCCGAACGAGAGTGGGCGTACGATCGCGACTCCCACGTCGGGCAGCTGGTCAGGGGGCTGGACGAGGCGGCGGAACGGGGTTGGGTCGTCGTGGATATGAAAGAGGACTGGGCGACGGTCTTTCCACCGCTCAAGGGCGATTAGTGCTTGGCAGCGGTTCGCGCCACATCAGGAAAAGGGGTGGCGCAGTTCTGGCAAAGCGAATCTGCCGGGTGACGTTAAATCCGTGCCCCTCGTAAAAGCTCAGATTTGCCGCCTTGGAGTTTTCCAGATAGGCCGGCACGCCCTCTGCGTCGCAGCGTTTCAGCATCTCGCGAATAAGGGCGCTGCCCATGCCCTGGCCCTTGCATTCTGACCTTACGCCGATGGCAAACAAATAGTAGTGAGGTGTTTCTGGGTGATGCTTGCTCGTTTGCTGGCCGCTGCGCAGCATGCGTAGCACACCCCTTAATCCACCCATGCGATAGACAAGCGCAACGCTGTGTAGGTTCATGGGCCACTCAAGAGTGTCGTGCGGACCCAGCCATGCAGCGGCCCCCCGGCACTGACCATCCATGTAGGACAGCCCGTGGGCGCTGAAAACCGGTAGGGTGAGTTCGAACATTGGCCTGATCGATGTGGGGTGATTGCATGACCAGTTCATAACAGGGTCGTCCGCAAACGCCTCCGCCAGGATATCAATCGCTGAATGCTGATTGTTGTTGTCAACGGTTTCGAACAATGGCTCGATCATCCGGGGTTCGCTGAGATCGCTACTGTATCACAGCCTTAGACCCCTCCAGGTCGGCCACCTGGTCAATGAATATGAGAATGCGCTGCAGCGTCTGGTCGGGAAACAGGTGGAAGGCGGCGACATGGGTCCCCCAGCGACCCTTGAACGAAAGGGCGCTGTGCGTGAGGTCAGCAGTGGGCGCCAACCAGAGTTCAACACTGGAATTTTGCGCTGTGAGTTGTTGGGCGAAAGTCAGCCGCGTCACCGGGTCCTGCGGATCCTGAATAAGGAGAATGGGCAGCCGAAGGTGTTTGCCGCGATCTAGGGCTTGTGCCTCGCCGTACGGAAAGCCAAAGAATCGCGTCGCCGACCAGCTCGACAGGGAAAACAGCGCCGGTGGCAGGCCGCTTTGCACCCAGGCGCCCCTGTTGAATACATCCGTTGTGCTGAGGAGTGGGTCAAGCAGAATAACACCGGTCGGCCTGGCTCCGTGGTGCACCGCCTGTATCACAGACGCGCCGCCCATGGAGATACCCATGGCAAAAAGGGGTAGCTGCGCAGTTTCTTCCCGATTACTCACCCAGTCGAGTGCGGCTATGACGTCTTGGTACTCACTGGCGCCAAACTGGATACCGCGACCATCACTCTCTGATTCTCCGTGATTACGTAAGTCTATTGTCGCGACGTTGATCCCGGCATCGACCAGTGCCCGGTAAAATTCCAGGGACTTGAAGAAAAAGCTGTCCCGATTGGAGCCGCCACCGTGGATGAAGACAAGGCTGGCTCTGGGGCTCGCCGCCGGCATCCACCATCCGTGCAGGGTCAGCGCCTGATCCTGTGGGCTCACGATAAAGTCCTCGTACTCCAGATCGAGATCCGCGGGCGTACGGGTGAGAGAGGTGCGCTGGGTTTGTGCGGCCTGCTCGGGGACAAAGACCAGCAACAAGTAGGCCAGTGCGAGTGCCGGTGGGATGATGTACAACGTCGGACGATTGAGTTGCATCGCAGGGTATTCCTGAAGGCAAGAGCGTCAGGGTAGTCTGGTGAAAATCCCCCAGCAAGGACAGTTTTGGTGTTCTCTTGCAGCGCAGTCCGCGCCACAATCGCGCTGGCTTGTCGGACAGTATTCAGCTGGACTCTTAATAGACGTCGTATTGGTGCGCAACGGCACCGGTTTCCTAACTCCACCGGTGATGTTCGGCAAGGTGGTGGCGCGATAGGCGATGGGGTGGTAACGACGCGTCAAGCAAGTGGCTCGTATGCGGGGCGGCCGTATGAAATACAGCGGGATCAACAGAGAGCGGACACGTTCAGGCGATGGCCATTTGCAGGCGTCGGGGAGGGCGGAATTGTCGAGGGAAGCGGTATCCGCGCCTGCGGATAAGGAGAGTTGTCCGCGAACGACCTGGGCGATGAATCGGGCAAGAGTGCGTGGGGTCTTGTTCGAAGTGAGTGACGATGACTATCGGACGCTCCAGTTGCCCTGTGAGCCGATGGAGGAACAGGCGGTCCCGAGTGACCTTACGTACCACGATTCGGGGTTTGAAGTGTAAGTGTCGGGTCAAGCAACTTGCCGTACCGGTGCCGGAGCACCTGGACGGCAGGCTCAGCCAGCTTACGCCTGTGGGGTAATGGCGTTGACGTGATCGAGGGCGTCGGAGTATTCGTTCAGCAGCCGGAAGACGATATCTCGGCAGGACTCGATCTCATTGATTTGGCCGACAATCTGTCCGACCGGGTTGAACGCCACCTTCTGGCACTCTCCACTGCCGGCGTACCGATGGGTTCGGCGCACTGCGTCAAAGGTCAGGTAACCCTGCAGGGGCATGGGCAGCGGATCGGGCGTGTCAGGCCTCTCCCAGGCCTCCGTCCACTCGTTCTTCAACATGCGGGCGGTTTTGCCTGTGAATGAGCGCGAGCGTACTGTGTCTTCCGACGAGGCCTTCATGTAGGACTCCCGCTGGGCGGGTTCCGCATGCGCTTCTTCAGAGTTAAGCCACATGGACCCCATCCAGACCCCTTGGGCTCCCATGCTCATCGCAGCGAGAATCTGACGACCATTACCGATGCCTCCCGCGGCCAGAACCGGTAGGCCATCGAGCGCGTCAATCATCTGTGGCCAAAGCACCATTGAGGTGACTTCGCCGGCGTGCCCGCCACCTTCCGAGCCCTGACAGATCACAAAGTCGAGTCCCGCTGCTTTGTGCGCAAGTCCGTGCTTTATGCGTCCGGCCAGCGCTCCGATCAATCGCCCGGAGTCCTGTACCTGCTTGATGATGTCATCGGGTGGCGTGCCGAGGGCGTTGACGATCATCCTACACTGCGGGCGCGTGAGGGATTCATCCACCAGCGCCTGGGCCTGCACGGCGGAAAAACTCAGGGTGACGTCGTCGTCCTTGTCCGGCCAGTCTGGGACACCGGCATCGCCGAGTAGTTTGGCAGCGAAGTCACGGTGTTCCTGGGGTATTGCAGCGTTGAGCATCTCTACCAATTCCGCCGCACTGGTCTTCTCCATGCCTTCATACTTTTGCGGAATGGCAGTATCAACACCGTAAATGTGGTCGCCAATGTGCTCATCGATCCAATCCAGTTCCTCCTTTAGCTGTTCAGGGGAGTAACCCACCGCGCCGAGCACACCGATGCCGCCTGCCTTGCTGACGGCCACCACCACATCTCTGCAGTGGGTAAATGCGAAAATGGGAACTTCAATACCCAGCTTTTTACAGAAATCCGTTTGCATGTTTCACCTCTTTCTCGACACCGGTCATACGGCTATGGCAAGCACCCTCGGCGGAGCCTTGGTGCCACGCCGCCTACAGTAGCGGAACTGGGATGTCGCAAGAATGGCGGCAAAGGCCGACAAAAGTAGCAGAATTTAACGAAGGTGAAGGGGGGTGCCTGTTGCGGCAGGCGACTGGGGTTTTCCCCTGTTATAGCGCGGGTCGGAGTAAATTCAGTAGCGACGGGTGAACAGACTGGTCGTCCTGTTGTGAGCCTGCAGGGCTCGTTCATGGGCCTCACGCAAGGCTTCGTTGCGAGTGCTATCTTCTTTGACACGTGCGGTGTGGCGAGCGTAGTTGGCGTCTACCGTTTTCTCCACCACGTGCAGCCAGTCCAGGTGCTGTTGCCAAACATCCTCGGTCAAGTGATCAGGCTTTTCCAGTCTCTTGTAATCCATAGCGTTCGCCCCCGGGGACCGTGTTGCAACAGCGTGATCACCGTCCTTTCGTCCCATAGTCCACAGGGAGGGCCGATGAGACAACACAGGGACGTTGCAACTGTGATGCAGGTTTGGGGTTGCGGTGAAATGTGTGGAGCAGTTCTCGGAAAATCTTGCTAGAGCGCAGGTTACTCCGAACGCAACGCTTCGATGGGGTCAAGGCTGGCGGCGTGCATTGCGGGGGAAATGCCCGCGAGCAGGCCTATGCCGCAACTGAGGGCGAGTGATGCCAGCATGTAGGCGGGGTGTAAAGCAACCGGTAGGCCCGGAACGAACACATTGAGGCACAGCACGAGTATGCCAACCACCGTAATACCCAGCAGACCACCCAAGGCTGACAGGAGCACCGCTTCGCCCAGAAACATCCAGAGTATCTGTTGCCGAGTGCAGCCCACCGCGCGAAGTAGTCCGATTTCCTGGGTTCGCTCTCGAAGCGCGGTGGTCATAATCGTCAAAACACCCACGCCTCCGACGAGGAGGGCGACCCCGCCCAGCGCCCCGATGGCCATTTTCAGCATGGACAATATCTTGTCCAGCGTCGACAGCATGTCTTCTTGGGTAAACAGGGTGAAATCCTCGTCGCCATGGCGACGTATCAGGGTCTGTGTGATGGCCTCACTCATCTTTGCGGAAGTAGTTGTTTGCCGAAAGATGACGTCGATTTCCATCAAGCTCTCTTGATTGAACATCTGCATCGCGAGGTCGGCGGGAATGTAGATAGCATCATCCAGGTCGAATCCGAGTAGCTGTCCCTTGCTCTCCATGACGCCAATCACTCGGAAGCGTGTACCTCCGATGCGTACATAGGCGCCCAGCGGATTGCTGTTGCGAAAAATCTCCTGTTTTACTTTGGATCCAAGCACCGTGTAGTAGCTGGAGTTTTCCAGATCCTTGCCAGGTAGAAAGCGGCCCGAGGCGACCTTAAATTGCCAGGCCGTGTCCATATCCGGGCCGACTCCGAACACCTCGGTATCGCGGCTGTAACGGTCTCCCTCGATTTTGGCGGAGCCCATAACTAGGGGAACCACAGCCTGGACGTGCGGCAGTTCGCGCAGATGTCGCGCATCGTCAAGCGACAGGGGTCGAATGGTTGTCAGCAGACCCGGCACGCCCGATGTGCTGGTCTTTCCCGGCGTAATGGCGATGATCCGTGTGCCGAACTGAGAAAAACTGTCCATCAGATACAGTCGTATGCCCTCACCTATGGAGGTCAGCAGGGTGACGGCGGCAATGCCGATGCTGATCCCCAGGGCCGTCAACAGACTGCGCAAGCGGGCATTGGTCACCGCGTGCAGAACCCAGCGCAACCAGTCTCCGAGCAACATGCGCGACCTATCGCCTGCCCAGGGCGTCGACGGGTTCCAGGGATGCTGCCTGCTGTGCCGGCAGCCAAGCAAACAGCAGTGCCGTACCCACGGCGAGAAACAGGCCGGCCCAAAGCGCCCAGTCGGGTGTCGTGAAAGGAACATCAGGGTACAACCGCCGCCCAATGATGACGATGCACTGACCTAGCAAGATGCCGATCACGGCGCCGATCGCCGCGATGACGGCGGCCTCCGCCAGAAACAGCGTTCGCACTTGTGAGGAGGGCGCCCCTACCGCTTTCAGTAGGCCGATCTCCGCGGTGCGCTGTTTGACGGACATCAAGGTGACGTTCATGACCAGTATTCCCGACACCACCAAGCTGATGGCCGCGATGCCGCCGACCCCCAGCGTCAGTACCTGCAGAATATCATCCAGGGTACTGAGCATGGCATCTGGACTGACCAGCGTTACGTCCAACTCACCGTCGTGCAGTTCCTGCATGCGGGTAATGATCTCTGCTTTGACGGCTTCCACAGGATGGTTGTCTGCGATGCGCAGCATGACGCGGAACAGTCCGTGTACGTTGAACACGGATTGGGCGGAAGCCACTGGTATGACGATGGCCTCGCTGAGGTCCGCACCGAATGAGTCGCCCTTGCCCGCCAACACGCCGATGATCCTGAAGCGATAGTCTTTCAGTCTCACCCACTGACCCACGGCGCGGCGGTTGTCGAACAGGGCTCGTTTCAGCTTTTCGCCAATGAGCGCTACCTGCTGCCCTTCCTCCAGCGGCAAATCCGGAAGATTGCTGCCCTGGCCGATGGTCATCTGCCGAATCGGTACGAATGCGGCGCTGGTGCCCAGTACGATACTGTCCCGCTCTCTGGCGCCAAATGAGACTGGACCACTGCCCATGACAAGCGGTGCGACAGCCTCGACGCCTGGTACTGTCCGGGCGAGTATGGCCGCCTCTTCCAGGGTGATGGCGCGCGCCGCCGCGCCGCTCATGGGTGGCATACCACCGGTTGTTTCTTTGCGACCAGGGTAGAGAATGACGGTGTCTTTGCCGAGGTAGGCAAACTCGCCCATCACATAGCCCCTGGCGCCTTCACCCAGAGCAGTGAGAACGACGACGGCGCTGACGCCCAGGCCCACAGCTATCAGTAGCATCAGGCTGCGAAAGCGCTGTCGGCGCAGCGCCAGTAGCGTAAACGTCAACAGATCCCAGGGGCGCAAGTCAGGCAGCCTGCTCGTTGCCCGAATCGCTGTCGACGCGGCCGTCGCGCATGCGAATCTGCCGTCGAGCTCTGGCACCCATATCGTTGTCGTGTGTGACCACCAGCAGCGTGATCCCCTCGCAATTGAGCTGCTCCAGAATCTGGGTCACTTCCGTTCCAGAGCGCGAATCAAGATTGCCCGTGGGTTCATCGGCCAATAGGATCGATGGCTTCATGACAATGCTGCGGCCGATAGCGACTCGCTGCCGTTCTCCCCCGGAGAGCTGATTTGGCAGGTGGTCCGCTCTTCGCGCGATACCCAGTTTCTCGAGAATATCTTCGACGGCGGCCGAGCGCTGCCGCGCAGGCACACCGGTCAATACCATGGGCATCTCTACATTTTCACGCGCCGTCAATCGACTGATAAGGTGATAAGACTGAAAGACGAATCCAATCTCTTCCCGACGCAGGCGCGCCCGTTCGTCCTCGTCCAACGTGGCCGTTGTAACGCCGTTCAACCGATAGCTGCCCTCGTCGGGCCTGTCGAGCAAACCCAGCACGTTCAGCAGTGTGGATTTTCCAGAGCCGGAGGTGCCCATGACGGCGACGTATTCACCCTGCTCAATGCGCAGGTTGATGTCGTTCAGTGCCAGGACTTCCGTATCACCCAACAGAAAACGACGTCTGACACCGGTGACTTCAATCATCGCTTGGCGCCACTTCCATGCCCGGCTTCAGGCCCTCCACATCCAGGGACAGCACGATCTGATCCCCGGCGCTCAGTCCTTTTGATACCTCAGTAAAGTTCCAATTGCGCAGCCCCGTCTGAATGTCCACCAGCTCTAGCGTGCCGCTGTTTGGATCAAACCGATACACCTGATCGTCTTCCATTACGGCTTCGGTGGGCACGCGCAACACGTTTTCCCGCGCTTCCAGGATGATGTCGATGTCGGCGCTGTAACCGACCAGGAGTCGTTCTCGAACGTCGTTGCCGGTAAACAGCACGTCGATTTCGACTGTTCGAGCCTGCTTTTCAAAATCCAGTACGTAGGGCGCTATGCGATCCAACTTGCCCGTGAATGTCTCTCCGCGAAACGCATCGAGCGTGATGCGCGCCGGTAGCTCGCGTTGCAACTCACCCGCATCCACTTCATCAATGGGGGCAGTGACGTACAGGCAGCTGTAGTCGATGAGATCCACCGCCGGTGGCGTGGCGACGCCTGGCGGCGAAGGCGTCACATACTCGCCGATCTCGCCATTGATTTCCGCCACGATGCCGGCGAAAGGCGCCCGCAGATAGGTCTCCTCCAGTAACGCCTCGTTCATCGACAGTGCGGCCCGGGCGACTTCCGATTCATCACGGGCGGCCTGGCAGGCAAATTGCCCGCTCTGGGCCCGGGTTCGACCCAGTTCAGTGGCTTCTCTAGAAGCGAGGTTTTTGCTGTGCAGGGTGTCCAGCCGATTCGCTTCACGCGCTGCATTGTCTGCCTCGACACAGGCCTGCTCCGCCCTGTGAGAAGCCGCCAGAGATTGCGCTTTCGCCTGACTGGTCATCGCTTTGCGATCCTTGTTCCACAGGGCAAGCAGGACAGCGCCCCGATCTACCCGATCCCCCTCATCAACCATCAATTGATCTACCCGTCCACCGATGGGCATCGACAGCTTTGAACGCCGGCAGGCTTCCACGGTGCCAGCCCGAGTGTTTGAGACCGTCTTTTCGACAATGCCCTGGGTGACCGAATGCAGGCTCACCTGTGGCGGCGGAGTTCTTCCGGATGCCCATAACAGTGCTACGACGGTCGCGACAACGACCAGCGCTATTAGTAGTTTTTTCACGCTCCACCGTCCACGTAACTCGCGAATGCAGGGATTATGAACCCTGTTGGTGGATATTTCGATGTTTTATAAGGAGCTTGTACTCACTACAGGCTGTGCTATATCTACGTATGCATAACCGGGTGCCCGTCGAATTCCCGGCGGGATGCCAATTTCGAATTCAGGAGGAAATACTATGCGCAAACTATCCGTGAGACTGCTACTGGCTTTGGGCGTGCTGACGGTGGCCATCACTGGCTGCAGTCGCGAAGATATGGAAGAAACCAAGCAAACCATGGAGAACGCGGCGGACTCTGTCAGTGACGCAGCCCAGAGCACAGCCGATGCGGCCGGTCAGGCGCTGGACAATGCCTCCCAGGCAACCTCCGATGCTTACAACTCGGCCGCTGAGGCCACCGGCGACGCGTATGATTCGACCAAGCAGGCGGCCAGCGACGCGTACGATGCCACTGCGGATGCGGCCAGCGATGCCTACGATTCGACCAAACAGGCGGCCAGCGATGCGTATGATGCTACAGCGGATGCGGCCAGCGACGCCTACGACTCTGCAGCGGACGCTGCGAGCGACGCGGCGGATTCCGCCGGCAAGATGGCCGATGACGCAGCTGACTCTGCCAGTGATGCGGCCAAGGACGCAGGTGATGCGATGGACAAGGCCGCTGACAACGTTCAAAAATCCATGGACGGTTAAGCAAACCGTTCCAGCTACCAAGGATTGGCCGGTGTCGCGAGCGCCGGCCAAGTCACCCGAACGCCAAGGCGTGAGGGTATTCCGCCGCCTTGACAGCTTCCAGGGATCGCCTCGGGGTCAGCGCCCAATCAGCTGCAGCTGCCAAACGCGCCGCGGCCGGCGCCCACGCTGCTGAATGACCAGAACGTCCGGTTACCTCGGTTAGGTGTATCCCGAGCACGCAAGACGGACCACGCCCTGTTAGCATGTCGGCATGGACCTGGAGATCAACTGGACACAATTTCTACTCTGGAGCAGTGCGATTTCGCTTGCGATATTGCTGCTTACACTGGTGGCGGTACCCTGGATAGTGGCACGCTTGCCGAGTGACTACTTCGCCTCGCCGCACCGTCATACCTTGCCGAAGAGCGCTCGCCACCCACTGTTACTGGCGGTGTTCACCATGCTCAAGAATGTGGTCGGATTCCTGCTGTTGTTGCTGGGTTTAATCATGTTGGTCACGCCGGGTCAGGGCTTATTGACCATTCTAACCGGCGTGTTGCTGATGAATTTTCCAGGCAAGTACGAACTGGAATGCTACGTTGTCGCCAAGCCGGGCGTGTTGAAAGCCCTGAATTGGTTGCGAGCCAGGGGCGGGCATGCTCCGTTTGAGCCACCGCCGAATCGCTGACGTGCTTGCTTGCACCACCGGGTCATTGAGTTATGCTGCCCGACGGCTGGATGTTTAACGCGATGGGGCAAAGTCTCCGTATCCAGGATCATTCAACAGGAGCAGGTCGGCCTATGAATACGCATCAGGTTGCCGGTATCAACGCCGATATGGTCAAGGCGTTCGCGCCCAATCCGGGGCGCAAGCCTTTGCTGCCCGAATTGTCTGAACAGGCCAAGGTGGCTTTGATGTGCCGAATGCTTTTCCGTGAGGGTTGGAATGAGCACATCGCGGGTCACATCACGTATCGCACCGAGGGTGGGCGCATACTGTCCAATCCCTGGGAATTGCCCTGGGATGAGGTCACTGCCAGCGACGTCCTCACCCTGGATGAAACGGGTGCAGTAGAGGAGGGCGAGTGGAACATCACCCCTGCTATCGGCCTGCACCTGCAGTTGCACAGGCTACGCCCTGAAATCAATGTAGTGATCCACAATCATGCCCAGTGGAGTGGCGTATGGGCGAACCTGCACCGGATTCCGCCTATCTACGATCAGGCGGGCGCCTACGTTGACGGTCCGCTGCTGCTGTACAACGAGTACGAGGGAACCCTGGAAGATGAGGACAAATCACTCGCTGCCGCCAAAGCCCTCGGCGAGGCCAAGTGGGCGCTGTTGGCCAACCACGGCGCACTCGTCGTTGGCAGTAATCTCCGGCAGGCCCACCTGCGCGCAATTACGCTGGAATGGCGCAGTCGTCGCGCCTATGAAGCGGAGCTTTTGGGCGGCGGCGTACCGTTGTCAGACGAGCAGGTGGCAGCGCTTGCGCTGCCGGATCAGCACGGTTTTCCCTTTCTGTGGGAAGCGATGGCAAGACGGGAACTGCGATCCGATGCGGGTGTTCTGGATTGACGGTGCAATGCGAGCTGCCTGAGCGAGGATTGTTGACTTGGCACTGAGCATTCGACCACTGGATAACGTCGGCGTAGAGGTCTCCGGCTTTGATATTCGTGAGCCGGTGGATGAAGCTCTGGCGCAGGAGTTGGTCGCCCTGTGGAATGAACACGCGATACTGTTGTTTCGAAAGCAGGAGGTTACACCCGCCAACCAGATTGCATTCAGTCGATTGTTCGGCGAACTGGAACTGCATCCCATTGAGGAGACCCGGTCGCTGGAATATCCGGAACTGTTCACGCTGGTCAATGACCCGGATAAAGAGAAGTTCATGACCGCCACCTACGCCGAGGGTCTGCGGGTCAACAAGCTCGATTGGCATATGGACTTGCACTATACCGGCAAGCCCAATCGAGGAGCGCTGCTGCACGGTGTGGTGTGTGCCAAAGAGGATGGTCTTACCGGGTTCGGCGATCTCGCAGTCGCCTACGATGCGCTCGATGCTGACACCCGCGCTTTGCTGGAAAAAGTCGAAGTAACCTATGCGTTCAGCGTGCAGCGACGCCATATGCGCTATGTTGATCTCCAAGGTTACGAACCTGGGCCCTTCAGTCCGCGCAAGCCCGCCGACATTCACTATCCAAATTTTCCCGAAGTCGCCTATCCCGCCGTACTGACACACCCCGTGACCGGGCGCAGGGTGTTGGAGATCTGTGAACAGTTTCTGGAACGGATCATCGCACCCCATAGAGTGGGTCTGTCCAACGATGAGGCGATCGAGCTACTGGAGCGGCTGGTCCGGCATACTCGCCAACCGGAGTTTCACTATTTTCATCATTGGCGGCCGGGTGACATGATTCTCTGGGACAACTGGCGGGCCATGCACTGTGCCACGGGTACCAAGCCCGGTGTGGAGCGGTTGATTCATCGCACGACCATCATGGGTGATGCAACCTTGGGACGCGTGCTGGATGGCGACGAGGCGAGCGAATTCAACGGGTAGAGACGGGAGGCCCGGCAAACAGGTCTTTATCCTCGATAAAGCGCTCAGCGATGTAGTCAAACAGTACTCGAATGCGGGCGCTGTAGCGCAGTTCCTCGTGGGTCACCAGCCACATTTCGATTTCTTCAATCGTCTGGCCAGGCAGGACGGGCACCAGGTCGCCAACCATCGCCGCCCAACGGTGTGACAGCAAACCAATTCCCATGCCCTCGCGAACTGCGGATACCTGACCTGTAGGGCTATTGCTGAGATAGGCGAAACGGCCGGGTAGGGGATTCTCCGACGGAAAGGCAAGCCGGGTGTCCAGTGTAGGATCGTTCATGTCGACACCGACCAGATAGTGATCGGCGAGATCGGCGACGGTTTCAGGGAGTGGTGCGGGGGCGCTGTCCACGTAGCGTTGGCTGGCGTAGAGGCCGAAGCCCACGGTGACCAGTTTTCGTGCAATCAGGCTTTCCTGAGCGGGACTCCCCAGGCGCAAGGCCAGGTCGGCTTCTCGCCGCAGAATGTCGACGGCGCGAGCCTCGATCAGGACCTTAACCAAAATTTCCGGGTAACGGGCGCGAAAGTCTCTGAGAACAGGGGTCAGCCACTCCGTTCCCGTGCCCTCGGTGGCGGACAGGGTCACTTCACCGCACAGCTCGCTGGACTGGATATCGAGACTGCGCTCAATGGCGTGCATTTCTCTGTGCATGCGGCGGGCGCTTTCGAGAATGGCGTGACCCGCGTCGGTCATCTGCATGCGACGGCCCGCCCGGACAAACAGGGGCGTGCCAAATCGCTCTTCCATTGCCGCCAGTCTGCGGCCAACGGTGGGTTGAGTGAGTCCCAAGTGGTCTGCAGCGCCCACGAGGCTTCCGTGATCAACGATGCCGAGAAACAAACGGATGTCGGCCCAATCTCTGAGCGGATCAGAGGCATTCATAAATGCATAGTAACTATAAAAAAAAGCCATATCCATACTTTTTTGATTGGATTAGCCTAGGTACCGTGTCCCATAACTGGAGGAGGACCGCACCATGAAATGCCCACGTATTTTGTTAACTGTCATCGCCGTTACGTTCACCATCGGCACACTTTGGCATGCGCGAGCGGTCGCGGATGTCGCTGAGCACTACCAGCCGCCGGTGCTGCAAAAGGCAGAGCGTGCTCTGCTGAGAGGTGATCCTGGCAAGGCCATGGCCATGCTCGAGGAGTCAGAAGACAGCCTGAGACGAGTGCGCGAGCGTGCGTCCGCTCAGGGTTTGATCTGTCGCGCGTTCTACATGCAGGGCGATGTCGATCGTGCCGAAGTCGCGTGCGACTCCGCTGTGCGTCTGGGTGGCAACGCGCCCAACAGCAGCCATCTTAACAACCGAGGCATCATGCGTCTGGCTCAGGGGCGACTCGATGAAGCGTTGGACGATTTTCAGCGCGCTGCGCTGATCGACCCGCGCGATCGTGACATTCGTACCAATCTGGTACTGGTGAAACAGGCCCAGGAAGAACTGCGCACGGCCGTGGCGGGGCAGTAGAGTCTCTGATAGCGTGGGATTGGCGGAGCAGACTTGGCCTTGACGAAGTCAGGCACGCTGCCTATAGTACCGCCCCTCACGCGCCTGTAGCTCAGCTGGATAGAGTACCTGGCTACGAACCAGGCGGTCGGAGGTTCGAATCCTTCCAGGCGCGCCAAAAAGATTGGCACATAGCAAACGGTTACCCGTTCTCGGGTAGCCGTTTTTTTGTTGTCGTGGATCAGTTCGGGTTTATTCCGGACTTTCTCGCCGAAACCGATTTGCTGAGTGAAAAAGCCACCCCTACCGCCCGACGCGTCAATGGTGAGTGGCAGTGACTCATTTACAGCCTGACGAACATGCACAGGTGGTGATCGATAGCCACAAGCCGGTTTTTCCAAGCTTAAGGAATTCATCGGTACGGTTGCTGCATGTGCGCGCTGCTGCATTGCTAACCACGCGTGAGTGACTCGGCGCCACCCGTGCTGCGACACGCGAGCTATCCTGCTATCTTTGCTACCGGGTCAAACAGGGGACGACGCATGAATCGAATATTCTTTATTGGAGCAGCGCTCGCCCTGAGCGCGCTAACGCCTAAACTTTTTGCCAGCAGTATGGACCCCGTTGGGACGATGGACGAATGTTTATCGCAGCAGTTGCGCGACGCTGCCGCCGACACAACGGTCGGCGAGATTCGCGAGCGCTGCCGTCGCCTGAAAAAAGCCGAGGAGAGCAACAACATCATCAGTCAGCGTATCGCGCGTGAACAGGAAGCCAAGTGGAATCCGTACCTGATTACGGCCTATAAGCCCAACTATATACTGCCCGTCACCTACGCAAAGAACCTCAATGATGACGCCTGGCGACAGGTTACCGGGGACGACGATCCACTGAAAAACTATGAAGCCAAGCTGCAATTGAGCTTGAAGATCCCGTTGAACTACAACGACATAATGGTTGAAAACGACGCGTTGTACTTCGGCTTCACGCTCCAGGCCTACTGGCAGGTCTACAACGACACCTTTTCGTCGCCTTTTCGTGAGACGAATTACCAGCCGGAATTGTTTTACCTGGCGCCCCTGAAATACGAAATCTTCGGCGGTGAGACAGGCATCGGCGTCGGCGTAGAACACCAGTCGAACGGTCGTGGTGGTGCCATCAGCCGCAGTTGGAACCGCGTGTATGCCAACTTTTTGTGGGCGGACGAAAAACTCGCTATGAGCCTGCGCCCCTGGTATCGGATTCCAGAGGACGATGACGATGACGACAACCCGGACATAGATGATTTCATGGGCCATTTTGAGTACACCGTCGCCTACCACTTCGATCAGATGACGCTGAGCGGCATGGCCCGACGTAACTTCAAAGAGGGAAAAGGTGCTTTTCAAGCAGGCTTGAGCTTTCCAATCTACGGGCGTCTGCGCGGTTACGTTCAGTACTTTAACGGCTACGGTGAGAGCCTGATTGATTACGACCGTGACGTCGAACGCATTGGCGTTGGCATTCTTCTCACGGATTTTCTGTAACCGGGCTTTGTGCAAGGGCACGACGCGCCAAGGTAGGTGCAATGAATCACAAGCTCCGGCTGCAAGCCCAGACGCTAGGTCTGGACACGGTAGGCATGGAGCGCCCTATGACACTGGCTGAACCATAGCGGTCACCCGCGAGTCGATGACACCTGCCTCGATAATGTTCGTTGACCACCTGCGACCGGACGGCGTCGCAACGAAGATCTTTGCCAATCCGTCACTGAGGGGCGAGGCCGTCTAGTTGGCTGCGTCCGGCCTTCCTGGAAACACCCGTGGCCCCTCTAGCACCAATGTCTCGCCAATCTGCGCGGCGACGATGTCGGCTTCGCAAAAGGGGTAGCGAATCCAGCGCTTGTCAGCGTATAAGCGGGTCTGATCACCATAGTGGGGGGACGCCGGGTCGCTGCTCTGGGAGTGGGTTAGGATGACATCGGCGATGGGGCATTCACTCTCGTCCCAGGTGACCACCTGGATGTAGGAGTTTCCGCTAGCGGGGTTGCGATATCCGCCTTCACTGAGACTAACGGTAATTGCACCGAAAACTCCGGTTTGACCATTACCGCCATGAATGGGAAAAGGTACACCGTTGCGTTCAAGAAACTGGACGTCTCGCCAGGGCGCTTCAAACGGCACGTTGTTTTCGATAAGCCTTTCGCCGGCGGCGATTAACGCGCGGCCCACTAACTCGCTGTTCTCTGGTACCGATTGGTCTATGTGCCGCGGCGTGGTGATGGGTTCGTTCGGATCAAAGTCCACCAGCCAGAACGTTGGGTTATTGAGGACAGGCTGAAACTGATCGACACCGATCACGGAGCGCAGTTCGCGCCAATACTCGGTGAATACCTGAGCGCCTCGACTGTCGAGGTTTACTCGCCGGTCCCAGGCGGCTAGCACGGCGCATGCCCGATCGAGGATCGTTAGCTGATCGTCGGTCACGTCCGCGGGCGGAAGGGTGGCAAACGTCTCACAGATCTCCAGGGTGTCATCCAGCGCGATCTCGGCGCCATACACGCGGTTGGCGTACATGAGCGCTTTCATTGTGTCCAGATCGAACTTTGGGCTAGCACTGAGTTCGTCCGCCCCGGTCAATCGATCTGCCACCATCTGGTGAGTAATGCGTGTTCGTAAGGTCTGTTGCGAGCCCTCTGGACTGCGCCAGCCCATAATGATCGGGAAGCCGGTCAATGGGTTGTCAGGGTCACTGAGCCAGTAGCTATCGTTGGCATTCGCTGCAGTACCCCCGCCACGAATGACGGCGCGATTGGCGAGGCCAAAGACATTGGTGCCCGGGGGAGAGTCGGGATCTTCGCCCCACTCGCAGGCGGAGCGGCTGCCATCGAGACCGAGAATGACGTTACTGGTCAGGTCCGCGATCAGGCCGCTGACCGGTGTACCAGTACCGGCCGGCCCGTCACCACACGCCTCCAGTTTGGCGGCTGTGACGTGGGGTGTTGCTGAGGTCTGGCCATAGAAGATTTCACCGTGGCGATCTGCCGCAATCTCATGGAACGCCGGATTGCCCATGTTAACCAGGGCGGCTTCGTACTCGGCCATGTTGACCGCCATGGACTTGTTGAGAAACTCCTCCGGCGTGCGCAGGCCGGTCAGCAGATTCGCATCGCGGATGGTCAACAGGTTGCCGTTAAAAATCGGCCAGCCGCCGAGTAACGGCTCAATGCCGCCAAGGTCGAGGATCATGCCAAAATGGGAGCGGTAGAATGTTTTCTCGCGCGTCTCCAGCGCGCCGCTGTCGGTTCTTACCAGCGCTGACACGGTTTCACCCACTATGGGGCGCATTGTCCCTTCGTACTCATACTCAAAAGGGTTGTCGGGGTTCAGTTTTAGCTCATAAAGGGTGAAGCGGCCGGCGAAATCCACGGTGTGTGTCCAGGCCACATCGCGGGAAAAGCCAAAGGCGAGAAACGGCAGGCCTTGCAGGGTGCCACCGGCCACGTCGTACTCCCCGGGAATGGTCAGGTGTGCTTGGTAGACACGACCGCGTCTCTCACCCCAGCCCTGATGCGGGTTGCCGAGCAGTACGCTACTACCAGTCTGGGTGGCGTTGCGCCCCGCGACAATCGCATTACTGCCTCTGTCATCTGGGTTGAGCATGGCGCCCAGCTGCCGTAAGCCCTCTCCTTCGGACGGGGAGATTCTTTCCAGGCTCTCAACGGTGCTGCTTGCGTCCGGTGCGGTCACTGATTGCAGCGCCTGACGAATGAGTCCCTGGTCTGAACTGCCCTCGAGCGCTATTCGGCGCAGATGGCGGAACAGATCGAACTCGTCGATTTCAAACACCCAGGGTTGGTTGCGACAGCCCTCTGCCAGATTCTCGGCACCGGTGTCTTTCAGGTAGCGATTGACGCCCTGAGCGAAACCGCCGGTGAGATCCTGCACCCGCTGTGGCACATTGACAATGGTCTCGTTATAGAATGTTTCACGCGAACCATTCAGATACACCCAGAACAGGTCCTGTTCAATGTCACTGTCTCCTTCGCCCATCAGTTCCGCGGTACGACCGCTTGCGATGACGATCTCTTTCATCAGGATGCAGAAATTGTCCTGCGAGTAGGCGTAGCCGAAACCGTAGCCTAGACTGCCCCAGTCTTCTGCCTGAATATGGGGAATACCGTACTCGGTGCGCCGTATTGAGGCGGCGAAGAGTTCAGTGGCGCTCGTCGCCGAGGGGGTTGTGTTGTCCGATGAGTCGGAGCAGGCGCCCAGCAGAGTAAAGCACGAGGCGAGGAAGAGTCTACGAAGGGTTGTATTCATGGCAAAGCGTACCAGGCCTTTTCACGCATAAATGGGGCGAAAGGTTAAGAGCCCCCGTTGGTGCTTGTCAACGCCTTCGTGCGATTCAACAAGATGCGAGTTTATCCAAGCCTCCATAGCCTTAGGCCGCTGGTGATCTTTCTACCTGTAGCAAGGTCGATATTGAGGAAATCGCGAACAGGAGTGCTGTGAATGGCTTGTTGAATGAGCTTCGGCTCTCATCCAATCAGGTCATCTCTTGGGTCTCAAATAAACCCAAATCAAACGCCTGAAAAAACCCAGGAAGTTGAACCAAGCCCTCTGGGAACTGGAGACCTGGACTTCGCCCCACTCTGTCGGAAACGCGTAGTTCCACTTTTCCATGAAAGGTCCAAAAACCGTCACCGCTCGCGCTTTGGTTTCGACGGTGAAATAGTCACTAAACTCAAGGCTTTTCTTTTCCGTCTTATTTACCAGGGGCAGTGCCCTGACCTGTTCTATTCCGATGCGAGAAAGAACCTCAGAGAAGTCTTCCTGCAGGCGCTCGAACTGTATGACAAAATCAAACCTGTGATGGTCAAGCCGGCTCCAGTTGTCGTAGGGAATCTTGTAGAATCTGTTGAGGTAAGCCGGAAAGTTGTCGCCGTGTTCTTGTATGAAGCGAAAACGCTTCAGGTCCATCATCTTATCGAGAGAACTGTAAAAACCCTTTCGCCGTGCCAGTTTCTTTTCATCTGTGAAGCGGTTTTTGTGGTTACTGTAGTACTTCTCATACTGGCTGATGGCGCGCTCCATCGGATTACGAATGCCAGAAAAAACGAAGTACTCCTTTTCCGCATCGGTAGCGACTCGTAGAAATTCACGGTAGGTCGCGTGCTTGTGGAGTATCAACTCTCCACCATAGTTCAACGTGAGCTCCTTGCTGATCGCTGTTGAGCCCGTCAGGGGAAGTTCAACAAACAGATACTTGTGGCTGTGACTGATTACCAATCTCTACACCCCTTGAGCGCGACTGATCACTGACTATGGCCGCTGCTGTGATGGTCAGTGGCGACGAACTTGGCAACTCAGGTTACACTGCCAAGCGAGTGATTTTGAAGCGGTCGATCCAAAGTTTAGTAGCCCATGTGCGAAAACCTACGTATCCTGCCTCCGGCTCCCCGAGAGCAGCGTCGACTCGCCCCGACAGCTGTACTTCACCGTCCACACTATATTGAATCAAATCTCCCTTCTTAACAATTTCAATGCTGTAGGTCTTGGCTTGATTACTTTCAAAGGTATAGTTCTCCGCGACCAGGCGCGCGCCAGGCGCAGCTCGTAGTCGGAACCGCGCACTTTCTGTCCTATCTCCAGCCACATACGTCAATATCAAACCTTGCAGTGCCCGCTTCGAGCACAAGCGTGAACTAACTGCTTCCGAGCAGTGGTATCTTCCATACGCGCCGTCCTCTCTTTCACGCCGGGTTTCGTAGAGTGGCTTGCCCGTTGGATCATTGAATAAAAGAAGGAAATTGACATTATTGACTCCGTTCTTGGAGTCAATTACGTGTGCATCAAACTCTATACGCAGGTCTCCTTGTAGTTCAAGGTTCAGCCAGACGGTACTAGCGCTGGCTATTCCCTCATCAAAACTGTTGATCAAAAGCCGTTGCTCTGTAACAGTCGCCTCGCCTCTTCCTTCGTACCAATAGTGTGGTGGCAGCTCGCCGTCCGCATAGTTGAAGTTGTCCTCAAATAGAATCACCTCCGAATCGGCATTGGCGGCGGCGTACAGCGTCATCGTTGCGGCAGAGAAAAGTGTGAGTAATCTGGCGGCTAGCATGATGGGCTCGGCGTCTATGATGGGCGCAGTAGTTTAGCCCGTATTGATAATCGGTGCTCATGGCCCCGAATTTTAGATGGGCAGAACGAGTATACAGCCTACCCGAGGCTTGACGATTGCTGACGTCAGCGCCGGTTCTGTCGGCCTGACCTGCGAATCCGTCAGAGTCTCATCTTACGGTAGCGCCATCTTTTGTCTCAAAAGCCCACGGAGTCTTCGCAAGCCGCACTGACCGGTCGTGTCAGCATAAGGTCCCAGATAGGCCCAAAGGTTGGCACTCCGGTTCCATCTCGTGGTGTAAAGAGATCACTTGAGGTGCATTGATGATAGGCTGAGTCGCTGTCCGAGCCATTGCACAAGCCACGTGCGGTGAGCAATTGTTGGGAATCATTGTCAGGCAAACCAGCGTCGATGTTTTCCTCCGGCCCCGGAATGCCAAGTTTCGGCCAAGAATTGCGAATGCTCCGTTGCAGCGTCTCGTGTTCGTGCGCAAAGGCGAAATACTGCTCCGGAGGTGTCACGCTGGACTTCTCCGTCCAACTCGCGGGCTCGGTGGAAGAGAACAGCATTGCCCGGTCGACGCGGGTGCGCTTACCGATGAAGGCGGCATGGCCACCGCCCTGGCTGTGTCCGGCGGCAGCAATTTTCGACCATTCGATTGTTCCCGACAGCAAAAACTGGCCCCAATCGACCGAGCTGTCATTCGCCTTTAGGTAAGTCAGTAGCGCGGCAAGGCGGTTTTCGATTGAGTTCGCGCGATCGACATGTACAAAGGGCGACGCATTGCTACCGGAGAGTACTTCGGTCCGCACTTTTTCGTGGCAGTCTCCATCGTCTGAGCCGGGCCCAGAAAACGAGCAGATGAAGTTGACCGCGATGTCGTTAACATAGCTCAGGTTGACGACTGCGTAGCCTAGGTTCGCCGCGCGCTCAGCCAGCATGGTGTAGTGGTCTGGCCGTGCGCCGGTACCGGGGAAGAATACCAACAGCCTGCCGTTATGTGTGGTCTGTGGTGAAAAGACGATATGGGGCGCGCCGTCAGAGATCGCGGGATCAGTAACCTGCGCATCGACGGTAAAGTATGGCGGTAACACTCGAGAGAACACGGCCAGCAGCGGGGGTGCGGTTTCTCCGTATGCTTGCGCTACTGTGTCTCGGTCAACCTGAAAGCCGCAGGCAAATTCGGGGGCTTTGGCATTTGCGCAGTAGTTCTCCCAGCGTTCGAATCGCCAACCGCTGCGCGGTCGAGGAGTGTATGTCTCCTGATAGGCATCGACGATATAGTTTTTAGTGCAGGAATCCGCTCCGCCCCAAAAATCCTCTAGCAGGCAGTTTCGTTCTCCACTGGCTGAAATGATGTCGCCTTCACCGGTGATTTCCAGAGGATGGCTGCACGCGACCAGGAAAAACAGCGATGCAAGCGAAGCAATGTACCCTGTGTTCATTTTTTGACCCTTATCCCGGTTCTTACAAAGAGCTTACTATCGCAGAGTACTCCGCTAGAGTGTGTTGTGATGTGTGAAACTTTGTAAGAGGTGGTTTTGATGCGGTGCCGCTGTTCTAACGTCTTATGACACGCGTCCGTGCGGAACAATGTCCAATAGCGACACCATTGCCAATGCCTTGGCATCGCAGTTAGGACATGGGTAAACGCGTTGTAGCGGCTTTGAGTTTGACCAAAGCCCGGTCTTGGTGAGCATGACCTATGCCGTACCTGAGCTTCACAAGCCTGCCAGAGCTAGTTCGCTTCCTGTAGATACACTTCCGCAAACCTGCGCCCCACCATTCGTATCCCCTCGGGTGTCTGGTGGATTCCGTCAGCGCCGATTGGAATGTCTCGTTCGATGACCGGGTAAATTTCCGGTCGCCCGAACTGCACCAACCACTGCTGTTGTACTACGTGCACGATAAAGGGCCTGCTTGAATCCGGCGATGGGATGCTGTCGGGATCCAAATCGGAGAGATCGTCCGGGAAAGCGTCGCCCTGGCCGCGGGTCGATGCCAGTAAAAACGGAAGGTCGTCAGGGATAACGCCGACGCCACGTGTGTAGTCCACAATTGACAGAAAGTTGTCTCCCCAGGCTTCAGCCAGGTTTCGACTTCTTGAATCTCCAGCGCCCTGCTTGTAGAGAAAGCCTTCGAAGCTAGCGTTGGGGTGCGCCTGGAGGGCTGCCGCAACATTGGCTGCCAGAACGGCACTGTTTTCTCCGTCCGGTATCCAGGTGGTGATGGAACTGCCGCCCACCGCATACTTGATGATGCCGATGTTGGAACCGGGGCAGGCGGCGTGCAGCGTCCATGCGAAGGCAAGTTCCGGCCCGTAACGGGGCACACGGTTCCCATTTTCAGTGCTCAGTGCCAGGCGCTTCCAGCTACCCCCGTCCCACATCTGCAGCCGATCGGTACCCGTTGCGTACTTATGGGGGAGCGTACCAGGCTGGCCATAAACCGACACCATATTGGACTGCCCTGCTGCGAGAAAGACACGCAAGGTCGGATCGTTCTCGTCCCAGGGGCAGGCAAAGGTGGCACCGAGCAATTCCTCGGGCTCCGCACTTTCACTTGCGAACGCGGGTTCGAGGTAGACAAGCAGGTCTGGATCATCGAGTAGAGCGATGGCATCTTCGTTGCCTTCAAGGCCGGTGGTTGAAAAGTGGCAGGGTTCTGTGTTGCCGGCACACAGTCGCGCCGGCCCCGACTTCCAGCCAATGAAATCAAATCCGTCGGCGGGGTTGGCCACAAAGGTCTCGTCAAAGTAGATGTCGGTAACATCCAGTGTGCAGGTCGAGTTTGCCATGCAGTTCAGTGAACCGGAGTCAGTGGTGACACTGCCTCCAGCGGGAACATCGACGTCAATTCTGCACGCAGAGATTAATGCGATAGAGGTATAGAGCAGGACTCGCCTTGTGGTCATGATGTGCGCCTGTCGATGCCGCTTGCCGCCAGTGATCAACGGTTGGGCCCGTTGTAGGCCGGGTTATGTGCATCCATGATCGATTTCGCCAGCGCTTTCAGGTCTGTCTGATAGCCAGGGTCGTAGGCGTATGCGTCCATGTCTACACCGTAGATTGCGTCGAGCCAGATCAACTCACCCAGATCTCTGAGAATCTGGCCCGCATGCCCCTTGTAGTCCGTGAATAAAGAGCTGTCGATGGGACCCTGGAAGTTGCTCACATCCGGCAGGTTGCCGGCTTCAAACAGCTGGCGCAATTCCAATGCGGCTGCACCATAGGGGATCGAATAAATGGTGACACCCGGATGCTGTGCACGCAGTTCGTCGACCGCCGGGAGTATGATGGTGTTGTAGAATTGGTGCCAGAGATCTGCGTAAGCTGCGGCATCGGCGTAGTCGGTGGGGTAGTCGATCCAGGGCATAGCGATGAAAAAATCCGTATCCGGATTCTGTGCCAGCGCGTAGTCGAACCAGAGCTCGTAGCCCTCGAGAATCAGGGTTGGTTCTCCTTGGGCGTTGAGAACTGGTTGCCCTCCGGGGGTCAGTTCGAGGTCGCAACAGGTCATGCCAAATACCTCAACATCGCCGGCGTCCAACACCGCCTGGATGTTGGCGCGATGTCCCGCATCGTTCCACAGCGCCAGGGGCGCACCGCTTGCTCCGCCCGAAAATTCAACGGTCTGGCTGTGACCGTTCACGCCGGCGCGCACCGCGTGGTAGGGCATTTCGTCGGCGAAGGGTCGAAAGAAACTGTGGCCCATCAACATCATCTTGTGGCCTGGTATAACCTGGAACGGTGCCACTGGATTGTCTGCGAGAATACCGTTGATAAACGCATTAACGGTGTTGTTGACCGGTCCCGCATCCAGCGTGGGCACGTGGCCCCTGTCCTTGATGTAAGCCAGTTGATGGGGCGAATCTGGCTGTGCCGCAATCACCTGGGATATTCCCTCGTGATAGTAGTCACAGTTGTGATTAATACCTTCGGCCAGGGCTTCGGGTATGGCTGGCAGGTTGTGGTTACAGAAGGGATCATTGCGTCCGCCAACAAACAGGAAGGGTACGTCGGTAAACCCGGCAGCGATGCGAGCTTCGGGATAAGCGCCCCTGCTCAGGTCACCGTAGAAACCAAGTTTCTCAACGACGGCTTCCGGATCGAAGCCCAACTGGTAGGGCGACTTGGGGTCGCCACCGTATGCGGCTGTGAGGGGAATCGCACTCGGTGTGGGAAAGAGTGAATCCGGTACCGCACCCGTGAGGTGAATGCCCTCGGCGGCAAAGCTCATGGCCAGGTTGTAGACTCCGGTGGACCCTGCGCTGGTGCCGTGTGCCCACACCTCAGCGGTCGGGTAGTTTGCTACCACGTAGTCCACGGCTGACATGGTCGCCTGCATGCCGTTCACCTCGGCATTGGGGTTAGGGTTGTCGGTGTAGGGAGTGCCCAGACCGGAGTACAGGTCGTGGTCACACATCGACACCACCAGCAGGCGGTAACCGTCCTGTATGCGTCGGGTCAGGGTGTTGTTAATGACCAGCCCACCTTCCAGGGTACGGGTCTCCATGATTCCCTGTAAATCCTGGAAGGTCTCTTCCTCGTTCCAGGTCTCCGCCGTCTGGCCGTTCACAGCGTGATAGGTGCCGTCGTCATCGAAGTGGCCAACACCGCCGCCGTGCAGGTAGACCCAGAGAGGTGCCTCATCGCTGGCACTTTCATTGGCGGGGTTCAACACCATGAAGGTGTAGTTGCCCGACAAACCGCAGGCATAGGCGGTGTTGCGATAGAAATCGAAGTCCAGGTCCAGACCTGCGCGAGTAACGCTCTGTTGGCCTGCGAGACTGATACCGCTCGTGGTGCGCGCCACTGCAAATCGGGGTTCCAGATAAGTCACCAAAGTGGAGTCTGCCAGCGCGGCTTCAAGGGTCGGGTTGCCCGCAAAGCCTGACGTAGTGATAGTGCAGGGAACGGTGGCGCCGCCGCACAGCCCCGGTTTCCAGCCCGCAAACTGCCAGCCTGCGGCGGGCTCGGCCACAAAGGTCTCGTTGAAGAAGACGTCGACAACATCCACCGGGCACGTCTGGTTTTCTGCGCATGCAATGGCCGATGAAGTGGTAGTCACGCCGCCCTCAACTGGCGTTTCAATCTGTATCTTGCAAGCCGACAGTGCGGCGATGGCTGCAGTAAAAAAGAGCTGGCTGAATTTCACGGTGACACCTTGGCTGATTGTTGATTATTGTTCGGCCAACCATGGCAAGTTATGGACGTCCTATCCTGATTTCGTTGTTACTGAGTGTTACCGGCCTCCCGCCTATAGGACAGACGATGATGATTTTTTTGCGATAGCGATTTTAGCCGGTTTACACGCCCAAGTCGCGGTGCGGTGATTGCGTGGGTTCCAAGACCAGAAAACAGGGTAGTGCCGCGAGCCTCGCCAACATCTGGTGTTGGCCTCGTAGGCATCCACCCGGGAAGCCAGTGATCTGCGCTGGTGTGAAGCCGGGATTTCTAAAGACTTTAAAAATCATATAATTCAGTTGTTTACAGTTTCTTTATTATAAGAATTATTAAGTGCAACGCGGTCTGGTCAGCCATTGCGATCGACGCCTTCAGCGAGCCGATGTTACTTCGACGGGTTAACCCTGAGCGAGCCGTTGCGCGGTCTAGCGGTGCGTGACTGTCCAAATGGCTCTCCCTCCCACGCCCGGCTGCCCCCCGGCTGAACTTTTCCTCGGTGTTGCAATCAGAGAGCCGGCGCAGCCTGCTGTATCGGCTCTCGTCAACAAGGAATGTCAATCAGTCCCTCGAACATCGCATCCGGAGGGCTGTTCAATGAGGCGAGGTCACAGCGGTGAAAAGCTACAGTTTTTTGTTGATCGGCATACTGTTTTCGGCCGCGGCGCTGGCAGATATGACACCTGTGAGGGTTGCTGCCGTAGAGCCGGGCGAGTTCTTTGACGCTTACGAAGCAATAGGCACAACGGCTGCCAGGGACTCTGTTGAGCTCACCAGCAAAGTTGCCGGGATCGTCACCGCCGTGCATTTTCATGACGGTCAGGTTGTGGAAAGCGGTGATGTGCTGTTGCAGCTGGACGATCGGGAAATTCAGGCTGAACTGGATATCGCCAGGATTGAGGCTGCCGACCACCTGCGCGAGTTGCAGCAGTTGGAAACGCTGAAGGTGTCCGGAGCCACCCAGCAGGCCGAGATTGATCGCCGCCGCACCCAGTACGACGTCGCTGTACAACGCATTGAGCAGCTGACGACTCGGATCGCCGATTATACGATTCGTGCCCCCTTCGCCGGTATGCTCGGTCTTGCCCGCATTAGCGAAGGCGCCCTGGTAACGCCTGGCGACCTCATCGTCACGCTGGACTCGGTGCAATCGATGGAATTGGACTTTACGGTGCCCACCACCTGGTTGATGACCCTGAAACTCGGGCAGGAGCTTTCGATCAGTGCGGACGCCTTTCAGGGACGCCCGTTCGATGCCCGCATTGTAGCCATCGACAGCCGGGTGGACCCGGTCAGTCGTTCGATCAAGGTGCGCGCGACGGTCGATAACAGCGAGGAGCTGTTGCTGCCGGGCCTGCTGATGAGGGTCGATCTAAGGAGTGAGCCTCGCTCAGCATTGGTGGTCCCAGAGGTCGCGCTGGTGCCGCGCCAGGATCGACAGTATGTCTACCTATTGGACAGCGATCTGCGGGTCGTTGAGCAGGAAGTCACCATCGGTGCCAGGCGCCCCGGGGAAGTTGAGATACTGTCAGGCCTTGTGGCAGGGGTCGACGTCGTCTCTGAAGGCTTGCAGTCGATCCGGCCGGGTCAACGAGTACGGATTTTGGAGCCTGCATCGTAATGCTGCTCTCTGATGTCTCAGTCAAGCGACCCGTGTTCGCCTGTGTCATCAGCATGCTGCTGCTGGTGTTCGGGCTGGTATCTCTGGACCGCTTGACCCTGCGCGAGTATCCGGATATCGACATTCCTGTCGTCTCCATCGAGACAAACTACCGTGGCGCCTCTGCGGCGGTCGTCGAGACGCGGATAACGCGCCTGCTGGAGGACCGGCTTGCCGGCGTAGAGGGATTGCGTTCGATGGCATCCGAAAGTATGGATGGCTTGTCAAAGATCACGCTGGAGTTTACCGCTAACACTGATATCGAAACCGCTGCAAACGATGTGCGCGACTATGTCAGCGGCGCATTGAACAATCTGCCCTTGGAAGCGGAGAGCCCCACAATCAGTAAAGTCGATGCGAATGCTGACGTGATCATGTGGATGAACTTTGCCGCCGACAATATGACCCCGTTGGAGTTGACGGACTATGCCAGACGCTACCTGGTCGATCGATACTCGGCACTGGATGGTGTAGCGCGCGTACGCATCGGAGGTGAGCTGTCCTACGCCATGCGAATCTGGGTAGACCGTCAGGCCTTGGTGGCCCGCGAGCTGTCGGTCGGGGACATAGAGCAGGCATTGCGAGAAGAAAACGTCGAACTGCCGGCCGGTTTCATCGAGTCACAGGATCGACAGTATACGGTGAGAGTTGATCGTAACTATGTCACCCCAGAAGACTTTGAAAATCTGGTTCTGGGGCAGGGCAGCGATGGTCATCTAATTCGGTTGCGCGATGTTGCTTCGGTAGAGCTGGCTGCCGACCAGTGGCGCAACATGTTCCGTGGCAATGGTGTACCAATGATCGGCATGGGCATCGTCAAGCAGTCAGCCGCAAACACCCTGGATGTGTCGCGCGTGGTACGAGAGGAAACGGCCCGGTTGAACGACACCCTGCCTGAGGGCATGAAGATCCACGCAAGCTATGACACGTCGGTGTTCATTGAAAGCGCGATCGGTGAGGTGTACCAGACGCTTTTTGTGGCCAGCCTGTTGGTGATTGCGGTCATACTTCTGTTCCTGCGCAGTTGGCGGGCGACCATCATTCCCGCGGTAACCGTGCCGGTGGCCCTGATCGGCAGTTTCATACTGCTGTATTTTTTCGGTTTCTCAGTGAACCTGCTGACACTGCTGGCGCTGGTGCTGGCCGTGGGACTGGTAGTCGATGATGCCATTGTCGTATTGGAGAATGTGTATCGACATATTGAATCGGGCTCGCCCCCATTGTTGGCTGCCTATGAGGGCACGCGTGAAGTCGCCTTCCCCGTCATCGCTACCACGATGGTACTGGTTGCGGTGTTCCTGCCGATCACCTTTTTGGAAGGGCAGATCGGTAAGCTGTTTGCGGAGTTTTCCATCACACTGACCGCAGCGGTGATATTTTCAAGTTTCATCGCCCTGACACTGTCACCGGTTCTGGCCAGCTTTTTGTTGCGAGCCCCGGCGGACAAGCGCAAGAAGACACAGGCGCCGGATACGGGCTCCGGCGGCCCGTTTGAACTACTGTCGCTGGGCTACCGGCGTATTCTTGAGAGACTTATACACCGTCCGATGATCAGCATTGTGGTATTGGTGGCCTTTTTTGCCGGCATCTCTTTTGCCTGGCAGTGGCTGCCCAGCGAGTTAACGCCGCCGGAAGACAGGGGTTCGTTCTTCCTTGCGGTGAAGGCGCCACAGGGGACTTCGTTCAGCTACATGAGCGATCGCATGCTGGATATTGAGGAGCGCCTCGCACCACTGCTGGAGAGCGGTGAGGTGCAGCGCAGTATATTGCGCGCCCCCCAGTCTTTCGACGCGCCCGATTTCGCCACGGCTCGCGGCGTGTTGGTGCTATCGCACTGGGATACGGGGCGGCGGGAGGCCTGGGAAATCATGGACGAAGTGCGCGACCTCGTGTCCGATATTCCCGGCGTTAGCGTGGTGCCCATTATGCGCGCCGGATTGGGAGGAGATGTCGGTAAGCCGCTGCAGTTTGTACTTGGCGGACCGGATTACGAAACCCTTTCAGAGTGGCGCGACCTGTTGGTAGAAAAGATGGCCGAGTACCCGGGCGTCAGGGATTTCGACCATGACTTCGATGAAACCAAGCCACAGGTACGAGTGAAGATTGATAGCGTGCGCGCAGATGATCTGGGTGTGGCCATTCGTGACATCGGCGAAACTCTGGAAACCATGCTCGGCTCCCGCGCCGTCACGACCTTTATGGACAGAGGTGAGGAATACGACGTCATTCTGGAAGCACAGGCGGGCGAGCACCGATCTCCAGCGGATCTTGCCCAGCTGCAGGTGCGCTCCAAGCGTAGTGGCGATCTCGTATCTTTGGCCAATCTGGTGAGCGTAGAAGAATTTGCCGATGCCGCGTCACTCAACCGTTACAACCGCAGTCGTGCGGTGACGTTTGATGCCAACATTGCCGACGGCTACTCGCTTGGTGAGGCCCTTGCCTATATGGAAGCGGTCGTCGCCGAAGAGCTGCCGCCCGAAGCGGTGATCAACTACAAGGGCCAGTCTCTGGAATTCAAAGAAGCGAGCAGCTCGACGCTGTTGATCTTTTTGCTGTCAATCGTGGTGGTCTACCTCGTGTTGGCGGCGCTGTTCGAGAGCTTCATGCATCCGCTGACCATTGTAATGAGCGTTCCCTTTGCCCTGTGTGGTGCGTTGTTCGCACTGTGGGCGACGGGTAACAGCATCAATATCTACAGTCAGGTGGCTATCATTATGCTGGTTGGGCTAGCGGCAAAAAACGGTATTCTGATCGTCGAGTTCAGTAACCAGCTGCGAGATAGGGGTCTCTCCCTGGATGATTCGATTCTGCAAGCGTCGATGCAGAGGCTGCGTCCGATTCTCATGACGGGCCTGACGACCGCCTTCGGTGCGCTGCCTCTTATATTGGCGAGCGGCGCCGGCGCAGAGACTCGATCGGTCATCGGTTGGGTCGTCCTGGGCGGTATCGTGCTGGGAACACTGCTGACGCTGCTGCTGATTCCGTGTCTGTATCGACTACTAGCCGTTCGCACAGGGTCACCCAGCCGGCGAGCCTCCCAGCTGGCCATGGAGCAGAAAGGCAAGCAGGCCGCGGGCATTCCACAGGCGATATAGCAGCATCAAACCTGCATTGCCTTTCCCTGGTTCTCTGGACGGGTGTCGATTAGTCCCTGCAGTGTTGCCAGGAGAAGAACGTCAATCTTGTGCATCCACGGTTCACCGATTGGCTGGACAACACAGAGCGGCCTGTTTGGGGCGGGGTTTCTGGCTTCGGGCCGGTGACAGAAGGGCCGGATAAGTGGCGTCGGTCAGGTGGGTTGACGAACAAAGAATGGACTTTTTCAGTCCAGTGATCGGCCCGATGAGCGCAAAAAAAGGCGGTATTGACTACCGCCCGTAGGTGCTATCCCTGGCTATTGGTCGGATCCTTACGCGGTTCCCGCGCAGCTCAATGCCGACCGTTTGGGTAAAACATCCTTGTCGTCATGCTCCTTTAAGTTGAAGCTATGGAAAGCGGCCGTCTGGATGATCGATGGTGTCGGTGACGCCTCCCGATCTGACCAACACAAGACGAATTTCATAAAACTGTCTTGCTATCAGCCGCCTAACGGTTGGAAAAAGTGTAGATTTGCGGGTCATTGCTGCAACCCCGGAGAGTGCTTCAGTTGCTTCAGTTGATCGACGTCGAGAGGCTCAATGGGCGCATCGGACGTCATCACCCCGTAATCAAACTCGGCCCATCTGGGCGCTGACTTCCTGCCTGGCGATTTTCAAATAGTCTTCAAAGTACTCTGAGTCTTTCTTTACCATCACATTCGGAGAAGACTCGATTTTCTCAGTATCCAGGTCGTACCACATAGTGTGGCCGGTGAGTACGCAGTTCCCCCGGGTCAGCTTCAGCATTGTGCAACTGATACCACTGGGTTGTGTCCAACCTTCCACGTAGTGCTTGGTGATCAATAGATCATCGATCAGTTGTGCCTCCACGCAAATTTCCCGCGAGCGGTCACCCTCGCGTTCAACGATCGCGCTGACTTCCTCGATGACAGCGCCCTGCTGACGAAACTGTGATTCGATGGAGACAAGCTGCAGCTTGAGATAAGAGTCGGGTTCCAGAAAGTACCCAATCCAAGCGCCAGAGATGTCGGCGCTGGATCCGGTGATCAGGCCGGCGTTTTTAACGTAGCGTTCGTATGGCTGCCCAAGCAGGTCTGCGATGGCACGCAGTGACGACCGGCGTATCGACTCGCCGCGTTCGGCCCGTTCAAACGTCGACTTAGAGACCTGAATGCTTTTTGGGTCCTGGCGCGACTTTTCCACCAGAGCCGCAATGGAAAGCTGTTGGCGCTTGCGATCAGCGTAAACCCGCTCACCATTGACCGGTACGGAGGTATTCTTAGGCATAGATCTTCTTGATTGTTGTGTCTTCCTGCTTACCACCATATGCGGCAAGCCGAATTTCGGCAAACTTTTCTGCTCAGGCGGCCTGACCCCGCTGCGGGTGGATTCGAGATCTCGATTTCGCTACCGACCAGGCCGATCTGTGGATTTGTCGATGGGTTGGCACTCTGGCCAGCGCTGCCTTGCTTAATGACTTCATGCTTGTACCATGTGGCCATCCAAAACAGAAAAACGAGTAGGTCAGCATGTCTCAGTGTCCATTTGCGAACATCATGGAGCCCACCTACCTGGGTGACGGCTTTTCCGGTGACGACGTCGCCCAAATCCGGGCTGCTGGCCCGGCTATCAAAATAGACGACCCCGCAACCGGTGTGCCTTACTGGGCGATCACCCAGCGCTCCGCGATTGATTTTGTTTCCCGCAACAACGAGTTGTTCTCGTCTCGTATGCGCACTGCAATCCCGATGGAGTTCGAGCAGGAGATGGTCGACGAGATTCAATCGCGCATGTTTATCAACCTGGATCCGCCGGAGAACCTTGATTATCGCAAGCTGATACGCGATCACTTCACTCCGGCGGCGGTCGCAACCTACGAGCCGCGGGCCAGAGAATACGCCGGTAAAGTGGTTGACCGCATTATCGACAATGGGTCCTGCGAGTTTGTGACGGAGGTTGCGGCCGAGCTGCCGCTGCTCCTGATCATGGATTTCTTCGATATTCCCGCCGATGACCGCCATCAGATCTTCGAGTGGACCAACACCATGATGTTTGGCGATGACCCGGACGTCTCGGGTGGTCGGGAAGCCGCTGATGAAGCGTCCTTCAACCTGATCCTGTACGCAAATGCGTTGGCGGCAAAGTACCGCGGCTCCGACGTGAAGAACGTCAGTAGCCAGCTGCTCAACGGTATTATTAATGGCGAGCCCGTGTCGGATGAAACATTCGGCTGGATATTTTTGATGATCATCGTGGCGGGTAACGAAAGCACCCGTACTACCATCTCCCACTCCATGCGCAATCTGATGGAGAACCCTGAGCAGTATCGGTTTCTGCAGGAGAATCCAGACAAGATCGGTGACGCGATATACGAGATGCTGCGCTACAACCCGCCCTTTATCTGTATGCGGCGTACGGCTACCCAGGACGTAATGGCGCCTGAACTGGGCAATGCGCCCATCAAAAAGGGTGATAAAGTCATCATGTATTATCCGGGCGCCAATCGCGATCCTGAAGTGTTTGATGATCCGGAAACCTTTGACGTACATCGTGCGCAGCGTCAGGATCTCAGTCGGGACATCCGCTCTTTCGGCATCGGCAAACACAACTGTTTCGGTATGAACTTGGCCAAAATGGAAATGCGCGTCATGCTGGAGGAGATTCTGGCCCGCATCGACAACCCTCGGTTTGCGGGCGAAGTGACCTACATGAAGTCCAATTTCGTGCAGGGCATCAAGGCCATGCCGATTACCTTCGACAGACGCGCAGGTTAGTGCCCTAGGTCTGTCCCCGACAGTTGAGCCGGCAAGCCCGAATAGGGATTCTGCTCAGCCGTCAAGTGGCTTAGGATTCATATGCTAGGCGGGATTCGGGTCCTCATGGCAGTGACCAAGCAGTCGCTGGAGCAGTCGTGATCTTACGACTCTTCGCCGTCCTCATTGTCTGCCTGTCGGGATGGCTTGCCTGGCAGCAGCTGTACGCACCGCGGTCTGAGCCGCCCAATCAACCTGAGCACCCGTTCGCGGTTGG
>JBCCYE010000015.1:0-94891 GCA_039190425.1 Pseudomonadota bacterium | reverse complement strand
GGTTGGCGAAGTTCGCCGGGCGTGTTCGGTGAGCACGCCGCCAGCCCACAATCGATTCACGCGCTGCTTGGGTATTTTTTACGCGACAGGCATTCCCCAACACCGTTCCCCGGGCGCGGACATCTGGTTGACTACCAGCTGTTTGACTGGGGCATTGCGCCTCCACTGGAGAAAGTGATCAACTCCTCGGACGCGTTGGACCTGCTTCTGGCGATGCCGCAGATTTACCGTCACAGCGTGTCGGTTGTTGAACCGTGGCGTAACGTGGGTATCAACCTGCAGGGCGAGGAAGTGCGCGCTTCGAAGAACATCGCCTATCTTATGCAACAGGTTGCGGGCGCGGATGTTGTCCTGCACCCACTTTGGCAGAGTGGTGTGCAAAACCCCGCACGTATGGCGCAGATTCTCAGTGCCGGCATCGGCACGGTGATACAGGGCGGCAACCCCTCCGCCTACGATTCCGAAAGCTTCGCAGGCTCTGCCGCCACGCTCGAGGAGACTCTGCAGCTGACGGACGAACTGCTGCTGCATCGTTTCGCCGGCAGCGCGCCGTGTATCTTCATTTGCTTGGGTCACCAGCTCGCCGCGGTTTCCCATATTCGCCTGCTCAGGCGGGCCGTCGAAGAGGTCATGGCCACCCATAGCCTGACGTTGGACAAGGATGGACACGCTCTCAGTAGTCTGAAGCGCGTGTGCGCCCAAATCAGTCAGCTCGGCGAGTCGCTGCAAGTCCGTAAAGCGGGCGAGGTGATTGCTGACGGCTGGCATGCCCCCAGATTCGCGGTGGCGCCCAATGAACAGCAGGAGGTTGGAACTCGAAGGCTTTTGCCCTACGAGCGCGCCCATGGCAGAGCCCATGTGCCACCAACGCTCATGGATACTCATGCACTGGTCGCCGATGAGCTTGATGGAGTCATCGATACCATGATTCAAATTGAGCGCGAACTCAGCATTGAGATGTTTCATGGCGATGAAGTGAACGAAGAAGCGGCACTGTTTGCCAACTGGGCCTATAAACTGCTGCACGATACGATTGTGCCCATTCGCTACGAGGTGGCGGTGAGCCCGCTTTCGTGGCTGCTGAATCTTCCCTATGCACTGGAGATCCTCTGTCAGACTCAGGTCGATTCAGATACCTGGACCGAGGTATCCACCACCTGTATCTACTACAAGGATTGGGAAACCCACACGATCCGACGATCGTTTACAACCCAGTTCCACCCTGAGCTGATGGCCGATATTCGTGATATCGGACGTCGTGACGGCCCGTCTTATGCGGAGTTGAAGGACAATGATGGAGTGCGCTTGTTCATTCGACTGTTGTACCACGGGATGCAGGAGTAGGGCGGACCGATTATCGCTGGTTTCAACCGGGATCCGTCCAGGTTCTCGGCAAGTTATCTTCTACCAGTTTGGTGATGCTCACGCAGATGATATTGTGCTCCTGGCCCACCTCGTTGCTAAACAAAGACTCCCTTCGTGAGCGAGCAATGACCATGGCCTCTGGGTACTTGCGACGCAGCCAGAGGCTGGTGCGCAGATTTTCCTCCTCACCGCCTGTACCCAGGACGAAGACCGTGTTGCTGCTCCCGATGTCGGCCGTACTGCGGACCTTGTTCCAAACATCCGGATGTGAGATGTCACCTTCCAGGAGTTCGCGGCGGTAGTTGCCGGAGAAGCGCATCTGCTCATCGGCCACCAAAACTCTTCGGTACGCGTCGCTATCGATGATAATGACGGTTTCCATCTCGTCCGGGGCCTGTGTCTGTAGTTGCTCCAAAATGGTTTGTCCGAAGCGACCAAAACCAGCCAGTACCACAATATCTTTTGCCTTACTGTCACGGAATCTGTCCAGCATATGGTCCCGAACCAAAGCGGTGGCCGCCAGATGGTAGGTGTTAAACACGTCGCAGCGCTGCGCGACGGTTGTATTTTGCATGGCGCGCATGAAGCGAAGCTTAGCGCAGTGGATGACGATCTTTCCTGCGATCCCGGGGTAGCGGCTCAGCAGACTGGTGGCGACTTCATAGCTGCGCAGGCTGTCTTCGCCCAGTAGGAAGATTTTGCGAGCCTTATCCAGTCTCAACTGCTCGAGAAAGTAGTCGTGGGCAATGTCACCGATTACCACAAGCGCGTCGAATTTGTCCTTGAGCTCCGCCTGAAGCAGCGGCTCCTGCGTTTTGCAGGCGACAACCACCGGTATACGGCCATTCCGCTGGCGCAGTATCTTCAGAGCACTGATGGTGAGCTCGCCTGCACCCACCAGCACGATGTGATCCTCGAGTCTTCGCAAAACCCAGCGCTGCGGGGAAAGTGCGCGCAACAGTGCCAGAATCAGCGTCGAAGCGGCGAGGATGGGAGCGCCAAAGTAGGCAGTCCAAACCAGAGCGCGCCCCAGGAAGGTTCCACCGTAGGGGGTCCCCAAATCAACGCCGCCCACGACGAACAGGCTCAAACTGTAGTAGGCCTTTGTGAGCAAGTCTGCTTCGACGATTTCAGGCCGCTCCGTCACCGCCACCCCCATCTCGAACCCCAGTATGGCGCTGAGGAAAAAGAACAGCGCACCGACTGTTCTCCAGGGGAACTGCTGCTGTGACGGAGACCCTACCGGCATAGCTACCGTCTGTTGTCTTGGCTTTGCGTCGCCATGTCCAGGCTATACATATTGATGTGGTTGATTGCGGCAAGGCCTGCGAAGTCCTTAGCAGGTCGCACCCTAGCACGCTGGCGAAGACAAGGAAACTTGCCGCCCATGCACGCTGTGTTAGTCTGGCATCGACGCGATCGTTTGAACCATAAAATAATAAGGAGAAGCGGCGTGCCTTTAAACAAACGAACTGCAAAAGCGGCGTTTACGGCCGGATGCCTGTCGGCCACTCTGGCGTGGGCTCAGTCATCTGATCTTGTTCTTGAAGAAATCATTGTCACCGCTCAAAAGCGTGTGCAAAGCGTACAGGACGTGCCGATAGCCATCTCCACCGTGACCTCACAGATGATGGATGATCAGAACCTTTACAGCGTGCTGGACTTACCCAGAGCGGTGCCCAGCTTCACCGTGGCCCGTGGCTACAATCTGGCCAACTCCGTTCCGATCCTGATTCGGGGCATCGGTACTCTGGCCACCCAGCCCGCCTTTGAGGGCAGCGTGGGAACTTATGTGGATAGTGTCTATCGATCGCGGCCAGGCATGGTGCTCAGCAGCATGCTGGATATTGGCCGGGTCGAAATACTGCGCGGCCCGCAGGGTACGCTGTTCGGCAAAAACACCACGGCAGGCGCGGTGACGCTGTTTTCGAACCAACCACAGGATGAGTTTGCCTACGGTGGTGAAGTCACCCTGGGGGACTACGACCGGCAGCGCTATGTGGGTTACGTTACCGGGGGCCTCACGGAGTCACTCACAGCTCGACTGGCACTGCTGAGTGATTCTCGCGATGGTTTCACTGAAGCTGTATTTGATCACGACGACTACGGCGACTTGGATGCTCAGGGGGCAAAACTGAGCTTTAGCTGGGAGGCAGCCGATGCGCTGAATGTGGCGTTTATAGGGGACTACGCCCGAAGTAAAGAAGTATGTTGTTTTGGTAATCCCGTGCCGCTCAATCGCTCGATGAGTCTAAGCGCGGGCGAGCTGACGGATTTCTACCGGCAAGCTGCGCAGGCCAATTTCGACACGGATGTGGATCTGATCAATCTGAATCCAGACGACAGGGAAAACCAGAACAATGTAGAGCCCGAAAACGACAATACCGATTGGGGTGGCGCACTTGATATCAGCTACGAACTGAGTTTTGCGTCGTTGCGCTCGATCACGGGTTACCGGGATTGGGAATATCGGTCCAAGGGGGATTTCGATTTTGGCCCGGTCGACATTGGGGGGTTGCTGGAAGACTACGAAGTTGAGACCTACAGCCAGGAGTTTAATCTAACCGGTACGCTAGAAGACAATGGTCTCGTGCAGAGTATTGATTACGTCGCTGGCGTGTTTTTCGCGAGAGAGAACTATCAGCAGCTGCGCACCTTTGATGCCGGGGTCGACCAGGGAGGTATCTGGGAGTTGTTCTGGCCTGCTCAGGCGGGTTTGCCGGAACCTGTGTTACGAGATCTTCTGGGTGGTGGCGACTGGGCGCAACCCGGTGTCGTGATCGGCGATGTCCTGCATGAACTTGTCACCGAAAACTACGCCGGTTTCATCCACGTTGAGGCTGCATTGGCGGACGCGTGGTCCCTGATTCTGGGTGTTAGGTATACGGACGAAGAGAAGACCCTCGATCGCTCCAATCTCATCAACTCGGACGTTGCCGCTTACTCGAACTACCTGCAGGAGTTTGCCCTTGGTGGTTACCTTCTCGGTGCCAACATTGCGGGCCCTGACCTTGATGATTTGACCTACAGCGATTCGGAGTGGACCTACGACGTCAAGCTGCAGTACTTCCTGTCTGACAGCGCGCAGCTCTACGGCGGCTACAGCCGCGGATTCAAGTCTGGCGGCATTGGCATGGACCCGGAGGCGGGTGGCGGGCAGCCTTCGGGTCAGAACTCGGATTTGCTGTTAGAGCTGGCGGGTATCGGTAACGGTACTGGGTTCGCGGATCTCGAGGACCCAACCTATGACCCGGAGTACATCGATACCTGGGAGGTCGGTCTGAAAACGGACTATCTCGGCGGTCGCGGCCGAGTGAATGTTGCAGCCTTTTACAACGACATCGAAGACAATCAATTTGCGGTTTTTTCCGGCACCGGCTTTCGTGTACTGAATGCCTCGACGGCGGAAGTCAGCGGTGTCGAGGTGGAGAATTTCTTCGCTGTATCTGAGTCACTGATACTCAATGCCGCCGTGACCTGGTTGGATACAAAATATGGCGACGACATTCCAGAACCCGCACCGCCTGGGCGAGATCTGACGCTCGCACCGGAGTGGGCAGCGGCCGTCAACCTGAACTACGATTATCCTCTCAGCTTTGGTCCAGTGGCCTTGTTTAACGCCAACTGGGCGTACCGAGATGATCACTTCGTTGCCTATGATATACAGGACAAGCAAGACGCCTACAGTCTGTGGAGTTTTCAATTGGGTGTTCGCGACGTGGATCAGCGTTGGGATGTTCGCCTCTGGTGTGAAAACTGTTTTGATCAAACCTACGCGACCGGATATTTCAACCAACCGTTTTACTTCGACAACAATTTTGGTCAATACCAGGGTCAGTTCCAGGGATCGCCGCGCACCTATGGTGGCACCTTGCGCTTCAATTTCTAGCGGATCGAATCCAGAAAAGGCTTTGGCGCGGGCAAGCGACGAATCAATCAATACCAGATCACGAACTGGCAAATGTCTCACGGTTGAGACGAAGCTGACTTCATAGTCCGCCAGATTCCCACTGCGCAAACTCGCGTACAGCACTACGCAACCACCCCAGCTCATCCCGCCTGGCTGCCTCGAGAGTCGATTGCGGATCGACGTTGTAAACGGCTGCGGCGTTGAGACCAAGAATCTTTGCTTTGATAGCGTCTGTCAGCTCTGGGTAGCCGAACTTTTCTTGAAATTCGGCGGGGATATGAAACGTCCGAAAGGCGTCGATAAGAGGCTGTGTGTTGCCATACCAAACGCTGTCTGTACCCCACAGTATGTTGTCTTCGCCAACTGCAAGCAGAAGTTTTCCCAATACATGGGCGGCCTCCTGAGGGCGACTGGCCAACAAGTACCATGTGCTGCCAAGTTCTGCATAGACATTGCTGCCCGGGGTAACACCCGCTCGCTTGAGGCTGGCAACCAGGCGATCGGTGCCCGACAGTTCATTGGCGGGTGTGTGCTGGGGAAATGCGCCTTCTTGCACCTCTGAATCTCCCCGACGACGCGGGACTTCATACCCCGAGTGGTAAATTAGGAATTTCAGATTTGGAAACGCCGCAGCCGCCGGCCCCACGTCATTTGGTGAACCGGTCGGTGCCAATCCCGATAGACCTTTGTGGGCACAGATGATCGATACGCCCAGGCTGGCGGCGTTGTCCAGAAAGGGGAGGCCACAGCGGTCATCGTCCAGGCGCCAACCGTTTCCTTCGCCAGAACCGTAGAGCGTGTACACCTTGAAACCGTCAGGACGATACCGTTCCACGATCGCCGCCATGGCGTCGAGTTCGCCTGGTAGGTTGGGGTGGACGATGCTGTGGTGCAGTAGTCTACGGCTGCCTGACAGTCGCTCAACCAGCATTCGCGCGCCGGCGATTTCGGGATTGCTGAGAATATTCTCCTCGATGGTGCCCGGCGCCGAAGTCAGAACTGCCAGGCTGGTTTCACTTTGTAAGAAAACACAGCGCAGGTAGGCCTCAAAGCAGAGATCGACCCGCGTGTCCATGTCGTGGAAAAGATCGGGTGCTACGTGGCGGATGAACTGGTGTACCCCTTCAGCACCGGGCAATCCAACCCGATGACCTGCGACGAAATGCGTCTGCACATCGATGACCAGCTCATCGCGATGAAATTGTTCGGCGGCTGCGTCCGCATCGCTGCAGCTCCCCTCCGATAGACGGTAGAAGGGTGTTTCTGCAGCCGCGTTGATTGCCATCAGGCAGGCGCTGGTGCCCATCGGTGTGTCCAGATAGTTGGCAAGGCTGAGCCCCAGGCTGCGTGCGTATCCGGCCGATTGCGAACGAAGTGTGTGCAGCATGCGCCGATGCAAGGTGTCGGGCGTGGGTGGGCAGTATTCGTCACTGTGCAGATTAGCCAGCAGGCTGGGAGTCCGCAGTGGATGGGTCAGGTACTCGGACACGTCCGTTCGTGTCCTACCCACGTCCGGTTGGGGCAGACAGTCTCAACAGCCCGCCGTTTTCGGTGAGCAGATAGAGGTTGCCGTCAGGACCCTGCGCGACGTCGCGCAGCCTAAAGCCGAAACCTTCCAGCAGGCGCTCATCCCGAGCCTCTCCGCGTCTGTCGAAGGAGATGCGGCTCAGTGAGAAAGAGCGCAGGCCGGTGACGAACAGATCGCCGCGCCAGCTCGGAAGGTTCGCACCATCGTAATAGGCGATGCCTGCCGTTGCGATAGACGGTACGTAGTAGAGCAGGGGTTGCTCCATGC
This sequence comes from Pseudomonadota bacterium, assembly GCA_039190425.1. Classification (GTDB taxonomy): domain Bacteria; phylum Pseudomonadota; class Gammaproteobacteria; order Pseudomonadales; family Halieaceae; genus Marimicrobium. The sequence continues at coordinate 87,821 of JBCCYE010000015.1, read as the reverse complement.
CGGTTTTTTCAGTGCCCTCACCAATTTCCCCGCCTCCGTACTCTTCTCCATACGTAATGACCGGCCAACCATAGTTGGCACCGGCCACCAGCTCATTGATTTCGTCCCCACCCTGTGGACCGTGTTCAGACGTCCAGATGCGACCGGTCGATCGATCGATGGTGATGCCCTGGGGATTGCGGTGACCGTAGGTGTAGATGCCCGGCAGTGCCCCTGGGATTTCCAGAAAAGGGTTGTCTGCAGGAATACCGCCGTCGTCCTTAAGCCGAAACACTTTGCCAGGGTAGGCCTCGAGATCCTGTGCGAGGTAACGTTGTCGCCGATCGCCCATAGTGATGTACAGATAGCCGTCATTACCAAACAGCAGAGCACAACCGAAGTGTGTACTGCTGTCCATCGCCGGTTCGGCACGGAAGATCGGGATACTGTCCGTCAGTGACTGGCCGTCAAGGCGAAAACGGTGCACTTCCGTCGTCGATTCACCGTCGTCGGCGGGGACGGCCATACTCAGGTACAGCCACTGATTTTCAGCGAAGTCGGGGTGCAGGACGACGTCCAGTAGACCGCCCTGTCCCTTGTGGAACACCGTGGGGACGCCTTCGATCTGTACACTTGTGCCTGTGCGCAGATTGAACTGCAGCAACCTGCCCGGCTTCTCGGTAATCAGCACCTCTGCGTTGGGTAGAAACGCCATGCCCCAGGGGAAGTCCAGCTCTTCGGTCAGTGCTACGATGTCGAAATCCTGAGCTTCGCTTTGAACGGTCTGCACCCCATCTGCGACCACAAGCCCCTTGCTGACAGACATGTAGGCCTTGAGTGCCTGGTGCTGTGCCGATTCACAGGCGCTTAGGCTCAGCCCCAGCAGCAGTATTAGTAACGGTCGATTTCGCATGGGTCACTCCCTCTGAGTCGGCACCGGCCTAGGTCGCTGAACCCGGTCGTTCGACTAGCATAGCTTTTGCTGCAGTGGCGTGAAAGTCTGTGCTCTGATGCTGCGCGGGAGTGATTATTGTCTATGCTGTCTCTATGGAACCAATCGATGATGTCACGCTCCAAACTCGAATGAACAACGCGAGGAACGGCTATGGAAATGGAAATCGACCGGCTGCGTGAGTTCGCGCTCTCCTTTATTGAGATCAGCAGCCTCCTGCTGGTGTTTCTGCTGGGACTCGGCATTCTGATTTTGGCTTACATGTACGTTGTCGACGTGACGCAGAAGGAGCAAACAATTCGTCGCAACTACCCTGTGATTGGTCGATTCCGCTATTTCTTTGAGCACATGGGTGAGTTTTTTCGCCAGTATTTTTTTGCGCTGGATCGTGAGGAGCTGCCGTTCAACCGAGCGCAGCGCTCCTGGGTTTACCGAGCTGCCAAAGGTGTGGATTCGACCGTGGCTTTTGGGTCTACCAACCCGCTGAATCAGCCGGGTGACTTCATCTTTCTCAACGGTCCGTTTCCACCCTTGGACGAGGAAATAGAGTCCTGTCGACCGATTACCTATGGGGAGGGCTACGCGCAAAACCCCTACAGCACCTCTTCCTTCTTCAACATTTCTGCGATGAGCTTCGGCGCACTCTCCAAACCGGCGGTGCGTGCGCTCTCCAATGGAGCCAGGGACGCTGGCATCTGGTTGAACACGGGCGAGGGAGGACTGTCTCCCTATCACCTCGAGGGCGGCTGTGACGTGGTGTTTCAGATCGGTACGGCCAAGTACGGTGTGCGGGATGCCGACGGTCACTTGGACGATGACAAGTTGCGTGCCGTTGCAGCACACGAACAAGTGCGAATGTTTGAGATCAAGCTATCGCAGGGGGCAAAGCCAGGAAAGGGCGGTATTCTGCCCGGCAACAAGGTCACAGAGGTAATTGCAAAGACTCGCGGCATACCGGTAGGAGAGGATTCAATCAGTCCAAACCGACATCCGGACATCAACTCGGTCGATGATCTTCTGGACATGGTGCATCGAGTGCGCGAGGTAACGGGCAAGCCAACCGGAATCAAGGCCGTTATCGGGCAATCCGCCTGGCTGGACGAATTGTGCCAGCGCATATTGGCCCGGGGGCTGGAGTACGCTCCAGACTTTTTTACGGTGGACAGCGCTGACGGCGGCACCGGTGCGGCACCGCAAAGTCTGATTGATTTTATGGGGCTGCCCATTCGCCGCAGCCTTCCATTGGTCGTCGACAAATTGACCGAATACGGACTCAAGGATCGCATCAAGGTCATATGCTCGGGGAAGATGATTAATCCAGCAGGTGTGGCCGCCGCGCTGTGTATGGGAGCAGACAGTGTGAACTCTGCGCGCGGTTTCATGTTTGCACTCGGCTGTATTCAGGCGCTGCAATGCAACAAGAACACCTGCCCAACCGGCATTACCACGCACGAAAAGGATCTACAGCGCGGCCTGGTGCCGGCGGACAAAGCCCGGCGTGTGACCCAGTATGCGACCAATCTGATGCATGAGGTGGAGGTGATTGCACATTCCTGCGGGGTTGCGGAACCGCGTTTGCTGGAGCGTTTTCACGCTCAGCGGATCAATGAAACCGGGGTGCCCGAGCCTCTTGACGAGATTTTTCCGCCTGTGCTCCGCGGTGCCGGGGCGCATGAGGGGAGCGTTCGCCCCCCGGCAGCAATGGATTGACAATCATTCTCATTTTCACTACGATTCGCCGAGACTATAATTATCAGCCGGTCCGCCATTTTATGTACGTTTGCCTGTGTAACCGAGTCACCGATACCCAGATTCGCGCCGCCGTCGCTCAGGGCGCCAGCTCCATGCGGGACATTCGCCGGCAGCTGGGCGTCGCCAGTCAGTGCGGTAAGTGTGGCACCATGACGAGTGAGATCATGCGTGAAGCGCTATTGCAGGGTGTGGAAAGCGACCAGATGTTCTATCAGGTCAGCTGATGCAGTTGTAAATCAGTTTGATTATCATTTCTTTTTACCCTTAAAAATCAATAACTTAGCTTGATTTAGCCCCGATGAATGGGCATACTCGCCGCTTTCAAGATACCGCGGGAGTAGGGCCATGAAGGGTGATCCGAAAGTCATTGAATGCCTCAACAAAGTGCTCGGCAACGAGCTGGTAGCAATCAATCAGTACTTCTTACACTCCAAAATGTTCAAGGATTGGGGGCTGAAAGAGCTGGCGGATCACTCCTACCATGAATCCATTGATGAGATGAAACACGCCGACCGGCTGGCGGAGCGTATCCTGTTCCTGGACGGGCTTCCCAACTTCCAGGATCTTGGCAAACTGATGATCGGCGAGAATACTGAGGAGATATTTCGCTGCGATCTGAAGCTGGAGATGGCTGCACACCCCGATCTCAAGGAAGGCATTGCGTATTGCGAATCGGTCGGAGATTACATCACCAGAGAGTTGCTGGAGGATATTTTAGAGTCCGAGGAAGAGCACATCGACTGGCTGGAGACGCAGCTGGGCCTTATTGATAAAGTGGGACTCAAGAACTATCTGCAAAGCGCCATGGAAGACCAAAGCTAGATTCTGAGTTCTTTTCTCGCGGTTCTTCGCTCGCGGATGGCTGGACCTGTCGAGGGCGAAGCAGACAGTGTGATCCACGACACGTTTTTTCATCGGGGCTGTCCTATACCCGACGCGCTCGGACCACTCAGTAGCAAGTACTGGGAGGAGCCGAATAATGCGGCATTCAGAGACGCTTTGCCTGGGCGCAGTGGGATTGAGTCTGGCTCTTATGCTGGGCGCGTGCGGTGGAGGCGGGTCTTCGGGCACGGCGGTTGATTCGGCGCCTGATCCTGACTCTCAGCCATCGCCTCCGGCGGAAACCCTCGCCGATACAGAGGCCGCCCGCTTCCTAAGTCAAGCGACCTTTGGCCCCACGCCCTCGGAAGTCGACCGTCTGATGGATCTGGGTCTTGAGGCCTGGTTTCTTGAGCAATTGGCGCTGCCGCCCAGCCTGCATCTGAGAACCGTTCTGGATGGGTTCCCCACAGACGGGCAATTTTTGGATGGCGCAGGTGCGCCCATCCCCGAGGTTGTCTTCCTGGCTTCGGATTCGTTATGGCGGACCTACATCGAAGCGCCGGACCAGCTGCGCCAACGCATGGCGTTTGCGCTGTCGCAGATTTTGGTGATTTCAGCAGATAGCCGCCTGGGCCGCACACCACAGACGGTCGCGCACTATGCTGATCTTCTAACAAGCGGCGCGTTCGGTAACTATCGAGATTTGCTGCATGCCGTGACCTACTCCCCGGCGATGGCGGTTTACCTGACGTATCTGCGCAACGAAAAAGCCGACCCGAATACCGGCCGTGTCCCGGATGAAAACTACGCCAGAGAAATCCTGCAGCTGTTCACCACGGGTCTGGTTGCGCTTAATGATGACGGCACGCCGGTAATCGGCAGTGACGGCGGTCAGCAGGAACTGTTCGACAATGCGGATATCACTGGTCTGGCGAAGGTCTTTACCGGTCTCAGCTTCACCGGCGCGGGTTTTCGGCAGCCGATAGCCCTGCTGCCGGAGGAGGCCTATTACTCACCTCTGACGATGTTCGACAATTTCCATACTTTGGAAGAAAAACACTTTCTTAGTACCACGATTCCGGCGGGTACCGGCGGCGACGAGAGTATTCGCATCGCGTTGGATACCATTTTTGCCCACCCCAACCTCGGCCCATTCATTGGTAGGCAGCTTATACAGCGGTTCGTAACCAGTGATCCCGCCGATGGTTATGTGCGGCGTGTTGCCGAGGCCTTTGACGGCGGCGTTTACCCACTACCTTCAGGTACGTTTGTTGGGTCCGGAGATCGTGGTGATCTGTCCGCAGTCATAGCGGCCGTTTTGTTCGACCCTGAGGCGCGCGGCTTCGATGCACGCCTGCGGGAGACCTTTGGCAAGTTGCGTGAGCCGGTGCTGAGATTCACGCATTGGGCGCGAGCATTTACGGTGAACAGTGCGGCAGCAGCCAACCAGCTTGCGTTGCGCAATACAGGCGGTAGTGATGCCTTGGGTCAGCACCCCTACCGGTCACCCTCAGTGTTCAACTTTTATCGGCCGGGCTACGTGGCGGCTGGCGGTCTGACGGCTGAGGCAGGCCTGACGGCGCCAGAACTGCAAATCACCAACGCGACCAGCATCGTTGGCTATCCCAATTTCATCACACAGTTCGCACTGGAATTGCAGCCGCAAACCCCATCGCCCACGGGAGCGACCTTCGTGCCCGACTACAGCCGCTACGCTGCAGTCGCGGGAAACAGTGAGGCCTTGCTAGATGCAATGGATCAACTGTTGACCCACGGAACTCTGCAATCGGAGTCCCGCGACCGGATAGTTCAGATCGTCAGTGCCATCGGCGCGGATGATCCGGAGGGACTGGATTTACGTGCTCGCGTCGCCAGTATTCTTGTGATGACGTCGCCAGAATACATCGTCCTGCGTTGATCGGGTCATAAGGAGAACGACACCATGCAAAATCGCAGAGCCTTCATACAATCCATGTTGTCGGCACCTCTGGTGCTGGCCGGAGCCGGCGCCGTAGGAGGGCTTGCAGCGTCGCGCACCATGGCGGCGAACACCGCAGATTACCGAGCGTTGGTGTGTGTGTTCCTTTTTGGAGGCATGGATTGTCACGATACCGTGCTGCCGTCGTCGATACCGGACTACGCTGATTACGCTGCCATAAGGGCCACACTGCTTGATGCTTACGCGGCGCTGCCCGGGGGATCGACTCGCTCTTTGGATGCCCTGTTGCCCCTGGGAGACCTCGGGCAAACTGGTGGCGTCGGAGGCTTTGCCTTGCCCCCTCAGCTGGGAGGCCTGCACGATCTTTACCGCAGCGGCCGAGCAGCGATCGTTGGCAACGTAGGGCCGCTGGTGGAGCCGACGGATCGTGCGAGCTTCAACAGCGGTGCTGCCCGACTGCCGGTCCGTCTGTTTTCACACAACGATCAACAATCCACCTGGATGTCTTTTGCGCCTGAGGGTTCCCAGCTGGGCTGGGGTGGATTGTTTGGTGATGCGGCTACGCGATCTGGTGCTAATGCGCAGCGGATCTTTTCTCAGATATCGCTGGCAGGGAATGCCGTATTTTTAACCGGGCAGGATGTCTCTCCGTATCAAATCAGTGCCAATGGTGTGCCGTCGATCCGTCTGATAAGCGCAGCGAGTAGCAGCCTGACACCGTCTTTGCAGCAGGAAATGAGAGATCACTTCAGAGCGGTGGGTAGCTTGCGCGACAATCTGTTTGAGCAAGACTTGATCGATTTATCCAGAGTTTCGCTGGATGCTAATGACAGCCTGGACCGCGCCCTGCAGGGCGCGTCGGGTTTGGACACGGTGTTTCCGGCAACGGCTCTCGGAGGCCAGTTGCGAAAAGTCGCGGAGACGATCGACTTGCGCGATACGCTGGGCGCGCGACGACAGGTGTTTTTTGTCGCGCTCGGCGGGTTTGACACCCATTCAGCGCAGGCAAACGATCTGCCCGCACTGCAACAGGACATCGGGGACTCCATAGCGGCCTTCTATACCGCCACGGAAGAACTCGGTGTGGCTGATCAGGTGACGACCTTCACCGCCGCCGATTTTGGTCGCACCTTGACCGTGAACGGGGACGGCTCGGATCACGGTTGGGGAAGCCACCACTTCGTTGTGGGAGGAGCGGTGCGTGGCGGCGAGATTTACGGTGACATTCCGCCCCCGGTATTGGGCCACAGCCAGGATGCGGGCAACGGTCGTCTCATTCCAACCACCTCTGTCGAGCAGTTCGCTGCGCCGTTGGGGCGCTGGTACGGTCTTACACAGGCCGAACTGGAAATGGCGCTGCCGGGGCTCGCGAATTTCACTGGGCCATGGCCGGACTTCATCTGAGTCACTCGGACGCGCTGCGCTGTGCTGATGGATTAGCGCGGGTACAATGTAGGCGTCCTGAAAGGAGATCGCGCTCATTGGCGTCCGTGCTGGAACAGCTGAAGTCATATCACACGCAGAGTTTTGGCTGGTCATTGTCCTGTTGCCATTGGCAGCGGGATATGGCGGAAGACGTTTTACAGGAAGCGTATCTTCGTGTGTTGGACGGTCGCGCCAAGTTTGGAGGCCGTAGCGCCCCACGCACCTGGTTCTTCGGGGTGATTAGGAGGGTCGCTCATGAACAGCGGCGAACGATTGCACGTCGCGGAGCGCTCGACCTCAAGCTGGCGGCCGAGCCGCCGGTCGATTCAGATGCCACCGGGCTCGATGTGCCGCAGCGGGCACGCCATCTGGATGAGCAGGCGGCGCAGCTTCGAGGAGCACTCGGCCGATTACCGGAGCGACAGCGCGACGTGCTGCATCTTGTCTTCTACGGCGAGCTGACGCTGGAAGAAGCTGCACAAGTGTTGGCAATTTCAGTAGGGTCGGCGCGCACCCACTATAAACGCGGCAAGCGGCGACTGGCCCAGTGGTTGGAACTGGGCGCATTCGGGGAACAAGAGTCGACCCGAAACAACTTGGACAAAGCGAATGACTGAACCACGAGAATCTGACGACTACCTGGAAGAGCAGCTTGCTGCCCGGTTCGTCCGCCTGCGTGAGCAGGAGTCTGCTTGGGCGCCACCGGTGCCGGAAGCGACGGCAATTGCGACGACCGCTGCTTTACATCGCGGTGGGCCACGCGCCTGGTGGGCGGCGGCTGCGGCGGTCGCGGCGCTGGCTATCCTGCTCTACCCGGAGCCAGCGGACGATGCGGGCGTCTTGTATCAGCAGGTGATGAGCGGCAGTGATCTGATCACAGATCAAATGATGTTGTCGTCACCCGCCACGTTACCTGAGCAATTGTCTCCCGACATCACTTTTGAAATCGACATACCACAGCTGAACTGAAAAAGCTGGCAAGCGAGGACGTCTCTATGCCTTTCATTAACGCCATTCTAGTTGCAACCTTGTGTATAGGGTCTGCATACGCGCAGGCTCAGACCGATCCGCTCGGCGCTGGTAAGAACACCAGGCAGGTGATCGCTATGGGACTGTATCCTCCGGATATCATCATGCGTCATCAACAGCAATTGGACATTACGGATGCGCAGCGACGAGAGATTTTGCAGGCGGTCAAGGCTTTTCAGTCCGAGGTGGCCGAATTGCAGTGGAATCTTCAGAACGAACAACAGCTGATGCGTCAGTCTTTGTCTGGATACGAGATTGATGCGGCTCGCGTGGTGCCGGAAATCGAGCAGGTGCTGGCGATGGAGTCAGAATTTAAGCTGGCTCATTTTCGTTTGCTGATCACCATCAAGAATGCTTTGACGGAAGAGCAAATCGATACAATCAACAAGCGGATAGAGCAGCGCAAAGCGCAGCGATGAGGCAGCGGGTCAATCCACCTGCGCTGATGTGTCGGGACCATCGCCTGGGGTGGGTGGTAACTTGCGCAGGCGTATGTTCCGATACCAGACCGGATCACCGTGATCTTGGAGCACAATGTAGCCGGTATCCGCCGTGCCAAATCGTGGCATATCGGCAAACTTACTGGCGCTGACCAGATCATGCCATTGATCGCTGCCTCGCTCGACCTGTACAACTTTCACGTCGTTAAGCCAATGCTCGATGTGATTGTCCTGGATGCGAATACGCACTCGGTTCCACTCTCCGGGGGGTCTGACGGTTTCGGGTTGGGCGGCAATTAGATCGTAAAGGTCGCCAGCTCGGTGGGTATGGATCTGGCCATCGGCATGGCCTTCGTTATCCAAGACCTGCATTTCAATACCTGTCAACCAGGGCGTCTTCTCCTTCTCGTCAGCAACCAGATAGAAGATACCGCTGTTGCCGTTTTCGCTGATTTTCCACTCCAGTTCCAACTCAAAATCGCGGAACGTCTGCGGATAATAGATCAGGTCTCCGCTGGCACCGCCAAACAGTACGCTGCGAATCAAGTCCCACATCGGAAACGTGCCGGTCTGCTTGAGCGCCAGCGCACCCTCCTCAACGACCCATTTCTCCACCTGACTGGGTTCGCCGCCGTAGTTTCTCCAACCTTGCAGAGTCTCGCCGTCGAATAACGGTTGCCACGCGTAGGGATCGGATGCTGGGGAGCCTGCCTCGTCCTTGGCGGGTAGAGAGTTGAGTGTATACCAGGCCTCTGCTGTCCACAGCGGCTGATTGGAGTCGCTGCGCAGTCGCTCATCCAGCCTTAGATAGACAATGTGACCGGGTTGCAGACCAGTGATCGACGCCCGCAGCTGTTTTCTGTCCTGCGATAGTTGCAGCGCGTTGACCGGCAGCGCCCGGTCGTCATACTTCGGCCCGCCGTACTGTTCGTCGGGGCGATAAAACCACTGCCGAACGGTCAGGTCGGCAGGCTCTGGCGCGATGTGCTTAGCGAGCGGTTGCGTCAGGTCAATGACAAAGCCGTCGGGTTGCGCCCGTACTGTTAACATTTCAAACGCACGGTTGCCGGCCCAGCGTATGCGCTCAAGCCCATACCACAGTTTGTTGTACTCTCCCCAGTTGGGTGGGTTGCCGATCTCGCCGACAAAGATGCTGCCATCGGGCGCCTCCAGCAGGCGGTTGACGGCACCCTGAAAACCGGCGCTGAAGTGGAACACAGCACCCTGTGGCCGCTCACCCACGGTATCGAGATAAACGCGCTTTACACCGCCGTTGTATACGTCACCGTGCAATAGTTGACCGGCATAGGGTCCGTTGGTGAGCACCAGCGGCTCCGTGGGGGAGTTTCCTACTTCGTCCTGAGGTAGCCATACGGCGGGTGCCTGCTCTTGCTGCGACATGACGCCAGTCCCGGGCACCGCCCGTGAGCCATAAAAATCCCCTTCGCGAATCTCTACCAGTTTGCTCGAGGGCAACCAGTCACCCTGATTGTCCGTGACCCAGAGCATGTCCTCGGGTCCGGTAGTGATGCCATTGGGCGTCCTGAAGCCGGAGGCAACCACCTCCAGTTGAGCCGGCTCGCGGTAGCGCAGAAGCTTGCCTTGTGTGGGTAACTGTTCTGTGCAGCTCGCTCCACCCGGCAAGACGCAAATCGACAGAAGGAAGTACAGTGCATCGTCCCGATGGGTTAGACCAAACGCGAAGGAATGAAAATTTGCACTGCTCGGCCAGTCGTCGGTTGCAGTACGGTAACGGTCAATGATCCCGTCCCCATTCGTATCAATGAGTTCGGTCAATTCCTGCTTCTGAAGCACGAACAGTCTCTCGTCCACAAGCGCCAGTCCGAGGGGTTCCTGCAGCCCTTCAGCAATACGCTGCACACGATTTTCCATAGGCCCGTTCGGGTCTATGACATAGACGGCACCGTCCGTGTCCCAGCTGGCAACGACCAGGCGCCCGTCTGGTAGCCAGTCCATACCGCCCACTTTGGGGTGAAACCCATCGGGGGCTACGTTCTCCAGTGTCAGGGAGGGATGCAGGGAGGTGAGCCGGGGCAGTACGTCGAAATCTCTTGTGGCCGCATAGGGTTTGCCAGAGGGATCAAGCGGTGGATCAGGTGCCGCCTCGGGTTCCCCTGTGTTCAAAATAAAAGCGACCGCTTGCCTGGCCTGTTCATCCGTCAGTTCAGGATGAGCGGGCATAGGAATGTCGCCCCAGGTGCCCACGCTTCCTTCGCGTACGCTGCGTGCCAGTGACGCGATGACCGAATCCTGCAACTTGGCGCGGAACTTTCCCGATATCTGCGACCAGGCGGGCCCTGCTACCCGGTGATGCTCGGCGTGGCAACCCAAGCAGTCGCTGCCAGCAATCACCGCCTCCCCGGCGGCGAGTTCATCCTGTTCTGCGGTTCGGCCTCGGCGCGGCCCCGTCTCCTGTGCGTCGGGAATGGGTGTGGCGCTTGCGAGCGGCCACTGCAGATCTCCTGTTGCCAGATAGCGGCTGCCATCTTCCGTGTAGAACCCGGCGCGCAGGTCCTGCGAGCACTCGCTGAGAACCGTTGAGGAGTCCCGGTCACCTAACGCCGGAGACCGGCCTGTCGTCTCGCATCGAAAGCTGCGCCGGAAGACGCGCCCATCGCTCGTGTCTACGATCTCTGGCTGCTCTGTCAGAGTCAGGTGGGCATCACCACTCGACAGCTTGAATCGCATCCAGGCCGTGGTTTGGTCGTCGCCGTACTCGTGGCCCAGATAGTTGATCTCGGCCGCTAACTCCTCGCCGTCGCGAAGCAGAAACCAGCGTGCAGGCGTTTCATTTCGCCAGTACCACGCACCTTTGCTAAGAGGTTGTGGCCCGTGTGTATAGTCATAGGCGGCCCCCAGAAACTGCACCTCGCCCTGCCATAGCTGGTAGAGAGACTGGGTCTGAACGTCATATGCGGCCCACAGCTCCGGTGCCAGTGCGAACTTGAGGATCCTCGGCCTGCCGTCCAGATTGCCACGCATCACCCAGGGCGCGTGTCCCCTGCCATGCACGAGTTCGCGCCCGTAGGACGTGTCCCCTGCCATGGACGTATCGGGCCCGTAGAACTCTGCTTTTATGACATTGATGACAGCCCAGAGGCCCTCACGATTGCCAAGATCAACCAGGAACTCCACATCGGATCGGGACACCATCTTTTGCTGCCAGGCGATGCCGAAGCCCGCGGCGATCAGTAGTGCAGGTGCGATCAGCAGGACGAGAAGTCCCACCAAACCCTTTTTTTTCATAGTCCTCTCTTATTGGTATGTTCCGGGAATGCACCGCGCAGGTGTTGCCAACCGGGCATGAATCCGTGAGTACAGTATACGCGAGGAGCGCTTTTCCGTGGTCGTTGGTTTATACCAGACAGTTGGCTTATGATAGATGGCCTTCCAGCAGCGGTATTCGACACCTCAGCGACGGTACTTGCCATGACCACCATTTACTATGAAACAGATGCCGATCTCGATGCGTTGCAGGGGCTCTCCCTGGCGCTTGTTGGATACGGTAACCAGGGTCGGCCCTGGGCACTCAATTTGAGAGATTCTGGACTTGACCCGCGGGTTTGTGTGCGCAATGACGACAGCCGGGCGCAGGCGGAGGCGGACGGTTTTTCCGTAGGCAACATTAGCGATGCCGATACGGCGGACATCGTTTGCCTCCTCGTGCCGGATGACGCCATACCCGGTCTTGAGCTGAAGCGGGGTGAAGACAAGCTGACCATCGTCGCCAGCGGTTACTGCCTCGCGTTCGATCGTTACACACCGCCCGGCGACCTGGCGATGATTGCACCTCGCATGTTGGGCCCTGAGGTGCGCAGCTGCTATGTCGAAGGCGCGGGCTTTATCACGGCACTGGGGGTCGAGCGGGATGCCACGGGGCATGGTCTGAGGCGAACGCTGGCGGTCGCCAAGGCGCTCGGCGGTCTGCGCGAAGGGGCTATGGCTTTGAGTCCTACCCAGGAGGCGGTATTGGATCTTGCCGTCGAGCAGGTACTGTCACCCGCCCTGACACACGTCAACGGCGCTTTTGTTGCCACAATGCTGGAGCAGGGGATACCTCTTGAAGCCGTGCTCACCGAGCTTTTTCTGTCGGGTGAGGTGGAACGAAACTATGGCCTGCTGCGCACCGAGGGCTTTGTGAAACAGCTGGATCATCACTCGCCAGCCAGCCAGTATGGACAGCTCTCCCGCCGCGGGAGGTACGACGCCCTGGACTTTTCACCCGTGATGAAAGCAATCACGGAGCAGATTGTGTCCGGTGCCTTTGCCGACGAGTGGGACGCGGAAGCGGCCGAGGGTTATCCGCAGCTCAAAGCGCTACGAGAGGAGCACGCTGGGGAGGGCGTCCAGGCGATGGAGGCAGACCTGATGAGTAAACTGGGTCCGGGAGCCTCGCATGGCCGTTGAGAGTTGCAAACAGTTTTTTGCAAGACTGTTGACATAAAATAATATCGTGAGTTGGTGCGCTGTGCTAACCTTGCAGCAGCTTGGTCCGTGCGTTCAGGCGTGTTAACGGGAGCAGATAATGACAATAAAAGCCATCGATCCCTGGGTGAACGTCAGTATGGGTGCGGTGGCAGACCTGCCTTTTATGAAGAAGGTGAAAGAAGAGTATTTCAAAGCGGGAGACGACTTCTTCCGCAACATCGAGCCCGATGAACTCATCCAACTGATGGACAAAATAGGTGTCGAGAAAGCCTTTCTCACCGTTGATCCATATCGCCCCGAGCAGCGCATTCTGGACTTTACCACCCTGTTTCCCGAGCGCTTTTTCATCGCCGCTCAGCCGCGCATTCAGAAAGGTATGAAGGCCCTGTGGGCGCTCGAAGATCTTGCCCGCGATGTTCCCGTTGTTATGGCCAGAGTTACACCGTTTGAGATGGATCTACCGCCCAATGATCCGGTTTATTTTCCGCTGTACGCTAAATGCATCGAGATGGATATAGCGTGCGGTATCAATACTGGCCTACCGGGGCCTCCGGTCCCAGGAGAGTGTCAGAATCCGATGTATCTTGACCGGGTCTGTCTGCACTTTCCAGAGCTTAAGCTGATCATGCAGCACGGTGCAGATCCCTGGTGGGATATTGCCATTCGTTTGATGATCAAGTATCGGAATCTGTACATGATGACGTCGGCGTATTCACCACGTTACCTGCCGGAATCGCTTATTCACTACATGAACACGCGAGGCAAGCACAAGATCATGTTTGCATCGGATCATCCCGTACTGGGAATGGATCGGTGTCTAGAAGAGGCAGCAGCGCTGGATCTGCGCGAGGGCGTACTTGAAAAATACCTATACGAAAACGCCGCTGCGGTATTGTTCTCAGAGCGGATGCCTCGGTACGGTGAGTTTAAATAGGCGCTATAATCGCGGGCGGTGACGGCTTGTGAAAGAGCTCTCGGGGTGATGACTCATACAATGAATGGCTGCTGAAGTCGCCGATCGATATGCGACAGCTGGAACAGAAGATTGCCATCGTGACCGGAGCCTCTTCAGGGATTGGTCGCGTCACAGCGGTCAGCCTCGCCAAGGCTGGAGTCACCGTCGTGTTGGTCGCCCGGCGAGAGCCTCTGCTGCAGGAGGTCGTCGAGGAGTGCCGCAATCACGCCCCAGAAAGCCACTATCTCGCCGGGGATCTCGGTGACAAGTCTTTTGCCCAGTGGATCGTTACAGACACCGTCGAGCGATTCGGTCGTATTGATATTCTGGTAAACAACGCCGGCATGCCTGTTCACCAATCTCTCTATGAGATTTCCACCGGAGAGGCTGAGACCGCGTTGCGGGTCAACTTTTTATCCTGTTTGTGGACGACGTTTTCCGCCATTCCGCACATGTTGTTGCAAAGCGAACGTGAGGCAGAGGGTAGCGTCATCGTCAATGTGTCCTCGTTCGCAGCGACTGTCACGCCGACACACGAGACGATCTATGCCGCGACGAAGAGTGCCATGAATGGGTTTAGTCGAGGCCTGTGGAACGATTTGGCAGGTTCCGGCATTCACTGCGCTCTGGTGATTCCTGGGCCGATTGACACAGAAATCTGGGACAAGGTCGATGACGAGGGCGCCTACCGGGGAAAACTCTATCCGGCGCAGCTGGTCGCTGATGAGATATTGACTTCCATTCGTACACGCCGATTTGAGGTCACAGTACCGCGCCGCAACCCCCCGCTGGTGGCCGCCAGGCTGATGGCGGCACTGGTGCCTTCGCTGATACGTAAGGGCGTCGCGAAGATGAACCCTGTATCGCCACAGTCGTTGAGCAACGCGCGAGCACGAGCTCGTAAGGGTCAAGCCATGGGGGTTGAGCAATGAGGCGACAGGCGCAGTCGGGACGTCGTTGTGAAACGGATCATCAGAGGTTCGGGAGATCTTTTTGTGCGCGCTGGCACAACCTGGCCGGCGTGCTGTTGTTTGCCTTACCGCTAATAGCGGCGGCGAGTGATAAACAAGACGATGAGCCACCGTTCGAGCGTACGGAGCAGCGACAACCCTGTCGCGATTACGATTCCCTGCGGCGTCCCCATTTTGGCGATCTGCACGTCCATACGGCATGGTCTTTTGACGCTAGCGGTCAGGACACACGGAATACCCCTGGCGACGCCTACGATTTTGCCCGGGGCAAGCGAGTTTCGATCCAGCCCTACGATGAGCAGGGTAAGGGGCTGCGCGACATTCAGATTGACCGACCGCTCGATTTTACTGCGGTAACGGATCACTCCGAGTTCATGGGCGAGATGCGCATGTGTGCGGTCGAGGGGTTGCCGGGCTACAACCACCCGGTCTGCCTGATTCATCGCCATTTCCCTCAGTTTACACAGTTGTTGTTTGGGGGTTACGGGCTGACTGTCAAGCGTCGCTGGGGCATGTGTGGTGATGACAACAGCATTTGTCTGGATGCAGCTAAGGATACTTGGCAAGTCATGCGTGACGAAGCCGAAGATGCCTATGATCGCAGCGAAGACTGTTCGTTCACCAGTTTCATTGGTTACGAATGGACCGCCACTATTGGTAGAGGCAAGAACCTCCACCACAACGTCATTTTTCGCAACGACATTGTGCCGGACTGGCCGATGAGCTGGATTGAGACCCCATCTCAGATACAGCTTTGGGATTACCTCGAGGACGCCTGCGTCGATCAGCTGCCGGGCTGTGATGGAATCGCAATTCCACACAATACCAACCTGAGTTCCGGTATTGCCTTTGTCAGCGCTCGCATCGAGGAGGACGCAGTGCCCCCAGGACCCGTCAGTCGTGAGGAAGCTGCGCGACGTGCGCACTGGAATCCTCTGTTTGAAGTGATGCAGCACAAGGGTGCATCCGAGTGCGACAATCGCAAGCCCGTCTGGGCCCATGATGAGTTCTGTGATTTCGAACTTTTGCCGTATGATAATTTCGGCACCAAGAACACCGGCGAGGATGGTGAGGGCGTACTCTGGTGGATGAAGAAGGCCTTTGGCGGCGGCGACTACGTTGACATACAGCCAGCCGGGGAAAATAGCTACCTTCGCTATGCGTTAAAGAAGGGACTACAACAGCAACAGGAGTTGGGTGCCAACAGTTTCAAGTACGGCTTGATCTCAAGCACTGACACACACATCGCCGCGCCTGGTCTGGCGATGGAGAAGAATCACCCCGGTCACGGTGGAGCGGGTATGGGATCGGGAGAGGGCGTACTTGCCGGCCTGCCCGATGAGTTGGAGTTCAACCCCGGAGGATTCGCTGTCCTGTATGCGGAGGAGAACAGTCGCGACGCGCTGTTTGCGGCCATGCGTCGTCGCGAGGCCTACGCCACCAGCGGTACCCGGCCAACCTTGCGTTTCTTCGGAGGCTGGGAGTACGCGGATGATCTGTGTCAGGCAAGAGACATGGTGGCTCGAGGCTACGCGGGTGGCGCGCCAATGGGTGGAGACCTGCAAGAGGCACCTAGCGCGGACGCAAGGCCGCGTTTTTTACTGTCTGCATTGGCCGACGCCGGTACGCCGGACTATCCCGGCACACAGCTGCAGCGCATCCAACTGGTGAAAGGTTGGTATTTCAACGGTGAACTCCAGGAGCGTGTTATGGACGTCGCTGGAGGCAGTAACGATGCCAGCGTCGATATCTACAGCTGCGAGCAGAGCGGGCCAGGCCACGCCCAGCTATGCGCCGTTTATGAGGATCTGGATTTCGATCCCAATACCCAGGCATTTTACTACGCTCGCCTACTGGAGAATCCCAGCTGCCGCTGGAGTCAGCGACTGTGTTCAGACGCCGGCGTGCGGTGTGATGACCCCGCGACGATACCTGAATCGATGACCGCCTGCTGCTCCTCAGCACACCAACAGGTCATTCAGGAGCGAGCGTGGAGTTCTCCCATTTGGTATACGCCGTGATTTGAATCTACAATAACGCAGTTCGACGCGATCGCTCTGCAAAGGGGGCGATTGCAGTCCGCCTCTTTTACCCAGCAGGATTCACACATGGCAAACGCAATCAAGCCTTACACGGAAGGCCAGGAGAAGTTTGGTACCTGGTTGATCAATCGCATCGGCCGTTGGCAGACCTCGGTGTATGAACTCACAGGTGGCAAAGTATGGAATACCTTCCGGGGTGGACCGGTTGCGATTCTCTCGGTGGTGGGCCGACGCTCGGGCGAGTTGCGTAAGACACCTCTGCTCTACCTGCGTCGCGGTGCAGATGAAGTAGTTATGACCGCTTCCAAAGGCGGTATGACGAAACTCCCCATCTGGTATCACAATGTTGTGGCCGCGGATACGGTGGATATACAGATCGGCGCCGAGAAACGTAGCTACACCATGCGCGAGGCGACCCCCGAAGAAGAAGATGAACTGTGGCCGCGCCTGGAAGCAATGTACCCTGACTACGTTGAGTACCGAGCGCGTACCGAAGGCATCAGGCATATTCCCGTTCTTATATTTTCACCGACGTGAGCGAATCGGTACGGTCAGGCCGTTATCGCCATTACAAGGGCGGAGAGTACGAGGTGTATGGTGTCGCAACCCATTCCGAAAGTGGCGAAGTGCTTGTAGTGTATCGACCGCTGTATGGAGAGCGTTTGTTGTGGGTACGCCCGCTCAACATGTTTTGTGAGATGGTTGATGTCGATGGCCGAGAGCAACGGCGGTTTGTTTTCCTTGGTACCTAGCGACACTACTGACTGAAGCTGTAGCTGATATCGATTCCGAAACTGATGCCGTCAGCCCAGGTGATCGCCCGCGTGGCTTGGGGCAGATTATCAAATGTGAAGGCTTCGTAGTCGCTGTCCTGCAGGTTTTTACCCCACAGAGCAGCGCTCCAGAGTCCGCCTAGGCCTTCGACTTCGGAGAGCGACAAGCGTGCGTTGATGAGATCGTATTCGCCGCGAAATGTATCCGCGTTGTTTTTTTGCCGGGTGTCCACGTAATTGTAACTGGCGTTGACACTCAGTACGCCAAAGGTGACTGCGGAAAACACATAGTCCGCCATCAGGCTGTAGGTGTGCTCTGGCGCGTTGGTGAAGTCAAACTGCTCCAGTTCTCCTGTGATTGGGCTGATGACGTCGTCGAGTTCACTGTCCAGATAGGCATAGCTCGCCTGGAAGAATAGGTTTTGTGTCGCCAGTACCGAGACATCCAGTTCAATACCCGACATCTCGCCCCCGTCGACATTGAACACCCTGGTGTTCTGTATGGTGCCCGGGATTTGGAAGTTGTACTGATAGTCTTTGAACTCTTGGTAGAACACGGCGGAATTCAGCCGCAGTCTTCGGTCCATAAACTCACCCTTCAAACCTGCTTCGTAAGACT
The DNA here is from genome assembly GCA_039190425.1 of Pseudomonadota bacterium. GTDB lineage: Bacteria > Pseudomonadota > Gammaproteobacteria > Pseudomonadales > Halieaceae > Marimicrobium. The sequence continues at coordinate 69,674 of JBCCYE010000015.1, read as the reverse complement.
GCAGCTTTTCCTCCTCGAAACCGTTTTCGAAGGAGGCCTCATCGGGATCTCGAATGTTGAAGCCACCGCTTTTGTAGGCCTCCGCGTACTTGATGTAAGCGTTTTTGGTATCACTGAGGTCGTACTCGACGATGGCGGCGATAGAGCTGTCGTCGAAATCCTTGTCGCCACTGGCGTCAAAGTCTGATTCCGTAAACCCAGCGACGTTAGTGACGTTGTCCAGAACCACTCTGTCCAAGACGGCCCGAGTCGCTTTGCGGTTGTCTTTCGAATAGCGCCAGCCCAGGGTGAGGTGCAAACGATCTTCAAGCAGATCGGGCGTCCAGGTCCACTGGGTGAAAAACGCATAGGCTTTGTTATCAATGCTGTTGAACTCTGAGCCGTAGTTGTAGATGGTGCCGTTATCGGCGAAGGGAAAAGCGCTGAAAATATGGTGCAGAGGAGAGTCCTCATCGGCGGACTCTTCAAAGTAGTAAACGCCTGCCATGTAGTCCCAGCGATCGCCGATATTGCCGAGCAGCTGGAATTCTTGTGAGAACTGATCCTGGGTCAGGTGAGGGCGTACCGTGGGCAGGTCAAGGCGATCGGTTCCCGCTTCAGCACCAATGGTAGCTTCAAAAAAGTTGATGCGAAAGCCCTCGCTGGAACCGCTTGAGAAGTCGATGTACCGTTTGTCGTCCAGTTCTCGGTAGGCGGTGATTGACCGCAGTGTAACCGAGTCGTTGACCAGCCACTCGATGTTCAGCGTATGCCCCTCAATTTCTGTGTCCGTTGGCAGCAGTGGCGAGACTGTCGACAGGGTGCCAATTCGGTTGGTGCTGTAGTCGATGTAGTTTTCAGCAATGTTGCCGATGATGGCCAGCAGGTCGTCAAGCCCGCCGCCAGAAGGCCTCGGAAACACCGCCTGAGGCGTGTAGTTGTAGTACTTGATCTTGGAGACGTCGTACGCGTAGTCCATTATCAATGAATCAGTGAAATCGGCGCGCAAATCAAATCGAAACCCTTTGGATTCCTTGTCACCGAAACTGCCTCCGGGCCCTGTATTGTCGATGTACCCATCCACCTCCTCAAAAAAGTAGGCCGCCTTTGCGGCGTAGCGCTCTCCAAATGGGATGTTGGCGGATGTCTTACTGCTGAACAGATCCTGGTTACCGGCGCTGACGGTTTGGTCGAATTCCAGGTATTCAAGGTCAGGCTTTTTGGTCACCAGTTTTAGTGCGCCGCCGGTTGTATTGCGTCCATACAGCGTGCCCTGCGGACCACGCAAGATCTCGATGCGTTCTAGATCTGCGACGTCGAAAGCGAGTCCCGTTGACCGCGCAATGTAAGCGTTGTTCAGATAGACTCCGACGGCTGCGTCCTGAGTGATCTGCGTGTCGGTGAGGCCAACGCCACGAATGAACAGCCGGAGCGTCGAGTTGTTTTCGGGGAATGAGTCGATATTAAAGTTAGGCACCAGACCGTTGAGATTGGTGATGTTGGAAATGCGCTGTTTCTCGAGCTGCTCCTGATTGAAGGTGACGAGAGAGATGGGGGTTTCTCGCAGCGACTCTTCCCTGTGCTGGGCGGTCACCAGCACTTCCTCCAACTGCGGGCTGCTGGTCTGCGCCGGCGCCAGTGGGGCGGCACTCGCCAGTGCAGCGGCGAGAGCGCAAATCTGCCAGCGCATAGGGACCTCCATACGTTATTATTTTGTTCATTATTGCCGTTTTTGACAAATTATCAAATAAATTACGTTTGGCGACACACAAGCATCCTGAAAAGAGCCAGTGCCTTAGATTGTGGCGCAAATGGCCGGCTCAGAACCACGACACTTTGTCTGGCAACACCCTAATTTCCGTGCCAATCTCGCGCCCTCGAGCGAGATTCCGTCACGAAAACTTCACGGTTTTGTATTTTCACTGACATGCGTCCGCGCCATGCTGATCACGGTTTTCCACAGGGGCATGCGGTATGACGGAAACGACTGGACCGTCGCACAGCGTCGAAGAAAAACGGCGTATGCGAACAGAGATAGAGGCTCAGATACGGGAATTCCTTTACAAGGGCGGCCGTATCGAAGTGGTCAATGACAGCGAATACCTCGATCTCCGTCGGCCGAGGAGTGTAGGGCATCTGCGAGACGGTTCGCCGAAGCACGAGCTGTTAGGGGCATAGTCGTGCTTGAGATCGAGTCTTTTCTGCAGAGTCGCTATCCGGACTTCATGCAGCGCCACCGACGTGCCGGACGCACCGTCGCGCGATTTCTTGGGTTCCTTTTTTACCAGTCTCGTTTTCAGCAGTTTGGTCGCGACTACCCGCATCTTCACGGCTTCGACTTTGTCGAACAAGTACTGGATTACTTCGATTTTTCTTTGCGTCTTGACGACCGCGAACGTGCACGCATACCGGACTCAGGTCGGGTCGTGCTGATCGCCAACCATCCAATCGGTTCGCTCGATGGACTGGCGCTTTTGCAGCTCGTACGGCAGGTACGCCCCGACGTAAAGGTGGTCGCCAACGAGCTCTTGACCGCAGTCGAGCCTCTTCACCCGGTGCTGTTACCCGTGCACAATATGGGTGGGAATACACCGCGCTCAAACCTCAGGAACATACGTGATCACTTGCGGGCGGAAGGCGCACTGATCATCTTTCCTGCCGGTGAAGTATCTCGCTTTGGGGCACGAGGTGTTCGCGATGGAGAATGGCACAGTGGCTTCGTCAAGATAGCGGCATCGGCGCAGGCACCGATACTCCCTGTACACGTTGCGGGGCGCAATTCTCTGTTTTTCTACAGCCTGTCCTTCCTGGCCAGGCCGCTGTCGACAATCTGGCTGGTACGGGAGATGTTTAAGCAGAGCCACAACACGGTCGATGCGCGTGTTGGTCGCCCGATACCCTATGAGCACTATAACTCGGTCGATGTCGGCCCTGCCAAGCTCGCCTCGATGTTCCGCAAGCATGTGTATCGTCTGGGTAAACGTGGCCGGCCCATCTTTCAATCGGTGGAGACGGTTGCCTATCCCGAAAATCGACTGCTGTTGCGACAGGAGCTGCAGACCTGCGAGAGGCTCGGAATTACCCCCGATGGTAAACAGATTTACCTGTGCAGAATGGCCGACTCGCCGTGTGTGATGCGCGAGATCGGTCGTCTCAGGGAGATTGCGTTCCGCACTGTTGGGGAAGGCAGCGGCCTACCGCGGGATATCGATCGCTACGACCGGCGGTACCTGCAGTTGGTGCTTTGGGACAGCGAAGACCTCGAGATTGTCGGTGCGTATCGCATTGGCGAAGGGCGCGCCCTCCTGGATCAGGGTGGCATCGAGGCGTTTTATACGCACAGCCTCTTTCACTACCGAGAGGGTATGACGGAGGTGCTACAGCACGGTCTGGAGCTGGGTCGCAGTTTTGTTCAGCCCAGGTACCAGAAACGCAGCAGCCTTGATTACCTATGGAGCGGGATCGGCGCGTTCGTCAGCCGTTATCCCCAATACCGCTTCCTGTTCGGGCCGGCGTCCATTAGCCGCCATTATGGTACGGAGGCCATGGTGCGTTTGTCCTGGTACTACGCGCGCTACTATGCGCCCGTGCAAACGATGGTGACGGCCCGTCAACCTATGGTGATTTCAACGGAAGAGGCGGCCCGCATAGAAACTGAGTTCTGTGGTGATGATCGTGAGCGCGATTTTCGTATTCTAAAGAGCTGGTTATCGGAGCGCGGGTTGCCTGTCCCTGTACTGTTCAAACACTACGCTGCCGCACTGGAGCCTGGCGGGGTTTCGTTTTCTGCCTTCAGTGTAGACCCGGCTTTTGGGCACTGCGTCGATGCGTTCGTGCTGGCAGATCTCACCCAACTCAAAACAAAAAAACGGCAACGCTATCTCAGCACAGGGGAACTGGGCAATGGAAGCACTGAGGATCGGCGGGCAAATCGATTGCGAGACCCTATGGATATCTGATATCCACCTGGGAAACATTCACTGTAAGGCTGGTTACCTTCTGCAGCTGTTGCAGCGGGTTCATTGCAAACGCCTTTATCTGGTGGGCGATATAGTCGATGTTTGGACGATGCAGCGTCGCGTTCACTGGCCACAGGCACATTCTGACGTGGTTGCTCACCTACAGCAGATGTCACGTGAAGGCGTTGAAGTGATCTACGTGCCAGGCAATCATGATCGTATTTTTCGTGACTTCAACAACACCCGCTTTGGCAACTTCGTGATCTGTGAAAAAGCGTATCACATGACGGCCAATGGCCGACGCCTGCTGGTGGTTCATGGCGATGAGCTCGATGAAGCCGTGCGATACAGCCGAGTGAATCGCGTCCTTGGGGATTTTGCGTACGCGTTGGTTATGTCGGCGAATCGTATGTGCCATCGCCTGCGCGCGACCTTTGGACAGCCCTACTGGTCATTGGCAGGTTGGATAAAGCTGCACGTTGCGCGAGCAGAGGAGGCCATCGGCGCATTCGAATCGGCCGCGATCGCTCTGGCAGAACGGGAAGGTGTCGACGGTATCGTCTGCGGCCATCTGCACCATCCTGCACTTCGACAGTGTGGCGGCGTGCTCTACTGCAATGACGGCGACTGGGTTGAAAACTGTACCGCCGTCATTGAAGATGCGCAGGGTGAGCTGCATCTGTTGCGTGCGATCGGTTCTTGCCAAGCTCAGGAGCCGGTTCTGCTGGCGTTCAGCTAGGCATCTTCAAATCTGGCCAGGCCGAACAGCCGCCGCGCGCCGTGCGAATGGGTCAGAACCTGTCGCGTTTATAGTCTCGTCATAGTCATCCGAACTCCTCGCTGCGGCGTATGTCTTATACCCTGAGGAGCAAAGCTATGGGACAACCACAATTGCGGCCAAGGCCGCTGTACGGGATTGGCACCGTCGCGCGTCTGACTGGCATCAAGCCGGATACCCTGCGCATCTGGGAGAGGCGATATCAACTGGGTGCCAGCTACAAGTCACCGTCAGGCCGGCGTCAGTACACACAGGCGGATCTGGAGCATCTACAGCTGGTTGCCGCCCTGGTAAGTGATGGCGCGCGTATCGGCGAAATCGCCTCATCTGAGCGGCGGACACTTGAGATGCTGCTCAGGGCACGTTCGGCCACTGCCGACGAGAGCATACCGGAACCAAAACCGAGGGTTTTATTCCTTGGAGAAGCTCTGTGCGGTTGGCTTGATGAGCACCAGGGTTGTCTAGCGAATGTAGACGCTCGTTTGGCAGCCTGTGAGCCGGGTGAGCTGCAGCCAGAGCAAATCCAGGAGCTTGAGAACGTCGATGCGGTGGTTGCTGAGATAGCCGCTACAGGGAAAGGACGACTGCAGGCATTGCGCAGTCTGGCTGGGGAGCTCCAGGCAAGCAATGTCCTGGTGTTTCACCCCGGGTTGGACGAGCGCGGTCTGACTGATATTGCAGAGAGCGGCTTCGCGGAAGCGAACTATCCACCGGAGCCGGGGTTTTTGGCGTGCCACCTGTCCCTCTGCGCTGCTGATAAGGCGGTGGCCGAAGGCAGCGTCAATCTGGGTGATCTCGTGCGCGGCCGACCACGGCTGTTCCGCACCTCTGAATTGGATGCCGCTCGAGGGTTGAACATTCCAGAGCCCGGTGCGTCAACCGACGAACTGTCCCAGCTGATCGACGCGTTAGCTGATTTTGAAGATCACGCCACCGAGCATCCGGTCCAGGACTGGAGCGATGCGGCTGTTCATGCCTGTGTGTATACCTACGCAGGCCAGGCACGCTGGCTGATGGAGAAAGCGCTGGAGCTCGTCCTGGCGGCCAGGGATCCGAGAGCCTAGTACTCACAGCGACTTCACATGACGTTTGTCATGTGAAACCCGGAGCGTTATGATTGCGGCATCGAGCCCGGGGTTCGGGCCGCAGCCATCAACCGGGTAATGCGTATGGGTATTCGGCCGCCGCTTGTTCCTGTATTTGTCGTACTGATCTCTCTGCACAGCCTGACCGGGTCGGCCGGTACCGATGCTCCAGCCACGGTAGCGGCGCCTGGATTCTTTTACGGGCATATCACGTCAGAAGGCAAGCCGGTCAAGGGGGCGATGGTAACCTTCTTGCACGGAAAACCCGTGCACTCACTGAGCGTCTTTGCCGATGAGCAGGGGCGGTTCCTGTCCCCTGAACTGCCCTGGCCGGACGGGTATACCGTGCGCGTTCGCCGGGCCGGCTGGCGCGACGTTGTGTTGCGCGATCAGGTGCCCGAGGCTCAGGGCGCTTGGCGGGATGTCACCATGCAGCGTATCGAAGATCCGGCGGAGATGATCCAGCAATTGCCGAGCAACTACTGGATGAATCTCGTGCTGGAAGAGTTTGACGATCGAGATCACCTGCTTGAGTTCAAGATGCAGTGCACTTACTGCCACCAACAGGGATCGCCTCTCACGTCTCGCAGGCAAATGTCTCGCGAGCAGTGGTCAGAGGTGATCTACGACATGGGTCGGCGCAGCGCAATCATTAGCAACAGCCTGAAAGCCGTGTTACCGGATCGTTATCTGGATGCGTACACACCGGAAAATGTGTTGGCTAAACTCCCCCAATACGATGGCGAGGATGGCCCATTGCCGATACCCAGTGCCACCGTGCGACGGGCGGTGGTGGAGGAATGGGATCTGGGCGGCCCCACGTCCGGCCAACACGATCTTATGGTTTACCACCCCGACGGTTCCGTTTGGAGCGTTGACGGTCCGATGGATACTCTGCACGTAATCCGCTTTGACAGCAACCCGAGCGGCGAGCGCACAAGCTATGCCATTCCGCGTGGGGACCACAAACCCGGCGGTGTTTACTGGAAGATGGAGCGGCGGAAAAAGAATGGCGTTGAGACCTATCTCGCCCCACATTCCCTGCAAACAGCGCCTGACGGAGTGATATGGCTGACCCTGGCATCGGGTAACCAGTTGGCGGGTTTTGACCCGCGAACAGAAAGCTGGGACATCGTAGACCTGGAGCAAGGCATCAATCCACACACGTTGCGGTTTGATCAGCGGGGTCGCCTTTGGTACACCATTACCGCGACCAATCACGTCGGTATGTTTGATCCGAAGACGCGTGAGCAGGTGTTTGTGCGCCTGGATTTTCCGGACTTCACCACGCGTTTGATTACCTGGTTCACGCCGCTGTTTCTGGCCTACGCTGATCTCCTGCAGCTGGACGATCGTTCTGCGGACATGGACGGTGTCAGCATGCCGATGCCTTACGGCATCGATATCCATCCCATCGACGGGAGTATTTGGTTCAGTCAGCTTAACATGAGCCATATCGGTCGCATCGATCCCGATACCTTTGAACTCACCTCGATAGAAACACCCTTTGTTACTCCGCGCCGATTGCGCTTTGATTCCAAAGGAAATCTGTGGGTACCAAGCTATGCTGAGGGCACCATCAATCGGTACGATACGAAAGCGATGGCATGGAAGGAGCGTTACGTCATCCCAATTGAACCGCTGGGTAGTGAAGTTCCCTATGCAGTGTTTGTCGATCAGGAAAACGATCATGTGTGGATCACAGGGACGCAAAGCGATTCCATTATTCGCTTTGAGCCCGACGTTGAAGCCTGGACGGTTTACCCACTGCCCACGCTGGTGACCTACACAAGGGAACTGGACATGGATAGGGACCGCAATGTTTGGACGTCACACTCCAGCAACCCCGCCTGGCATGTCGAGAGTGGCATTCCCAAGCTGACACGCCTAAACCCAACCGGTGCCCCTGATATTGAGATATCCGGTTTGTTCGATGGTGTGCGCCCCGCCAGTGGGGAACATCAGGGCGACGGGGAGATCGCCGGCCGCTAGGGGTCGTGCTACTTTATGGCCTCGATAACCCGAGCACCAAGGGTCTACCTGCGCCTGATCGTCAGCCTGGCGTTTTTTACGCCGATGCTGCCGGCACAAGCTGCGGGGTGGTCATTCTATGGCGGTGACGAGGGCGGCAGTCACTACTCACCCCTCCAGGACATCAACCGGGATACGGTCGGTCGCCTTGAGGTCGCCTGGGAGTACCATACGGGCGACGCCTCCACGCTGCGTGACGATGTTCCTCCGACCACATTTCAGGCCACTCCCGTACTTTGGAATAACACGCTTTTTTTCTGTTCCTCCCTGGGGCGTGCCTTTGCGGTGGATGCCGACAGCGGTCAGCAGCGGTGGGTGTTCGACAGCAGGCCTCGGTTTCATCCCGACGACGGCACAACGAAATGCCGTGGTGTGGCCTTATGGCATGACGATACAGTCGGCAGGCGAGGCCAGGGGGAGTGCAATAGTCGCGTATTGATGGGGACGCCAGATGGGCGATTGTTTGCGCTGGACGCGTTAAGTGGGCGGGCCTGCAAGGAGTTTGGTGAGTCCGGCGCCGTGGATCTCACTCGCGGCCTGGGGGAACTGCGTGGCAATGAAGCCTATATGAGTTCACCGCCATTGGTGGCGGGTGACCTTGTCATTCAGGGTGCCGCTGTGCGGGACAACGCACGTGTTGATTCTCCTGGCGGCGTCATCCGCGCCTGGGATGTGCGCACCGGCGCACTGCGTTGGGCCTTTGATCCGGTGCCGGCCGGAGCGCCGACACCGCAGGCGCTAGGGGCCCCGCCCGAGCAGCTCTATCATCGCGGCACACCCAATGCCTGGGGCATTCTCTCCTCAGATACGGAATTGGGTCTGGTGTTCGTGCCTTTTGGCAGTCCCGGGTTGGACTTTATCGGTGCTCATCGGACTCGGCATGGTTTTGACGACGGTTACTACGCCAATTCAGTGGTGGCCCTGGAGTTGGCGTCAGGCAAACCGCGTTGGTCGTTCCAGATGGTGCACCACGATCTTTGGGACTACGACGTCGCGGCACAGCCCGTACTGATTGACTTGCCCATCGATGGCGCCATGTTGCCTGTGCTGATCCAGGTCACGAAGATGGGCCATGTGTTTATTCTGAATCGCGCCACTGGCACTCCGGCCTACCCCGTAGAAGAGCGGCCAGTTCCGCGAAGTGATGTTCCGGGAGAGTTTGCATCCCCAACACAACCGTTCCCAACCTTTCCTTTGCCACTGCATCCTGAGGCTCTCACACCCGACGATGCCTGGGGACTGACGTTTTATGATCAGCAGGCATGTCGAGACAAAATCGCGGCGGCTGCCAATGAAGGCATATTCACCCCACCGTCCCTGAATCGCTATAGCATTCAGTACCCTGGCGTAGCCGGTGGACAAAACTGGGGTGGGCTGGCCTTCGATCCGATCAATCGTCTGTTGGTGATGCCGCAAAACTACGTGGTGACCTACAACCAACTCAAGCTGCGCGACGCGATACCACCGGAGCGCTTAGACAGTGAGCTGGATAGTTACTCGCCGAATCTGGGCGCTCCATTTGTGATTCGCCACGAGGTGTTGTTGTCACCCTGGGGTATGCCGTGTATTGCACCTCCCTGGGGCACGCTGCTGGCGGTGAGCCTGGATTCAGGGCTGGTGCAGTGGGAAGTGCCGCTGGGCTCGGTAAGAGACATGGTGCCGGCGCTTTCATGGTTTCCCTACTTCCCCGACACGGGCCTGCCCAGTGCGGGCGGACCCATCGCCACTGCGGGCGGCCTTGCTTTCATCGGCGCATCACTGGACGATTACATTCGCGCCTTCGATATCCGCGATGGCAAAGAGGTTTGGCGACATCGACTGCCTGCCGGTGGTCAGGCGACACCAATGACTTATCGCAGTGAGCGCAGCGGACAACAGTACGTCGTTATCGCGGCGGGCGGGCACGCGTACATGCGAACCCGTATCGGTGACAGCCTGATTGCGTTTCGCCTGGCCGATTGATGCCGCCGTTTACCAGACACACGTCTTGAATAATATCGACGATTCTGCCATTCTCGCCGAGCCCCCGCCGACGCATGATTAGCTTAAGAGGCGCCCATTGACCGAGTTCTTACAACCTGCGACGCCGCAGCAGCTACTCACGAGAGGGCCGATCGATCCGGTGGAGAACCCCTACGGTATTTATAAGAGTATTCGCCAAGAGGCGCCTGTAGGTCGGTACGGTCACAGCTACTACATCGGTTCCTATCAGCTTGCGGCGCAAGCATTACTGGACGACCAGCGCTTTTCCAGCAAATCCAACAGCCCCGACTATCCGGGTATAGGTATGGTGTTCGGCCAGACAATTGTCGGCATGAACGGTAAAGAACACTTAAAGCATCGAAACCTGATCACGCCCGCTTTGCGGCCACGAGCGCTGGGCAAGGACTTCCGAACGCTGGCCAGGGCAACAGCGGACAGACTGATCGACAAGTTTGTTAGCCGCGGCAGCGCAAACCTTGTCCCTGAATTTACCTTTCTGTACCCACTGTCGGTATTTGTGCAGATTCTGGGGCTGCCGGAAGAGGACGTTGACGATTTTCATAAGTGGGGTGTGGACCTTACTCATGTAGCCTCAGACCCACAGCGCGGCTTGCGAGGCTCTGCCTGTCTGGCCAGCTATCTGGAACCTGTCGTCGACGATAAACGAACCAGACCGACCGGTGACCTCATTTGTCGACTTATCGAGGCAGAAGTGCTTGGTGAGCGTATGACCGATGAAGAGATTATCAGTTTTCTTCGTTTGCTTATCACGGGTGGTGCCGATACCACCTACCATCTACTTGGAAACGTCTTACACACCCTGTTGAGTGATGGGGCGCTGATGCAACGTGTTCATACGGACCGGGAATTGATTGAGCCGCTGCTCTGGGAGTCATTGCGTTGGGAGTCGCCGGTGCAATTCGTATCAAGGCAAACCGTAGGAGATGTCAGCATAGGGGGTGTGACAATACCCGACGACACGCCCGTCAGTATTCTCCTGGGCTGTGCCAATCGTGATGAACAGGTTTTTGAGCGGCCGGACGTTTTTGATCTGGACCGGGATGGTAGAAAGTCCTTGGCCTTTGGTTATGGCAAGCACTACTGCGCTGGAGCAGATTTTGGTCTCACCGAAGCCATTATTGGTCTGAATGCCTTGCTGGATCGGCTTGGTAACCTGTGTTTTGACTCATCGGTGGCCAATCCAAGTAAGATTCAAGGCGTGGCATTTCGCGGCCCATCGCATTTGAAAGTCCTGTTCGATGGGTAGAATCGTGAGCCTTGAGCGCTTCCAAAGCGGTTCCGATCGCCACTCCACCTATACTGTTTCAAGCACGAAGAGCGACGATTAGAACAGGTTCAATACAAGCAATGCAAACAACGAGTGATTTAGATCGGTTTCGTGAAACGACCAGGGCATGGCTGGAAGAAAACTGTCCAGAAAGTATGCGCACGCCCATAACGTCGGATGATGACGTGTGTTGGGGTGGTCGCCGATTTCCATTCCAAAGTGAAGATCAAAGGCTCTGGCTGCAGCGCATGGGAGAAAAAGGCTGGACTGTCCCGGACTGGCCGACTCAGTACGGGGGTGGTGGTCTATCGCCGCAAGAGTGCAAGGTGCTCGGCCAGGAGATGTCTTCACTGCAATGCCGGGCGCCTCTCACCAGCCTAGGGATCATTATGCTGGCGCCCGCGTTGTTTAAGTACGCAAGCGAAGAGCAGAAGCTGGAACACCTACCAAAGATTGCGCGTGGTGAAATCCGCTGGTGCCAGGGCTACAGTGAGCCGGGCTCTGGCTCAGACCTGGCGAGTTTACAAACATCCGCTGTGGATGAGGGCGATCACTATCTGGTGAACGGGTCGAAAATCTGGACGTCCTATGGTGACAAGGCCGATTGGATTTTTTGCCTTGTACGCACTGATACGACGGCGCCGAAACGGGACGGGATCGGCTTCTTGTTATTCGACATGGCCAGCGACGGCGTTAGCACATCACCCATTAGATTGATTAGTGGCGCCTCGCCGTTTTGTCAGACCTTTTTCGACAACGTTAAGGTGCCCAAGAGAAACCTGGTCGGTGCGCGTAACAAGGGATGGACGGTCGCGAAGTATCTATTGCAGCATGAGCGAAACATGGCAGCTGCAGTTGGACGCGGAAGTTCCGCCGGTAAGAAAAAGCCAATGCAGCAGCTGGCGCTGGAGGCTCTGGGCCAGCACGAGGGCGAACTTGCGGATCCGGTACTGCGGCAAAAGCTCGCTCGCTTCCAAATTCGTGAACAGTGCTTCGGTTTGACGATGGCCAGAGTGGGTGACGAGATGAAAGCGGGCGATGACCCAGGTCCGGCGTCGTCTATGCTTAAATACTACGGATCTGAGACCAATAAAGAACGTCGTGAGCTCATGCTGGCGTTGGGCGGTATGGACAGCCTTGGATTTGAAGGAGAGGAGTTTGACGACGGTCGGATAGCCCGCAGCTGGTTACGCAGCAAAGCCAACTCGATTGAAGGTGGGACATCGGAAATTCAGTTGAATATCATCGCCAAGCGTGTACTGGGTCTTCCATCATCGGATTAGGACGCCGGTTGGTAACGGAGCCTGACGGGAATGAAGAGCTATGCCACTCGTATTGAATGAAGAGCAGCGTATGCTGCGCAGTGCCGCCGAGAGTTTCTTCGCCGAGAAGTCGCCCGTCAGTGCATTGCGTAGGCTGCGCGATAACGAAGATGCGGTGGGGTTCGATCCTGACCTCTGGAACGAGATGGTCGAGATGGGATGGATAGGCGGTTGTCTGCCTCAAGAATATGGAGGACTAGGTCTTGGTTTGACGGAAGCCGCAGTCGTCATGCAGGCCGCTGGAAAGACGTTGGCGCCGAGTCCGATGCTCGCTACTGTTGTATTGGGAGCAGGTGCTTTGGTTCTTGCGGGAACCGAGCGTCAACGCAGTGATCTGTTACCTCGTATCGTCGCTGGTCAGCATCTTCTGGCACTGGCCTTTCAGGAAGGTCCTCACCACCGGCCCAGTCGTGTTGCTACCAGCGCCACCCCAGACGAGGGTGGATATCGGATCACCGGGCGCAAAGTTCATGTGGTGGACGGCCATGTGGCGGATACGCTGATCGTCGTAGCCAGGACAGCGGGTCAGTTGGAGGACAAGAAGGGCTTGGCCCTCTTCCTGGTAGATGCCGAGAGTGCGGGCGTACAGGTACAAAGACGCGTTATGGCAGACAGTCGAAATATGGCTGAGGTCACCCTAAGCGGCGTCTCGGTGCCATCCGAAGCCATGTTGGGCAGGCCACACGATGGCTTTTCAGTGCTACAGAAAGTCCTGGACCGCGGCAATGTGGCCCTGGCAGCTGAAATGCTCGGTAACGCCGAAGCGGCGTTTGATCGCACGGTGTCCTATCTAAAGACTCGTGAACAGTTTGGTGTATTGATCGGCTCTTTCCAGGTACTTCAACACCGAGCGGCGCAGATGTTTTGTGAGCTTGAACTGGGCAAGTCTGCCGTGCTGGGTGCGTTGCACGCAATTGATACGGATGCTGACGACGCCGCTCTCATGTCCAGCCTGGCGAAAGTCCAGATGTCAGAGACTCTACGCCTGGTCAGCGATGAGGGCATTCAGATGCATGGAGGTATCGGGATGACGGATGAAGAAGACATTGGTTTGTACTTGAAGCGAGCGCGGGTGGCTCAACAGCTCCTGGGCGACGAGTTTTACCACGTGCAGCGCTATGCGGCTTTGCGGGGATATTGAAAAACCGAATGGAAGCGACGGGTGTTTGCACGAACAGGTTTTTGTGTTTCGCGATACTCTTAGGTCTCGCAGCCTGTAGCGGCACACAGCGACAAAACGATGCGGTGGAACTCTCCAACCCTGCCAGTACCTACTGCATCTCTCAAGGTGGCACAAATCATATGGCTCGCACTGCCAGTGGCATCGTCGGTCAGTGCCGTTTTCCCGATGGCAGTGTGTGCGATGAGTGGTCCTACTATCGAAAGCAGTGTGGACCGGGCCAAATTTTTAAAAGCGCCCAGGCCTCAGACAACCGTTGGCGTTTCCGCTGCGATGGGGACGTCAGCTTTACATTGTCCTACCTGGGCGTCGACAAAGCCGTACTGGAACGCGATGGAAAAGCCTATCTGGTCTACCAGATGCCAACGGCTAGTGGCGTTCACTATAGCGACGGCTTGGTCGGGTATCGGGGCAAGGGCAATAAAGGTCAACTGATCGCGTACGGCGACAAGACCTTTGGCAACTGTTTCGGTACCAGGCTCCAGTCAGCCTGACCTGTTAGTGCTCAAATGGATTGTTTCGCGGCTAGGCGATCGGGTACTGACGTCAGCTGACCGTGGGGCATACCAGGTAGCGCTGCCAGGGCGGGGTGATGAACCTCAGGTTGAACAGGCCGTCTCCTCCTGCTCAAGGTAAATCATAGGCCGGAAAGAAGGTAGCGGCCAGTCCAGTCAGCAACCGAATTGCTGCATAACGGCTATCGGGTGTGACTCCTAGCACCATTGCCCAGAGAATATGCAGCGTATGGTTGGTGTACAGTGCAGAATCGGCCTGAGTTAACATAGCAACACACGAGCGAACAGGGTCTGGAAAGCGACACAGGGAATGCTGAACCTCGAACTTCTGCACTTTATCATGGTGGCCCTGATCACGTTGAGGGTGGTGAGCCGCCGTGCCGCTTCAGGCGTCGCCATGTCGTGGCTGTTTCTTGTAGCGGCCTTACCGTTTTTTGGCGTGGTGCTGTATCTGTTGTTTGGCGAGCGTCGGATTTCCAGGCACCGTCAGCGGAATCTGCAGCATCTTCGAGAGGACTTTTACGGTTCACCCGTGATGGCGGCCACGGCGGTACCGGTCGATTGGGCAAGCCTGCCCACGGAGGCAGAAGAGCTTGAGCACGTCGCTAACGGTGTGCTGGGCAGTCGAGCCACCACAGGCTGTCGTTATTCCCTGCTGACCGATGCTCGCGAAGTGACTTCCAAGATCGCCAGTGATATTCACGGTGCAAGTCAAAGCGTATGTCTGGGATATTACATATGGCATCCTGGCGGCTGGGTCACTGAAGTCGTCGAGGCGCTCTGTGACGCCGCCGGGCGGGGTGTGGCCTGCAGGGTGCTGGTTGATGCGGTTGGGTCCGGGGACTGGATGGGCAGCGATGAGGCGAAACGTCTGCGGGTAGCCGGTGTTCGAGTTGAGAGTGCCCTGCAGGTTGGCCCATTGCGAACCCTTTTTGCACGCATTGACATGCGGCTTCATCGCAAGATCGTACTGATCGACAATCAAATTGCGTGGACAGGCAGTCAAAATATGGCTGACCCGCGTCTGTTTAAACAGGACCGAGGGGTGGGGCAGTGGGTTGATGCTATGGTGCGCGTACAAGGCCCGGTGGTTGCAAGTCTTGGAGGTGTCGCGTTGGCGGATTGGGAGTTGGAGACTGATGAGTCGGCGATGTCCCTTTTCCAAGAGCATGCTCTGGACAGTGTTCAAGTCGAGGGGGAATCCGCGATGCTGGCGTTTCCTTCAGGGCCTGGCTTGAGCGGAGATGCGCTGCTGCAAATGCTGCTGGTTGTGCTGTATTCAGCGCGGCAGGAGTTGGTCTTGACAACCCCCTACCTCATTCCAGATGAGTCACTGCTGCGGGCCATCCGGGTCGCTGCAGCGCGCGGTGTAACCGTGAAATTAATCGTGCCTGAGAACATCGACGTTGTGTCGGCGCGCCATGCAAGTCGTTCCTACTATGACCAGCTGATGGAGCTGGGCGTTGAGGTGTATCTTTATCAGGGTGGTATGTTGCATACCAAATCTGTGACTGTGGACGAACAGCTGGCAGTTTTTGGCTCTGCGAATCTCGATATGCGGAGTCTTTGGTTGAACTATGAGATCAGTCTATTCGTTTTTGATCGAGCATTTTGCAAAGATTTACGTGATTTGCAGGCTGATTATATTGAACACGCCCATCGAATTGACCCAGCCGAGTGGGCGAATCGCTCGCGCTGGCGGCGAGGTCTCGAAGACACAGTGAGATTGGCAAGCGCGCTGTTATAGTCTGATCCCAAACCACTCAGGTGAAGAGTGCTTGCGCTAGTCCTCGCGGCTATTCGCAAATCCACGCTCCACCGCATCGAAATAGTCTTGCAAACTGTTTCCTTGGCGACTGCCCAGTAGAGGCGGTGTGAGCGTCTTGGAGTAGGGAGCCTTGGATACAAATTCCTCCAACCCGCGATCTCCGAACCAGCTAAAACCATAGATGACTCCCACAATCGTAGAGCTGAGAACGATCGATACGAGACCTGTGTTTCGCAAATTGCTCGCAATCAAGAGATTCAAATGCAGTAGAGCAGCGAGCGCCACAAAGCTAACGGCCCAACCGGATAGTTCTTGTAGGCGTAGGCTGTGCAATGGGGACGTGAGATATTCAACGCCTAGAGCGAGTACGGTGGTGACCAGCAACATGCTTCCGGTTGCCATAAGCTGTAAGCCGAAGAGAGGCTGATGACGAATGATCCGGCCCATAAATGCCCAAAGCGCCGCCCAGCTGAACGTCAGCACAGCGGCCCACATACTGGCGTAGACATATTGCTCCCACTTTAGATCGGTGGAACCCTCTGCGAAGCTAATACCAAGATCGGTCAGGATGACGAGCAGTAAGAAAAGCACTACCGTTAATGGGCTGTAGTTTTCGTTAGACAACCAATTGGACAACACCAGTTTTCGAGTGTGCTCGACCGTGTGATCGGCAGCAAAGACTGAGAAGTGGGTGCGCCCGACCGTGATCCTGTCGCCCGATTGAACCGCTATAGACTGTTCCTCCACACGACGCCCATTGACGAGGGTGGCATTGGTTGTGTCTAGAACATAGAGCCACCATTGCCCATTCTCGTATCGCAGTTCCAACTGCCTGGGCGCAACATGTGAGTCGGTGATAACCAGGTCGTTGCTGAAAGCACGTCCGATCGAAAGGCTGCCTCCTTCGGAGCGAGTCAGCTCTGCAACACGTCCTGCACGAACGCCGGTCTGAACAACGAGATCGGCTACTTTGTCCATACGATGGACTCCGCAAACAGTTTGAAAAGCTGTATAGCATTCTCGCGACTGATACCGCTGGCGGCTAATTTGACGACCGCTGCGCGCTGTGGAAAGTCCAGCGACGCCATTATCATGGACGCGTCATAGAGCCCCGTGTGCTTGAGATACTGACGAAAGCACGTCGAAATCTTCCAGCTACCAGAGTCAAGCACGACCTGATCGTCTACACATTCGAAGCGTCCTGTCTGTTCTTTGCTGCTGCTGTTATAGAAGCTACTATGTGAAAAGCGCTGCTCCAGCAGGTTGTAGAACTGAAAACGATTCAAATGATCGCTTGTAATCTTTTCTACATCGAAGCGAAAGTCGCCGATGTAGAGATCGTCGCTCACGAAAATTTCATCTTGTGACTGGCAGTGCTGATGGGCGGCTTCATACTGTTGACCCTCTTCATCCACGCTGTGCCCCCAGCACTTTAAAGAGGCCACGGGATTGTCTGGCACCATCAGATCACCGAGTGACTTATTGGCTTCTATGCCGGCAAGCATGTCACTGTAGAAAGACTGTTGCTCGGCGAGAAGCGCGGCGCTTATCTCCGCCTGAAAATCACGTTCCACACCTAGCGTCACTTCCTCTGTCATGAGTTTGGCCAGGTGTTCGGCAGGTACAAGAAAACTGATTTGTTCGCCGCCCTTGGAGACGTTGATACCAATAACCTCGCCAGCCTCGTTTATAGCAGGGCCGCCGCTCATGCCGCCGTTCAGCGAACCAGAGAACAGGATTTTTTGAAAGCGCGAGTTTTCAACCAGCCCGTTGTATGTGCCCTCGATGATGGTCATCCCGAGATCCATGGGGTTGCCCATCGAGTATATTCGGGCACCTTTTGACAGCGATTGGGTACTGAGTGTAAGCGCTGGCTCCGGGGTTGAGTTGGAACTGACAATTGCGAGATCGTGTATGACGTCGATAGCAATGAGCGTCAGCGCCTGAACGCTCCCATCCCAGCGTACGGCTTCGATGCGGTATTTTTCGGGTGCGTGCGCATAGGATGCGATGACGTGAAAATTGGTCGCAATGGCGCCGGAGGTATCGATGCTGAAGCCCGAACCGATGCTGTAGCGATTCCCGGACGCAAGGTCGATGACTCGAATCTGAAAAACCGAGCGTTGTTTCTCCTCAAATAGCGTTTTGGCCAGAGATTGGGCGAAAGCCGCAGTGGAGGCGAGTGATACGCTCAGGCAAATCATCAGAATCGCCAAAGCAAGGGCTCTGGCCGCTGCCGTTATAGCTGTCACAGGTAGCTTGCCTTTACTCCTCGGTTAACCGGTTTTCGACTTCTCCCAGCAGCACGTTTTTAAGAATCTTGCCCGCCGCGTTTCTCGGTAGCGGGGCGTCCAAGAATTGCCACTGTGTAGGCACTTTATAGGATGCCAGTCGATCCATGCAAAAGTCCCTCAAACTGTCGCTGGCTGGAAGATTGTCGGCCGGCACCAGGAAGGCCATCACCGCCTGGCCCCACTCGTCGTGAGGAACGCCTACCACGGCGGCTTCAGCGATGTCCGGGTGCAGCTCAAGGCAGTGTTCGACCTCAACCGGATAGATGTTCTCGGCGTTGCGTAAAATGAGGTCTCTTGCGCGCGTGTTGATGTAAAGAAAATCCCCTTCAAAGTGTCCGATGTCGCCCGTTCGAAGCCAGCGCCCCGGGGCTATGGCTGCAGCGGTGGCCTCGGGTTTGCGCCAGTATCCGAGCATCACACAGCTGCCGCGGATGCAGATCTCGCCCTCACTGCCGACCGGAAGGGGGTTGTTGTGGTCGTCTCGGATACTTATCTGAATGCCCGGAAACACGCGCCCGACCGAATTGGGATGTTCTTCGAGCAAAGCACCCCAATTGTGTGTGCCGACACCGGTTGACTCTGTAAGTCCGTAGCCCACCGCCATCTGGCCGCCCGTACCGCTGAACCCCTGGGTCATGAGTTGTTGCTGACGTTCGCTGGTCGGGGCTCCGCCAGAACCCAGCCTTGATACGCTGGAGACATCGTAGCGGTGAAACTCGGGGTGGTTCAACACTCTCGCGCCCATACTGCCCAGTGCTGCCCAGGTGGTGACCTTTTCTTGTTCGATGAGACGCAACACCTTCTCTGGGTCGAACCTGCCGACGGTCCAGACTGTCTTCATGCCGACTCCGAGGCTCGTGATAACCCCGGTAAACAGCCCTGAAAGGTGGAACAGGGGCGCCGAAAACAGACCGCAGTGTGGGGGGGCGTCGGGCGAAGGCAGTTTACCTGCCTCCATCTCCAGCATCATCATGCGGAGACCACTGAAAACGGTAGAGGCAAAGAAGGTGATCAGGCCGCGGTGGCTTATGAGCGCTCCTTTCGGGAGCCCGGTGGTACCGCTGGTGTACAGTATCAACGCTGCGTCGTCTTCCGCGATGTTCACCTCTGGCAGTCCGTCCTCTGAAGGTGCGTCCCTCAACAGCTGTTCAAAATCGTCTTCGATACACAGACTGGGGCAGGGTAGTGGGTCGCTTTGGATGCGATTGAGTCGTTTTCGATCTGCGACCAGCAGTTTTGGATCTGAGTCTTCCAGACCGTAGAGTATTTCCTCTCGCTGCCACCATCCGTTCAATCCAACGCAAACGCCGCCAACGCTAATGGTCGCCCAGAAGGTAAAAATCCACTCAGGATGATTGTCGGCGAGAATGGCTACCCGGTCGCCGGGTTGAATGTTGAAATCCTCAACCAATACCCGCGCAAGCCGAGTGACAAGGTGCAGGTGCTCTTCGAACGTGAAGCGGCGGCCCTCGCAAACAATGTAAGGGCTATCTCCGTGCACTGCTGACTTTTCCAGCAGCTCGCGAAGAGATCGGTCGCGCTCCTTGAAGACTGGAATCTGCTCGCCAAGCACTTCCTCAGTGGTGATCTCAAAGGCGCCGCCGGGCGCAGTCAGCTCTTGTTCGATGTCTGCAACTGTCTTCACCAGCACATTGCTCCTTTTGGTGTAATCCTCGGGCCGTACCTAGCCAGGTAAAGCCGCCGGGTCGCCCGGAGCTTGTAGAAGCTCGATGCGCAGGCCGTCGGGGTCCGTAGCGAATACCACACGCGTATGCCATTGAGAGTTTTCGACGCGGGTGTGATCGATGCAATGGCCTCCGGATTGGATGATGGTTTCGATGGTGGAATCAAGATCAGCTACCCGCAGCGACAGGTGAGACAGGCCAAGTCGATTAATCGGCGGAAGGCTGCTTTGCGGCAGGTGCCCGGCATCGGGGTAGTACAGCAACTCAATTCGGGTGCCATCGCGCTCCAGGTACACTGCTTCGAGCTTGCCACCGTCAATTCCCAGCAACCGTTCTGAATGTTCGCCTTCCACGTTGATGCGAGACAGCTCGGTAAAACCCAGTGCGTCGCGATAGAACGCCAACGAACGTCCGAGATCAGAAACACAAATACCAATGTGAGACAGACGCTGCACGCTCATTGCCGTTAGCCTCTTCGCCTGGATCAGGCGACGATATCCCCCATCTTCCGGAAGTGTTCAACAGCTTCCGCTGGCAGCAGCGGGGGCTCTTTGCCCACTGCGTAGCAGCCAAGTATGACTTCTGCCGTGCGCTCAATGATTTCCACCATGTCCGCAGCTCGGCGAAGAGAGCGACCGCCAACGATGATTCCGTGATTGATTAACAACACGGCCCACTCGTCCTGCATGGCTTCTGCCACCGCGTCTGCCAGCTCTGGGGTGCCGGGCATCGTGAACGGGATGCGGGGAATGTTGCCAAAGAAGGCGGCTTCGGTAGAGATTGGAAGAAACGGTAGGCCCGCGTTGGCAAGGATCGTAGCATTGGGAGCATGGGCGTGGATGACCGCGTTCGCTTGTGACTTCACTTCCATGATACGAGTGTGCATGCACCACTCTGAAGACGGGGAGCGCGCTCCACGGTCGAGGCTTTCACCTTGCAGATTGATCCGGACCAGTACTTCCGGTTTTAGATCACCCTTGAACAGTCGACTCGGGGTGATCCACACTTCGTCTTCTGTATCCGGTATGCGAACGCTGATGTTGCCACCGGTCGCCGTGATGACCTGTGCCTCGTACAGCTCCTGCATGATGGTAACCAGCTCTGTGCGAACATCGCCGCTTTCCACTGGAGTCGCTGAGCTGCCGTTTTCACCTAGGCGGGCGATAGCCGAAAGATCTCCCGGATCTCCGATGTCCTCTCGCGCGGCCTTGTAAAGCCGCTCCATATCCTGATTCATGTGTTGCAGGGTCATGGCCTTGGCGGCATCACCCATGAAGGAGATCTCGCCGTTCATTGCGCATTCCATTGTATCGATGGTGCCGGCGAACATGCCGTCGAGGATTTCTGCGCGCATTTCGAGCTGTACCTCAGCGCCACTGTCGGGTGGCCCCATCTCACTGGCAACCGTTCCATTCTGCAGGCTGATGTAAAACTCCAGGCCCAGGTCGAGTACGGTGAAATGCAGAGTGACGTCCTGTCCCTGGCTAAACGCGATGACTGCATCGTCGCAAGCCATTGCTTGGCAGAATGCCTCCAAGATGGCCGTCATTTTATCCACGATGTCCATAGGAGCGTTAACCTCCTGACCTTGATTACGTTCCTCGGCTTTCTTTGCTTTGGCATCCCGCTGCAAGTCTGAGACTGCCGGCCCGCCGCTGGCTTTTAGGGCGGCCAGCTGTTCGGCGCTGGGCGATGGCCTATCCCTTTCCCAGCTAAAGCTCTCCAAGGTCTCCGGGTTGAGTACATTGCGTGGTTTTTCACCGCTAAGCAACTGTAGCAGCCCCTCGCTGACGGTAGCCCCCTGGTGCGCCGCGACCTCACGGGTGTTACCGGCGGAGTGCGGTGTGGTGATGACGGCCGGATGACCCACCAGGGGATGATCAAAACCCGGTGGTTCAACCGCAAAGGTGTCCAGGGCAGCGCCAGCCAGCCGCTCCTCTGTCAGTGCCGCAATCAGAGCCTCCTCGTCGATCAGCGCGGCTCTTGCCGTATTGATGAAAAACGCGTGCGGCTGCATGGCGGCAAACTCAGCCTCACCAATCATACCGGTTGTCTTCGGCGTAACCGCGGCATGCAGGCTGACAAAGTCAGACTGTTGCAACAGGTATTGAAGCTCAACGCGCTCACAGCCCGCAACGATCGCAGTCGCCTCATCGATAAACGGATCGGCAACTAGAATTCGTACGTCGAATCCCTGCAAGCGAGTGGCAACTGCCCGGCCGACAGCCCCCATGCCCACCAGGCCAATCGTTTTACCCCAAAGCTCTGTGCCCTGAAGCTGGCTGAAGGCTTGCCCCATTTTGCCCATATTGCCCGCCGAGCAGTCGTCCTGCTGCAGGAATGTACTCGCGGCGGGGAGCTTGCGAGCCAGGCTGAGAATGAACGCCACGGTCAGATCGGCAACTGCAATGGCGTTGCGACCGGGTGCAAACAGGACGGGTATTCCGAAGGCGGTGCAGGCGTCTACGTCCACGTTGACTGCATCGCCACGGCAGGCTGCAACGACTCTCAGATTGGGTAACTGCTGCAGCGCGTCCGCATCGACAATGTCGACTTCAGTGACAAAAATCTGCTTGTCGGACAGCGCCTCCACCAGTGTAGGGCCGGTCAGCAAGCGTTTGACTTCGCGGAAACTCGCATACTCCACACTCATGTATTCGCGCAGCGCTGCCAGTGAAGCGGCGTCAAATGCCGCTGAGATCAAAGCCGCAGGCGTATGAGCAGGTGTTGCGTTTGCGACCGCCGGGCGTTCGGGTTCCGTCAACATAATCGGCAGGATATGGTCGGCAGCCGCGGGGGCTGTGGCATCCTGTGCCCGCTGACGGAATGTGTCCCAGTTGGCGTAAAACGGCTGATAGCTTTCCGTATCCTCAGGGCTGAAACATCGTTTTCTGATATTAAGAGATCTGGCCGCCGTAGGCAGGTCTGCGTAGTCTCCGTTTGAAACCGAAGCGCATACGACGGCTCCCAGTGCGCTGGTCAGGTGGTTGTCCGGCACGGTCACTTCTCGGCCGCTGATATCTGCGAGCAGCTGGGCGAGTAGATCGCTGCGCGAGAGACCGCCGCAAAAGGTGAGTTTACTGGTTTGACCTTCCAGGCCGCCATCGACGAGGGCACGCTGCAATTGCGCCAAGTTGGCTCGCAGGCCCGCAGCACAACCCTCCACCATCGCACGCGCGAGGTGTTGACGCGGCGCCGACTCGTGGGTGCACGTCATATGGCTGAGGGCAAGCTGGCCCACCGGCAGGGTGGGCGCCGCCATGTCCATGACCTGGGCGCCCAGGGTGGACAGCATGCCCGCTGCTCCAGGTTTAGAAAGCGCCGCTTCGGCGAACAGCAAACGTTCTGGCTGTGACGCCTCGGGATACAGTATTTTTGCCATGAAACTGACGGAAAATCCCATCGGCCCGCTGTTGCTCTCCAGAACCCAGCGGCCAGGGACAATATGATGGGCGCCCTGACAGGCGCCGGTGGTATCCACCAGTGGCTGATTGAGGACCACCTGGACCGGTGCGGTGGTGCCGCCCACGGCAGCGGTATCACCGTGCTCTAATACGGTCGCCCCGAGTAGACTGCACTGGGTATCGCCGCCACCCATACCCACGCAAATTCCGGCTGTGAGCCCAAGGTGCTCAGCGGCGGTTGCTTCGAGACGTCCCAGCGGGGTTCCGGCGACAACAATCGGTGGAAACCAGTCCCGGTTCAGGCCTAGGGAGTCGATTAACTCCCATGCCCATTCCTGGGAATCGAGCCGAAACACGCCCGAGGCCGATGCCTGCGAGATTTCGGTTGCGCGTGCACCGCACAGCTGTTCATTCAACCAATCCCCAAGACTGTAGACCGTGTTCACCGCAGAGAATTGATCCTGGGAGTGGTTCTTTAACCACAGCAAACGTGCGTGTGCATGCAGGGGGAGCGGAAACGCGCCGGTTTGCCGGAGCAGAGGCTGCCCCCATTGTTCGGCGATTTCGAAGCACTCCCCGGCCGCCCTGGCGTCGTTATTGGGCATTGAGAAGATGCAGCGGTCCGTGTGATCGACAATGGCAGTGCTGAAGCGCAGCGCGGAAACCGATAGGGCAGCAATTTGAGTAGGATCGCACTCGGCATTGGCCACTGCACTGCGGCACGCCATGCCAACCGAGCGCCACAAGGTCGCCGTTGGGAGATCGAATCCCGTTCCAAACGTGCCCGGGGCGGGAGTGAACTGCCAGAGACTATCGGCACTATGGCTTTGTCCCGTTTCTCGGTTGAACAGCACGCAACGTGCGCCGCCGCCACCGAGGTCGATGCCCATCAACCAGGGCTTAGCCATGCCTTGAACCCTTGAAAAACAGAGAGGATGAGTACGTCAGACAACGGGCCAATGCTATCATCAGACAACCGTCTTATAAAGATAGTCACGAGATGGTGATTGGTCTATACTTTTCCGCGAATCAATCCGGGTGGATCGCGTCCCGGCTGCCAGTCCCTGCGTTGTGAGGTCGCCCGCATGAGTGACAGAATTCCACTGCCGATGCCCTTTGGCTGGTTTCGCCTCGTCGAATCCAAGGACCTTGCGGTGAGCGAAATCAAATCGGTGCACTACCTCGGCAAGGACTTCATCGTCTACCGCGGTGAAGATGGCGAGGCGTCGGTCATGGATGCGTACTGTCCGCACCTGGGTGCCCATCTCGGCTACGGCGGGGTGGTTGAGGGGAATGCGGTGCGCTGTCCCTTTCACCACTGGAAGTTCGACGGCAGTGGGCAGTGCGTGGAAGTGCCCTACGCCAAACGTATTCCGGCTCGCGCCAAAATCCAGGTGTATCCTACCTGCGAAAGAAACGGAATTGTTTTTGTCTGGCATCATCCGAAAGGGATTGAGCCCATGTGGGAAGTGCCGGAAATCCCTGACCTTACCGAAGAGGACGGGTGGCTAGATATCGTCTATCACACCGCCACCGTTCGCAGTCATCCGCAGGAAATGGCTGAAAACGTGGTGGACTCGCCGCATTTTCGCTATGTGCACGGTACACCGGATATCCCTGAGAAAACCTTCACCTTTGATGGTCACATTATGCGCGCCTTTCAGGGTCTGACCTTTACCACGCCGGACGGTGAACTGGAAGGACGTGTTGATATTGAGTCGCACGGTGGCAGTATCGGAATCACCCGATTCCAGGGCATTGGAGAGACTCTATTGGTTGTGACAGGGACGCCGGTCGATGAAGAGCTGCACGAAACTGTTATTCGCTTCCGCTTTAGAGTGTTTGATGGTGATGAGGCGACCGCAAGAGGGCTGGGCGAGGCCTTCATTGCCGAAGTCACCCGTCAGCACGGTCAGGACGTGCCGATCTGGGAGCATAAAAAGTTTCACGAAAACCCGGTGCTGTGCGACGGTGACGGACCTATCCATTCTATAAGAAAGTACTATCAGCAGTTCTACGCCTGAGTTGTAACAGGCTAGAACCGCACGGGCGACCCTACGATTTCCGAGGCGCACCTTATGAGCAACCAACCTTTCGTTGTGATCACAGCTGACGCCCACGCAGGTGCGTCGATAGACAGCTATCGCGAGTATCTGGATCCTGAGTTTAAGACCGAGTTTGACGAATGGCGTAGCAGCTACAAGAACCCTGCGAAAAAACACGTGGGCAAAAAAAAGGAAAAGAACTGGGATTCTGAGATGCGGTTGTCTGACTTGCAGTCAGACGGAGTAGTGGGCGAAGTGATTTTTCCAAACACGGTCCCGCCTTTCTACGATCGTGCTTTTCACATAGCACCACCGCCAACGGCGGAGCAATATCGACAGCGGCTGGCTGGTATGCGCGCGCACAATCGATGGCTGGCAGATTTTTGTGCCGAAGCCCCCGCGCAGCGGGCAGGTATCGGCCTGATCCACCTCAACAGTGTGGAAGACGCGATTGAGGATGTGGTCTGGATTGCTGAACATGGGTTACGGGGTGGCGTGTTGCTGCCACTGCCATCGCCCAGTGATGTGCACCTCGCCCCGCTAAATCATCCGGATTACGATCCGCTTTGGGCGGCGATACAGGATCATGATCTGGTGATCAATCAGCACTCCGGTCAAGGGTCGCCTTACTACGGCAGCGCCCAGGGATCGAAAGCGCTCTGGGCGATGGAAATGCCGTTTTACATTCAACGTGGTTACACCAATCTGATCATGGGTGGTGTGTTTGAGCGTTTTCCTAAGCTGCGCTACATACTCACAGAATCCGGTAGCGCCTGGGCACCGCGACTGATGCAGCAAATGGACGCGATGTACATGGCCTGGAAGGCCGGATACATCGGGGAGATTGATACCTCCAAAGACCCGGCTCTTCAGGAACCGCCCAGTTTCTATGCCAAACGAAACTGTTGGTATGGAGCCAGCTTTCCCTCCGTGGCGGATATCAAGGGCCGACATGCCGTCGGTGTGGATCGCGTCCTATGGGGCAACGATTATCCCCACTATGAGGGTTGCTACCCCCATTCCCGGGAAAACATGAGATTTGCGTTCTCAGAACTGGACGAAAAAGAAGTTCGCATGATGTTGGGGGAAAACGCCGCTGCTCTGTACGGCTTTGACCTCGATGCACTGCGGCCAGCGGCTAATCAGGCCAACATCACGCCGGATGAGGTCGCGATTCCGCTGGATAAGATTCCCGAGGATTCGACCTGCATCACGTTCCAGCGGGCCCGTGCGGAGCAGATGTTTGCCGCCAGCAGGTAGGTGCATCGATCGCACCGGGGTGGCCATCGTCACGGTGAAGCTGAAAAGCCATTTTTCCGCTGGCTCGTCAAGGTGCCGTCTCCTCAATCTGCGCACCTCCTCTCCATTGCCAACGGGTTAAATGGCCCAATTCATACGCTCGACACGGCGGGCGTTTGCAGGCACCGGTGCGTTTTCGTGGTCTATTGTGCTGTAGGCTAACATTCTTGTCACTGGCGCTCAGTGATTCCGAAGCCTAAGCTTCAGTCTTAATAACAACGTGAGGTTCTACGCCATGACCCAGCCATTTCCGCACGACCCGTTCCTTACCGGCCCCGCAGCGCCTTCCGGCATTGAATGCGATGCACCTGATCTGATTATCGAAGGAGAGTTGCCGGCGGATCTGCAGGGCGTTTATTTCCGTAACGGTCCGGATCCGCTCTACCCTCCGCGCGAGGGGGATCAGTACCACTGGTTCCATGGCGATGGCATGATCCAGCGCTTCGAGTTCAGTGAGGGTCGAGTCGCCTGGAAAAATCGTTGGGTGCGCACTGAAAAGTACGAACTTGAACGTGCCGCTGGAAAGTCACTGTTTGGGGTGCTGGGAAATCCCCTGACCGGCGATCCAGCGGTGTCCGATGAGCATTACAACACGGCCAACACCCACATTGTATGGCACGGAGGTAAGTTGCTCGCACTCATGGAGGGCACCATCGCGGTCGAGATGCAGCCGGACACGCTGGCGACGGTTGGGAACTTCAACTACGAAGGTCAGATCGATGGTCCAATCACGGCGCATCCAAAGTTTGATCACGCGAGCGGTGAAATGGTGTTCTTTGGCGCTCAGGCAAAGGGTCCAATGACCGAGTTTCTGCGGATGAACGTGGCGGATCGCCATGGGAAGCTCATCAAGAACGAGATGGTAGAAGCCCCCTTTGCATCCTTTGCTCACGACTTTTTCGTCACGGAAAACTACGTGGTATTCCCTGTCTATCCGCTTGCCTTTAACCTGGAGCGCGCCATGCAGGGAGGCATACCCATGGCGTGGGAGCCTGATCGCGGTACGCATCTTGGCGTCATGCCTCGTCAGGGCACTGCGAAGGATGTCGTGTGGCATACGATGGAACCACGCTGGAGTTTTCACATGGTCAATGCCTGGGAAGAGGGTGGTGAGATCAAGGTCGATGTATGTGCATCCAACGCAAGTAATTTTGCTCCGAAACTTGATGGGCGAATGGCGACAAGCGAAGAAGGTCTGCGACCGCTCCTGCGACGCTGGAGCCTCGATACAACCGGGAACACGGCCACTGTAGGTGAGGAGATTCTCGATGATATGTCGGGCGAGTTCCCGCGCACCGACGACCGGTTTATGACGCGTTGCCATCGCCACGCCTTTCTCGTGGGAGGTGCCGGGGAGAATCTGATTTTCAATCGGCTACTGCATTACGATATGCAAACTGGAACGCGGAAAATGTGGGGGGATGACCGGTATTTCCTGGGTGAGCCGGTGTTGGCGCCGCGAAGTGCCGCCGCAGATGAAGCAGATGGTTATCTGCTGACGCTTGCCTACGATAGGGACACGGCGCTGACCGATCTGCTCATCCTTGATGCGTCCGATGTAGAAGCAGGGCCAATGGCGAGGGCCAAGTTGCCGGTGCGCATTCCATCCGGTTTTCACGGCACCTGGGTGGGGTCGAGCTGAGCGATACGGTGGTCCGGACAAAGGCCACCGGCTATGGCCTGCAGGCTAGTCGCCGAAGTGGTAGCGTATGTCCACACCGTAGGTACGCGGTCGTGAGTAGATCAGGCCAGCGGTGCGCGCCACTCCAACCGTGGGCACTCCACCGCGGATGTGATCGTCAATGTCGGTAAGATTCTTGCACCACGCTGTCACCTTCCAACTCTGCCCCGGTGCCTGCCAGGTCAAGCGCGCGTCGTAGAAGGTCTTGGCAGGTGAATTGATGGCATCCTGTACGAAGAAACTGTCGCGATCAAAGCCACCGTAGATTTCATCCTGATAGCGTACGACGAAGTTTGGTACGAAGGTGCCCCAGCGATCCGTATCGATAAAGTAATCAGTAGACAGAAAGGCAGTCCACTCGGGCGCGCGCGGCATCGGTTCGTCTGAACGATCAATCACGGTCTGTTCACCATCGACAGGAATCTCGGAAAGGAACTCCTTGTACTGTGCATCCATGTACGAAACGCTACCAATGAATCGCCATTGTTGGGTGGGTAAAAAGGTGAACTCCAACTCGACACCCTTGATCTCGGCCTTGCCGGCATTTTCGATAGCCGGTAGCGGAATTCCGAAATTAGGGTCAGGTATGGTTGTGGTCAGCTGAATGTCGTTGTAATCCTGGTAGTAGATGGCAACGTTGGTGCGTAGGCTGCGTTCCAAAGCGTCGATCTTGAAGCCGATCTCGTACATGTCCACGGTTTCCGGCTTGAAATTCTCAAGATCGATGATTTGGTCGCCGTCGAAATCGCCGTTGGCGACCGTCACTCCACCCGATCGGAACCCCGACGCGTAGGTGAAGTAGATCATGGCGTCGTCAAGACGCAGGGCGTCGAGCACAGAGTCGGTGGCAATGTACTTCAGGCTGCCCATCGGATTCCAGTCGTCGTCATTGCGGCTGTCTTTCAGTTCGCCAAAGTCGCCAACGACGAAGTCTCTGCCGCCCGGACCGTCAGGGTCGAATCCATACTCCCATTCCTTCAGCGGTCTGCCGCCGGGTTCAGAGAAGGGGTGGAGAACGTTGGCGGTGTAGATGGTGTCAAATTCACCCAGGTATTCACCGTTGCCGATACTGGGGAGGTAGACCCTCGCCTCGCGATACTTGGTCTCGCGCTTTTCCCAGGTGTAGCGGAGACCCAGCGTGAGTACCACGTTGTCACTGAAGTTCCAATCCGCCTGTGTGAAGGCGGCCCAGGCCGTGTTCTTGGTTTCACGTTCTGTGAGGTTGGAACGCGTCAGCAGGATATTGTTCGGGACCGTCGTGTTTTCAACGTAGCCGGCGTAGTCCTGTATCCAGGCGTCGTTGGTTTCTTCGAGAAAACCGTAGAGGCCGAGCGTATAGTTTAGTTTTTCATCAAAGCTGTTACCTATGAACTGAAACTCCTGCGAATACTGATCCGTATCATTGTTCCTTGGGGCGTATCGCCCGATCAGTGCCGCCTCCATAGCATCCACGTCTTCATCGGCCACCTGTTCCGTGTTGCGGTAGCCGGTAATACTTTTCAACTGCAGGCTGTCGGTGATTTCCCAATCTGTAGTGGCGGCGACCATCGCGGTATTAACGTCGTAGGACGCCTGGTAAAAGATCTCGTCTTGGGTGTTCTGTTCACTCTGAAACTCGTCAATGGGCAAATCCGTTCCGCTGCGTCGGCAGTATTCCTGAACCGATATCGGCGAAAAGACGTCGTAAATGGCCTCTAGAGACCCCTGCTCGGGGAAGCCCGCTTCCGCCAGATCGTCATCCAGGTTGGTGCATTTATGGCCCTGTGGCTGCTGCCGGGTGCGAGTGAAGTTGGCGATGAAGTCGACAATGACGCTGTCGGAGGGAACCCAGCGCAGCTGTGCGACTCCCATTTGACGATCGTCGTTGGTCCAGTCTGTACCGTCGATCTGGTTCTCCGTATAACCCTCGGTTTCCAGCCCCGCAAAGGTCCACCGAGACAACAGGCTGTCACCGATCAGCGGCACGTCCAGCGACAGGGAGTAATCTCTGCGTTCGAAGTTACCAAGCGTCAGCTCAGCGTCCCCATTGAACTCGGTTGACGGTTTGATGGACCGGTACAGGATGGCGCCGCCGGTGGTGTTCTTGCCAAACAGCGTACCCTGTGGACCGCGCAGTACCTGTACGCTTTCGATGTCGACCGCGTCCAGCAGGGCGCCAGAAGATCGCGCGATATAGACATCATCCAGGTAGATCCCGACGCCAGAATCGATGGTAACCCGGGTCTCGCGTTGCCCGACACCTCGAATGTAAGCATTGCCGTCGCCTTTAAGACCGTTGCCGCCCCCGCCGAGGTGCAGCCCGGGCACCAAGCCGTCGAAATCTCGCAAGTTTTTGATGCCGAGCGACTGCATAGCTTCCTGGCTGAAAGCGGACACCGCAACGGGCACTTCCTGCAGAGATTCCTCACGCTTGCGCGCGGTGACGACAACCTCTTCGAGCATGGGTTGATCCGATGCCAGGGCAATGGGAAGCGGCGGAATGACAGTGCAGCCTGCCAGCAGCACAGCGAACGAGCGAAGACGCGGCATGGATTACCTCCGGTGCGCGGGAGAACAAAGCGTGGTGTCATACCGAGGTCTGGCAGACCGTCTTTGTTCGTTGTTATTAGATGATTCAATCCTAGTGAAATGACGATGGCGGGTAAAGCCCTGATGAGGTCGCAAGTGCCCCCAACCACCGCTGATCCGTCGGCGACATGAAATTATCCAGAAGCGTATACTGGGTTGAACTTGGATGGAAAGCATTCTGTGCGTGACGGCTATCGGAGTTGGTCGATGCCGGACGTGTTCTGGTTTGCACGTCCGTCAGAGAGTCTGACTTGAGATGCCCCTTCCTTAGGCGCGGACGTTGCAGCTCGAATCTGCTTAGCGGGCAGTTGTTGGAATTCCGTTCGCCCGACTGGCCGATACACTAGTGCTAAACCATGGCGAAGACGTCGATTGGGAGAGCCGCATGGAAACCAGACGCTTGGGCAAAACCGAATTGGCGGTTTCCACCGTCGGTCTTGGTACCTGGCAGTTCTCTGGTGTCTGGGGCAAGCAGTTCGAGCAGGCTGAGGTCAACGCACTGCTGGCCAGAGCGGGCGAATTGGGCATCAATTTTCTGGACACGGCCGAATGCTACGGTCCCGATCACCTTTCCGAGCGCCTGATAGGCGAAGCCATTGCCGGTCACCGACAGGATTGGATCATCGCGACAAAATTTGGCCACAATACCGCCAACCGTCTGGGCGATGAAAACTTCAAGCCGGAGCAGGTGTTGCAGCAGTTGGAGGCTTCACTGCGTGCGCTGCAAACGGACTACATCGACCTTTACCAACTGCATTCTGCGGAGGATGTCTGGTTCGAGCAGGATGATTTGTGGACCATGTTGGACAAACAGGTGCAGGCGGGCAAGGTGCGTTTCCTGGGAAACTCGCTCGCATGGCCCAACGCCACTGCGCAGCTGGCGCGCAGTGCAGAGTTTGGTGTCAGCGTCATACAGACCCTGTACAACGCTGTGCGACGCGTGGCGGGTGATACGCAACTTCCAGTGGCTGAATCTCAGGACCTTGGCGTGATCGCTCGAGTGCCGCTGGCGAGTGGCCTGCTCAGCGGCAGGTACCGTCCGGGCCACGAGTTCGGCCACGGTGATATCCGCTGCATGCGACCGCAGAAAGGGATCGACCGCGATATCCGACAGGCGCAGCAGTTTCTTGCCAGTAAGCCTGCGGGCATCCCGGCCGCTAGCTGGGCCTGTGCCTGGTGTCTACAGAACCCAATTGTCGGGACGGTCATTCCGGGAGTGAAATCGCTGGCGCAGTTAGAGGAAAATGCAGCGGCGGGATCGATGTCGCTCTAGCCGACTTTGCAGGCTGCTGCATAGGGTACACTGTCTTCTTTCACCCCGGCAGGAAGCAACTCGCATGGCAACAGACCCCACAGATGAACAACTGCAGGCGCTGATGACAGCCCCGGCAGAGGGTGATATTCGTATGATCAATCTATTGAAGTTTTCCCAGGTGGCCCGATACGCCGATGGTACTGACGGTGGTTGCGCCAGTGGCATGGAGGCGTATTTGCGCTACGGTGCCGCTCTGCAGGACGGCATTCTCGAAGCAGCGGGCGCCAAGATGATTTACTCGGAGCCGGTTCTGCAAGGCGTGATTGGCGACACCCACTCGCTGGACTACGACATCATCGCGATCGTGGGTTATCCAAGCCGGCGGGCGTTTCTGGACATGGTGAATTCGGAAGACTATCGGGCGGCACACGTGCACCGGGAAGCCGGTTTGGAGCGTCAGCTTTTGTTTTGCTGTGCCGGTAACCCGCCTGTCATGGGCTAGTTGTTCACCCGCAGTTCATCAGGCGAAACGCATGCCGTGAAACTTGCCGCTGTTGCGCCACTCTTCAATGTAGCGAAAAAAAGCGATGGCACCCTCCGGGTACCCCACGTAGGTGCGTGCCTCTTCTGGCAGTGGCTGACCTTCATTATTGTAGTAGCCGGGTGTGCAGTTGGGGTCTGCCAACATGGGAGAGGCTCCGGAAAGGGTCTCCAGCCAGGCTTCCTCTGCTTCCAGTGTGGTTTCGATTTCGCGGTAGCCCTCATTCAAGGTGTGCTTCACCATCATGGCGATGGTGCGAGCGGATTCAACAATGTTGTGTGGCACATTGGCAATGAAATTGGCACCCTGTGTCGGTTGCACACGAAACAGGTTGGGGAAGTTGTGGCTGCTCATGCCGTGCAGTGTGCGCATACCTTGCTCCCAGTAGTCGGTGAGGCTAAGCCCGTCTCGGCCGAAGGTTTCGTAACCCGCGCGATCCGAGAGTTCGGTGCCAATGAGAAACCCAGAGCCGTAGATGATGCAGTCCACCTCGTATTCCTGCCCGGCGACCACGACACCGCGTTTGGTGATTCGCTGCACGCCTTTACCGTCTGTATCCAACAGGACGGTAGAGGGGTTGTTGAATGCCTTCAGGTAGTCGTCGTGAAAGCAGGGCCGCTTGCACAGCTGCCTGTACCATGCCTTCAGATGAGCGGCGGTTTGCGGATCGGAAACCACCTCGTCGACGCGGGCGCGAATCTGGTCCATCTTTTCATAGTCTGAAGCCTCGTAGGCCGCCATCATGGCGGTCGGGTCCGCCTGTTGTTCGGGCGGGAGTTCCATCACTCGCTCCCGAAAGCGTCGTGCCAGATCGGTCCAGCCGTCGTGGACCAAGTCTTCGAAGGTGATGCCAGTCAGATTTTCGGTAAAGTTCTCCATCCAGCGCTGTTGCCAGCCGCTCTGCTCGGTGGTGGCGGCGTACCAGGCTGGATCAATGGGCTCGTTGCTGCGTTTATCTACCGAAGAGGGCGTGCGCTGGCAAACATAAAAAGTGCCGCAAGCACGTGCAAGGTGCGGTACGCACTGTACCGCCGTGGCTCCGGTGCCGATCAGCGCTACCCGCTTGTCGGCAAGCCCGGTCATGAACGCACCGCTCGAGTCGCCACCCGTGTAGTCGTAGTCCCATCGGCTGGTGTGGAACGCATGTCCGGCAAAATCGTCTATGCCGGGAATGCCAGGCAGCTTGGGCATGTGCAATGGACCCGTGCCCATTGCTACAAACTGCGCGGTGAAATCATCGTTACGGTCGGTCCGTATTCTCCAAACGGACTCATCCTGCTGCCAGCGAAGTTCGGTCACTCGGGTGTGAAACAAGGCGTCATCGTACAGGCCGAATTGACGTCCGATTCGCTCACAGTGTGCAAGGATTTCAGGTGCCCGTGCGTACTTTTCTTTGGGCCGATAGCCGGTTTCTTCCAGTAAAGGCATATAGATCATGGATGCGGTGTCGCACATGGCACCGGGGTAGCGGTTCCAGTACCAGGTGCCCCCGAAGTCACCGCCCTTTTCAATGATTCGAAAGTCGGTAATCCCCTGTTCGGCCAAGCGGGCGCCCGTCACCAGTCCGGCGAAGCCGCCGCCAATGAACGCCATGGTGACATGGTCTGTTTTCGCTTCGCGAGGTTGTACAGGTACGTAGGGGTCTTCGAGCATATCGCTGAAGTGATCTTCCATCCGCAGGTACTGGTCGTTCCCGTCGGGGCGCAGGCGTTTCTCGCGCTCCAGTGCGTACTTCTCCTTGGTGGCGGCCAGGTCCATGGTGGTTCCTCGCTTAGGGGCTGGTCGCATCGTCAGCGATGTGCACGACGGACTCAGGATAGTGATTGGGTGGATGGTAGGGCAGGCCGAAGATGGCAAAGGTCAGCTCCGTTAGCTGGTTGGCACCCTGCTGTGCATCTAACTGGTCGCCCTGGCCCAGCAGGTAGCCTGCCGTTGACAACAGCATGCCGAAGTAAGCCGCGTGGACCACCGCAGGGTCGAGGTGACTGAGTTCGCCAAGGGCGATACCGCCAAGCATCTCGTCGCCAATGGTCTGTCGCAGTACTCCCGTAATCACGTCTCCCTTGCGCTGTGAACCGGCCTGTAGCAGCAGATGACAGGCCTCAGGGTTCGACAGGAGATCGTAGTAGGCAAACCAGGTTCTACAAAGACCGAGTTCCAGTGGATCCTGTGTGGGTGGATCGTAGCGACTGCGGCGCTCCATGAGGTCTGCAACGATGTCGCCCACGAGTGCGTCGAACAGCGCTTCACGTGAGTCGAAGTGGTTGTAGAAACTGCCTTTGGCTACCCCCGCCGTGCGCGTTATCGCGTCGATGGACACATTGGTGACGCCCTGCTCGATAAACAACCTGCGTCCGGCGGTCATCAGTTGGTGGCGCGTCTCCAGTCGCCTGCGCTGATAGCCGTTGAGTGGGCCTTCCAGGGCCTCGATATTATTTGACCGTCCAGTCATATTGCCTGGACTGTAGAGGAAAAGGCCGTATCCATCAAGCTGCAAATCAGCAACCAGCGGGTTGCCCGATGTGGTCAGTGTCCGAGATACTCGGGGCTACCGGGCGCGCGGTAACGATCCATAGGGCTACGTTTAGCGTCGCTGCCATAGTAGTGTCCCGAGCCATGTGGTTGCCCGAACAGGAGGAACCGGATCGCGATGGTACCCTGCTGCGGCGCCTTCATGCCCATGTCCTGAGGAGTCCGGCCCTGGCGCTCCGCTTGTGGTCGGGTCATATCCGTTTCAATGTAACCCGGCGTACAGGCATTGATGTACAGGGCCGGATTCTGCCTCGCCAGCTGCAGGGTGTACAGGCTTAAGCAGGCCTTGCTAAATCCGTAGGGGTTCATTGCTCCCAGACCAAGATCGGGTGGCAGAGCACCGATCTGCTCCGCTGCGACTGCCTCATCCATGAGACCGGATAACTGCTTCCAGCTGATGTTCGAATCCTGAAAAAACGATTGACGCTCAGGGCTACACTGGCTGACAAAATTTACCGCTGAGGCCGAGGACACATTCACCAGGCGGCCACCGTCCTGCATTAAGGGCAGCAGCGCGTCACAGACTCGCTTCGGACCCAGCGTGTTGACATTGATGACGCCAGCCAGATCGGCAGAGGCCAGACCGATGCCGGCGTTGTTAACCAGCCCGAACAGCCTGCTGTTCTCCTGTTTCAGAGCTGTTCGCAGCAGGTCTGCAGCTGCCTTCACCGAGGCGTCTTCCGTAACATCCAGTTCGATACAGCGCAGCCTTTCGCTCCAGGTGGGATCCAGTTCGCGGAGTTGCTCCACCGCCGCCTGCCCTCGTGAGTGGTCTCGGCTGCCGAGCCAGACAAAGACGTCGGACTGCTCGCCGAGCACGGCCTGGGCGGTGGCAAAACCGATGCCCTTGTTGGCACCCGTGATCAATACGTGTCTAATAGCGGCTGCCCTCAGTGGAGTGGCGAAGTGAACGGTTGATTGTAGTTAGACCCGAGAGGCTCGTACAGGTGTCCCTATGAGAGATTATCAAGGCGCATTCAATCCCGAATTGTGTCTCAGCGATCTGGATCACGCCCTTTTGGCGCGCTACGCCCGAGACATCATGTTGGCGAATCATATCCACGATCGCAGTGCACTGATGCCGGTTGCACTGAAGTTTGGTCTGGAGGTGCAAACCCAGGTTGCCTGCGATGAATGGATGAGTGCCAGCCCTATCTACAATCAGCGCAACCGTCGTGCGTTGGACATTCAAGGCGATGATGTGGGGGCGGCGCTCAAGGGCTTCCAGTTTGACATCGGAGCACCACACAATTATCTGAATTTTCACTACGAACTCGTGTCGCCCAGCGAGGGCTATTTCTGGACGAATACCTGTGGCCCTTTCAACCACGTCTACGAAATGACCGGCGGCGATGAGACGATGCAGACACAGATCTGCCACCACATGGAGGATCCAACCTTCGATGCGACAGTCATCGCTGTTAACCCACACATGCGCTGTCGTCCCGTTTTCCGACCCCCGGTCGGTGCCATTCCCGAGACAGGTCCCTGCCGCTGGCGAGTCACGATAGAGAACGATATCGTTTTAGCCGAAGACTGCCCCTTTCTCGCCGACACCAGTGCCACCCTGGCAGCGAATTTTGTTTTCCAACCCTGCGACGAGAAAGGTCCCGGCCTGCAAGACTACCGCGGCGCGTTCAAGCGCGACCTGTGCCTTGAAGATCTTTCCCCCGGCACGCTGAGGATGATGTGCCAGGAGTTCATGCTGGATGTCCTGTTGCTTAACTACGCGTGTCACAATGCGGTGTCCGAACGTTGCGGGGAAGAACATCTAGTCTCACTCGCCGCTGAGCAGTGGCACCACCTGGCGCCGGTCACCGTACATCGGCTACGCGCCACCTTTGGCATCCAGGGAAATGGCGTTACCGAGATATTGAAAGTGCTGCAGTTGAATCCTTTTATACCCCGCGAGTACGTCGACCTGCAGTATGCGCAACTGTCCGACAACCTTGGTTTGATCTGGTTGAGTGAATGCGCCGCTCATCGAGAACCCAGGAAACGGGGCCTCGTCAGCCTGATGATGCTGCAGCCCGAGTCACCGGGATTTCACCGCCTGGCTCAAGAGGTCAATGCACGTGCTGTTGTCAAAGCCGTGGACGTATCCAGGGTTCCCCGAGGTGTCGATACTGCGCAGGTGAAAAGCGTCTGGGAGGTCTTCATCGATGATGAGATCGAACCGGCACAACGCAGCGAGTACGCCGATGCGGTTGGCAATCACATGTGGGATTTGGATAACAGCCGGCACCGCTATGTGTACGAGCAGTACGATGCGGTCGGATGAACCGACGAAGAAGTTCTTGCATCCGTTGCGGGGGGACGTCCATGGGCTTCCTTGTGTGCTGGTTTTCGCAAAAAGTCCTGTGAGGCAAGCGAGGGTCTGAGCTGATCGGCGCTCTTGCAAACGGAATGGGTGGTTCGGCGCGCCAACCCGGAATGATCAGCGGTGTCCGCAATCGTATTCGCTGCGCCAACGGCAGTCTGGCCCTAGGCGCACGGCTTTTCTATCGACTCGTATGCCTCCTAGTAATGTTGCGAAAAGTCAGGTTAACCCTGGCTCCGCAGGGCTTGCGCGTCTTGCGGATGCCATGCTTCCAGTTACGCTGAGTATCGCCCGCCATAATGAGGAGACTGCCGCAATCCAGGTCCAGGCTATAGGTTACCTGGTTGGGAGTCGGCTTTTTAGGCCGAAAGAACATTCGTCGTTGCGCCCCCAGGCTTAATGAGGCGATCGTGGGTCGCTCTCCCAGCTCGGGCTCATCGTCGGCGTGCAGCCCCATGTGATCTTGTCCATCTCGGTAGTAGTTCAGCAGCACGCTATTGAAGAGGCTTTGACTGGCCATTTGTGCCAGATCTCGCAGCTTTTGTAAATCGTCCGTCCATGGCAGTGGTGTGTGGTGTACACCTGAATAGGAGTAGTCGGTTCCCGGGTCGCCGTACCAGGCCTCAAGTCGCGGCTGTTTGTGCCTGCGACCGAACATGTTGATGTATTCCTGGCGCCACGGTGTTTCGATGATCAGCCGATTCAACAGCGCATCGCGATCCGTTATTGCGAGCGGTGGATACACTCGCACATCTGCGTCGACAAGCGGCAGTTGCTCTGCTTTGGGAAGCGCTGGTGAAGCGATCGAACGAAAAGGTCTGCTCAAGCGGCCAGCACTCAAGCGGAGGTCTTTAGAGGTTCCTGAACGGTGACGATTCGCTGTTGTGGCACGCTGGCCTGGATGACGCGTGCTACGGCGCGTGCAAACGTGCGGTCCAGCTCTGCGCCGGTCTCGCCATCACACTCGAAGGAGTCTCTGCCTTCCTGTACCAGAGTCATGACCATCAGCAGTTCTCGCGGGTCCAGATGAAGGGTGGCGCCTTGTCCGTTGGTCTCGAGGATGTCCATTCGATTCTCTCTATTGTTGTGTCAGTTGTTGGACCCGTGCCGGTTGCCTGCGTTCCACACCGGCTTGGGTGCAGACTTATGTTGTAGCAGTCGACCGGGCTGAAACAAAATAAAAACTGTCGAAAACTGAAGATAGGCCGGATAAGGAGCCATAATAGCCAATAAAAACAGAACCTTATAAGGATTCGCCAATGATGGTTCAGCGAGGCAGAGTGGCAGGTCGTCCTCACGGTCGGCTGTCTCTCAGCGGTCTGACAGCCACGCGAGCGCCTGCAGGTGACCGAGGTCCACCAGGTCTCCCATGGCGAGCGTAACGTCCACCAGATGCAGGCCCCAGCCATCACCGAGGATGAACTCACCGTTGAAGTCATCCGCACGCGGATCGGTCGAGTCTGCCAGGGCCCTTGCTTCCAAGTAGCTGTAGCCATTGTCGTCGACCTTGCATTCAGCGCGGATGAAATCAGGCATCCGGAAAAACGGCGTGGTGATCGGCGGCGCGGTATCCGCAGCCGCAAAGGGGCCTTGCGCACGAGGAATGATTACGGCGGACAGGGTTTGTAGAGACCCTTCGGGAAAGTAGGGGCTGAGATTAGCTGCCCCACCGGCGGGCGCGGCGGGGTTGACGCAGATCGCGGTCTGGTTGTCTGTCGGAGCGCCGAACCTGCCTTGTCCCGACGCGAGGAATGGATCCGAGCTGCGGTAGGTGACGTAGCTGACAACGCAGCCGGTCTGGTCTGTGCTGCGACACACCGGTACCTGGCTAAAGCTGCCACCGATGTCGGCACCGTCGGCCACTCGTACGGTTGAGCCGATCAAATGCGCAGCGATCAGATGCTCCAACAGATAGTCATCCTGTTCGATGACTTCCGCGACCAGGCGGCGCAAGTGGCTGCTGCCCTGAGAGTGCCCGATCAGTAACACCCCGCGGTCGTTGTTCCGGGTCG
This sequence comes from Pseudomonadota bacterium, assembly GCA_039190425.1. Lineage (GTDB taxonomy): Bacteria > Pseudomonadota > Gammaproteobacteria > Pseudomonadales > Halieaceae > Marimicrobium. The sequence goes on along the minus strand of JBCCYE010000015.1, from coordinate 30,150 downwards.
CCATATACTGTTTGAAACTGGCCAGCACATCCCCATAGGCCAACTCGCGATCGCCCTCGGCGCCGGTAAAGATCGAAGCGATGGTCGTCTGGCGATAGATCGGCGCAAACAGTCGGCAAAAACGCGAGTAGCGTGCCGCCTGATTCAGCGTTGTAAACTGTTCCTCCGTGCCCTCATTGAGATCCGCGTTGCCGCCAGGGTCGCCACTGACGGTCGGATAGACGTAGAAGCAGTCGACCTGGGGATCGCTGGCTCGTCGGTGAGGTTCAATTTCTGTTGAGCCGTCAGCAAACACCACGGTGGTGTCCAGATTGCTGTCGCAAATGTCCTCGGAGTCTGGAAGGTCGGGATGGCAAAGCCAGTTGTCCAGATCCTCGTACTGCGAGCTGCTAAACCCCGGAAATGGATTTGTCGGCACCGCCTCGGAATTCGAGTCGCTGCCGTCACTGCAGGCGCTGAGAACCAGATACAGAAAAAAACATGCAAGCACGCGACGCATTGGACTACCTTATTGTTGTAGATGACTGAATGTGGCCGTCCCTGGCTTGCGTGAATCACTCTAGTGCTGAGAGCAGCGGTTTGTCCAGTCGGTTGTCCAGTACGCTTGAATTGGGAGGATACTCTGCCGGAACATGACGCCAGTAACTCTAACCGTAGACATTGTCTCCGATGTAGTGTGCCCTTGGTGCATCATCGGTTATAAGCAGCTGCAGCGCGCATTCGAGCTGCTGCCCGGAGTGTTCGAGCCTAGGTTTCGCTGGCATCCGTTTGAACTCAACCCGGACATGCCGCCCCAGGGCCAAGAGCTCGGAGAGCACTTGCGCCAGAAGTATGGCCCCTCTGCCGGTGGGGGCAGCGGCACCCGGGAGCGTCTGCTGGAGCTCGGTGAGCGGCTGGGATTTCACTTTGACTATTTTCAAGGCATGCGCATGGTTAACACCTTCCGCGCGCACCAGCTGTTGCATTGGGCCGGCCTGCAGGGTCGCCAAACCGAGTTGAAACTGGCACTTTTTCAGGCGTTTTTCAGCGAACGTAAAAATGTCGATGATCCGGATGTCCTGCTGGTGGCGGCGGCGGATGCGGGTCTGGATAGCGCAGAGGCGGCTGTAGTGCTGGAGGATGGGCGGTTTGCTGCCGCCGTGCGTGGCGAGCAACAGTACTGGCGCGAACGGGAGGTGTACGCGGTGCCGACCTTCTTTCTGCAGGACAGCTATCCGGTACCGGGTGCCCAGGAGGCCGAAACTCTGGTGCGAATCTTGCGCAAAATTCAGGCTCGTCAAGCTGAGGTGAAGGCATGAATGACATTGCCGATCACTACGCAATAGAGCGTCTTATGTTGCGTTACGCCCGGTGTGCGGATCGCAAGGACTTCGACGGTTTTGGCGAGGTATTCACAGCGGATGCGGTGTTCGTCAACGGCGGTGAAGAGGTGGTATCACTGCCGTCGATTCAAGCAATGATGCGGGCCCTGGAGGATTTTCCGATTACGCTGCACCAGGTTTCCAACGTGCTCTATGACATCACTGGAGACACTGCCGAAGGTGAGACTTACTGTCGTGCCAGCCATATCTCGCCTGGTAGCGACACCCGGAGTTTGCTGGAGATGGGTATTGTGTACCGCGACAAGCTGAGGCGTATCGATCTGGGCTGGCGAATCGCCCGTCGCGAGTTTGAGGTGCTCTGGTCCCAGATCGTGGACGTTGAAGTGTCTGCCCCCTGAGCGGGCAGGGCACCGCACCCAGTGATGGTGCGGCTGAATGTCCTATGCGTGGGAATTTACTTTCCCCGGCCTGCCCGATAGAGTTCACTGTCTGTTCGTCTCACCAATCCAAAAGTCTGGAATTCTATGGCCCTCCCCAAGCGTGTTGTCTATCAGGTCGCGGCGCTCGCCTGCTGTTTTTGGTTATCGGGGTGCGTGGCGCCCGGCGCGAACGATGGTATCACCGATGTGCTGCTGCATGACCTGGGGGAAAGCATGGAGCGCTGCCTGGAAAACCAGGCTCAGACCAATGCCCGCCTGCAAGCCCAGGAACAGCGCCTGGCGCTGCAGCAGGTGCAGCTGACGACTCTGGCGGATGATATCGCCGGTGGGGGTGTCGCGCCCGCCGCCGACGCTCCTCAGCCAATCCCCACCTGCCCTAAAACAGAGCGCAGTGCGGGCAAACTCGTTGTCGGTGAGTTGGAGGAAGTCTGGTTGCCCAGCCTGAATCTGGCGTTACCTGCGCGCATTGATACGGGTGCCGAAACGGCCTCACTGGACGCGCGGGACATCGAGCTGTTCGAGCGCAATGGCCGGCGTTGGGTGCGCTTTGCCATTATTGATCCAGAGACCGGTGACCTGATTCCGCTGGAGCGGCGCGTGAATCGCATGGTGCAGATCATTCAATCAAACTCGGCGGAGCCCGAGCGTCGAGCTGTGATCAAAATGGGCATCACCATCGGACACATCAATCAAACTGCGGAATTTACCCTGAGTAACCGCAGTCATCTCGACTACCAGGTGCTGATTGGGCGCAACATCCTACAAGATGTGATGGTGGTCGATGTCAGCCGCAAAAACATCGCGCCCTACGTGCTGCCCGACGAAGAGCAGGCCAGCGCTGAGGGCGCTCGGTGAACGCCAGATACACGTTTCACGCAGTCTTGGTGGTATTGGCTCTGAGCGGGGTGATAATTGCCATGCTGCGTCATCTGGAGATGGGTATTCCCTTTTTACCCGGCCAGGAACGATCCGTTTGGCAGGTGGAGGCTCGAGTGGATTTTGTGGCCGAGGGCGGTGCGGTTACAGCCAGCCTGAGCCTGCCTGACGTGAGAGTACCGGGTTTTGAGCTGTATCAGGAGCAGGCGGCCTCTCCGGGTTACGGGTTTTCGATTATGGAAGAGGCTGGCAGCCGAAGGGCCGAGTGGACCAAGCGGGAAGCCCTGGGTGAGCAGTCGTTGTACTACAGTGCACAGTTTGTTGGGAGTGATACCGCCGGCGCCAAGGAAACCGCCAATGGGGCTCGCAATCTGACACCCGATTGGGACGAAGCACAGGAGACCGCGGCTGAGCAGGTTCTCAACCGTGCGCGAGAAACCTCCAGCTCTCCCGAGAGCCTCGCGCGTGAATTGATCAAGTTATTCAACAGTGACTCCTCCGATCAGAATACGGCGCTATTGCGCAGCGCACAGGCCGATGCGGCTGAGCTATTGATGGTGTTGTTGGCTCAGGAAGATATTGCGACTCGTCTGGTGATGGGTCTGTATCTGGAGGATGCGCGGCGCAGGCAGACCTTAACGCCGATGGTGGAAGTGTATTCTGGAGACCGTTGGCTACTGTTCAACCCAGAGACTGGTGAAGAGGGCGTGCCGCCCAATCTGTTGCTGTGGCACCGGGGTGGAGTCTCGGTGCTCGATGTGACCGGGGGTCGGGGTTCCAGCGTCAGCTTTTCGATGATTCGGCAAACCGTACCCGCCACACGTCTCGCGGAGGTAAAGGACAGCAGCAGCCTGTTTGCGTCATTGGGTGTACAGCGATTGCCGATTGAGGAACAGAGCATGTTCAAACTGTTGCTGCTGCTGCCGCTAGGTGCAGCCGTGGTGGTGTTCATGCGTGTGATGATTGGTGTTCAAACGGCCGGAACGTTTATGCCCATCCTGATCTCGCTGGCTTTTCTGCAGACGTCCTTGATTCCCGGGCTGATCAGCTTTGTCTCGGTGATAGCGATTGGCCTGTTGCTCAGGGGCTACCTTTCCAGACTCAATCTGCTCCTGGTGGCGCGCATCGCCACACTCATCGTGCTGGTGATTTTTGTCATTTCCATTCTCAGCATCGTGGGCTACCAGCTGGGATACAGCACCGGGATGACCATTACCTTTTTCCCGATGATCATCATCGCCTGGACAATTGAGAGGATGTCGATCCTGTGGGAGGAAGAGGGTGCGCAGGAAGTTCTGATTCAGGGAGGTGGCAGTTTGCTGGTGGCCGTCATAGCCTATCTGCTGATGCAGACGGCATTGGTAAAACACCTCAGCTTCAACTTCCCGGAACTGAATCTGGTGTTGCTCGCACTTATTCTGGCGATGGGACAGTACACCGGCTATAAACTCACCGAATTGCGTCGTTTTCGTGCGATGGATGAGCTCGGATGAGCAGCGGCTGGATCGGACTTAAGCGATTGCGCGAGCACGGCATGCTGGGCATGAACCGGCGCAATGTCGAATTCATTAATCGCTACAACGATCGGCGACTCTATCCGCTGGTCGATAACAAGCTGCGTACCAAACTGCTGGCTCAGGAGTACGGTGTACCCACCCCGGATCTTCTGTGCGTCGTCAGGGAGCAGCACGAGATAATCCGGATAGAGGCCCAGCTGCGCGAGCGCGATAGCTTTGTGGTGAAACCTGCCAAGGGTTCGGGTGGCAAAGGGATTCTGGTGATCACCGGTCGAGATGGTGAAGACTTTGTGCGCAGCTCGGGCGCGCGCTTCAGTACCACAGATCTGCGGCGGCACATGAGCAATATCTTGGCGGGTCTTTACTCTCTGGGCGGCGCATCCGATGTTGCGATCGTAGAAGAGTTGATTGCCTTCGACGACTGTTTTACCGGTTATTCGCATGAGGGCGTACCGGATATTCGCATTGTCGTCTTTCGCGGCTACCCCGTTATGGCCATGTTGCGGCTTGCGACGCACGCTTCTGACGGCAAGGCCAACCTGCATCAGGGCGCCGTAGGTCTTGGGCTTGCTCTGGACTCGGGTAAATGTCTGCATGGCGTGCAGTTTGGCCGCAGCATTCAGGCTCATCCCGATACCGGGCAGATTCTCAGCGATATTGAAGTGACTGGCTGGCGCGATATGCTGCTGCTGGCGGCCCGCTGTCACGATATGACAGAGCTGGGCTATATCGGAACAGACCTGGTGTTGGACAAATACAGGGGCCCACAGCTTCTGGAATTGAACGCCCGACCGGGCCTGTCGATTCAGATTGCCAACGGGCGCGGATTGCTGCCTCGCCTGCGGCACATTGAGCGACTGCCCCATAGCCGCCAGTGGCCCGCCGAACAACGGGTCGACTACGTGATGCGGCAGTTCGCTGAGCACGATGTGACCGGTCAGCGTGTCGCCGGGTCCGAAGTCTGACGCCGTGCCGGCAGCCATTAACGAAGCGACCCTGAGTCTGGAGCGAGACTCCGGGCGGATTATCGACTGCAACGGTGCTGCCGCCGATTTGCTGGGGCAGAGTGAGGAGACTGTGCGCGGCTCAGTCTGGCCGCGCGTGATGATTTGCGAGGGCGGTTCAGGAATCGCCGTGCGGCACGCGCTTGAGGCGGGAAAACGCGTGTTTCTGCCACCTTTCATTCTGCGTCGCATCGACGGTCGTGAACTGGCTGTGGGTGGGCTAGTACTGCCGGTGGAGTCGCAGGTGCCGGCCCTGATCACGCTGATGCTGTGGCCGCTGTTGGACGAAGCACAGCTCACGCTGTCTGAAGCAGTTGCGCCGTCGGATACGGTGGCGGTGCTGGCGGTGGATCAGCTGCGCTATCACGAGCGCTGGGGTCCCAGGGAGACTCGAAACCTGATCAAGGGTATCACCGCCAGCTTGCGCGATATTGTCAGGCAGCGTGATGTGGTGCTGCCCGCCAGTGGCGCAAGCATTGTCATCGTGTTGCGCGATGTTGATATCGACGGCGCCAGGGACATCAGCCGGGCGCTGCTGTCGCATCTGCACCGGGTGCATACGCGGCCTGGCAGTCCGGCCGAATCTGCGCGGCTGTGCGTGGGTCTGGCTCACATGTCTCCGGAGCAGAGCGCGCTTGCTACGCTGCTGGCCGCCAACAGCGCTTTATTACAGGCGCAGAAAGGTGTGCATGGTGAACAGATACGGGCGGCAGCGGACGACGACTATCAGCTGCTGATCGGGCACCTGATGAACAACACTGGCGTGTTCAGCGACGAGTTTCCCCGCGCGGAGCTCCCGGTACCCAGCCCCTCTTCAACACCTGAGCAGGCCTATGCCGAGCCTCCCACGGTTGCGCCGATCGAAAAGGACATCGAAGGCTACGTGGTCGACAATATGGAGGGTGCAGTCGATCAAGCGCTATTTTTGGCTCAGCTAGACGTTCCGGTCGCCATACTTGGGCCCGCAGGCACGGGTAAAATGTACGTGGCGCGTGTTATTCACGAGGCGACCGGTGCGGCACCCGAAATGCTGACCGCACTGGATTGTCGCGAGTTTCGCAGTCGCGCCGACGCCAACCGGCGAATCGCCCGAGAGCTGGCGGGTGGGGCAGGCAGAACACTGGTGTTCAAATCGCCGCATCTGATGAGCGTGGAGACACAGCAGAAGCTCGCTCGGCAGATCAGCACACGCGTGCTGATGGATGCTGATCCGCCTCAGTCTTTGCCGCAGGTTAAGTTGATCGCGCTGTTTCCCGATGGACTGGAAGTGCTGCTGCGCAAGGCGCAACTGCATCCTCAGCTGGCGAGTGCGTTTGCCGGCTACCCGATCTCCGTTCCCCCAATTCGCGACCGCAAGCAGGCTGTTTTGCGCTGGGCGCACAAGATTCTGGGCCAGGAGGGCGCTCAGAGGGATCGCGAGATGCGAGGCTTTACGCCCGATGCGCAACAGGCCATGCTGCTGTACGACTGGCCCGGCAACATCAGTGAAATGCGCCAGTGTATTTCCGATGCACTGGATAAAACCGATAAGGATTGGCTTACTCCAGTGGACCTTGGCTTGTTTAAGGGCATTGATCCCGAGGGTACGCCGCTGGCCCTGGAGCCCAAGCCGTTCCTCGCGGGCTTCGATTCAGATGAGCACGTAGCTGATGAGTACACTCCTACGGCCGAGGAGGCTGTCAATATTGCGCTCGGAGAGGCGGTACACAGCTTGCTGGAGCTCGATATGATCAAGCCGCTGGGCAGCTGGTTGGAGGACGATATCGTATTGGCCGCATTGGACCGCTACCGCACGGACCTGCGACGGACAGGAGAGTTCCTACACACCAAGCCGCGTAACATCGGGCGTTGGTTGCCAAAAATCGAGTCGCGGGACGATGAACGCAACAGCAGCTCTTTGTGGCAGAACCCGCGACGCTTGCTGCGGGAGTGGGTGCGTGAGTCAGCCGTACAGGAGAGCTCCCCCTTGCGGATAATGCAATCGCTGTTGCTACGTCATGTCGAGCAGCAGGCCGCGGCTTTGAGCACGGCGAAACGAGCGAATATCATGGGGGTATCAACGCCCACCTATCTGAAACGAGTCAGCGAGCTGACCGGCAGCTGATCAGCGAGGAGACCACCATGGCCGAGTCCCCCAGTGAAGAGACAGACAGCGGCGGCCAGTCCGCTTGGGGACGGCGCAGCGTGGATGAGCTGGCGGAAGAATTCGATCGGCTGACGGCAGACGAACTGCCGGTGAGCCTGGGTTTCTCCGCGCGCCTGAACATGTTGTGGGACCTAGCGGGTATTGTCCCTCCCCAGGCGGAGGGCCGCGTAATCAGCGTGTTGGCCATCAATAAGTCATGGCGAGAATCGGATGTCCGCAAATGGCTGCAGAAAGATGTGCTTCCACCACGTGAAGATTTGCACAACATGGTGAGTTTCCTGGTGGCCCAGCTGGATGACGGACAGGATTCCAGGCGTTGGGAGGCTTTCCTGGTTTACGGGTCTCCTATCGTATCTTCACCGGTGAACAACGCTATGTACCGTGAGGACCAAACGCGTCGTGAAATCGCCTCTACGATCTTTGCGCAAATTACTGACGAATACGGCATACCACCTTCCGCCTACGAGGCGGATCAGGTGTTCCAGCGTTGCCTGACGCTTATGCACAAGTTCAATATTTATGAGCTACGAGATTTTCAGTCGGGCCATCTGGAGCCCTTCAAAAACTATATGTTTCCCAGCGATTGACGCGCGTTTCACCCTTCATCTACGGCGGCGATGAAGCGGTTTGCTATTGGCCGCTACATGTTGCTAAAAGTCTGTAACTTGTAAAAGCGGAACTGCATCACAGTTTCTTTGCAGGTGGTCTAATACCCTTAAAAACAACGACTTGGCATCAGTGGGCCGAGCTCGGTCAAATTTTCCTCGAACAAAAAAATCGAGTTTCTTCCGAAAACTCGGGTTTTTCCTTGATGGTTTTTGGTGCGATCCAAATACTGTGACGACACGTGATTGAGCGGGCTGAAAGGACCGCGAAAAATAAAACGAGGGCTAAACATGAGCGACCAAGTCGAACAAATGGATCTTACGGGAGTGAAGATCGCGGTCATCGACGATGCGAAAACCATTCGCATGATGATGTCCCATACCCTGCGGGGAATGGGTTGTGAGGTGGAGTGTGCTGAGGATGGCTACAAGGCCCTTGGCATGCTGCGCCGCTTCAAGCCCGACCTCATCTTTCTGGACATTACGATGCCAGAGCTGGACGGTTACCAGACGTGCTCCCTGATTCGCAATGCGGAAGATACGCGCGAGACCCCGGTGGTTATGCTGTCCTCTTCGGACGGTATCTTTGATATCGCCAAAGGCCAGGCGCGCGGCGCAACCGCTCATGTGACCAAGATTCCCCCCGAGAATGTTCTTCGGGAGCTGATCTTCAAGTACACGCAACGCAAGGCGGCTGCCTGATCATGGCGATTTCCTCTTTGCAATCGATAGAGCTCATCGAGCGTCTTCACGCCTATGACGGGGTCAAGGTCCCGGTGGTCGAGGACCAGCGCATGCGCTGGGTCGGTACATCACTCAGCATTGCGGGAGTCCCGCTGCTGGTGGGCGAGGGCGAACTCGAAGAGATTATCGAGATGCCACCGGTTACACCGATACCAGGCACGAAAGCCTGGGTGCTGGGTGTCGCGGCCTTCAAAGGGGGCCTGCTGCCCATTCTCAGTGGTGACGTATTTTTCAGAAAGCGCCCCTATACGGGGCGGGTGCGTGATTACTGCATGGTAATCAATCGCGCCGGTCTGCATTTCGGGATGACGCTCAGTCACGTACAGCGCGACCTGCAGTTTCCGATCGAGGACAGAGAGATGAACCACGAGGTGGACGCCGACTTCGAGCGTTACACCCTGGGCGGTTTCATGAGTAAGGGCGAGTTCCTGGCGGTGCTCGATATTGACATTTTGGTGGCGGATGAAGACCTGACCAACGCTTCCGCTACCGCGAATTCTACTAGCAAGGGATAGGACGATGAGTACTACAATGAAAAAAGGCACATCCACCTTCTGGGTCGTAGTCATGACCCTTGGGATTCTAGGGTGTCTGGGTGGGGTGGCATACACCTTTTACATGGTGCAACAGGAGACTGGCCAGGAAAGTGAGTATCGTCTCACGGCTCACAAACTCCGTCTGCTGTCTCAGCAAGTCGCAGCCAACGCGCGTGCTTCCGTGAACGGAGATGAATCCACCTTCGAGGCCCTCAAAAGCGATATTGGTGATTTCAATGTTCAGCTTGCTGAAATGGGCTCCGCTGGATTCGATAAAGAAGTCAATCAGATCAAGAAAAACTGGACCCCGGTTGAAGAATCGGCGCGTACCCTGATCGAGGCCGGCCCGCGGATCGTCTTCCTGCACGATGTTTCCACAGAACTCGAGCAGAACATCCGTCCGATTCAAAGCGAGTTCGCCGGAGTGGTTGATATCCTCGGCGACGAGCGCGTCTCACCTGAAACGATCGTGGCGGCTCAGAAAACACTGTGGTTGACTGAGCGCATTGCGCGAAACATCGAGAAGATTCTCGCGGGTGGCACCGAGAGCCAAGCAGCGGCTGACGAGTTTCGGACAGACGCCGCGGACTTCATGCGCATTCTGGATGCCTTGAACAACGGCAGCCGGATCATGGGTGTGGACAAGGTGCGCGACCCGGATGCGATCGCCGCAATCAATGAGGGTGCGTCGCTGTTCGCGGTGGTATCAACCTCTATCGATCAGATTGCCGGAGCGTCGGGCGAACTTCGTCAGGCAGCTACAGCACGCGCGTCGATCAGTGCCAACACGGATGGTCTTGCCGACGCGATTTCTGCGCTTGGCCCGGCCATAGAAAAGCAGACGGTCGCCCGTCTCGGTGATACCAATACGCTGATGGCGCTGTTTGGTGCTCCTGGTGTCCTCGCGGTCGTACTGCTTGTTGTTATGTACAGAAGCCAGCGTCGCCGCGTGGTTTACACAGAGCAGGGTGTGTCGGAAATTAACGGTGCTCTGGTCAAGATTGCGGAAGGTGATCTGACGGTACAGGTTCCTGAGGAAAACACGGTGACCCGTGATATTGCCAAGGAGATTAACACCTCTACAGATCGCCAGCGTGAGCTGATTCGCAACATCAAGACGCCTTTTGAGGTGTCGACGGAAGGGATTACCAAAATCGGTGCTTCTGCGGAAGGCCAGGTGGAGAAAGGACGTGAACTGACGCGTTCGGTTGTTGAGTCCACCACCGCTACCAACGAAATGGTAAGGACCTCAGAGAAGATCAAGATTTCGACTGCTGAGGCAGCACGTACCTCGGAAAGCAACCGTCAGCGAGTGGCTCAGGGCTACGAGCTGACCAAAGACATGTCCAAGGCGTCAGCCGACGTGCGGGAGGCGGTGCAGGAAACTTCAAAGTCTGCCAAGCGCCAGGGTGAGTTGATTCAGTCTGTAACAGCCGCTGCGGAATACATTCAGGCTCTGAACACCAAGATTTCGGTTGTTGCGATCAACACCCGGATTGAGGCAGAGAAAGCGGGTGAACACGGCCGACCCTTCCTGGGTATTGCGGAAGCGATCGGTGACCTGCTGCGCGAGGCGGAGGAAGAAGGCCGGAAGATTATTTCTGAGGTCCGCATGCTGCAGAACCTGTCTGCAGACAATCTCGCCAGTATGGAAACGACGGTAGGAACGGTTGTGACCATTCTTGAGTACATCGATCGATTGGATGCGTCGCTTGAGGAAATCAACGCAGGCTCTTCGGCCATCAGCTCGATCATTAACTCGGTGGACGATGCGGCCGGCCAGTCCGCAGCGACTGCCCAGAACATGAACAGCGCGATGGACGAGATTCGCGAGCGTAATGTTGACATCAGCCAATACAGCGAATCGACGCAGGTCGGTGTAAGTAGCCTGAAGACCTCTATGCGCGATGTGGCTGAGAGTTTGAGCCAATTCAAGATTGAAGATGAGAATGCTCAGCCCGCTGTCGCTGGAGTTGAGGAGCTCAAGCCCGTCTCGGGAGCCAAGAAAGTCTATCGCGAAGAAGAAATGCAGGCGATGGAAGAGCCCGGCAAGGCAGAGACTAAAAAAGCGTCTTGAACTCTTTGAAGTAACTGGCGGCATAAGTAGATCAACGGGAGGTTGAAACAGTGAACAACAAAAACCCCGACATCGTGTCCCTCAAGTGGGTTATCGGCCTGATGAACAACCAGGCCGATAACGCCGAAGCGGCTCTGGTCGAGTACAGCAATGACCCGTCGCAGAAGCAGCCACTGCTTCGCTGTATGTGGGCGGTGCACCAGGTCACCTCTACGCTGCGCGCTCTTGGTATGCGCAAGGCTGAAATGCTGACGTTGGAAATGGAGCGCAGTCTGAATTATCTGTACAAGGACAAACTGGTTGGTGAGCGTCGCAAGCTGGCCATGGGAGGCCTTATGCAGGCGCTCAAGGTCATACCGGCCTATCTGGAGCACGTACAGGACGTGCGCCACGATACCGGGCGTGGTCTTGAGCAGTACGTTAACGATCTGCGCCGTTGGTCCGGTGAGAAGCCGCGACCGCGTGCTTTTTTCTTCCACATGAGCGTACCCCCCAACGTTGGCATCAGCCCCGACGCTTCCGGTGGCTCGGATGAAGAAGTTCGAAAGCGTGCCAACGTTATGCTGGCCTTGTATCTGGAGATGGCTAAGCAGGGTCTGCGGCGTCGGAACGTTGCCGACAGCATGAAAACGGTTGCCAGAATCTCTCGGAAGATGCAGTCACTGTTTGCCGGCAGTGAAGCGGAGCGGTACTGGTTTACGATGATCGGAATTTGTGAGGGTATTGCGGGTGGTCTCATCGTGCCTGATGAGTGCATCGCGCAGATCTTCAAGGCCGGTGCGTTCTCCATTAAGGCGGCGCGCGAGAAAGGGCGCCAACTCGACAAGTCCATAAACTATGATGATCTGCTTCAGCAGATGCTCTTTTACGTCGCATCCTGTCGTTCCAAACCCGTGCATATCTCCAGCATTCGCGAGACGTTTGGAATCACGGATAGCACCCTGGCCGATTCCAATCACGGCCTGGTACACACTGATGCCATCATCATTGCAATCAACGGTGCGCTGGAGCAGCTGAATACCGTCGTTGAGGGCATCAACAGCCGGCAGGAAGCAACCGAGGAAGGCGATGAGGCCCCCAGTGGGGATCTCGCAGACGATCGCACCGTGACAGACGCGCTGGATGCGGCAGAGGCGCGGTTGGTTGCGGCAGGCCAGCTCGCCCATGCCGACTCGCTCAACGCGGCTGTCAAGCGTATGGAGCGTTCTGGTGGCGATGACGGAGATCTTATTCGTGTCATCGTCGAAGTTCGCCAGGACCTTGAGCATAAGTTGCAGCATGGTCTGAGCAGTGCAGTATCCGGTCACGACTATGAATTGCGCGAGAATGTAGTTACAGCAACATTCAATCAAATGGGTTGCGTTGAGAACTATCTCCATCAGATCCTGCGCCGTAAAGCCTTGAAAGCGGCTCTTGAGAAGAAGCCTGCCGACGAGGAAGCTACGCTGCGTCTAACAATGGCTTTGCATCGCTATCTCAACAAGTCCGACCAGGGCTATGAGGAGCTGCGCAAGGCGGTCAAAGACGCGGACGGCGGTGACCCGGATCTTGATCTGCTGTATTCACTGGCAAAAGACTTCCTGGATGAGCAGGAAACGATGCCGGATCGCAAGGCGATCGAGAAATCGCTGGAACTGATGGAAGACATCGTTGGCGCGCTGACTTTCGCCGGTATGGAAAAGGAAAGCGGGATCATCCAGCAGTGTCACAACTGGCTGAGTGCGGCCTCTGATGCTGGCAGTGTTCGCGAGGACGACGCCTTCCGCTGCTTTGCAGATGCCTTTGCCCAAGTTGAGATGCACATGCAGCGGTCTTTGATCGATCCGCTGGACGATACCTCGCACCTTATGGCGCTTGCGCAGCAACGAGCTGACGAGCTTGGTGAGTGGGCTGAACAGCTATCCCCCGGTCGCACCGCGGCGGTCAAGCCTGTGCAGGCCGCGGAAGATCTTGAGGATCGTACCCTTGTCGAAGATGGCGACATCCCCGATGAGTTTCGCGATGTGTTTATTGAAGAGTCTGAAGAAATCGTCGCCGAGCTGGGTCAGTTGACTGCCGAGTGGCTGAAGGAACCAGAGGCGAACGAGGTGCTGCGAGACATTCGGCGCCACTTCCACACCTTCAAGGGCAATGGACGTGCGGTGGGGGCGAATATTCTGGGAGAACTCGGATGGGCGGCTCAGGATATGCTCGACCGCTCCCTGGACGGTGATCTGTCCCCGGGCGACGCATTGCAGAGACTCGTGGACGAAGTGGTGAAGGCCTTGCCTGATCTTGTGGCCTCGTACAGCAATGACGAAGGCCCGGACATCGATCGGATTCGCAAGCTGACGGATGACTGTTTCGCACTGGCTGGATCTACTAATGCGAAGTCCGGTGAACCTCTGACACACTGATGGGTCGGCCGCCGCGCGGCCGATCCCTGACGGGAGAAAAAGAATGCAGACTGACAAGAACATCAGTCCCCTCGATGGCGAGGACAAAACGGAGTCAGAGGAGTCAACCCAGGAGGAAAATCTGGAGTGGCTGCTGGACTCCGACCTGTCGGAACCCGAAGACAACGGCCTATTTGCCCTTAATGATGAGGAGTACAGTGACAGCGGACTGTCTGAGTACGAAGCGGAGGTCGCGGCTCGGCCTATGTTTCGTGGCAACGATGGGGGTGACGATCTGGCCAACTACGTTGGCGAAGAGATCGTCATATCGTCGGAAGGCCCCGGGAGCAACATTTTTGATGACAGTGGCGACGGATCTGAAGACGCCGGTGGCGCCAAGTCTGAGCAAACCTACATGGCGGTGGACTTCACCCGTGAGTCTGAGGAGCCAGTACAAACGCGCAGCGTAGACGAAGGTACCGATATTCTGGGTCTGGCCAATGATGACGACATGGGCGAGACCTATATGACCATCAAGCGGGTCAAATCGTCCAAAAAGACGCGCAAGCTGGAAGAAGCGCCGACCCCCTCCCAGGTTGCCGATCCTGACAGCCAGCAGGTTGCCAATGATGAACAGGGCGCCGACAACGCGCTTGCCGCGAGTCTGCCGGAACAGGAAGCGGCGGCCGCCGAAGCAGCGGAGGTCAACGCGTCGGACCCAGATCAGGAGATCCATGCGGTTGTATCCGAAGAGCCGTTGGGTACCCATGCATTGGATGAAAGTGTCCTGGACTTGGAAGGCGAGGCAACGGAAGACCAGAATACGCACGCAGAAGAACCGCAGGCGCTCGAGTTGGAGCCGCTGGAAGCAATAGACGAAGCGGAAGTTGCCGAACAGGCTGAAGAGTTTGGCGACGTGCTGGACTACGTTGCAGCAACGCCGCAGCCGACCGACGACGAGGCGTTTGATGACTATCTGTTGCAAGGCGAACACCTGCCTGAACTGGAAGCCGATCCCGAGGAATTGAATCTGGAGTCGGTGGACGAGATGATCTCGGTCGATCTTGAAACCGAACAAGACATTGATTTCGCCGAAGAATTCGGTGAGCTTGGGCAGGCAGACACTGCGCCACTGGCCAACATTGCTGAGATTATCGTCCCGGTGATAGAAGAGATCTCGTCGCAAGTCGCCGCACGCGCTGAGACGCTGCAGCTGGCAGCGGATGCGGCTGATGTGCAGGTCATGCTGGGTGCTGACGAAGCGTCCATCGCGCACTGTCGAGAGTCGGGCTATCTGCCCGTGTCCGAGGTGTGCAGCCGGCTGCCGCAGCCCCTCGAGCAGTTGCCTGAGGAGGCACGTGATGTGGTTTTTGTCTGCATCACCAGTCAGCAGGGGCGGGATTGGAATGCCTTCTTTAATGAGGATTTCGATCCGGCGGCGGTTGATCCCTCTGACGCTGCGCTGGACGGCGTCTCCGAAGATGGCTTCTCCGAAGAGTTACTGGAAACTGAGGACAGTCTTTTCAGTGAAGCTGCACCGCAGCAGGACGATGGTGAATTGCCAGATGCAGCAGCATTTGTCGCAGACGAAGCGTTTGATGAAGATGTCGACGCCTTTGCCGAAGAGCTGCTGGTTCCCGAGTCGGATGATGAGCCTGCCGAGGCGCCAGAAGCTCTGACAGCGCGGGCGGAGTCTGAGGATCTTGAGTTCGATGCCGCAATGGCAGATCTCTCCGAAGCTTCTGCTCTCGAAGGAGAAGCGGGGGACGAGTGGCTCGAAGATCTCACTTTTGAACAGGTTGAGCAAGCCGTTGGCGCGGTGACGGACGACGAAGCCGCGGCCATTATGGTCGGCAGCTTCGAGTCCGATGAACAGGATATGGACCTGTTTGGCGACGACTTTGGCCTGACTGAAGAGTCTCTGGAAGCGGAGCGAACGGAGGAAGCTGTTGACAACGATGAGCTTCTCGCAAGCGCACAGATGGCCGAGGTAGAGATGCCTGGTGCCGCCGCAGAAGAATCGCCCGAAGACGAATCCACAGCTACGCAAGAAGCGCTCTCAGAAAGTGATGGACTGGAAAACGAATTGGTTGCGATGGACGATGACCTCATGTCGATCGAAGGGTTCGGAGACGATCTGTTCGAGGACGCACTGGGTGAAGATTTTGCCGGTGACCTGGACAGCGAGGCGGAGCTTGGGAGCGAGATTGAAGAGGCCTTCCTGAGTCTAGAGGACCGTTCCGAGGCCGTCTCCGACGCCATCTGTGGCGTGGATGTAGAAGAGTTTGCGGAGGAGCGTGAGGAGCTGAATCTCGCGCCTGCCGCTGAGCGACCGGATGCTCCGGAGGTATCGATCGCCAGCGTTGCCGCTGCAACGGATATGAGTTGGGCGATTCCCGACGGGATCAAGTTCAGCTATACCTCCAAGAGCGGTACCGAGATCTTTGACGATTTCCTGGATGCGTTCATCGAAGAAGGCGCCGCCGAAGTCGAAAAACTGGAAGATCTCGTCAGCGAGTGGGAAAAAGATGTAGCGGCGGAGCCTGTGGTGGCGAGCGTATCCCGCACGCTGCATACGATCAAAGGTATTGCCAAGGGGGTTGGCCTGCAGCGCTATGGAACGCTGATCCACAACTTTGAGACTCTGATTGAATCGCTGCCCGTACCCGCTTCAGATCAAGCTCAGGACTATTTCCGTATCGTGAACGCCTGGCTGGATTCGGTGGTGCGTGGCATTGAATTTGTCACCGAGCAACGGCGCGACATTGACAGTGAATTGCCGTCGCAGGCGAACCCCGCGGATGAAGCGGCCGATGTCAATGAGGACAGTGTGGACGAGACCGGTGGCGAGACAGCTGCGGCGCAAACGTCGCGGGAGCCTGCCGCCGCACCTGCACAGGAAGCGGTGGTCAGTAAGCGTGAAAAAGAGCGCGATCAGCAGCTTGCAGACGAAGGCGCCAAGGCACTGGCCGCGCAGCAGTCAGTACGTATCACCTCCGAGAAGCTGGACCACCTGCTGAACCTCGCCAATCAGGCGCAGCAGCTGAGTGTGCGTGCTTCCCAGAGCACTACGCGTGGCAAACGTTCCACCTCGGAGCTTTTGGCCAGACTGTCTTCGGTGCGTACCCACATCGGTAAGATAGCCGATCGGGCGCTATTGAATGTGAACGCGCGCGGCAACTCCTCAACGGATATGGACGCGCTGGAGATGGACCAGTACTCAGAACTCCAGGAGGCGGCGAGCATCCTGCGCGAGGGCGTTGAGGACTTGTCCGATCTGGTGGATGTGCTCGGTCGTCAGACAACACAAGTTGAGCTGCTTCTCAAGCAGCAGTCGTCGGTCATATCGAGTATTTCGTCGTCTATTCAGGGCGCTCGAGTGGTCCCCGTATCACGACTGATGCCGGGTTTACGACGCATTGTCCGGACCGTAAGCACCGATCTTGGCAAAGTCGTGAGCTTCAAGGTGCTGAATGAAATCGGTGCGCTGGACCGCGACCACTATGCGCGCTGTCAGGTGCTACTGGAGCACATGGTGCGAAACGCGCTGGACCATGGCATTGAATCACCGGACGACCGGCTGGCGGCCGGCAAGCCGACGGCGGGCCGTATCACCATTGATGTGCGCAAGTCTGGTGGCGACTATATCATCAAGCTAGCGGACGATGGCCGCGGTATTGACCCGGACGCGATTCGCGAATCTGCCTATGAGAAGGGTCTGGACGTCAATGTGGACGAGTTGAGCGATGATGAAGCCGTTCGGCTTATTTTCCACAAGGGTTTTTCAACCGCCAGCGAGCTGAGCGAGATTTCCGGTCGTGGTGTGGGTATGGACATCGTGCTCACCGAACTACAGCAGATCGGAGGTGATATACAAATTCAGTCAGTGGTGGGTGTGGGTACCTCCTTCGAGGTGCGCATTCCCAGTAACGTGACGGTAAACGGTGCACTTTTGGTGACCGTGGCGGAAAACTCCTACGCCATCCCGCTCAATGGTTTGATCGCAGTTGACCAGGTGCCGGCGGACGAGTTTTTTGCGGCAGTGGAGAGTGGAGGCTTTCTAACGTTGTCGGATATGGATTGTGAGCCAGCCTATCTGGGTACGCTCTGCCACAGCGTTGGACTGCCTGAACGGCCGCTGTGGGGCGAATTCGTCCCGGTCATCATCGCCGGATCCGGACAGAACAAAATGGCGATTGCCGTCGACAATGTGCAGCAGGCCTTGGAACTCGTGGTGCGGTCTCTGGGGTCGCAGTTTTACGACGTGGCGGGTGTGGCCGGTGCGGCGACAACCTCAGACGGCGAGGCATTGGTCGCGCTGGATTTGAACCTGCTAGCCGACTCCGTTGGAGACGACGGGGTGGCACCGGTCGCCGTCAGCGAGGACGAAGACTCGACCCTGCTGGCGCTGGTGGTGGACGACTCACGGACACAGCGCATGGTAGCGACCAGCCAGCTGGATACAGTGGGTGTAGAGACAGTGACCGCTGAGAATGGCATGGTGGCGATCGACTTGCTGAACTCGACTCACCGCTTGCCCGATGTTGTGCTGTTGGATGTGGAGATGCCGGTGAAAGACGGCATCGAAACGTTGAGAGAGATTCGTAAATCCCGTCGCTACGGCCATTTGCCGGTCATCATGGTGACCTCGCGTACCGGTGCCAAGCACCGCGCGCTGGCCAAAGAAGCGGGCTGTAATGCCTATATGGGTAAACCGTTCAACTTCCCTGCACTGATTGAGCAGATTAACGAGTTGACCGGGCATGAGCTGCAGCTGGCTTAAGGAAACAGTATGAGTGACGACAATGCAAAATGGTGTGTGCTGCTGCCCTGTTCGCAAGAGGAAACATGGGCGGTGCCACAAAACTGTCTGGCTGAGATTGTGACTGTGCCGACCCGTTCTGAGCAGCCGCCGACAGAGGTATTCTGGCGGGGTCGCGAGATCCCCGTACTGGACTTTGCTGCCGATGGCGAGGATGGCTGGCGAGAGCCACGTCGCGGGACGGGTCTGATCGCCGTATTCCTCGGGCTGGAAGGCGAAGCCTGTGAATATTGGGGGTTGGCGGTGCGCGGTGAAGGACTGGCCGCGGCCCGGGTCGATCCCGAAGAGATCACCGATGTGCCGGATGGGGTTGCAGACCATGCGACCGCCGCCTTTGAACTGCAGGGCGTTGTGTATCAGGTACCCGATCTCGACGGTTTGCAAAAGCAGATTGCGCTTAAGCAGCAAGCGGTCTAGAGCCAGTGGAGGAACAACCATTGCACCTCGATGAAATCGTGGCCTGGATCGATCGCGCGTTTGGCGAGTCGCGAGTCCTGGCGGACAAAGCAGATATGACCGACGATCTCGATTCCCTGCGGGCTATTTTGGGCGGCGAGCATTACCAGCGCTACCTGCGCGATGAGGTCAATCGACAGATCATTCGCGACTACCTCACCAACGCGGTGGTGCTGGGCGTCATTACAGAAGGCGGTCTGGCTGCGTTTGCGAACCACATGGAGACAGAAGACAGCCGCGCGGTGCTCGCGCTTTACATGCTGATGAGCGCGGTGGAGGATGCTGCTGAGCTGCCGCCCGTGAAAGGCGAAGAGACGGTATTGCAGCCGCTTGACGCGTCTCCGGAAGACCCGCCACACATCACCCTAGTACCGAACTAGCGCCCTTCCGGTAGCCTGTTCGGTATTCATCCTGCTCTTGCTCATGGGCTGCCCCCCAGGTGGCCCAGGGCGTCTAGGGCACCTCGCAAAAGGCCATGTCGGAGGCTCTGCATCGGCCGGTGGCCGCGATTCCCATCGATTTCTGAGCACTCTGAGATATAAAAAAATGGCAGATAATAGTGGATATGCCATAAAAAAACTAAATAAATCAAAAAAATTGGCCAATATTTAGCTGTTATTTGAAATAAGATAAAAATATGGCATTTTCGGTCTTGCCCGTGTCAGGGGCCCCGACATATAACTGGACCGTCGCCGGATAAAAGGTGGCCAGGGGACGGTCCTGTTACAGCCCACTTAACAACAGGAAATCCGTACCGGTGGAACAACAAACAGTCGATTAAAAGAAAAGGGGGTCACTGACATGTTGACGATAACACCCACCGCTGAACTTGGTAACGGTCCGATTGAGGGACCTGAAGTATTCGCAGTCATCGAGGGCAAAAAAGTGTACTTGCCGGCTGAGGCGAAGTACGTCATGCAGGATAGACGCGGGTTGTGGTACTACAGCACGCGTAAGCCTCGTCCTAAAGAAGGGGATTGGACGCCAAACAAAACCAGCATCGCTTGTCGCAATGAACAGGGTTACGTAAGGGCTCTGAAAACCGACACTGTGGTGGAGTGGTTGCAGACCTGCCAGCGTACCGTGCGCATTGTGAAGAACAAAGACGGCCACGGTCGTCGCCCAGCGGACGACTGAGCAGTAGCTCAGACGTCCGCTCTATGAGTCCGTCGTCGACTGTCCACCGTGTGGGGACAGTCGGCCCAATTTGATCTCCTACGTCGCCGCGAGTAGACACACCGTCAATTGCTGATCGCCACCGCTCGCTGCACAAAGCCGGTGTCGACCACACAGCGCGCCAAAAAGTCCGCAATATCGGCTCTTGAGATCGTCAGGGTCAGATTGTTCACCCACGGCGGAACATCAATTCTGTAACTGCCGCTGGCGGGCTGGTCGGTGAAGGCGCTTGGGCGCACAATCGTCCATTCCAGATGGCTACCGCGCACCACGGCTTCCTGGCGCTCGTGATCCTGAAAGACGGGTCTCAATAGTACGCCAAACATAATGTGCTTCCAGAAGAAGTTCAGGTTGGACCAGCTCTCGCCCACGCCCAGGGTGGACTGGCAGATCAGCCGCCGAATGCCGTGCCGCTGCATAGCGTTGATGATGTTCTCGGTCCCTTGGGAACGCACCCGATTCTTGCGGTTGGCGCCGGCACCCAGTGTGATCACAACGGCCTGGTGTCCGGCCATGGCCTGTTGCACGTCGGCAGCGTTCATTGCATCTCCTGCGTGCAGGGTAAGGCCCCGGTGTTGTAGGGCGAGTTGCTCTGGGTGCCTTGCAAACGCTGTAACGCGGTGACCCTTAGCCAGTATGCGCTCGACGGCCAGCCGTCCCACGCTTCCAGTTGCTCCGAATACGATGACGTTCATCTCAAGTCTCCTCTCAAGTCGCTTGGGTGCTAAACTTTACACCGTGTAAAGTTGACGTCGTGTAAAGTAATGCTATATTGACACCATGTCAAGTCAAAAACTGAGTACCCGGGACAACATACTCGACAGCGCTTGGAAGCTGCTCGCGGATGATCGCCCCAGCGCCGTTAGAATGAGCGATATTGCCAAGCAGGCGGGGATCAGCCGCCAGGCGGTCTACCTGCACTTTCCTTCTCGCGCTGAGTTGCTGACGGCAACGACGCGCCACATCGATGACGTCATGGGGGTCGACGATCGGCTGGCAGCGAGCCGCGCCGCCCCCACGGGAAACACACGCCTGGCCGCGTTCATTGAAGCCTGGGGCAACTACATTCCAGAAATCTATGGCGTTGCGCGAGCGCTGATGGCGCTGCAGACCCACGATGACGCAGCGCGGGTCGCCTGGGGCGATCGGCTTGCGGCTGTGCGGGAGGGTTGTGAGGCCGCAGTGATGGCGTTGAGCGCAGATGGCGTTCTGACCAGCGCCCTGTCCGTGCCGGAGGCGACGGACCTGCTCTTTGTAGAGCTATCGGTGGAGCGCTGGGCGCATTTGTGTCACGACTGTAGCTGGACCCAGGCTCGCTACGTGGAAGTGACGCAACGTACGGCGCACCGGTTACTGGTGCGCTGATCAGGTCGCTGCGTTCGCTTAATCCGTGGTCAGGCGGAAGCTGATCGGGATGGGGATGATCATATTGCTCTGGCCATCGCTGAATTCTGCAATAGCCACGGGATCCACTTCATTTAAATCCGCTTTAAACGCCTTCTTGGCGGCGTCCATGGCCGCATCGTCCAGCAGAACATGACCTGAGTCACGGGCGATCTGAATATCGACCAGCTCGCCGTTGTGCGTCAGGGTAACGTCCAGCTCCAAGGTGCCTTCCAGGCTGCGTCTGACGGCGCGCTTGGGATAGCGAATCTCCCCGTAAACCCGAGCGGTCAGACTGCGGTGGAAAGAAGCCAGCCGGCGCGAATACTCTTGAATGCCCATGTTTTCGATGGTGCTGAGGATCGATGCGGGCGGCTGCTCTGACTCACTTGGAATCAAAGCGGCCAACTGCACGGCTTGATCCTGGCTGCCGGGTGGCAGGCTTGTGCGAGGATCCTGGGGAACATCTGGCGCCGCCTGTCCAGTGTTGCCAATCTGGCTCATCGGCCGCGCCGTTGCCGCAACCGAGATCAAACCGAGCTCGGCAGCAGGCGCTACCGCATCGGCTTCGGTCTGGCTGTCGGAAGCGCTGCCTGGCGTGGACGTCTTGGCGCTGTTAGCCGCAGTTGTTGCAGCCGCCGGAGACGCGGCCGCGCTGGAAGTCGCCTCTTTGACTGTGGCTACTTCGGCCACGGCAGACGGCGTTGCACCTTGAGATTTGCTGACCTCTGGCTGCGGCAAAGCGGCGGCCTCCGGTTGGCCTGAGCGGAGATACCCAGCGATCTCCTGTTCCCGCTTCTCACTGTAGGTATTGGCTTCTAGGGCAGAGAGCAACGAAGGATCCACCTGGTCAGCCATCAGATCGTTGCGAAATATGGTGGACGGCCCGCTCTCGCCAACCCAGCCCATCAGGAGATAATCGGACACTGCGGCGTCGTTAACGCGCGCAAGCTCGTGGCCGTTCAGTCGCGCGATGGTCTCATCCTGACCGGTATGCACGATTTTCAGTGAATCGCCCGCGTACAGGCTCGTGTTGACTGCCGACAAGATGGCGTCGGCGAACCGCATGGTCGCGTCATCCGGCGGGTGACCAGTAGCGACTTCACTCTGCAGCAACATGCCCCCCAGCAGGCTGCGCATGCTGGTACGACGGGCGACTACCCGATACTCCATCACCCGGGTACCGGCCGCCTGCGTGAAGTTGGCCGGTCGGGGGACTTCCTGCTCCAGGTAGATGCCGCCCAAGTAGATATTACGACCGGTCTCCTGGTGCAGACCAAGCCCAGCCAGATACAGTTCCGAGTCGACGGCACTTGCCGACGCACTGCCTGAAAGTGCGGCCGCCAGCAAGATTGCCCTTATCCCGCTTGCCAGATGTAGCTTCATTGTCCCTGACCAATGTTGTCGTTTGTTGTAACTTTAGAATTGCAAGCTAGGGCCCTCACAGCAATAAAAATCGGGAGAAAACGGAAGAATCTGGTGTTTCTTTGAGCCAGTTCCGGTTTGTGGCCGACACGGCGGGTGGTGGAGGGTCAGGGGTCGTCAAAAACGAATCAGTCGCGGATTTTTAGTTTATTTAATTATACCGGATGGAGTGGGTCGCCTGACCGGGTGCCGCTTCTGGGCACCGGGCCGCGCGTGCGTCCTAATCAGAAGGTATAGAGAATGCGGGCGAACGCGTTGGCGCCGTACCCGGGCAGTCTTGCCCCTCGGGCGATGTCGGGGTTGCCAGCCCGGTTGTAGCCGCCCAAGTGAGATTCGTACTCCTTGTCGAACAGGTTATCCACGCCCGCTGCCAACTGCAGTTGATTGGTCGCCTGCCAGGTTGCCTGCACATTAACGATGCCATAGCCCGAGGACGTTTGTTCATCGTTTATCTGGCTCACATCGTCCTGTTCTGCGTAGAGTATATTCTCTACCGCCGCGCTCCAGCGTGCGGTGGCGTAGCCCAGTCGAAGACTGGCGTTGGGCGGCGCGATTCGGTACAGATCATCGTTGCCGCCATCGTCCCGTTTGCCGCGAACGTAGTTCACCAGTCCCGACAGGTTCCAGCGTTCGGTTAACTGCCAGCTCCAGTCCATATCGAAGCCGTACAGTTCGGCGTCCACATTGGTGAACTGCAGCGGGTCGGGGTTATTGGTACCGTTCATTTGGTTCATCATGCGAACGAACATCACGGCATCGGCGGAGGTGCTGGGAGTGCCCTCGATGTAGTTTTCGACTTTGCTGTAGAACAGGCGCGGAGACACGTTGAAGCTGTTTCCGTTGAAGTCCCAACCGAGCTCGACCTGCCGGGCCCGCTCGGGATCGAGATCGATCGTTCCGGTGTAGGTGTAGCCGTCTGCCAGGCCGCCGGTGGACTGCAGCGGCAGCCACAGATAGCGCTCCTGATAGCTCGGCGAACGGTGTTTTTGCGCGAGACCTAGCATGAGCTGGTTCTGATCATTGACCCGGTACCAGAGCTTGGCCACCGCATCCAGGTTGTCGTCGGTGCGCGAGCGATCCGCGTTGTTAAATGCATCCCGCAGTGCCTGAGCGGGCGGCATCATGCGAGCGGGTGTCGCATCGACCTCACCGGCGTCCATATCCACTCGGTTGTAACGAACGCCCAGTTCGCCCTGCCACTGCTGATTGAAAACCTGTTGCCGCTCTACGAATACGCCCAGTACCTCACGTTCAGCGCTGTTGAATGCATCGACGAAGAACATGGGGTTGTTGGGATTGTCGATATCGGCGTTGTGATCCGCTGAGAAACCGTCGACGCCGACCTGCCACTGGCCATCGGCATCGGTCATAGTGGTGCCCAGATTAAAGCCGATGTTGTCTGCTCTGGCTGTATTGCGACGGAACATGGCCCCTGAAGGCGGCGGTTGGCGCAACTTGTAATTGGTCATCTCGTGATCCAGCGTGCTGCCGAACACCACGAAATCAAGGGTCATCGGACTGCCTGAGTTGTACTCGTATCCGGCACGGTAGAGGTCGCCTTCAATGAAGTCGATGTCCATGGGCAATGCCGGTGTTCCGGTTTCGCCTGTATCGTTGTAGCCGTAATCGAACTGCAGCGTGTGTGCACCGGTGTGAACGCCATAGCCGATGTCGTAGCGCTGGCGCTCGTATTCGGTCGGTGTAATGTCGCCGCCGGGAAACGCCGCGTCATCGCCTTTCTGGGTGGTTGCGGCAAGCTTGAGACGTTGCTGCTGTGTGCTGGCCAGGATTACGGCGTTGGCCTGGTAAGAACGGTTGACGGATTCGGTCACGCCCAGCAGCTGCCCGCCGACTTGTAGCTCATCCGTTTCTGCGAACTCGCCGGTCAGCATACGAGCTTCAACCGCACCACCGATGGATTCCTGGGCGACGCTGACGGGTGCGATCCCGCGGTGAACAATCAGTGACTCCAGCTGCCCGGTGACCGCATAGGACAGGGGTGGGTCCATCCAATTGGGCCCGGCGGGCGCGATCTGCATTCCATCGATGCGAGCGGACACACGCGGCCCGTACATACCGCGATACTGTGGAATGCTGCTCAGCGGTCCATTGTTGTTGCCATTGCCGCCAGGCGCGCTTTTGATCAGCTCTGCGACGTCGGGTGATACAACGACTGCGTCGCTGAGTTCGATGGTGCGATTATCGCTTTCAGCAGTGACCAGCAGCTCTTCGAGGGTATTGGCGCTGGCAGGCAGGACGATCAGTGCGCTGACGAGGCTGGCAAGCATTGCGGTGGGGCGTGCCGAATCGCTCATGGTTTTTCTCTGGGACGTCAAAGGGGATGGGAGTATAGCGGCGGGCATGACGCCGGGCCTGTGACATGATGTCGCAGTAGGGGCCATCGTCCAGGATACTTGAAGGCTCGCAAAACATACTGTATGTTCAAACGCCCGCGGCGGTAGCCTCTGCGTGCGCCGTGGTCGAGGTATCTTGTAGAAAACGGCGCCTGCCGACCCCCAGGGGCCCGGCGTCTTAATCCAGTAACAAGTGAGGTTACCCGTGAGTGATCTTGACCAGTTCCGCCAGGAAACCCGAGCCTGGCTGGAAGACAATTGCCCCCAATCCATGCGTCAACCCGTCACCAGCTTCGAAGATGTTTACAACGGCGGCCGCAACCCCGACATCCGTCATCCGGACCAGGTTGTGTGGTGTGAGCGCATGGCTGAAAAAGGCTGGACCGTGCCACAGTGGCCCAAGGAGTACGGTGGCGGTGGCCTGACGAAGGACGAAGCCAAAGTGCTGGCTCAGGAGATGACGGCCATAGGCGCGCGCCGCGCGCTCGACAGTTTCGGCATTTCAATGCTCGGTCCTGCGCTACTCGAGTTTGGTAATGAGGCGCAGAAAAAAGAGCATCTGACGCGCATCGCTCGCGGCGAGATCCGTTGGTGCCAGGGCTACTCGGAGCCGAATGCCGGCTCAGATCTCGCCAGTCTGGCCACTCGAGCGGAAGACCAGGGTGATCACTTCTTGATCAATGGTCAAAAGGTCTGGACCTCTTACGCGGACAAAGCGGACTGGATTTTCTGTCTGGTGCGGACGGACAACTCCGGTACCAAGCACGAGGGGATCAGCTTCGTGCTGTTCGATATGGATCAGCCCGGGGTGACCGTGAAGCCCATCAAACTGATCAGCGGCAGTTCACCCTTCTGCGAGACATTTTTTGACGATGCCATTGCGGATAAAAAGAACCTTGTCGGCGAACAGGGCCATGGCTGGACCATCGCCAAATACCTGCTGACGCATGAGCGGGAAATGATCTCCGCCTTTGGAACGGCAGCCAGCAAATCCCTGGGGCAAATGGCCGTCGAGGCGTTTGGCATGGACGACAGCGGCCGGGTGTCGAATGGCATCCTCCGCCAGGACATTGCGCAGTACGAGTTGGATACCATGGTGTTTGGCGCCACCATGGCGCGCGTGGGCGATGAGGCGAAGGCTGGTCAGGGGCTGGGTCCGGCTTCCTCTATTTTCAAGTACTACGGCACGGAACTGAACAAGCGCCGTAATGAACTTAATCTGGCGGTGAAGGGTGAATACGCGCTGGGATGGTCGGGAGAGCCCTATGACCAAGGTAAACTCAGCCGGGACTGGTTGCGCTCCAAAGGCAATTCAATCGAAGGCGGGACGTCTGAAGTACAGCTGAACATCATTGCCAAGCGGGTGCTTGGCCTGCCCGACGCGTAGGCGATAGAGGATCGAACCCATGGCTCTGGTATTGAACGAAGAACACCTCATGTTGCGAGATGCTGCGGCCGGTTTTCTCAGCGAACACGCAACGGTCAGCCATCAGCGCGACCTACGAGACAGTGGCGCACAGCCCGGCTTTTCCCAGGAGGTCTGGCAACAAATGGCTGAGATGGGCTGGGCGGGCATCGCCATTCCCGAGGCCTATGGTGGACTGGGTTACGGACACACGGGATTGGGTCTGGTTCTGGAACAGGTGGGTCGAAACCTGAGCGCCAGTCCGCTGCAGTCCACCGTGTTGATTGCTGCCAGTGTGATCAGCGAATTGGGCAGCGAAGCACAAAAGCAATCACTGCTGGCTGAGATTGCAAGTGGCAGCACACTGGTAAGTTTGGCACTGCAGGAAGGGCAACACCACAATCCGGCAGCGGTGGCGACGACCGCCAGCCCCGATGGGGATAGCTTTCGGCTACAGGGAAAGAAAACGCTGGTGCTGGACGCCACGGCGGCTGATCAGTTTATTGTCATTGCCCGTACGGCCGGCGAACCGGGCCGCACCGACGGTTTGTCCGCTTTTCTGGTCGATGCAGACGCTCAGGGGCTGACTCGCGAGGCACGCAACCTGGTAGATTCCCGCAACGTTGGCAGCCTGGTTCTGACGGATGTGGTGGTCGGCGCCGATGCTCAACTGGGAAAATCCGGTGAGATCTGGCAAGACCTCGATCGTGCCCTGGATATTGCCAATATTGGATTGGCCGCCGAGCTGCTGGGTTTGTCTGTCGAAGCGTTTGAGCGGACCGTCGGCTACCTGCAGGAACGCAAACAGTTTGGCAGAGTGATTGGCTCGTTTCAGGGGTTGCAGCACCGCGCGGCACAGCTGTTCGCGGAGCTGGAACTGGCTCGATCCATCGTTCTGCAGGCATTGCACAAAGTGGACGCAGAGGATCCGCAGCTGGCGCTGTACGCCTCGGCGGCGAAGGCGAAACTGTGCGAGGTCGCCCAGCGGGCAACCAACGAAGCCATCCAGATGCACGGCGGTATTGGTATGACCGATGAGCATGAAATCGGCTTCTTCATCAAGCGCGCGAGAGTCGCGCAGCATACGCTGGGCGACTATAACTATCACCTGGACCGCTTTGCACAGTTAAAAGGGTTTTAGTCGTTGTTCAACCACCCACGCCCAGAGGTAATCCCAGCCACATGAATGCAGAACTGCAAGCCTTCGACGCCGCCGTCGCTGAGCTTACTCAGCCTGGCCAAATGTTTGAGCTCAATCAGGTCCAGATCAATGGCGTTGACTATAAGAATTTCGCCAGCATGCCGGCGAACCTCGGCGACTATTTCAAGATCATGCTCGGTCATGCGGATAAGGATTTCGCGGTCTATTTACAAGAGCGCTACACCTTCGCTGAAGGTTATCAGCACAGTGCCGAGTTCGCTGCAGCGCTTCTGGCCCGATATGGTGTATGCAAGGGAGACCGCATCGCAATACTCAGTCGCAACAACCCGCAATGGATGATGGCCTTCATGGGTGCGCTGAGTATTGGAGCCGTTGCCGTGCCAATGAACGCGTGGTGGACAACCGAAGAATTGGACTATGGATTCGAAGACTGCGATGCCAGCCTTGTAGTGGCAGATCGTCAGCGGATCGAACGACTGGCTCCGATCGCGAAAAAACACGATCTGCAAATCATAGCCATCGACGACTGCGCGGGTCTCGACGTCACCGTTGCCTACTTTAATGACTTGATTGCCGATTACGCAGGTGCAGACATGCCGCAGGTTGACGTAGCGGCCGATGACAACGCCACGATCATGTATACCTCAGGCTCTACCGGGCATCCCAAAGGCGCACTGTCATCCCATCGCGCTGTGCTGTCCGCTCTGTACAGTTGGATGTGTATGGGCATAGCAACCAAGGTAGCCGGATCCCAGGAAGTCAGGGACGAAGGTCTGCCGCCGTCGGCCTTGGTGACGATACCCTTGTTCCACTGCACTGGAAGCCATTCGGCGTTCCTGCTGTCGCTGGTGGTTGGTCGCAAGATGGTCATCATGCACAAGTGGGATGCACAAGAAGCGCTGCGACTGATAGAGGAAGAGAAAATCACCTGGTTCAACGGCGTGCCCACTATGTCGGCGGAGTTGCAGGCCGCGGCGGAAACCACCGATCGTGACATCTCCTCGCTGACGGAGATTATGGCCGGCGGCGCTGCGCGACCGCCGGAGCAGGTGAAAAAAATTACCGGTACGTTCAAGAAGTCCGCCCCCGGTATCGGGTACGGCCTGACTGAAACCAATGCGCTGGGCGCAGTCAACGCCGGTGCTTTTTACATTGCGCGACCCGATAGCAGCGGTAGACCCGTACCGGCCGTCACCGAGTTCCGCATCGTTGGTTCGGATGGCCGGATTATGCCGGCGGGAGAACGAGGCGAACTGTGCATCAAAAGCCCGGCAAATATTCTCGGTTACTGGAACAAGCCAGAGGCGACCGCCGAAGCCTTTATCGATGGCTGGTTTCACACCGGTGATGTTGCCTATCTGGACGAGGACGGGTTTGTCTACATTGTCGATCGCATCAAGGAGATCATTATCCGCGGTGGTGAAAACATCAGCTGCCTGGAAGTCGAGGCCGCTGTCTACAGTCATCCGGCGGTGTTTGAAGCAGCCGTATTCGGTTTGCCGGACGAGCGTCTGGGTGAGATCGTTGGCGCCGCTGTAGTGTTAAAGGAAGGACAGACGCTGACCGAAAGCGAACTGCGCGAGTTTCTCTCGGATCACCTGGCCGCGTTCAAGATTCCGGCACAGGTGTTTTTCCGCACGGAGCAGCTGCCGCGTATCGCTTCAGGAAAAATTTTTAAACGTCAGCTGAAAGCGGATTACGCCGCGGAGCTTGGATTGGCCTGACGGTCACAATCGCAAACAATGCACGCACAGTTTTTATAGGAGCACGGTAATGGATTTGGGTATTAGCGCCAACGTGGCACCCGTACTGGAAGAAGTCAGACGCTTTATCGATGAGGAAATCTCTCCCGTCGAGGGAGACTACTATGCAGACATCGCTGTGGGCGATCGCTGGGAGTTTACCGATCGACAGAATGACCTGCGCGAGGGGTTGAAGGAAAAGGCCAAGTCAAAAGGTCTGTGGAACTTTTTTCTGACCGACGGCAATGCCGGTTCAGGTTTGAATACGGTGGAGTACGCCTACCTCGCGGAAGAGATGGGCAAGTCACACATCGCCGCGGAGATTTTCAATTGCTCAGCGCCGGATACGGGCAATATGGAAGTGCTGCACAAGTATGGCAGCGAGGCCCAAAAGAAGGCGTGGCTGGAGCCGCTGCTGAACGGTGAGATCCGCTCGGCGTTTTCCATGACCGAACCGGGCGTGGCCTCCTCGGATGCGACCAATATCTCAACGCGTGCTGAGTTGGAAGGTGATGAGTGGGTGATCAATGGTGAAAAGCACTATGTCTCCGGTGCGGGTGATCCGCGCTGTAAGATCATGATC
>JBCCYE010000014.1:0-97784 GCA_039190425.1 Pseudomonadota bacterium | reverse complement strand
TGCGGATATTGCTGCTCATACCCTTCGAGAAACTTCTCCGTGGAACGACGCGGCGCATTCATATCAGTGGGCTCACGGTTCAATCGCGGCGCGCAGTATCGCCACGCGAGTCATGCGCGCTACGAGCTCATTGCAGCGATGCTCGATGGCAGCGACATATCGCTGTGCCTGCCCGGTCGGTTTTCCGGAGCGTGTTCTTTTCTGCAACCTTAGCAGCCGCTGACCAGCCAACGCGGTGGAAAGCGACGATAGCCTGGCGGACTCATCAGAGGCCTCATTGAGCGCTCCAACCAGAGCGTAAAGCTCTGCCGGCTTCGAATAGCGCGACTTCTTGAACGTCGGTAAGGCCTCGAGAACCCAGTCCAGATATGCCCGCAAGCGCGCGCTCACTTCTGCCGACTCAGGAAACGTTTGCCGGTAATGCGCAAGATAAACAGGCATTGCAAAGTCTCCGCCCTGAGGACCCTCTATCAACAGCACCGTAAGATCTGCGACGAAATCGATGAGAGCATCCGATCCACTCTTCTTGCCAAACACTTTTTCCTCATGCCAGAAATCCCACGCACAAATATCCTGTACATGGTCATAGAAAGCGCCACCACGATCGAGGCGGAGCAAGTCTTGCGACGAAGGTGCCACACTGAAGCGATTGCTTCGCGTGAAGATATCCTCTATCTCTCCCTCCGAGTAACCGGACAGCTCCTCCACCACCAACTCATAGCTCTCTATCTTGTGTTGGGTATCGCGAGAAAGTTCACCGAAGCGTCTGCCCCCGTGCTTGCTCTCGCTACCGACTCCGCCCAATGGGTAGTGATTGTTCAAAAAGTCAAAGATCGCTCGCAAGCGCTGCTGACCATCAATGACAATCAGTTCAGACCGCCCTGACTGCGCCGAAGTAAAACGTTGCAGGACAACCGGTGGCACGGGCCTGTTCTTAAGAATGCTCGCTATCAGGCCGGACTTCGCCGCGCGAGGCCAGACCGCTCTGCGTTGATACTCACGGGAAAAGACTAAGCGGCCCTTCTCGTAATCCTGATAAAGCTGCGACACCTCCCGGATGACGGGTATACGTTTTGTCATGACAAGGAGTCTCTACCTAGCGATTTTAGAAGAAGAAGGCTGCACGACCATTAGTCGATTCACTCTGCACCGACACAGATAACACACACATTTCATAATCCTGTTGCACGCAGATTCAATGGGTGGACTTCGCCGGCTCTCGCAAGCTCAACGAGTAAACTGCTGCGATCGAGTTCAGAACCACCAATATAATGATGGGCCAGTGCACGCCCTGAAGTTGCGCCAGATAGCCAAAAATGCTCGACAATACCAGCTGCAGAACGGCGGCCAATGTAGTGCTAACCGTTACGAAATACGCCAGCTCTTCCTCCGGCGCAGCATCGATTAAAAACAGCATCCGTGACGCATTGACGCCCTGGATACCGGCCGCAGCCAGGGCAAACACGACCGAATGAGCCAGCACAGACTGCAGCGATGCCACTTCACCAATCACCAGCGCCCAGACGCCTGCACACACCACTAGAATCGAACCGAGGGCTAGCGTGTAGCGTTGTGATACTTTACCAATGCGACTCCAGATAGGGCCGAAGATGATCACTGCAACGCTGGTGGCTATGACAAAGGCGCTCAGACCTCCGGGGCTTTTCTCCACATGATGCGTGGCGCCATGTACCGCGTAAAATGGCATGGCGACAATAACCGTCGCGGTGAAGCAGCGCATTATCAAATAGCTGCGAAACCACGAGTACTGCAGTACCTCGCGGAACTTGTTGATTCGCATCGACAGAGTGGGTTTAGCTGGCTTTGTCTGCCCCGACTGTCCATCAGCCGTTCCATCAGACACCGGTTCCCGAGGCTCGACAAAGGCAAACATCAATAGTGTTGCAACACCTGTCACCATGGCGGCACCCAGAGCCAGGTTGACATTGTGATCGACCGTATTCCCCCCCGCCGAAATCCTGTGCATGAGCCAGGTCACCGCAATGGTCACAGCTCCACCGGCGGCGGACATCAAGAATAGACCCGAGTTGCGCCGTGCGCGATTAAGCAGCCGGGCCATCAGATCATTAAAGGCCAACGCATTGATTCCTTTGGCAATACCCATGGTCAGCGCTACCAGAATAAAGATCAGCATGACAACGGCATGATCGGTTAGACGGCCCGCCAGTGCTGCGGAAGCAAGAGCGATCGCAGTTGCACCCCAGCCTCCAATTAGGAACCACTTTCGCGTGCTCGATACGGACAGTACCGGCGCACCGAGGTACTGCCCGATCAAACGAGCGCCGGCAAGAATGGGCATCAGCATACCCGCCAGAAAGATCGGCGATCCGGTAGACACATACAGGTAGGGCAACAGCAGATGGGCATTTCCGATGGACTTCGAGGCCTGAATGACAATGCCCTGAATGACAAAGATCACATAGTTGCGCTGTTCGATCTTTTCATCGCGCACATTTGCCGTGTCCAGCGCATCTGCTGTGGTGTCCTGCGCCGATGGAGATTGAGACATGATTCGACTCTGTTATCGATCGATACTCATCGTGAATGACAGACTGGCCAGCTGGACGATACAGCGGTACAACTCTGGTAAAATCAGTGTAGCACGTGATTTGAGAGTGGTAACCATTCTCATGAGCGGCCCATAGATTGATTAGCGTACCGGCACCGCGCACCCGCACTCCGGTACGCCTGACCCGGCAGACCAAAGCGCTCCGCAAGGCTCTCTACGACTTCATGACAGGCAAATTGATCACAGAAATGGCGGGCGGCGATCTGGATTTCATCGGTGACGTTCACGGCGAGATCGATTCACTGCGTGCACTCTTGGATACGCTGGGCTACTCCCTCGACGGCAACCACCCGAAAGGTAGACGACTGGTTTTTGTGGGTGACCTGGTCGATCGGGGGCCCGACAGCGTCGGCGTCGTCGATCTGATCTCAAACCTGGTCTCCGTTGGTAGAGCCCAATGTGTGCTTGGCAATCATGAGCTCAACCTGCTGCGCCAGGAGCGCAAACCGAACAACGAGTGGTTTTTTGATCGCATCAATGCGTCTTCACGCTCGGCGATTGTGAGCTTTTTCAAGCCACTACCTCTGGCACTGGAAAGACGGGGATTACGCACGGTACACGCCTGCTGGCACCAACCTGCCGTGGATTGCGTCCGTCGCCACGCAGGCGATGCACTGAGCCTCTACCGGTTGTTCGACCGCAAGTCGCAACAGACGCTTGCGTTAGAGGGTGTCACTCAAGCTGCAGATCAGCAGCAGCGAGCCTGGGTGCTGACCGACTCGACGCAGACACCGCCAATGCTTGACGCGGTTGCACAGTTCCAGGCACGTAAGCAAATGGACAACCCGGTAGCCATCATGACGTCGGGCATCGAAACCGTCGCAGCCGAGCCATTCTGGGCCAAAGGGAAGTGGCGATTTACCGCTCGAGTCCCCTGGTGGGAAGACTACGCGCAGCAGGATGACGTAGTGATTGGCCACTACTGGCGCAGCCGCACAGGAGGCCATCAGTTTACCAGGGGGCCAGGTTTGTTTGACAACGCCAGCACTCTGGGCGGCCTGGGGCCCCAGGAACGGGTGATGTGTATCGACTACTCGATCGGACAGCGAGCGAAAGAACGCCGCCTGAACCCGAAAGGGCCCTTCAAAAGCGCCCTTGCTGCTTTTCGGATTACAGACCAGAAGCCGAGCGAGGTCATCTTTTCACCCGTTTGAAAACTTGACCGATCAGGCGCCAGCCGACTCAGCCATCGTGAGCGTGGGCTACCTTGCGTGGTTTGCAGACGGCTCTGTTGCTGGGTGTCAGTGTCAAACGGTTTAACGAAGACGGCGTACCCGCCTCACACTGGCCAGCCGTTGGAGACATCTCAATAGTAGACATCATGCCCGCGTCCTCGTGCTCCCCGATGTGGCAGTGATACACCGCTTTTCCTTCGATGATTGGGTCCGTATAGGGAATACGGATTACCACTGAGCCGTGGGGATCGTCGGCCGTTGGACAGGTGCAGTCTTTACATATACTGCCATCCGCGTTGCATTTGCATCGATCCGGAAACTCCTCGGTGGCCGATCGAAAGTCCACTGCAACCGTATCCTGCCAGCCGGCGAAGGGCACGTCCTTGCCATTTCTCTTGACGACTTGAAACTGCAGCTGATGATGGTGGAACACGTGATTCTCTGCAGAGCAGTTGTTGATGGTCCATTCCTCAACACAGCCAATGCGCACGCGGGTATTGACGATATCCATATCAGTCCAGGCGTTATTGATGCAGAACTGACTGCCGTCGGGTGTTTCGGAAAAATCAATGGTGCGATCACAGCAGGCGTCGGCCTTGCGCAAATCTTGCAGCGGGGGAAACACGCTGGGGAGATTGGGGTCACCAGCAGATTTTTTACCGCTGACCACCAGCGTTGCCAGGGTGGTCCGCGGGTGGGGATCACCTCCAGGACCCATATTGATCTCACGGGTTCTGAAAGTGTACTCACCCGCGTCACCGCCGACAATCAGGAACTCCGTTCTGGCGCTGGTGGGCAGCAGGATATTGTCATAGACCACAGGTTGGTTGTGACGAATGCCGTCGCGGGCGATCTCGTGCAGTTTGTGCCCGTCGATTTCCAAATCGTAAAAGATATCGGCTCCGACGTTACCGACCCGCCAAAGCTGCACCTCCCCGGGGCGAATCGGTATCGACGGATTCAACAGGCCGTTCACCAGCCGCATGGTGGGGTTGCCCGGGTCCGGCGGATTCGGCACTTTGCCATCCTTTATCTGGATATCTCGCAGAATGATGTTGCGCACGGTGATGTCTGCTAGCTCCGGCCAGGGTTCCATCACGCCTCCGACACTCAGCAAGCCGGACAGGCCACCGCCAATCTGGTACTCGGTGGTGCCGTGCCAGTGCGGGTGATAGTAGAAAAGCCCCTGAGGGTGATCGTCGGGGAAATCCACTTTGTACTGGTACGTTTCACCCGGAGCGATACCGATGAATATGTTGTCCTGGGGCGACTTGGGGGACACGTTGGTGCCGTGGTAATGCACGTTGGTTGTGCCATCTTTTTTGTTGTTCAGCGTCAGTCGGAGCTGGTCGCCTGGGCGCACGTGCAGCGTGGCTGGGGCGTACAGCCCGTTGTACAAATAGGTGGTAACGGTCTTCCCACCGACTTCAATGGTGTCCGGCTCCACCGTCATCTCATAGTCCAGCACGCCATTGGCGCTGTAGACGTCCGGCGGGTTTTTGAAGTCGGGCCGGTTCGGTGCGGCCTTGCTCGACTCGTCTGCGGCAAAGCTGCCCAGCGTGAGACACGCGGCGATGATTCCGAACAAGCCCCGACTGGCCACTATAACTGTTGACCCCATTCCCACACCTTCTTCCTAAAACGGCTTAGGCTTGGACAGCGCAGCGATACTGCTTCGGGCCGCGCTTCGCGCCCGCTTTTCCTTCACAGCTTGCTAGAGTAGTACATAGGCATCCCCTTGAAAAGGTTATTGAGAATCATTAGCATCTGATGAGGCATGCTCGTTTCCGCAAAACTCGCCTGTGGCGTCGACTCAGTAAGGAACACACCTGACGCCGAACAGCGCCTGTCAGCGTCTCTGGACGTCCAGGCCACGCGCTCGGTCTTGAGCGAATCCTGGTAAGTGCGGGTAGCTAACACAGGTCTTTTTGGCAGACGGCTCTGCTGCGCATCGGCGCAACAGATCAATCCAACAAAAGCGCTGAACGGCGCACGGAAGGCCGATCATGACAACACTCTATCGCACCGCCAAAGCGGACCGGGCATCTGCATTAGAACACGACAAACGCGCGGCCAACCTCAGTCTGGTTGCTGCCTTCAGGGCGTCGCCGCTGCGAGCATACTGCCTGGCCACAACCACTCTGCTGGGTGCATCCTACGCCAGCGCCGGCGATTTGTTAGGGGATCGGTCCCTGCAGCAGCGCGACCTACCACCGCATGATGAAGAGAGCGCCACAGGTACTGGACTGTCTGCGCAGCAGGCCGTGAAGGACGTAATTCGCCAAACGCCACCACTGCCCCACTTCAGGAAAAAACATCCGGTAAAAACCACGGGGCTCGGTCCTGCGGACGTACCTCCCAAACCCTGGTCTCAATGGCAAACGATGACGGGCGACTGGGGCGGTACGCGTTCAGACTGGGTGAAGAAAGGGGTTCTTTGGGAACTGGTGTATAGCGCAGAAGTGATGTCCCGAATCTCCGGTGGCGATAAATCTGAAGACGATACCAGCGGGCTGGGCAATGCCGACCTTACCCTGACGCTGGATACCGGCAGCCTTGGCTGGTGGAAGGGGGGCACATTTTTCTTCTATCTGCAAAACATGGTGGGCGACGGCAACGAAATCAACGACGCCGCTGGCGGTCCACTGGCACCCATCAGTACCTTTGACTCAGACGACTTTACGCAGGTCAGTGCCTATTACTACGAACAACAGCTCTGCGACGGCAGCTGCCGGATAAAATTCGGAAAACACGATGCCAACTCGGAGTTCGTCGCCATGGATATTACCGGCGAATACATCAACGCGGGTTTCTCTCCTCCCGCCAATATTCCTATGCCAACTTTCCCGGACCCGGCGCTGGGGCTCGTGGTCGAGGTCGACCCGTCGTCAGCACTCTACGTTCGCGCGGGCGTCTACGGTGCGGATCTGGATGGCCAAAGCCTGGGGGACAGCGGTTTGTTTGAGGGGGACACCATCAGCTTCTTGGAATCCGGCTGGACAACCGCAGCCATGCAGCGCTACGCCGGAACCTACAGTCTGGGTGCGTGGTACACCACCCTTGAAACCGCAGAAGTTGTTCCGGATTCGAACCCCGATGCGGAAAATCGCGACGACAACTACGGTGTCTACCTGATGGTCAGCCAACCTCTCTATTTAGAGCCCTCAGCCAACGACGCGAGCGGTCCCGGGCTGGTGGCATTTTTTGAATACTCCTGGGCGCCCGAGAGCCGCAATGCGGTCGCAGAAGAGTATGCACTGGGCGCCATGTACACGGGCTTGTTTCCCTCTCGGACAACGGACGAACTGGGCTTCGGTGTCACGCTCATCACGCCTTCCGACAATCTGGGGCCGAACGGTCCCACGGAAGATCAGACCAACTACGAGCTCTTCTACAAGGCCAATTTGACGCCGTGGCTTTACATACAGCCGGACGTGCAATGGGTGGACAGTGTGGGTGGCACGAATGAAGATGCGACGGTCATCGGTGCACGGGTGGGCATTACGTTCTAACCAGTCCCACCCTCGCGCTGCCTGACATCTTCCTGCGCGGGGACGATAGCACCTCATGAGCACGACTCAGTGCTCAGCTATACTCTGCACACATTCAGGCCAGGTCAGGCCACAACCTGAAAGGAAGCTGTCCACATGCAGAGGACCTACGCTCTGATGGCGCGAACCGCGCGATGCCTACTGTTGCCGATGATCCTGTTGGCACTCGCGGGTTGCGCCGACAGCGAGTTACCACCGGAGCTGACGATTCATCTGGACGAGGAGTTCAGCTGGCGGGACAAGACTGTAGACAGCTTCGATGCTTACCTCCAGCTGGAAGACCGGCTATTCGAGGAGCTGGACGAGCAAATCTATGCGCGCAATCCCACCGGGCCAGACTACGCCATCGATCGCTACAGCCGTGGCAGTCTTGCAGACCCTGAGATGCGCCAGCCCAACTGGAATCGCAGCTTTGAGCTGACGAGCCACGAGGCAAGGGGCGGAGTTCTGCTCCTGCATGGGCTATCGGATTCGCCCTACAGCCTCAGAGCGATCGCGGAGCGACTGCAACAGCAGGGCTACCACGTGATCGGGCCACGGATGCCTGGTCACGGCACCGCACCCACTGGGCTGCTGGATCTCCAGTGGCAAGACATGACCGCCGTGACGGAACTGGCGATGCAACACTTGGCGCAACAGGTTCCCGGTCAACCCCTGCACATCATCGGATACTCTACCGGGGCGGCTTTGGCTCTGGACTACGTGCTGCGAGCACATCACGACACTACACTGCAAGGCGTGTCCAGTCTTGTACTGTATTCTCCTGCCATCGGCATCAGTCCAGAGGCGGTACTGGCCAGCTGGCTTCGACGCCTGTCGCACATTCCAGGGCTGGGCTCTCTGGCATGGCTGGACATCGCGCCCGAGTTCGACCCATACAAGTACAATTCCTTCGCCACCAACGGAGCCGAGCAGGTTCGCTCGCTCACCAACTCGGTGGCCAGAAGGATCGCCGCGCTCGCTGACAAAGCCTCTTTGCCACCTATCCTTGCATTAAAATCCACGGTGGATGCGACGGTATCCAATACGGCAGTGGTAGACAGGCTACTGGGGCGGCTTGCAGCCGGGCGCAACGAGATGGTTCTGTTCGACATCAACCGCTTCGCGGTGAATCGCACACTGCTAGGCTCTGATCCCGGACCCTTTACCCAGCGCATGCTGAAGGACCATCATCTGCCATTCACACTCACGCTCATCGCCAATAGCAATCCTGACAGCCGCAGCGTTTCGGCTGTAAGAAAAGCGTCGCTGTCCAGCGATCCAAGCGACGAAGTGCCGCTAGCAAGTGCGTGGCCTCCTGGCGTGTTCTCCCTGTCTCACATTGCGGTCCCCTTTCCACCCGAGGATCCTCTGTATGGCGAAGAGGCACCAGAAGTACCGGACGACCTCTTCCTGGGCAAACAGGCTGTACAGGGTGAGAAAGGCGTCCTGAAGATCTCAGCCGATTTTCTTCTACGGCTTCGCTACAACCCCTTTTATCCGTATCTGGAACGACGAACGCTGCAGTGGTTACAGTCGCACACCATCGAGACCAAGGCGCCGCCCACTGATTGAGCTACACTTTAATGGGGCTGATTTTAGAGACAGGTTCACTGCAACTGCTCAAACCCGTTCTGCCTGGAAAACTCCCTGGCCGGCGTAGGCCAGATGGGTATGGCGCCAAACCGAGGCTCACTTTTCATGTCATCGCACTCCCGCCGAACCTTTCTGGGTGTCACCGCAGGTCTTGCGGGAGCGCTGTCCGTTCCGGGGCTGCTGGCCGACAGCGCCTCCGCAACTAAGATCGATGTCGCTGTTGTTGGGGGCGGAATGTCCGGTCTGTACTGCGCGATGCGACTCAAATCGGCCGGCTTTAATGTCGCCCTGTTCGAAGCCAGCGATCGGGTTGGCGGCCGCATTCTATCGGTGTTCTTGCCGGGAGTCACCGAGCACGCGGCCGAGATCGGTGCCATGCGGCTACGCGACACTGACACGGTTGAGATCAAGCTCATTGATTCCTTGCTGGGACCTGTCGCCAAAGTACCGTTCGACTTTCCGACCCGCCAGTGGTTTTTGCGCGACAGGATCCTGCGCTCACTGAAAGACCCTTCGCAGCTGCCCTATCGACTCGACCCAAGCGAACGCGCGATCATTAAGAGCGGCAAGAATCTGCTGGTCGAGACCATACGGGAAATCGCGGACTCTGAGAGACTGGCGGATTTCCCCAGCGCCGTCGACCAGGGGGTTTGGGAGCAGGTCATTAAGATTCGCAGTGAAGAAGGGCGTAACTTCATTGTCGATAGCAATGGTTACAGCACCTTGACCTCAAATTGGAATGTCGCGGCAGCCCTACCCTGGTTTGAAGAGGACTTTGCACCGGACACAAACTACTTCCAGGTGGCCGGCGGCCTCGAACGACTGCCCAGTGCAATGGCATCGGCTTACTCAGATCAAGGCGGTGTTACCTATCTTCAACATCACCTGCACGCACTGCAGGAGACCAACAACGGCCAGAAGGTCCTGACTTTCAATGCAACGGCCGGGCCGCGGCAGTTCGTCGCCAACAGGGTCATCCTGGCGATGACTCCCGCCGCGCTGGAACAACTCGATCCCGCCAGTTACATTCTGCAAGACAAACGGTTTCAAGCGGCGCTGATGGGTGTCGTGCGCAACCCACTGGCGAAGATACATCTTACGTTTCAGAGCCCCTGGTGGTTGAACCCAGATTTGGGCAAAAGTCGCACTGTCACAGATTTGCCAACTCGACAGACTTATCTGTGGGGGGAAGAATCCGGCGGTGGGACGGGCCTTACCATGGCAAGCTTTCACGATGGCACCGCCATCGATTTCTGGAGTGCCCTGGCGACTGGAGAAGCCTATGGGCCGGCCAATTGGATCGACCAGGCACGGGGAGTGGACGGATCACCACTGCCTGCTTCCCTGCGTCGCAGTCTACCCATCTCGAGAATCATGGCGTTGGAGATTTGGGATCAGTTGCAAACAGTCTACGGCTTGCCCCGCGACACGGCTCCCCCACTGCTGGGGACCTACCGCAACTGGGGAAGCGACCCACTGTACGGCGCGGCCATGCACCTGTGGGCCGTTGGCACTGACGCGGAGCAAACCATGCGCTACATGCGCGAACCGTTCCCAGGAGTCCACGTTTGCGGAGAGGCATGGAGTCGCGAACAGGGCTGGGTAAAGGGCGCGACATCGACTGCCGAGGCCGTGCTACGGGACAGGTTCAAGCTTCCTTCATACACCTAGCATCCACTTGCACTAGCGGCCTTCTTCTTTTGCCGGTACGCGCCAAACTCAAGAGATAGAGACTGCGAATTCCGGCCGCCCCGCCTGTTGGTTTTCGCAGATCCGCTTACCACCGCCAGATCGATAACGCTAAGCCATTCTCAAATTTGAAACCTGGACGAGACGGGCGTCGATACATCTTCAACGTGCGCGATCGCCGCTGCCAGAGCCACCTCAACCCCTTGTGCTGCGGTCTGTGCCGACATACTCGCTGTGCCAAGATTTTCTTCCAGTGCCGCGACCTCTGGCAGCTGGGGCAGGTGAATCCAACCCACTCGCGTCGAAAGGTTTCGCGTGGCGACGTAGTGCAACACGCCGTACATCAGGTGATTGCACATCAGCGTTCCTGGCGCATCAGAAATGTCGGCAGGAATGCCGGCCTCCCGCACGGCGGTTACCATGGCTCGCAAGGGCACTGTCGCGTAGTAGGCCGCAGGGCCATCCGGCGCCGTCATTTCGTCTTGTGGTGCGCTGCCGACATTGTCCGCCAGTCCATAACGTGTAGCATCGATCAGGTTCTGCGCAATGCGCTCCACGGTGAGCGTCGCCCGCCCCGGAAACTCGCCCATCATCATCACCACGGTAGGACTCAGCTCTTCAATCGACTCTGTGACACTGTCTATGCACTCAAAAAAGCGGCTGGGCACGATCCGGGCGGTCACATCGGCGCCGGCACAAAGACTACCGTCCAGTAGCCGAGCGACCGACTCGGCGGGATTGTGGGGCGTGTTGCCGTAAGGCTCAAATCCGGTCAGCAAGACGGTTGCCATACCGTTTCCCTCGATTTTCAAGAGCCTGCCATGTTACTCCTTGGGTCTCTACAGGCCCAGCCAATTTACCGAGAAGGAGCAGCTCCGCTTACTGCCCGCTAACGATGATCACCCTGTCGGTTTGCAAGGCCCAATGGTTGGCCCGATCTGACAAACGGAATTCCGGCCAATCGGGTCGACGTCAGGCTGAAGTTTCAATAGGCTTCGATAAAATCTGTCGGGTTTGGACGATACAACCCCAGAGGCAGAAACAAACCTGTGCAGGCAATGCTGTGCAGGGCGGGTGTGCCAGCCCTTACTATCTAGACACTTGTAACAACGCCGTACCCAAGCCAAAAAAACCTATGAAAATAGGGTCTGCAGCACTACACACAAAAATACCCGATGCCTGTGGCGGGCCAAGCGAAGCAGGCAGGGACAACCGTAATGTCCCAATTGTGTTCACTTTAAGGATTGTCCCCAGAACGTCCAGGTGAAATCCGCCGTCTTGCACCCAGCGTAAATGCCCATACACCAACACAACGGAGTTTCCCATGAAGCATCTTCACAAGTGGTTGATCGTACTGATCATCCCGTTCCTGTTCGCTTGTAGTGATAACGACAATGATGACAACGACAGTGGAGACTCGGTTGAGCCGCCGCCACCCGTAGAGGTTGAAGCCTCACAATTGCGCGTCACGCACGCATCACCGGACGCGCCTGCCGTGAATGTCTATGTCAATGGCGATCTCGCCCTGGAAAACGTAGATTATAAGCAGAGCTCTGGCCTGATCACGTTTGACGAGCCAGCGACGCTCTCAGTTGAGGTGCGCGGAATCCTCCCCGACAGCTCCGAGGTGTCCGTCATTGGCCCGGTCGACTTGACGCTGGTCGAAGGTCAGCGCACCGACGTCATCGCCTTTGGCTCCCTGTTTGACAGCGACGGCAACGTCAACATTGCGCCACTGGTTCTCGATCCAGTCGAGATTGAAGACGGTATCGAAGACGTCCGAGTCACCGTGGTGCACGCCGCACCTCAGGTCGGCGACGTTGACATCTACGTCACATCGCCGGGCGATGCTCTTGCGAACACCGCGCCAATTGACGCAGGGTTCGGCGATTTCGCCGGCCCGGTCGCGCTGGCTGCCGATACCGAATACCAGGTGCGCATCACCCCTGACGGCGCAACCGACGTGGTCTACGACAGCGGCACTCTAAGCTTTGCTGCCGGCACGGAGCTGGTCGTCGTTGCGGTCGAAAACACTTTCAAAGTCGGTGCCTCACCCGTTGGCCTCCTGGCCGTAGGCGCCGACGGCGCAAGCGAAGTCACCGACATCAACATTGGCGCCGCGGTCCGCGTTGTCCACAACTCTGCCGATACACCGGCCGTTGATGTACTGGTCGACGGGGCGGAGGTGCTCGACGCGGTCACCTTCCCGCAGGCCACCGGTTATGACGTGGAAGCGCCGGCAGGCACCTACAACGTCGTTGTGGCTGCAGACGCTGACAACAGCATAGCGCCTATCGACGTCGACCTGTCCTTGGCTGCCACTGAGAGCTACACAGTACTTGCCATCGGCTCACTGCTGGACGGCTCGCTGGCACCGCTACTCACAGTAGACGACCGTCGCAATATCGCGACCGCTGCCATTGTGGAGGTCATTCATGGCTCCTACCTGGTGGCTGCAGCTATACCTGTCGATGTCTACCTGACCTCTGATGGCGTCATCGCCGATGCGGAACCCGCCATCAGCGGTCTCGCATACGGTGAGTCCACAGACCAGCTGGCACTGCCGCCGGGCGACTACTGGGTCACCGTCACAGCTGCAGGCGACAGTTCAGTGGTAGCCTTCGACAGCGGTGCAACCCTGGCACTCGAGGGTGGCACTAACTACACCGTCATTGCCCGAGATCCATCGATGGCGGAAGGCGCAGGCAGCCCGCTGATCAACGTCACCATTCTTACTGACTGAGACCAACCTCAGCCAGGTCCACCT
The DNA here is from genome assembly GCA_039190425.1 of Pseudomonadota bacterium. Taxonomy (GTDB): domain Bacteria; phylum Pseudomonadota; class Gammaproteobacteria; order Pseudomonadales; family Halieaceae; genus Marimicrobium. Next base: position 84,437 of record JBCCYE010000014.1, on the reverse strand, counting down.
GCCCTGCCGCACCGCGGCGGGGCTTTTTTTTGTGCTCGCACTCACTCACCCTCATACTGTCCCGCAGCATTACTGACTAGGACATCGACAATGAAACCGCCCACAAAAGGCCCCTGGTCCAACCAGCAGGTACAGGACTTCCTTGAAACGACCACATTTCCGCTAAGACTCGCGGTTGTCGGGGAGGACGGCTTCCCCAGGGTCGTCTCTGTTTGGTATGGGTTTGATGGCAAAACCCTGCGCTGCGTATCGCATCGATCGTCTCAACTGGTGAAAATGCTGCAAAAATCCAACAAGGTGGGATTCGAAGTTGGCCCCAACGACCCACCTTACCAGGGTGTTCGCGGTCAGGGGCTGGCGACACTAGAGCCAGACCTGCATGGGGCATATCTGACCACTATGCTGGAACGCTATTTGGGTGGCAGCGATTCGGAGCTGGCACGCTGGCTGTTATCCCGGGCAGACGGTGAAGTGCTGATCACGATCACACCCCAGCGATTGTTTACCTGGGACTACACAGAGCGAATGGGGTAATCAGTCTCCGACCAATGCCTGCGTCAAGAGGGGACCAGCAGCACTGTAAAACCGATGCGATGCGAGCCCATCCGCGCGAGTGACGCCCGGATTGATAATACCAATCGGTTTGTCCGCCTTGGCGGCCTGACGACAGAGTCGAAAGCCTGAAAACACCATCAGCGAGCTTCCGACCACCAACAGTGCATCCGCCTCTTCGACCGCCGCCTTGCATCGCAAAACGCGCTCGCGAGGCACACTCCCACCAAAGAACACCACGTGCGGCATTAGATGTCCGCCGCAGACCTCGCAACGCGGCAGTGTGATGCCATCCACCAGCGACGGGGCGATGGCCATGTCACCGTCGGGCCGCAGTGTCTCCGGGACCATATCCGGCCAGTTGTTTGCCTCATCCAGCATATGTTGTACGGCCTGACGGGTATAGGTTGCCGGACACTGTAAACACTTCACCTGATCTACACGGCCGTGGAGATCAATCACCCGTTGATGGCCTGCACGCTGGTGCAAGCCGTCGACATTTTGTGTGATCAGCTGCGCTACCACTCCCCGCTGTTCCAGCGTCACGAGTCGCCGATGCGCCGCATTAGGCTGCGCGTCGCGGATACGCGGCCAACCATACCAGGACCTTGACCAGTAGCGCTGCCGTGCACGCTCATCTTGCAGGAAGCTCTGGTGTTTGATGGGCTCTCCCGGCTGCCAAACGCCAGCCTCATCTCGATAGACTGGAATACCGGAATCAAGACTGATTCCGGCCCCCGTCAAAACGACAAGATTGGGATACTGCTCGATAAATTTCGCCAGCCCTGCGGCCTCTGTCTGTAGACTTTTCATACTCACATGGTACGTGAATCGACCGTCAATCGGATGCATTGATCCGTTTCCGCCTGACGGCGTACAGTGTTTGTCAAAGGAGATCTTCTATGCGGGTATTAATCACCGGAGGCACGGGCTTTATCGGCAGCGCTTTGGTAAAGACGCTGCTGAATCGAGATGATCGTGTTCTGATTCTGACGCGCCAGGATAGGGTAGATCAATCGAACTGTCGCTACATACAGTCGCTTGATCAGATCGAAAATGGTGAAGCCATCGATGCGGTCGTCAATCTCGCCGGGGCTTCACTGGCCGGGCAGCGCTGGTCCCGAGCGTACAAGCAGGAGATCATTAGCAGCAGACTACAAACAACTCGACACCTTATTGGTTTGGTACAGCGCATGCGACAGCGACCCGAGGTTCTGATAAACGCCAGCGCGATTGGTTACTACGGGCACAGTCTGCACAATACATTCACTGAAGCTTCTAAACCCACTGGGGAAAGTTTTTCGCAACAGCTATGCCAGGACTGGGAAGCGGCAGCCAACGAGGCGATAGCACTGGGTTTGCGAGTCTGCTGCCTGCGACTGGGCGTTGTCATGGATGCAGAGGGCGGAGCTTTGCGCGACATGTCACAGTCCTTTCGTCTGGGCCTTGCTTCCTGGCTCGGCTCGGGACACCAGTGGCTCAGCTGGATTCATCGTATCGACGCAGTACAGGCTATTCTGTATTTGATTGAGCGACGTGGTTTGGCAGGAGCGTTCAACATCACCGCTCCTGGGCCCGTGACTCACCGCGAATTCTGTCGGGCACTCAAACAGCACCATCGCACGGTGGTCACCGCTGGCGTGCCAGGTCTCGTCATGCGCATCTTGGTCGGCGAGATGGCGGATGAGCTACTGTTGAAAGGCCAAAAAGTTGAGCCTCAGGCACTTGCGGACGCCGGTTTCCATTTTCGCTATCCGGATATCAACTCTGCCCTGGCTGCCATCTACCATAACTGACGTCGTCGTGAATCTCAGCCAGGTACTAGACCCAGCGGACTAAGCCAAAGGTACAATTGCGCCAGCAGCCCGCCAACGGTGACAATGTCGTGCAATCTTCGCGAGCAATCAGCCTGATAGCGTAAAGGCCAAGTTACGCAGTTAGCGTGGCTTTCAGGGAGGGAATCTTGAAACGCAGAATTGCCTACGTGGAGGACGACAGGGCCACGCGGGAGCAGTACAGCTGTTTGTTACGCCAGCAAGGCTTTCAAGTCACCACCTACAGCGACAAAGAACAGGCTATTCAGGGTATCCAGCGGGATCTCCCGGATTTGGTGCTTTTAGATGTTACCCACCTCGATGATCGCGACGCGGGTTACAGGATTTGTGCCAAAATACGCCAGGCGTCCAGTGAGACGCCAATCATATTCCTCACGAACAGACAGACGGACATCGATAGAATCTCAGGGTTCCGACTTGGCGCCGACGACTACATCAGCAAGCAAGTGTCCGCCGAGTTCCTGCTGGTGCGAATTGATGCGCTGTTTCATCGCATCGATGCGCTGCGGAAACCTCGTTTTCGCGACGAACGGACAATCGAATACAGCAAACTGGTGATCGACAACCTGCGATCCACCATCAGCTGGCAAGGCAGGCCGGTAGAGCTGCCGCTGACACATGTCTGGATTGTCAGAGAACTGCACCGCAACGAGGGCCGCGTGTGCACCACAAGGCAACTCATGCAGGCTGCGAATGTCGTGGTCGAACCAAACACCATTGCCGTCTATGTCAAGGCAATCAGACGCGCATTCCAGAACATCGACGAAGATTTCAGCTGCATTCGCACCGAGAGAGGGCGAGGTTATCGCTGGCTTGAGTGCTAACACGGCGCAGCGGTCATAGTTCATCATAGAAGGTCAAACACCGTCAGCAAACATCACCCCCTTTCAAACCCACTTTGTTAACGTAAATGTGCGGTTGGCAATAACGATGCCAACAAAATGGAATTAGATGTTTTAAAGGGAGATTGAGTGATGAACGTACTTGGCAAAGGGCTTATGGGTTTTCTGGCGTTTGCTCCTGTATCGCTGTTGGCAGACACCGCACTGACGGACGCGAAGGTCCACTACCGCGGCACCGACCAGGATGTGCGCGTGTGCAGGGCCGTCGTAGAGGACGACGTGGCGACGCTGCAGGACGCATTGGAAGACGTCCGCAGAGATAACTATTACGGCTACCGGTACACGCTGTGGGGTGAGGACTTGGCAGGCAACATCCTTTGCAATGAGATGCCGCTGCATGATTTCGCAGCCGATATAGGCGCAAGCAACAGCACCCTTTATTTGCAGACAGGCCAGACGCCAAGCAACGCAGTCGCAGGCGCTCTAAACCGATAGCGGCGCTTTTCGTACACATTCATTGGTGGCTGCTCCAAACGTAGAGCCTTGCGACCAGGTCGCCCGGTCAACACCGGCGACCTTTCGAACAGCTGGATAGAGCAACAGACAGCCCGAACTGTCACCTTACTGACATCATCCTGCGTTACACTATACTACTCTTTACCGGCCTCGCCGCACGTTAAGACTACGGTTTGTCAGCATCAACAACACCTACGCCCCTCGCAGCATCGTCCCGCCTACAGTATCTGCTCGCTCCGTTCGCGATTGACCTACGCACCCTCGCTCTGTTCCGAGTTTGCCTGGGCGTTGTCATGTTGGCTGATCTGGTGCTCCGGGCACAAACGCTGACCGCACACTATACAGACCACGGTGTCTGGTCTCGCGCGGACGCCAGTGCCGCGCTAGGTGAAGCAGGTTTTTCGTTCCATCTGCTTGGCGGCTCGACCGGATTTCAGACCGCTTTGTTTGTCATTACCGGCCTACTTTGCCTGCTATTTATTGTTGGTTACCGCACACGCTGGGTAGCGGTTCTGTGTTGGATAATGCTGGCCTCGGTAAATCATCGAAACTATCTGATCCTTCAGAGCAGCGATTCGCTGATGCTTGCCCTGCTCTTCTGGAGCCTATTTCTTCCCCTGGGGGCACGCTGGTCCGTGGACTCCGCTCTCACCAGGCAATCACCGTCGCAACAGCGCGTGCTATCACCGGCAAGCGCTGCCCTTATATTGCAAGTACTGTACGTGTACTTTTTCGGGGCACTGATGAAAGTTGGTGACACCTGGACAGTGGATAAAGACGCCGTCTATATGGCGCTTCATTTCAGCGCCTACGCCAGCCCTCTGGGCCTGTGGTTTGGCGAGCATCTGCCCATGGGCCTGCTAAACGCCTTGACAGACTACACCTGGTACATCGAACTGATCGGACCCATTTTGGTGCTACTGCCTTTTTTCACGGCCCACATTCGTGCTGTCGTGATCCCGGGATTGATGCTGCTGCACATAGGTTTTGCACTGTTGCTGGCGGTAGGCATTTATCCCTATTTGAGTCTGACTTCACTGCTTGTGCTTATTCCCTCTGAATTCTGGGATCGCCTCCGCCTGCGCTTTGAAACACCTGAACGGCTCGGCCTGACCATCTACTACGACCGGCCTTGCGTGTTCTGCCACAAAACCTGTCTGCTGCTTCGCACTTTTTTGCTCGCTGATTCAACGCCAATACGTCCGGCTGCGGATGAGCCCGAGATCCAGCGGCTTCTGGAGGAGCACCACAGCTGGGTCGTTGAGGATAGCCATGGAACTCGCCACCTACACTGGGACGGTATGGCCGTTGTGCTACGCAACTCCTGGCTGCCCAGGCCGCTGGTGGCGCTGCTGACCTGTCGTCCCATACAGGCCTTCGGAGAGCGCTTCTATACTTGGGTCGCCAAGCATCGTGAGCAGCTTGGACGTTTAACCTCAGTAGCGCTGCCCTGGCGCTCGGTAGCAATTCGGCTACCGATGCCACTGCATGTTCTGGTTATTGTGCTGGCCATCGTTGTTCTGACCAACAATCTGGCGAGAGTACCGCAGCTGTCCTTCGACAAGCCAAAGTCCTTTGTACGCATTTCACAAGCGCTGTTGCTAAATCAGTACTGGACTATGTTCGCACCAAACCCGGGGGACCATACGGTCTGGTTAATGGTTGCCGGGGAGACAATGGATGGCAGCACGGTCAATCTCTACGACATGACGTTCTCAGCCCCAGTCATTGAAAAACCGGCAAACGGATCCGGCTATTTCGACGGCTACCGCTGGCGCAAGTATTTCAACGCCGGTCCGGTGGATCGCAAATGGACCAGGCTGGCACGCTACTATTGTCGCCGTTGGAATGCTGCTTATCCCGACACGCCCGTGCGTCGTGCGGCAGGCTTTGTGCTGGACGAAAGCACTCGCCGCGCCAGTGACGCACAGAGTACTCGCTGGGACTACCGATCACGTGAGCTGGGCAAGCAGCCCTGTCTGTGACTTTAGACATCACCCGCAGACCCCGCTTCTGCACAGGACAGGGAAACAAGATCACTGCCATGCGCTAGCTTACAGGGTGATCTCGTAAAAACTGCTCAATCGCCGCCGCTGCTTGATCAATGTGCCCTGCATCTTTCCACTGCTCAATGAAGGTGACATTGGATACCAGCTTGGCCAGCTCGAATGACGTTGCGGGTGGATGAAACTCATCAGTACCGGCCAGAATGAGCAGCGGCGTATCGATCCCGCGAACAAAATCTCGAGAGACGTTGAAGACGAAATCGCCACCGAACAGTCTCTCATGGAGCGCATTCCAATCACTTTCCGTCATTGAGGGGTGCAGATCGCGCATTGTTTCAAGCCAACCACCAAATAGATGACGAAAAGCCTGATCATTGGTTGCGCTCGCCCCGATGGGCTGCATCAGAACGCCGGCAGCGATGCGCTGTGGGGCCAATTCAATCAGCCCGAGCAGGAATGAGCAACCGATGCAGCAACCCAGCACCTGGCAACGCTCGATGCCGAGGTGGTCCAGCACGGCCAGTTGATCTGAGCCATAAGTTCGCCAGCCAGTCGCCGAATCGATCGGCGCAGTCGAACGACCCGCATTGCGCTGATCCATAAGGATAACCGTGTAACACGAAGACAGCGCGTCCACGGGATGCCAAGGCAATGCATCCCAACGGCTCATTTCCGAGGACATGCCTCCCGGTGCCAGCGCCAACAACGGCGGACCGTCGCCGTGCACCGCGTAGTGGATTCGAACGTCATCTCTCTCAAGAAACGGCATGCCAACACCTCGACTCATGGGTTGAACACACCCTATCACTCAGGGGCGCTCCCCAGCCATAACTCTTACGAATTTCATCATATCAACATCATTCATATATGTAATATTTATCATGACGAGCCCACTCGAATAGGGGTAGATTGTCGGGTCCTGAGTGGTAATAGGAAAGGGTGTCATGACAGGTGAATCCAATGTGGCACATCTGCAGGAACGGCGTCGCTTCGAGCGCTACGAGGTTGTTCAAGCGATCTTCATCGAGGTCGTCAACCCGGGCAGCCGCCGCGAATCAGAAAACTGTATCTTGCGCTGTGAGACCGTCGATGTTTCCAAGCAAGGCCTGCGTATCTTCAGCAATGAGTTCATCGAGCCGGGTACCAAGCTGAACATCGCTGTACCGCAGGAAGGCTGGGTAGAGAATCTCGAACTGGCTGGCGAATCGCGTTGGACGACGCCCGCTGAGGGCCGTTCGGGATACTGGGTGGGTCTGGAACTGCAAGACACCAGCCGGGATAACATGGCGAAGTGGTTCAAGATCGTTAGCCAGTTGCGCTAGCGGCGCATTCGCTGCAGGCGGCTCAGCCTCCAGTCCCGCGAAGCTCGCATACGTAGTCGTACAATTGGCTATCCAGTGGCGTTCGCTCGCGAATGGCCTGTATCGCGGCATCGGGTATGGTCTGCTCGGCCATGGTTTTCGGCGTTTTGTGGTGGTGGATGAGAGAGGGTGGCTCACTGATATCGAGCTCGCGGAGTATCTGCGCGAAATCCGCATCGAAGGTTTCCGTCGTGCCCACCAGATCGAAGCTGGCGAGATGCTCCTTGGCCATCGCCAGAAGCTCGTCATCGCCCAAATGTGACAACAGCTGACGGTCCTGGTGCCAATAGTTCGCCGCCAGATGCCAGGTCTGCGTATTTTCGATGATCTCCGTGACCATCGGCCGCGCCGATGAAAAAAAGTTCTCCACCCCCAATTCCATAGCAACTCGTGCTGAGGGAATAAGCTCCTGCGCTTTGGGCCAGGTCATAAAGCGGAACAGGGAAATCGACCGATCGATCGGATCACGCAAGAAGGTGAAGCTATAAGACTCGGGCAAAAGCTCCGCCACATCGTCATAACCAAAATGTCCGGACAGAAATCGAAAACGCGATAATGCGGCCAACCGCTCAGCCTGGGTGCCTCGAATCTTTGTGAAATCACCGTGCGAGCTGACTTGCTCCGCTGGTAGTCGGTTGCGGAAAAATCTTACAATGGATGTGCCGGCGGTTTTTGGGATGTGCAGGAAGATGATGCGGCGGTCGAGCTCAATGGCCTGGGGGTTTGGTCTGCGTTGCGACATAGACGTCAATAAACGTGTTTGACTCTGATAAGTCAAGCCAATCAGCCGGCTGTACCTGCCAGAGCAGCGTGCGCTACACTGGCGCCGGACCGCAGAGGGGCGTACCCAAACTTGGATTTGCAGCAGACGTTCACAGTCTCAGTCAACGTGATCACGCAGGAGGTCTCCGGTGAGACAGTTCTGCTGAATCTTGAGAGCGAAGAGTATTTTGGCCTGGATAGCGTCGGCACTCGGGCCTGGCAACTCATCAACGAGGGCCAGAGCCTTGGGGAAGTCCTGGCCAGTATGCTCGATGAGTACGATGTTGAGGAGAGCCGTTTGTTGAACGACCTTCGCGCCTTACTCTCCGAGGTGGTTGAGCGCGGGCTAGCCACACCGAAGACCAAGACATGAGCGCGCCTTCCCACCATGAAACACACCATCGCGCCTGCCACCTTTGCGAAGCCATTTGTGGGCTGGAGATCGAGGTACAGGACGGTCGGGTAATCGCCGTGCGTGGAGACAAAAGCGATCCCCTGAGTCGCGGGCATATCTGCCCAAAGGCGGTCGCCCTGAAAGATATTCACGAGGACCCTGACCGACTACGACACCCGGTCAAACGCCTGATCGACGCCAACGGTAACCACCAGTGGGTAACCATAAGCTGGGACGAAGCGCTGGACACTACCGCTGCCAAGCTGGTGGACATTACCCAAAGAGAATCCGTTCATGCCCTTGGCATCTACTTGGGCAACCCCAGCGTCCACAATTACGGCATGCTGACGCACCAAAGCGCCTTGTTTCAGTACTTTCGCACCAACAACCGCTTCTCCGCTACGTCCGTCGATCAGCTGCCTCATCATCTAGCGTCCATGTGGCTGTTTGGCCACAAATTGTTATTCCCTATCCCGGACATTGATCGCAGCAACTATTTTCTGATGCTAGGCGCCAATCCGCTCGCTTCCAATGGCAGCATTTGGACCGTACCGGATGTACGTAAACGCATCAAGGCGTTTGCGGCCCGGGGCGGGAAACTCGTTGTTCTGGATCCTCGCCGGACCGAGACCGCCGACCTCGCTACTGAGCATCACTTCATGACGCCGGGGAGCGACGCAGTCTTTCTGTTGGCCGTTCTGAACACTCTATTTGAAGAGCGTCTTTGTCGGCTTGGCCGGCTCGCATCCTTCACACAAGGGTTGGAGGACGTGAGCTCTGCCATCAGCGATTTCGACGCGGATTATGCTGCCCCACACACGGGTATTAAGGCAGATGTCATTCGTGATATCGCGCGAGAATTCGCAGCCGCTGACAGCGCCATATGCTACGGACGTATGGGCGTATCCACCCAGGCGTTTGGTGCTCTAAATCAATGGCTGATTCAGCTAATCAACATCGTTACCGGCAATCTGGACAAACCGGGGGGCTCGATGTTCCCTCTGCCCGCGGTCGATCAGATTAGCGCCACAGGCCCGGGTGGATTCGGCCGCCATCACAGCCGCGTAAGGCAACTGCCAGAGTTTGACCGCGAGCTGCCATCAGCGACGCTGGCGGAAGAAATCCTCACGCCCGGCGAAGGCCAGATTCGAGCCTTGTTCACCGGTGCAGGCAACCCTGTCTTGTCATCTCCCAACGGTCGACAACTCGATAAGGCGCTGGAACAGCTGGAGTTCATGGTCTCCCTGGATCCCTACATCAATGAAACGACTCGCCACGCCGATATCATATTGCCGCCTACGTCGCCGCTTGAACACGATCACTACGATCTGGCATTCCACAACAATGCCATTCGCAACACAGCTCGTTTTAACGAGGCGGTGTTCGCCAAGCCGCAAGACTCGATGCACGACTGGGAGATTTTCGCGGCGCTGGGTGAACGCGTTGCGAATCGGCTAGGGCTGCAGGCACAACCCAGGGTACCTCCGGCAGAGATCATTGACCTGGGTCTTCAGGTGGGGCCCTACTCAGATCAAGGTCTGTCGCTGGAAGAGCTACGCAATCATCCCTCTGGCATTGATCTAGGCCCGCTGCAGTCGCAACTCCCGAGCAGGCTTCGTACTCCAGGCCAAGTCATCCATTGCGCGACACCCGAACCCCTTGGGGATTTGCAACGCGTTAGAGAGACCTTTGCATCCAGCAGTAGCCGCAAACCGAATGAGCTGTTGCTTATTGGGCGCCGACATGTCCGATCCAACAACTCATGGATGCACAATTTTCACCGGTTGATGAAAGGCAAACCTCGCTGCACGCTGCTTATGCATCCAGACGACATGCAACGTCTGCAGCTTCAAGATGCGCGACATGTCACTCTCCGCTCACGGGTTGGCACGTTGCGAGTGCTGCTCGAGGCATCTGAAGACATAATGCCAGGCACGGTGAGCCTGCCACATGGATTCGGGCATGATCGCGAGGGCATCCGCATGCACATCGCCCGCGGACACGCCGGGGTGAGCTGCAATGACATCACCGACGAACTCGCCATTGATGCGCTCTCAGGAAATGCAGCGGTGAATGGCATTACCGTGACCGTCACCACGGGATAGGCTGAAGGCGGAAGCACATTCCAGCCGGTGAACTCGATCTGGAGTGCGCAGGACGGAAACGATACTGTCTACGATTGAAGGGACGTCAAAGGAGGAGCAGATCATGGACATTTCCACCATTGCTTTCTGGCTGGTGTTACTCGGCTTGGTGATCTACGTCATCAGCATTTACAACACGCTGGTATCACTCAAAAACCGCTATCTCAACGCATTCTCTCAGATCGAGGTCCAACTCAAGCGTCGATACGATCTGATTCCGAACCTCGTGGAAACCGCGAAAGCGTATATGCAACATGAGAGAGAGACCCTGGATGCTGTGACGACGGCTCGCAATGAAGCGGCTGCCATTCTTAAAGCCCTGGGTGACGGTGCGGTTGGCGGCGCAGATATGGCGCGACTTGCAGACGCCGAGAACAGTCTTCGTGGGGCCCTGGGCAAGTTCAACGTCACTATGGAAGCGTATCCGGACCTCAAAGCCAGCGACAACATGATGCAACTCACCGAAGAGCTCACCACAACCGAGAATCGCGTGGCCTTCGCACGGCAAGGCTATAACGATGCCGTTATGGGCTACAACACCTATCGACAGAGCTTCCCACCCGTCTTCTTTGCACCTCGATTTGGCCACCCATCCGATGCTGAATTGCTTGAGTTCGAAGACAGCGATCGTATCCAGGAAGCCCCCACGGTCAGTTTTTAGACCAATTTGATGGACTTTTTTGCGCAGCAGGATATTGCAAGGCGCAACAGCAGACTCCTGGTCGTCGGTTTTCTGCTGTCCGTAGCCCTGTTAGTCATGCTGACAAACATCGTCGTCGTCGCTTTTCTTTTTTGGGGTGATAGAGGCCAGGACAGTCATTTCTTCGACTACTTCAACTGGTCGAGATTTGGTCACATTGGTCTGGCGATTACGACGACCATCGCAATGGTGGTGCTGTTCAAGTGGATCGCGCTCTCAGGCGGTGGCAAGAGCGTCGCTGAAGGCATGGGCGGAGCGCGAGTACTGCCGCAAACGCGCGACACCGCCGAACGTCGCTGTCTCAACATTGTTGACGAGATAGCGCTGGCCGCAAACATGCCCGTTCCGGCTGTGTACGTACTAAATCGTGAAAGGGGCATCAACGCCTTTGCCGCAGGCATTACCCCCGCCGATGCGATTGTCGCGGTCACTCGGGGGGCCATTGAAAACCTGGAACGGGACGAGTTACAGGGCGTGATCGCCCATGAATTCAGCCACATTTTGAATGGCGACATGCGCCTGAACATTCGACTGGCTGCCATGCTCAAGGGCATCACGTTCGTGAGGGATACGGGCGAGTTTTTAATGCACAGCGGCCGCAATCGCGTCCGCTCGGGCAATCGCGGGAATGAAAATGCCCTGCCGCTGCTCGGGCTGGCGTTATGGCTTCTGGGCTGGCTGGGCGGTCTGGCAGCCGGTGGTTTGAAGTCAGCCATTAGCCGGCAGCGTGAGTTTCTTGCAGACGCGAGCGCGGTCCAGTACACACGAGACAATGTGGGCATCGCCAACGCCCTAAAAGTGATCGGCGGATACGTCCCCGGAACGCTGGTGCACGCGGCTCGCGCCGGCGAGATGTCCCATATCTTCTTCGGCCAGATCGAACACTCTCTGTGGCATCTCTTTCCCACCCATCCACCACTCGACGAACGAATCCGTCGGTTACAGCCCGACTGGGATGGCGGTTTTATCGAGCGAAAACCCCGGCACTATCGCGCTGAACCGTCGCGACCGGGCACTGGAGAGGTCGGTGTTGGCCGCGCGGCTCTCGTCGCAGCAGCGGCAGCCAGTGCCTTCGAATCGCAGTTACAGACCTCCGCACCTGATGCGGATTTTCCAGACACCGTCGATGCCGGCGATGTTTCCGCCGGAGTGACCGCCACAACGTTGCCCATCTCGATTGTGCAATACACCCGTGAGCCCTTGGGAGCACAAGCCATCATTGTATCGCTGCTGATCAGCGATCGAGAAGCAGTCTACCGTGAACAACTGGAAATCGTCGGCCAAGCAGGCGTCAAGGGGTTGGAGGAACTGGCCTGTACTGTGCACCCATCCATCCAAGCGCTGGGTGCCCCAAACCGCCTGCCGCTGCTGGAGCTCTGTTTGCCTTCACTGCGATCCATGTCCGCAAGGCAGTACCGCGAATTCAAGCAGCTGCTACTGACCCTGATCCGGACAGACCGCGAAACCGCCCTGCACGAGTGGTGCCTGTATCAATTACTGCGCCACTATCTGGACCCGGAATTCGTCAGAGTTCGGCCGAGCCGGCCCCGCTATCGCAGCCTGGAGAAGGTTCGATATCACCTGCGAGTCGCACTCTCTGTCCTGGCCTACGCCGGTCGCGGCGACCCCGAAGCCGCTTTCCGGCTCGGCGCAGATGCCTTGCTACTCAAGGAGCTGGCCATCCAGCCTCAAGAAGAGACCAGCGTAGCGTCCTTCAGTCGCGCAGTCCACGAACTGGCCGACTGCTATCCCTTGCTTAAACCGCGCGTTCTCAAGGCGATGGCGCGGGTCGCGCAGGCGGACGGCAGCCTCAACTACGAAGAACGGGAGATTATCGCCAGCCTCGCAGCGGTCATGGACTGCCCACAGCCAACCGCCCTGAAGACGGACTGATCCACTAACACTCATCACCTGGATAGGGCATTCTTCAGCAAATGTGAGCAATTGGCCTCAGTCGTGCGGCACTCGCCCACGCCTGTGCTACCTTGTACGGAGCCCCCTATGGGCGATAACAAACCATCCCTTATCTATAACCCATTACAAGGACGTATTGGCTATGGATCACCTGCAAACACCTGCTCTTCGGCAGGCGGCGGCTTCTTCCGCATTTGAAAAACCGGGGTATCTGCCCCTATCAAGAACCACAGATCGCGTGCTTCAGATTCTTCTGGGCGGGGACCTGTCGCGCCTGAGAGCCGAATCCGTTGCCGAATCGCTCGGCATGTCCAGCACGACCCTCAGGCGTCGCCTGAGAGCGGATCACACCTGTTATCAGTTTTTACTCGATCGAGCACGGCAGTACCGCTGCGAACAGTTGTTGCGAAACGTGTGGCTACCGGGTAAGTGTCTGGCGGATGAACTGGGCTACCTGGAGGTCAACAGCTTTTACCGGGCTTTTCGCCGCTGGACCGGGTTGACCTACAGCGAGTACAAGGCACGGCGCTGTCGCTAGAGCCAGCCCCGCCACCGGTAATACTGATAGCCGAACAGTTCATGCAGTGCGTAACTGCTGCGTGACAAGTTGCTCAGCCCGGGCAGCCAGGCGGGTATCAGCGCGTGGCCTACCACGCGCTGATAGTCTGTGGGGGCAGGAACCACATCCACACCTTGCGCCGTAAAAACGGCCATGGCACGCCGCATGTGGTAGGCCGACGTTACCAGCAGGATACGTTCAAAACCGAATTTATCCAGTAGTTGCGCGCCGTAAAGGGCGTTTTCATAAGTATTCCTGCTGCGCGGCTCCTGTAAGACTCGATCGGAGGGTACACCCATAACGTTTAGAATGTCTTGCATCTGACTGGCCTCAGGACGATTGCCCGGCAGCGCACCGCCGGACAGTAAAATCAATGGTGCCTTACCAGATTTGAACAGATGCACCGCGTGCACCAGGCGATCGGCATGCTGGTTTAGGTCCGGGAGCGTGCCCATGTGAGTATGGCCTCGCATTGCTCCGCCCAGAAGTACAATGACGTCGGCCGGCTCCACCACGCGCATAGAACTGGACGGGTAGTCACGCTCTAACACCCCCATCAGGTAATTGGCGAAGCCGGCGGTCGAACACAAGTACAGCCAGGAAAACGCCAGTCCAAGGGTTGCCAGTCCCATCCGGCGCCAACCGACCAACAGCATAATGAGCGCCAGCAGGCTCAACACCAGACTGGTATTCAGAGGGTAGACAAACAGGGCCAGGAATTTCGCCAGCGTGAATGAGATGTCACCGCTCCCATTATGATCGAATCAGACGGCGCTCACCGCTAAAGAGCGCCCAGCCAGCATAGCGCAGTCTAACTCACCCGCCTATGAGTAACCGCGAGGATTACCTTGTTGCCAGTGCCAGGTGTCGACACACATCTGTTCCAGAGTGCGCGTTGCCTGCCAGCCCAGCAGCTCCTTCGCCAGCGACGGATCCGCCCAACAGGCGGCTATGTCTCCCTGACGCCTGGGCGCGATCTCATAGGGAATGGGGCGGTCGCTGGCCTGCTCAAAGGCTCGCACCATTTCAAGCACAGACACACCGTTGCCGGTACCGAGATTCACCGTCAATAGCTGCGGCGCTACCGATATGAAGCGCAACGCGGCGACGTGTCCCTCCACAAGGTCCATGACATGAATATAGTCACGAACACCCGTCCCATCGACCGTAGGGTAGTCGTCGCCAAAAACCAATAGCTGCGCACGACGGCCCACCGCCACCTGCGATACGAACGGCATCAGGTTGTTGGGATGCCCCTGCGGGTCTTCCCCGATGCGGCCACTGGGATGCGCCCCCACAGGATTGAAGTACCGCAATCGGGCGATACTGAAGTCGGTATTGGCCATTTGCCAATCCGCAAGAATCTCCTCAATCATGTGTTTGGAACGGCCGTAGGGGCTGGTGGCGCCAAGCGGAAAATCTTCCCGTATGGGCACCGACTCGGGATCTCCGTACACAGTAGCTGAGGACGAGAACACCAGATTTTTAACGGCAGCGTCGCGCATCGCCTGCAGTAACACCAGCGTTCCGTACAAATTGCAGTGATAGTACTCCAGGGGCAGTTCAACCGACTCACCCACGGCCTTCAGACCGGCAAAATGAATGACAGCGTCAATACTGTAGCGATTGAAAATTTGGTCAAGGTACGCCTTGTCTCGAACATCGCCGGCCACAAAATCCGGCTCACCCTGACAGATTTCAGGTATTCGACGAAGTGCCTCAGGACTGCTGTTGCCAAGGTTGTCCAGTACGACAACTTTGTATCCTGCCTGTATCAGCGCCACACAGGCGTGACTTCCGATGTAACCAGCGCCGCCAGTCACCAACACGGTACCAGCCATAACCACGTCCCCAGTACGTCTTTTTGCTGTTTTCGGCAGTATACCGTAATCCGAGCTTTAGACACTGAATACGGGCGACTAAGTGGTTGGATCGCATTCAGACACCGGAACCTGCGCCCGATAGAAAGACTAGTGATGCGGTATGGCCAAGCGGTGTAGAATTCGCGCATGCATATTCTTGTCACCGGCGCTGCCGGCTTCATTGGTTATCATTTAAGCGAGCGCCTTCTTGCACGCGGCGACGCCGTGAGGGGCTTGGATAACCTCAATGACTACTATGACGTCAGCCTGAAAGAACAACGGCTGGGTCGACTCCGGCAGCGGCAGGGTTTTGCATTTTCACAGCTGGATCTGGAAGATTGGGAGAGCATCAACACGCTGTTTACTCAGCACCGCTTTGATGCTGTCGTAAATCTGGCAGCCCAGGCGGGTGTCAGGTACTCACTCAAGAACCCAATGGCCTACATCTCCAGCAACATCGTAGGCTTTACCAACATTCTGGAAGCTTGCCGTCACTTTGGCGTGCAACATCTGGTCTACGCGAGTAGCAGCTCAGTCTATGGAATGAATACGCACATGCCGTTCTCCGTCCACGATAACGTCGACCACCCTGTTTCTCTCTACGCGGCGACCAAGAAATCAAACGAACTCATGGCGCATACCTATTCTCACCTCTACGGGCTGCCGACAACCGGCCTACGCTTTTTTACAGTGTATGGTCCCTGGGGCCGACCCGATATGGCATTGTTTCTGTTCACCAAAGCAATACTGTCGGATGAGCCTATCAAGGTGTTCAACCATGGCAATATGCGCAGAGACTTCACCTACATAGACGACATCGTCGAGGGTGTTGTGAGAATCATTGATCAACCCGCCCTGTCCAATCCTGACTGGCAAGGTGGAGACCCAGACCCCAGTACGAGCAGCGCGCCCTATCGACTCTACAATATTGGCAACAACAACCCCGTGAGCCTCGGGGATTTCATCACCGCATTGGAGAGTGCGCTGAACAGACAGGCTATCCGTGACCTACTACCCATGCAACCCGGTGACGTTGCGGCAACCTGCGCCGATATTGATGACCTGATGCAGGCCGTTGACTACAGGCCGCAGACACCCATACAAACCGGAATAGATCATTTTGTTGCCTGGTACATGGAACATATCCACAAGGAGGCGTCATGAAGGTTGTCATGATTGGTGCAGGCTATGTTGGTCTAGTTTCCGGAGCGTGTTTTGCAGAATTCGGAGCACACGTCACCTGTATCGATGTGGATCAGCGGAAGATTGAATCTCTCAGAGATGGCGAGATACCCATATACGAGCCTGGCCTGCAGGATCTTGTCAAGCGCAACACGCATGCTGAACAGTTGCACTTCTCTACGGAGCTACCCGAAGCCGTCGCAGCTGCAGACCTCGTATTCATAGCTGTCGGCACACCAACACGCAGAGGCGATGGACATGCGGATCTAAAATACATCTACGCGGCAGCTTCCGACATCGCGCCACACCTGAAGGGCTATACGGTCATTGTGGACAAGTCCACGGTACCCGTCGGTACCGCCAGGGAGGTTCGGAAGATCATTGCCGAAGTCAATCCCACGGCGGACTTCGATGTAGCCTCAAATCCGGAGTTCCTCCGAGAGGGTTCGGCCATCGGCGACTTCATGCGGCCCGATCGCGTAGTGTTGGGGGTCGCGAGTGAGCGCTCTGAAAACCTGCTAAGAGAGCTGTACCGCCCGCTCAATCTAATCGAGACTCCGATCGTGGTAACGGACCTAGAGAGCGCAGAAATCACCAAGTACGCCGCGAATGCTTTCCTGGCGACCAAGATCAGCTTCATTAACGAGGTCTCGGTGCTGTGCGAAAAGACCGGTGCTGACGTACATGCGGTCGCCAAGGGCATGGGTCTGGACGGACGAATTGGCAGAAAGTTTCTCCATCCGGGTGCTGGCTTTGGCGGGTCCTGCTTTCCAAAAGACACACGCGCCATGATTCAGATGTCGGCCGACGTAGGCGCACCCAGTCGAATCGTAGAGGCAGTGATAGCCGTAAACGATGCGCAGAAGCTCTATATGGTTGACAAGATCCAGGCCGCGCTCGGGGGCGATATCTCAGGCCGAAGAATTGGAATTCTGGGCCTCACGTTCAAGCCGGAAACCGATGACATGCGCGAAGCGCCGTCGCTGACAATCATTCCGGCACTGCTGGAAAAAGGCGCTCATGTCGCCGCACATGACCCGCAGGGAATGCGCGAAGCCGCCGCCTTACTACCCAGTTCCGTTGAATTCGTCGAGTCAGTGGAAGCTGCGGCGAAAGGGAGCGATGCTATCGTTCTACTAACGGAGTGGAATCAATACCGCGGCTTAAATCTTCAGAAGCTTAAGTCGCTAATGCACGGCTGTGTTTTCGTTGATCTGCGCAATGTGTACGAACGACCGCTGATGCAAGCCAATGGGTTCGAATACACCTGCGTTGGCCGCTAAACAGGCAGGGTAGAGCCATACATGGACAGCAAAAATCTGCAGCCAGTCACGTGAGAGTCCTTCACCTGATAGAGTCGCTGGCGGTCGGTGGTGCAGAGCAGTCATTAGTCAATACACTACCGGCTCTGCAAAATCAGGACGTTGAGGTTTCTGTTGGATACTGGAGGGGCGATGACACACTGCGAGCTAAGCTTGAGTGTTCAGGCATTGAGGTTACCCGGTTCGCCGATATTCACAAATGGAACCTCCTTGCAGCTGCTGGAAAGCTGGGAACATTTACCAAAAATCAGGGACTGGATGTCATCCATGCCCATCTATATTTCCCGGCGCTCTACACTTCTATGTCACGCTTATTGCACAAGACCGCCTGCGGAACCGCGGTCACGTTACACAACCTGGCCTATGCAGCAGGCGTGAACAAGGCGGGCCTGGGGCTGTCTGTTAAGAAACAAATCAGTGCCAGTCTGTATCCGCGCTGTATCGATCGGACGGTAGCGGTCAGCCAGGCCGTTGCGGATCACTACGCCAAAAACTTGAGACTTAGCAACATCACTGTGATCCATAACGGTATCAGTCGAGCACAGCGGGATGCCAACTACCCAGACGAGGTAAGCCAGCAGCGCGACAGCTTCCATATCGTGATGCCCGGCAGACTGGTACCGGAAAAAGGTCACCGTATCTGTCTGGAAGCGATGCGGGAACTGGTGGCCCGAGGGCGCAACTGCCAACTCACCCTGGCCGGCGGCGGGCCCCTCGAGTCTGCGCTACGACAGCGACTGGCTGAGTTAAACCTGGATGAGTCGGTGACGATCACCGGCAGCCTGTCACACGCCGAATTGCTGATGACGATGTCCGGCGCTGATGTTATCGCCGTACCCTCCATGGCGGAAGGTTTTGGTTTGGTGGCAATTGAAGCCATGGCCTTGCGCAAGCCGATCGTCGTGTCCGATGTCGGCGGATTGACGGAAATCGTGGAGCACGAGAAGACCGGACTCATTGTACCCGCTGGAGATTCGCGGCTTCTCGCCGCCGCACTTGACCAGTATCTGTGTGACCCGGGCGCTCGATCCAGGTTCGGTCTTGCAGGCAGACAGCGCGTGCTGGAAAACTTTACGGCGGATGCCACTGCTCGCAAGCTGCGCAGAGTGTATGAGGATATTATGAGCCAAAAACGCGCATCGGCGCTTCCGTATAGACCCTAGGCCGGAACTGACAAAGGTGTATTTCTACTTCAGTATCTATCTCCTGCTATCAGTCTTCAGCACCCTGAAACTTGCCGGATCGCTGCGCACGATTGTCTATCTGCTGCTCTTTGTCTCACTGTCCCTGTTCGTTGGGACACGTCTTGATACAGGCTGCGACTTCGAGTCCTACATGCAGCGCTTTTCCCAATTGCCAAGCGATTACGCCTCGCTCGCCGAGATTACGGAACCGGGCTACTTTCTCTTTACCTATTTGATAAAAGCGGCGGGCTTACACTTCGTTTGGGTGAACGTGCTGGCCGCCTTTCTTTTTTTCTTTTTCCTGCTCAAGTTTTGCAATAGCCACCCCCGGCCCCTGTTGCTGCTCGCTGTGTCATTTCCCATCCTGGTCATTCAGCTGTCCATGTCTGGAGTCCGTCAGGCACTGGCCGTGGCATTCCTAATGGGCGCGTTTGTCGCGTTTTTTCAGGGCAAGCGTCTCTGGATCGTCGCCTATGTGCTGCTGGCATCAAGCTTTCATCAGTCCGCCATTATCATGCTCCCGCTGGCATTGATGGTCGGGCGACAATACTCAACGGCTCGCGTCATTTCTGCTTTGGTGGTTCTTATTCCAGTGGCGGCCTACTTTGCGGGCGACAACTTTGATGTGTATCAGGATAGATACATCGCGCAGATCTATGGCGAGATGACGTCTGAGGGGGCGGTGTTCCGGCTGGGTCTGGTGGTATTGACCGCTCTGGCATTTGAGCTTTTCGGCAAACCCCTCGCCAGAACCTACCCCTATCAGTACAACCTGATGCGCGTCTTCGCCTTGGCGTCTTTCGCGCTGGTTCCTGTCATGCTCCTGAATACGGTCATCGTCCACCGACTGATATTCTATATAACACCGGTGCAACTCTATACGCTGTGCCTCCTGCCCGCCGCCATGTTCACAAGCCCAAAGAACTCTCGCTATGCGGAGCTGGCCATCATCGCACTCTACGGCACGTATCTGCTTGTCTGGTTCAGCCTGTCACGGCACGCCAACAACTGCTACGTTCCCTACAGCAGCTACCTAATGTAAAGTGATGTATTCATAGACGAATCTATGCCAAGACAATGAGCACAGGCGCCGGACCAACCGCGGTCGTTATGGGCTTATCTCCCACGGGCCTCTACGTTGCAAGGGAACTCTGTGCAGGGGGTATCCGCGTCTTGGGTGTCGATCGAGAGTTCGGCACCTGCAGTGCTTCATCAGCCCTTCGACGTTCCGGGGGTGCGTGGCACGAATCCGACCCGGATAAGCTCCTGCAAAAACTCGTCGCCTTCGCTCACTCACAAGCCGGAAGACCAGTTCTGTTTCCAACGAGCGATTATTTCATTGAGTTCATCTGCCAGCGCTTTTCAGACCTCAGTGATCATTTCAGCATTGCCCCGGATTACCATTCTCTCGCTGCTCAACTCCTGGACAAGCTCAGCTTCTATCGGCTGTGCCGTCAGCACGCTGTCGCCGTACCAGGACTTTGGGAACTGAAGGATGCAGGTGATATTGACAAAATCATCGATGAGCTGATGTTCCCATGTATCCTCAAGCCTACCCTGATACACCTGGCAAAAGACTATCTGAAGGGTGCCAAGGTTCTCGTTGTCGCCAATGTGGATGAGTTGCTGGATCGCTTTAGGTCAATACCCGCAGCGACGGGTAGCTGGCTGTTGCAAGAGATTATTCCCGGAGAGGAGTCCAACATCACGCTGCTGGCCGGCTACAGGGGGGGCAATGAACACGCAGATGATGTCCTGACCGCTCGCAAGGTCAGGCAGTACCCGCCTGGCTTCGGCTCTGCATCGCGGGTCGTCAGTGAGGATTGCGAGGAGACCATCGCAATCACCAAGGCCTTCTTAGGGGCCGTCGGCTACCGGGGCCTGTACGGTGCCGAGTACAAACGTGACCCCAGAGACGGTCAGCTGAAGATCATCGAAATAAACCCACGGCCCACTCTGTGGTTTCAGATCAGCCATGACGCCCGTAAGCGACTGGCCTACAGGGCTTATTGCGACCTCACAGAGCGGCCGCTACCCCCCACCGTGCCGCAGCTCAACGGCGTTCTCTGGCGTTACGGCCTGAAAGACTTCTCCTCCATGCTGTTCTACAAACGGCATGCGGGGGCATTCCTACTCCCGCCACCTCGACTGAACACCGGTCCTGCAAAGATCGCTAGCAGCTGGCCGGTATTCAGCATGACTGATCCGCTGCCGTTCATTGCAGAGCTCTGGGTGTATGTCAAAAAGCTGCTACGGAGAGCGTTGTGAGGCGGCTCATTGTCAATGCGGATGACTTCGGCTTGACGCAAGGTATCAATAGCGCCATTCAACTCGCTTTCGAAAGCGGATCAGTCACCAGTACAACACTGATGGTCAATGCATCGGCAAGCGCGGAAGCGATTGGGATCGCCAAGCGTCATCCAACGCTGGGAACGGGACTGCATTTCAATCTGACCCTGGGTGCGCCCATCAGCAAGGTGGACGCGGTGGCATCTCTGGTGAATAGAGATGGCTATTTTGTTGATAGAAAGGCGCTTGCACTGCGACTGCTGCGAAGAGCGATAGATCCTCGGCACATTTTGTCAGAACTGAAGGCGCAGCACCGCGTTATGCTGGAACACGGCCTTACGCCCAGCCACATCGACAGCCACCAACATGTTCACGCGCTTCCACTGCTCTTTGATGTCCTGGCAGAGTACTGTAGCGAGCGGCGCATACCGATACGCGTACCGTGGGTGCTTGACCTGCCAGACACCCACTCGGGACTGGGGCGCCGCGTTCGACGCTTCGCTTTGCGATGGCAGATGCAAAGACACTATCGACTGTGGGGAGGCAGACTGGTGTGCAACGACGGTCTCGGCAGCATCTTCGATCTGAATCCCAATAAATCTCGCTACACGGACGAGGACTACCGGCGCATTCTGTCAGCTGCACCGGCAGGCGCCTTCGAACTTATGGTGCATCCCGCCCGTGACGTGCAGACCCTACAAGGCCTGACAAGCATATCCGAGGTCAGCGCTAAGGAATTCGAGTATCTATCCACCGAACGTCTACGAGTTCTCGCCAAAGACCTGGGCTTCGTACTCAATACCTACCGCGACATCTGATCGACCCTCCACGGGGCAATTCCTGCCGCCATGCGCGAAGCTATGACATACTGATCCCAGCAGCAACTGTACCATTGGCAGCGTCGGGGAGGACGTGAGCAATCATTAAAGCCAACGGGTCAACCACCTGGTCGGACTTTCAGACCCTATGCCGAGTTCTCGGTAATCCCGCGGCTCTGGAAGGCATCACCGACCGCGTCGAACTCGCACGGATAGTCTCCTTGGCATCTGAGTACAGAGTGCTCCCTACGCTGGCCGCCCGCTGTTCTGCTTCGGCTGCGCAAGTGCAAAGGACCGACAATGAGCTGTATTCGCGGCTGCACTGTGCTTTGCGCGACAACACCTTGCGAAATCTCAGTATCACCCGACAGGCCATCTCGGCCTGCCAGCGACTCAATCAGGTCGGTATACATCCTTTGTTTCTCAAGGGCACCTGCCGACTGCTCAGCGACAGGGTTGGCCACCGAGGAGCTCGCTACCAGGGTGATATCGACTTGCTGATCGGGGAGGAAGAGCTTGTCGAGGCTGCGGCTTCGCTGGTTGATGACGGCTACCGCTTTCTGCAATTTCACCCCAAATCCGGACAAATCGTCTCTCGTTATGGAAACGTCGACCGCGCGCTGAGAGAGGCCCGGCACCAGAAACACTTGCCCAGCCTGGGCAAGGATACCGACTCCGTCGTCATTGAACTGCATCGTGACGCGCTGCCACCGAGGTTTGCCAAACGCGTGCCCTCCAGAGTGCTCATGGCCAAAGCGCAGCGGCGGGAATTTCACAACGCAGTGTTTCTTGTTCCATCTTTAGAGGATCAGCAGGTCATCACGACGCTGGGGAGCTTTGTTCACGATGGTTATGCGGCACGCGGACAGCTCCCCTTGCGAGAAGCTTGCGACATCGCGGATGGGATTGAGCAGCACGATATCGACACAGACTACGTGCGCGGATTGTGCGGTAAGCACTACGATGTGCTGGCGGGTGCGGCCGCGCGCCTTGGCTTGTTGACACTGCAGCCGCGCTCGATCATCGATACTCGACCAGGGGCGCGCTTCCACTCCCTGATGGCCATGCGCCACCGGCACCCAAGCATTCGTTGGCTGTTGGATAGAAACGCCAGGCTTCACCACCTGGCCGTCACCGCCGTGACCAACCCTTGGAGAATCCTGAGTTATTTCGTCACCAGGGCGGACACCTGATACGCCGTTCACTGCGCTTGAGCGGAATCCACTGCACGCAGCGTGGCGGACACCACTCTCTCTTGATCAAAGTGCGTCGCCACATGCGCTCGTCCGTTGTCACCCATTTTCGCTCGCTCTTGGGGCAACATGGCCAGCATCTTACGGATCGCTGCTTCCAATGAGACAGAGTCCCGAGCCTGACACAGCAAACCGTTGTAACCATCAGTTATCAAGTTTTTACACCCCGGTACATCGGTAGCAATCACTGGCAACCCCATGGCACCCGCCTCCAGTAAGCTGCGCGGCATACCCTCGCGATAGGAGGGCAACACAACACAGTCCGCGTTAGCATACATCGCCTCCATATCGTCGCGAGGGCCCAGCCACTCAATTCCGGGTTCAGACCCCCACTTCGCAAGCTCTTCCCCGGTAATTGCTGAGAGATTCGCAGCGTCCGCAAAACCGACCAACATGAGCGTACAACGGACACTGGGATCATTAACGCGCCGAATCGCCGCAATGAGCTCCCTCAAGCCCTTATCTTCCAGCATCCGTCCAGCGTACATCAGCCGAAACTGTCCGCCGCTGACCGACCTAAGCCGCGGATGAAAGCGTTTGAGATCAACACCGGAACCCGGTATCAGCTCAACCTTGGCTGCGGAGAGTAATCCGCTTCCTACCAGCAGCTCAAGATCGTCTTCGTTCTGACAGAACACGCGATGCGCCATCGGCTGACTGGTCCGATACAGTAAGCGCACAACAGCACCAATCACACCCGGCCGTATAAAACTCGTGCCCAAGCCCGATACAGTGTTCACCGCGGGGATACCGCCCAGTCTGGCAGCCCAGGTCCCGTACACGTTGTTCTTGATGGTGTAGTGCAAGGCAACCACCGGTCGCAGTTCACGATACTGCTTGCTGAGTTGCCAAACCAACTGCAGATCAGCCACTGGATTCTGGCCAAAGTTATGCATCTTCAACGCTCGCCACTCGCAGCCAAACTCGTGCTGCAGCCTGAGGCTGTAGTCATCTTCCGGGCTCAAACACACGACTCGGTAACCGTTTTCAATCAAAGCGGCCAACGTCGAGGCGCGGAAGTTGTAAAGGTACCAGGAGGTATTTGCAGAAAGGGTGACGACGCGCACTAGGTGCTCTCCTTTGTAGCACCCTGAGTGTAACGATGAGTTCGCCAGCAACTCAGGTCCCGGCCCAAGAGTCTTTCGAGGGTGTCTACCTCCGGCGCAAACTCGGCCTCCATCTCACGTATAAACGCGTCATCCGGTCTGCGGTAGTCCGCTTCAATCACATTTTTTCCATAAAGGCCCGCAAACAGTCCAAAGGAGCGACCAATGCCCAGGGATTTTTTCAGACGGCCCAAATTGACCATGACCTGATGGAGACGCATCGATCTCGGTCTGGCGGCCCTGTTCTGCAACGTGAATGCCACCTCGTCAAACGGGTCGAGCGACAGGAAGCTGAGCAGTTGATCCCAGGTAGCGCGCGAGTGGTCTCGCAAATCCTCCAACACAATCACATGCACCAACTCTCGCGGCACAGCGTTGAACAGTGCTTCCAGCTGAGTGCCGACACGGCAGGAGTGTTTGTACGCCCAGAGCGCCGTATTCCAGCTACTTCTGTACAGACCGGCACCCTGCCCCGCCAGGCGCTGCTCGCTCAAAGCCCAGGCGTCCTCGAATCGCGTGGTCGCCTCATAGGCCACTCGATTCACCAGTGTCTGGGCATGCAGTGACAGTGCCATATCCACCGGATTGCGCAGGCAGACGACAAAGCGTGCCTGCGGGTTGTATTCGAGTATCTCAGCAGCCACCCCCGCGTACAAATACCAGACGGAACCCTCGGCCAATACCTTGTGCTTGTCACCCGCCGCAGAAAACAGCGCCAGGTAGTCCTCCTCTGGGAGCGTCTTTCCGTAAAGATCGTAGAAGAAGTGAGGCTCTTTCTCTGGTGAAACGAACGCTTGAGGATGCTGGCCCAGCCAGCTGAGCAACGTGGTCGTGCCACACTTGGGAGCACCGATAACAAAAGTGTTAGGACGCTTCACCGATCAGTTATCCAGGCAGTGGCAAGCAGGATATCCCCAGGCGCTGTCGTACGCGACGATACAGAACGCCATTCCAGAGCAACAGCATCAAAGCCGTCGCCAGAGCTGCCCCCGTCGCGCCCAGGGTAGGCACGAGCAAGATGTGTAGGACTAAGCTAACCACCAACGCGATCAACAACACTCTGAACACATCGCGCTCAAAACCGGCCATGTTCAACAGCAGGCCTACCGGACCCAAGATTGTGTTGGCGAGTTGCGCAACCGTCAGTATCACCAGCGGTACGTACGCAACCGAAAAGGCCTCGCCGTAAACCGAGCGCAACAGCCAGTCACCGCCCAAAATCAAGACCAGCGCACCCGGTATCGCAACCAGAGACGTCAATACAACCGTGCGATGGACCAGGGTCCGCAGTTCATCCACGCGCTTCTCGGCGTGCAAGGCCGCGTATCGGGGAGCAGTGACAGAGTTCATCACGGTCAGCACCATGGCAACCAGACCTGCCATCAGTGCTGCAATCCGATACATCCCCACGTCACTGTCCGCCGCAAGTATCCCGAGTACGAATACGCTCAGCTGTGCATTGAGCACCGTGACAAAACTGGCGAGACCGAGCGGCAGCAGACCCCTCAGCCACTCCCGCGCTTTGTAGCTGGGCAACGCCTCGCGAGCCTCTGCCGGAAAACGCCGACTTAACAGCATCGTACAAACCGTGAGAGAGGCTGCGGCACTGACCAGGTACAACAGCACCACCTGCGCAGGATTACTGCCCCACACGGAGAAAAATCCAGACAATAACACCAGGACGCACAGGAACGCGGGTCGCAGCAGACGCTCGGACACCATGCTCCAGGTCACATGCCCAAGTCCTCGCAGCATGCCGTTGTGCAGCGCAGAGAACGACAGCAATGGAATCAGACCAAGACCCCAGACAAGGGCCTGGTACTTGGTCTCCCCAAGCTCAGCTCGGTAGATCGAGAGCATACCGTAGGCCAGGGCCATCATTGCCAGGCAGAGAACGCCCATCCAACGCAGCGACCATAACTGTGCACCGCGCATGGTAGACCAGGCTCCCGAGGCAAGACTCACAGCAAGTTCCCGGGTCATCAGCAACGGCATGCCAAACTGCGTAGGCACGGTCAACAGCGCCACACAGCTGAGGGTGAAGACATAGATACCGTAATTCTGGGGCCCGAGCATCCGGGTCAGCAAAATTGATGTCACAAAACCCAGCAAGGTATAACCGGCGGTAATCAGCATGCCGGCAGAAAACCCCTTCACCAGGGAGCTCCGACTCAGTCTCTTATATGACGTGCTGAAGTTCATGGCGTGAGCGGTGCGGACCCGATACGACCCGAGTACTGGATTACCGATTCCGGGCGATCGGCCAAAACCCGGACAACCGCGGACTACCCTCCATAGGGCTTCGTGTAATAGCCACCAGCGTAATAAGAGGCTTGGTTCTTCTCACGCACACCATTCAGAACCACTCCTGTCAATGGCAGGCTCTTGTCCCTGAGAAGATTCAAGCTTTTGCGCACCAGTTTGTGCGGCGTGGCTTCTGCGAGGCTGACATAGACCAGAGAATCGACCCGCGTCGCGAGAATGAGAGAGTCGCTCACGGCATTTACCGGTGCTGAGTCGATGATCACACGCTGGTAGCTACCCGACAGCCGTTCCAACAAGCGTGCAAACTGTGCAGTGGAGAGCAACTCCTGGGGATTCGCAGGCAAGCTGCCGGCAGGCAGAATATCGAAACCGGCGTCGACACCCACGATGCATTTTTCGATGTCCTCGGCCCCCTCCAGTACATCCGTTAAACCGACTTCCTGCGAGGGTAGACCGAACGCGGCGGACACGGAGGGCCGGCGAAGATCGGCGTCCACCAGCAACACCGTCTCCATTTGAGCCAGAGCTACGGCCAAATTGATGGCGACGGTACTTTTACCCTCGCCCGGGTTGGTGGAGGTGACCAATACGACATGCTGCGGCTGTTCCTGTCCGGACAAAACAAGCCCGGTGCGAATATTGCGAATCGCTTCAGCGAACTGGGAATTGACGTCCTGGAGATACCCCAGGAAAGGACCCTTGTGCCCACGTGGCAGGCTGGTATTGGGAATCACACCCAGTAGTGGTGCGTGCAGGTGCTGGTGCACATCGTCCGCAGAGCTTAGCGTGGTATCCAGCTGATCTCGTAAAATCGCCAGACCCATACCCGCCAGCAAGCTGAGGCCAAAAGCGATCATTACAATCCGCTGTCGGTCAGGCTTAATCGGACTCAGGGGCGTTGCCGCTTTTTCCACAACGCGAGCGTGCGCGGCTTGAAAACCCATGGTTTCCGACGTTTCTCGCGCCCGATTGAAAAACATTTCGTACAATCGTCGGTCCGTCTCTACCTGCTGTTCAAGCCCGCGCAAGCGGAACTCTTTTCGATTCAACAGTGCGACCTCCGCCTTAACAACGGCGAGACGCTCGGCAAGGTTTTCTTCATTTCGTCGAGCGACGCGGTACTCCTTTTCAATACCGGTCACAACCTGCAGCACCTGTTCTTCCAACTCCGAACGCGAGCTGACTCGCCGCGAGTTGGCGATGACCATCTTCGGATGCTCAGGGCCATAGCGTTTGGCCAGATTGGTGGCCTCCTGCTGAGCTTCCGCCTGCGACTGTGCCAGACTCTGAACCAGTGGGTGTTGTAAAACAGCCGGCATGCTCATCAACTGGGCGACCGAGTAATCCGATGAGCCACCGAGCTCACGGTGAATGTTCTCTGCGCCGATACGAGCCCGCCGCGCGTCGCCCAAACGCGTGGTTAACTCATTCAATTCCTGCTGTGCCAGCGTGGTACCACCGGCGAGATCCAGGATGCTCTCCTGGTCACGAAACTCCTGCAGCGCTTGCTGCGACGTCTCGAGGTCCAGCTTCAGATCTTCGAGTCGACTGGCCAACCAGGTACCTGCCTCACGAGTAGACTCCAGTTTGGCATCCAGTTGGCTTTGGATGTAAACACGCGCCAGGGTATTCACAATGTCTGCGGCTAGCTGACGATCCGTCGATTCGAAGCTGACGACCACCAATTGAGTAAACTCCACCGGAGTCACCCGCAAGTTGGCCATAAACCTGTTGATGACCGCGGCCCTGCGAACCTCCTCCGCATCCAGTTTGGGCGGTGGTTTGCTGCCTCGCAGGGTGACCACGCTGTCCAACCAGGTCTTGATTCGGCGGATGAGACCGGGCGCTACCGGCTGACCGCCGCCCACAGGGCCGGCGAACTTCGGATTGTTCCAGAGGTCCAACTCGTCGGCAACCGCTTCTGCAATGTCTCGATTTTTGATGATCTGGAATTGCGTCAGGAAGTACTCGCGCATACGCGAGGGCAAACCGTACACCTCCTCTATCGAAACGGTATTTGCCATTTCCGACTCAATCATGATCGTCGTGCTGGCACGATAAACCGGCTCGATACGCATGACCCAAAGGAACGTCAGGAGGCTGACGACAATCGCCAGTCCTATAATCGAACGCCAGCTGCGCAGAACGACCTGCAGCAGGTGCAGAAAATCGATAGAGTCTTCCGTCTGAGCGTTAAGGGATGCTGGTAAATTCTGAGCTTGCATATGCGCTTATCTGACCGCCGCGTTGGTGGAATTCAAAAGAAGCTCTGCTCAATGTGCACCACATCACCGGGCCTGATGCGCGAACCCAGTTCAGCCTTGATGCGTTTTTGGGGAGCGCCCTCCACGATATCATCGGATACGATGTAGAACTCACTGCGCGAAGCACGTGCCGTGAACCCACCTGCCATGGACACGGCTTTCTCTACCGTCAGCCCAGGTTTGAATGGAAATCCGCCAGGCCGGCTCACCTCACCACGCACGAAAAAGGGACGGTACTCGATGATCGAAACGTTGACCCGGGGATTGATCAGAAAGCGTCCTCGCAGGCCACTGGAAATAAGACGCTCAAGCTCCCTGACGGTCATCCCACGAATCTTCAACTCACCCAACAGGGGATAGGATATCGCGCCGGTGTCGTCGAGTATTGCGCCTATGCTCAGATCGGGCTCCTCGAAAACGGTCACCTGAATATGATCTCCTGTATTGAGCGTGTAGGAGGACACAGTCGAATCGATTTGGGCACCGACCGCCGCCGACCACCAAGTGATCAGGGCGATCGCGCCGATTACATACAACCTGTTCACCACACCACTCTCACCGAATCCACACCGAATCCACACCGAATCCACACCGCATTCTCAACGCTTTCTCACCGCACCGCACACCTAGCCGGCTGTACGCTTCCCCCGAACGCGTCAAGTTTAGCGGTTTGAACTCACAATCTATAGCCCCCCCTAGTCTGCGTTTGCAGGCGTCTCCAGCAGCTCTTCGAGCACGTTGTACAGCGCAGGCAACCAATCGTGTTGTCGAGGGTAATTCAGCCAGAAGACCGGCGGCCCCTGATTCACCAATTGACCCGCGAAGCGAAGACCGCTCTGCATGAAGCGAGGGTCTGCCGGCGCGAGACCAAACAAACTGGCGGCGATGTCCATGACTGCCTGGTGGCCACGTGCTCGTTCGACACTGATCGAGTTGGCGACTGCCGCGGACTCCAAAGATCCCAGCAAAAAAAGAGCGTCCAAGGGCCGGGCGGCAACGGACTTTCGGGGAGAACATTGCAACTGTCGCTTTTCCGAGCCCGCTTGATAGGGTGCGAACCCTTGCGGATCGTATCCCAGTGCCAAAAGCGAATCAGGATACAAACGCAGGCCCGCCGGGCCCCCGTACGCCGTGGCCGTGTTCAATCCCGTTCGCAACGATAGACTATCGTCCGTGATGATACGCGCTCCACGTCGCGCACAATAACCCGCCAGCGTCGATTTACCTCGCCCGGAGCTTCCAACGAACGCGATGGCGCGTTCATCGGCAAGGCGAACCAGACTGGCGTGCAGAATGTGATGTCCGGCGCTGGCCAGGTAGCGGGGTATGACTTGATTCAACAACAGTTGCCGGACTGTCGCAGGGTCAGTCGTCGGATCGGACGACCAGGCAATGACACCGTCAGACCGGAGCAGAAAGTCCACGCGACCGGGAAAACTCAAACGGTAATCTCGACCCCGTTGCCAGGTACGAGCGTACAGACGCGATGCGGAATCCAGCCAGTCATGGCACGGTGTGAAGCCAGTCACATCCTCGATCGATGGGGCAGACGCACTCACTTGTATTCGAGGTTTGGCCACCGAGGCCTTGGACAGCTCGGGAATGGCTATTTCGCTCGCTATAACTTCGCCGAATAGTTCATAATATTCAATCACTTGCATATTTTTGACACACCATTCCAACACCTCGCCCTCAAATCACTGCGCTCCGTACACAGCGCTCTTCGGGCAACTTGGAGGTGGGAATATGTGGCTTGACTCACCCCCGGTAAGCCCTATAGTTTCCTTGGATAGGTCCGGCATCTCAATACGGATTAATTTCAAAGCTAATAGGCAGGGTGCTTTGACCATACAGGATTCAAAAACCCCCGTAACCGGGGCGGGTGCGGAGTACGCGCGAGCGTCTCGGGCTGGGAATGGACCCACCAGGGACAGGCGGGCGTTTCTGAAAGCCACCGGCAAGGCCGTCTATGTGACCCCCATGCTGACGCTTTTAAGCACCCAAGCCGTGGTAGCACAGATTCCTTCCGAACCGCCCCCGCCGCCGGGAGGCGCCCCCGGTGCGCCGGAAGCACCCTCCCCTAACCTCTAACTGACCGGAACAGCGACATGTTGACGCACACTGTATTCTTGGAATTTCGCCAGATGCTGCAAAACGCAGGCCCGCGAAACAGTTCTCGATGCCGTATAAGCCGGTTGGGCGCGCACCGTCGAAGGCTGCGTGCCCTGGGCGCCACCCTGCTGAGTCTGGGCTTATGGGCAGCCGCCCCGCAGGCAAGTGCCCAGTGCGGGCCTGACATTACCCTGGCGGAAGCCCAGTGGCGAATGGTGGCCATTTCCTGCGATCCGGGCGGCAGCAACAATACCGTCGGCGATGTGCTCGGCCCCAGCCTGGGCATTGTTAACTACAACACCACCTGGGTGGCCTGGAGACGCGTGTACAACTCCCCAGCCACCTGCGCGGTGCCCTCCGGGCCGGCCGACTGCTACCAGAAACTGACTGTCAACGACACGCTCGCCGCTGGCGATGCGCTCTGGGTGTACTCCACCGTTGAGATTTCACTGCAGTACAGTACCGTCGCCAACAGCACTTCTGGCCCCTCTTTTACCTTTCCCTCACCTGTGGGAGACAACCGCTTTTTTATGTTCGGCAACCCCTATGAGGCAACCGTCGACTACGCAGACCTGACCTTTGAAGGAGCGTTCCTTGGCTTTATTCCGCTATCGCTGACCACTCAAGCGGCGGCCAATTTCGGAGTGATCAACGAGCCGGTGTTCTATTGGAACGGCGTTAACACCTATTTCACACGCAATCTTGGCAATCCGCCGCCCGCGGCGACCTTCACGCCGAAAGAAGCTGCCTGGATCGAGATGGAAGCCGGCAGCGGATTGTTCGCAGGCTTCACGATCCGTGTGCCTGATCCCAGCCCATAACAGACCACGGGTAACGCGCCATGACCAATAAACTGAACAAGCTCCTCGCCTCCGTCGCGCTGACCGGGGTCGCCGCCGGAACCCTCGCCTTCGAACAATTCGACCTGCAGGGGCTGGTACTCGAAAAGGGCGAGTGGATTGTCGAGCTGCATCTCGAATCCACCGATGGCACCCTGGAAGATCGCTACAATCGCCTGGGCCACTATTACGATGCGCTACCGGGCCTCGACCCTTACGATCTTCCCGAGCTGGATCAAACCTGGCCCGGCACTTATCTCAGCGTGGTGTTTTATAGACCAGAATGGGAAGCCATCGCGAACACCGAAACGGACATTTTCAATACAGATTTTCGACCCGTCTCCAAAGCGAAGGCCGATCAGTGGACCTTTGAAGTTCGTAGCGACGACCCGGCTCGAGAGCTGACCCTGTCATGGGCGGGCAGCAAACGCGGCCGCCTGCGAAAAATGGTGCTGATCGACCTGGAAGAAGGGGTGATAGTGCCGGCGTTAGACGAGAACAAGGTCGCTAACTCCTACACCTTTGTCATGAACGGCAACGTGCGCGCATTCGCGTGGCGGTGGCTCAGCAGAGCCGAGCGGGACTCAGGTACGGTGGACTACCCGCCAAGCGAAGCAGTGGAAGAGATTCCGGGGCCAGTCACCACCGCTGGCGCGGTCGAGTTGAAAGCCAGCAAGGCGGGTGCTTCGGCTCTCCAGGCAGGCCCCACTAACACGTCCAAAAGTGACTGGCTACCCATGGGCTGGGAAGGCGGCGGAGTGCGCCGCTCCTATTCGGTGGGATTACCCGAAGACCCCTTTGGCGACTGACGGCGCTTGCAGCACTGTAAGCCAGGTTGCCACACGTTTACAGACTCAGATCGACACCGATCCGAAACGTATTGTCGGTGTAGCTGAGCGTGTCGACATTGGAGTCTTTCTCGTCGTAAACATAGCCAATGTAAAAGTTCGCCCAGCGACGAAACGCGTAGCCCGCCTCGATACCGATACTGTAGATATCATCCTCCCGATCGTCGAAGCTGCCCTCAAACGTATCCCGCCCGGCGCTGCCATCCAGAGTGGTGTAAACCCGGTCTGACCAGTCGTGCACCCACTCGGCGGATAGCTCTTCTCGCACAATAAAATCACCCTGTACGGACGTCTCTTCTGGGCTTCGACGGCCGTTAATCCGCACCCTATCAATTTCGGTTGGTTGCATTTGCAGCGCCAGCTCGATGCCCACCCCGTCCCAGTCCTCACGCTCGGAGCTGGCAAAGCTCTTGTCCACATAGCCTGCCTTGACGACGCTGACGAGATTCGGCGTGATCTCCCACTCGACACCGAGCAGGACAAAGTTCTCTTCGCTGTCCAGAGGCGCCAACTCGGGCACATTGTTCGGGTAGTTAATATCCTTGTAGGTGTATTCCAGCAGCAGGTCCGTTTTCGGCGCCAGGGGATAGTAAAGAGTCGCACCCAGAGTGGTCTCGTCGCGGTCTCGCAAGCGGGTCAGATCGCGAAAGTTCTGATAAACACGATCCATGTATCCCGCGCGCAGTTTCAATGCGCCAATACCACCCTCGCGCCCGTACCTTACGGAGCCCGTGAAATCCGTTTGATCGTACTTGATCGGTTTCGGCAATACCCGTCCTACGACACCCTCGCTCAGGCCGGTGCCTCGATCTTCATGCAGACCGGCCCAACTCGCACCCAAATCGACCACCCAGGTGTCAGAGAACAGCATGTGCGCATCGCCCGAAAAGGTCTGGTCGTAGTAGTTGTTTTCGTCCCCATCGCTATCCTCTTCATACCAGGCGGCCTCTGATTTGTAGTCAAGCTGATAATAGTTGAGGCGATCCTGCACACGCGCGTTGATGCCTGGCTGAAGCAGGTATATCCAGCTGCTGGTCTCGTTGTCTTCCTGCAGGTAAATATTGTCGCGGTACTTCGCTTCAACACCCAGCGTGGGTGTCACATCGACCGGCCCGACGGCTATAGCAGCTGCGTCACGCTGGCTTGGTGATGCCATGCCCGAGGCGGCGTAGCCACTACAGACCATCAGACAGAGCAAGCCGATGGGGTTGCGCAACACACTGGGGTCACTGAGCTTCATCAATGGCGTCCTTTAAGAGTTTGCATGGCCAAGTGCTGGCATTCGAGAATATCGATACATCACACCCGGCGATATGGTCAGAAGTGTTATTCTAGCGGCGTTCCAAAAACGTCTGGGCCTATACTAGCTATAAACCGTTATGAATGCGACGATCAGGCATCCCGATACGCAACTCTGCCCGTCATACCCCGGTAACATGACCCCTCGGTGACCACCCCCAAGCACAGTTGGCTGTTCTACTACTTCCTGGCCGTGCTCGCCTGGGCGCCCCTGCCACTGGGGAGCAATCGAGAGTGGTCCACGACGCTGCTCGCGTATCTGCTGTTAGCGGGTCTTGCCAGCGGCATTTTGCTGCTGGCGGCCGGCAGAATACAAATCAGCACGGCATGCAGACAGGCCTGGCCGGCGCTGCTCACGCTGCTGTTGACGCAGGCCTGGGTCGCCATGCAGTTGCTCTTCGATATCAGTGTCGCCCCGCAAGCCACGCAACAGGCCCTACTGCTCGGTAGCGCATTGACCAGTGCTTTTGCGCTGGTGCTGCTGCTGGTCGACAGCCTAGACCGCGCGCTCGTGCTAGCGCGCTTTATGGTGGCCTGCGGTGTGTTTCAGGCGCTTTTTGCCGCCTGCATGATGCTGGGCAGGGTCGAGGAGCTGAGCTTCATGGACAAGATTTTCAATCCCGCCACGGCGACCGGCACCTTCGTAAATCGCAATCATCTGGCGGGCTTTCTGGCCATGAACCTTGCTCTGGGCACGGGCCTTGTTTACGCACAGCTGCGCGAAACGGCGCCGCGCGGCTGGCACGCGTGGCTTCGACATGGTGTGGATACACTGCTGAGCAGCAAGTTTCGTCTCCGCCTGCTGCTCGTCATCATGGTCGTCGGCCTGGTACTCACCCGGTCACGCATGGGCAACATCGCATTTTTTTCCAGCCTGTTGATCGCGGGAGCCGCGATGATGCTCGTTCAGCGTCGGGTAACCTACGCCGCCGCAGTCTTTTTCGCCAGTGTTTTGATCATAGACCTGCTGCTGGTCGGACACTGGTTCGGTGTGGAACAACTCGTCGAACGCTTACAGACTGCCAGCCTGGCTACCGATCATCGGGACGAGGTCGCCCGAGACAGCCTGGTGATGTGGCGTGACTACTTCTGGCAGGGGACTGGCGCGGACACCTTTGCCTACGCCTACATCCAAGGCGGCTACATGAGCCCCGACTCCCTGTCCTACCGTCATGCTCACAACGACTATTTGGAAATCGGCACGGGATTTGGCTTCATCGGTTTCAGCCTGCTGGCGATAGCGGTTACCACCAGTCTCTTGCGGGCGCTCAAAGCCATGCGGCCAGAACGATCCCCATGGACGCGGGGGCTGGGGTTGGGCTGCCTGATGGGCATCGTAAGCATACTGCTGCACAGCTTCACCGACTTCAACCTGCACATTCCAGTAAACAGCCTCTGGTTTGTCGTCCTGTTGGGCCTCAGCTGGGCCGCCGCAGCCCCGCACACGGCCTCCGCAGACTTGCCCTAACAACCTTGCTTTGGCCTATGGCTCGTCCTATATTGGGGCTTTCCACAAAAGCTGTATCAGCGGGAAGGGACGTGTCATGGACAGGCATGAAAGAATAAATGGTTATTTATCGGGGTTTTTCGGGCTAGTAATGGTTATAACGGCCTCGGCGGTTCAGGCGACCGATGGCCGACTCCTTGAATTCGAGGGGGATGTGCGGGTCAACGGCGAAGCCGTCACCTCCAATATCGTCATCACGCGAGCAGATATCGTCGCCACGGGGGACGAATCCAGTGCCAAAATTGTGCTGTCAGATAACAGCATCATCGACCTCGACAGCAACTCCGAAATCGCGATCAAGGACTACAGCTACGATCCGGAGGACACCGAGGGCAACACCAGCGACATCGACGTACTAGCGGGCACCTTGCGCTACGTGAGCGGCAAGATTGCCAAGGACGACCCCGAGGACGTGAGCTTCACGGCGGGCAACTCCACCATAGGTGTGCGTGGTACCTACATCAGCATCTCCGTATGTCCCGAGGATAACTGTCAATAATGCGGACCCCAGCACGCTATCTGGCCGTTTTCTGCTTGTGGTTCGCGTTCGCTTCGTCGGCCTTTGCGGCTGATGGGCGCATTCTGGACTTTGAGGGAGATGTGCGCGTCAACGGCGCACCCGTTTCAAGCGGCACGACCCTGCTCAGCGCCGACACCATCGCCACGGGCTCGGACGGCTGGGTGACCATCGTGCTGGCGGACAACAGCGTGCTGGAACTCGACAGCGACGCTACCGTGACGCTCGAAGAATACAGCTTCAATCCGGACTCGCCTGAGGACAACAAGAGTGACATCAACGTCGTAGAAGGCACGTTACGCTACGTCAGTGGGCTGATCGCCAAGGACAACCCAGACAACATCGAGTTTACCGCCGGCGGGTCTACCATCGGTGTGCGCGGCAGCTACACCACCATTGAAGTCCAGGATGCGGTGGTCGTTGTGAAGGCCGTGGTGGGCGAGGCAGTCGTACAGTTCGAAGACGACGACTGTCCCGAGAAAATCTATATTGTCGCCACTGGCACCACAGCCGAAACCAACCCGGTGACCTGTGAGGCGATCATCGAGACCACCACCGAGCGCAGCAAGGTGGATGCGCTCATCCTCGCCATTGCCGAGGGTGAAGACATCACCGAGGCGCTGGCAGAACTGTCAGAATCTGAGCAATCCCTGGTCATCGCCGTCATCATCAACAATGCCGAGACGCTGAACGTCACCGAAAGCATGATCACTGACATCGTCAACTCTCTACCGGGCAACACACCTCCCGTGGTCATCGCCGACGTGCTGTTAAATGATGCACCGCTTGGACCGGACGACTCGGATCGGCCGCCGCCGTCAGACGAGGTGCCGGACGACGGCGAGGAACCTGACGTTCCGCCACAGGATCCCACGGAGCCGGTCCTTCCGCCCCCCACCGATCCACCCGGAGGTTTCCCGCCTGGAAGTCCGCCAAGCCTCGAGTAAGCAACTCTGCGGGGGCTCCCACCCCGCCCTACCACCATTGGACGCATGTTTACCTACCTGGTAAAACACCGTGTTCGGATCGCTCTGGGACTGGCCATCACAGCCGGCGCACTCTGGCTACAACTGTTCGCCACCGGCTGGAGTGAGACCATCATTTCGCGTCTGAATGCCCTGGCTTATGACGTACGACTGAACCTGTCACTGCCAGCGCAGCGTCCATCGAGTCTACCCGTCGTGATTGTGGATATCGACGAAACCAGTTTGCGAACGGAAGGGCGCTGGCCGTGGAGCCGACAAAAAATGGGCGAACTGGTGACCGCCCTGAAGGCGGCCGGTGTCAATACGATCGGCTTCGACGTGGCCTTCACAGAAGCCGAGCGCAACGTGGCGGTAGAGCTGATTGAATCCGCTGCCGCCGTCGGTGATTTGCAGCACAGGGACTATCTGGAACATCTCGTTCCGCAGATGGATCGCGACGAAACCTTCGCAGGCGAACTGAAGGGTCAGAACATTGTGCTCGGCTTTTTGCTACACGCTACCCAGGAGGAATCCGTAGGCGCGCTGCCTTCACCCTGGTCGCTGATACCCGAGGAAGAGGACCGCGAGTTCACGATCCCCATCATGGCGAGCTACACCGGTAACTTACGCTTGCTGCAGCGCGCGGCGAAGTACGGCGGCTTTCTAAACACGACCATCGATCCGGACGGTGTTCTGCGCAGTACCCCACTGATCCTCGGCCACAAAGACCTAATTTACCCCTCGCTCTCGCTGGCGATGGCGCGCCGCTACACCAACTCACTGCGTTTCAAGGTGGAGACCGCTAGCGCCGGGGCGTCCGAGCGCGTTACCGGCCTTTGGCTGGACAAGCAGTTTATCCCCACCGATCAATACGGTCGGGTATTGATCCCCTACACGGGCAAGCGCGGTGGCGTGACCTACCTTTCCGCCACCCGAATACTCAACTCAGACGATCCTGATGAGTTTCCGGAGCTCGCCAATGCCGCGGCGCTGATTGGCTCGTCA
Organism: Pseudomonadota bacterium; assembly: GCA_039190425.1. GTDB lineage: Bacteria > Pseudomonadota > Gammaproteobacteria > Pseudomonadales > Halieaceae > Marimicrobium. Next base: position 46,215 of record JBCCYE010000014.1, on the reverse strand, counting down.
GCGCTGGCACTCTCCGACTTGGTGAGCGCGCCGACAGGGCCGAACTTTCCGGGCGTTGAAGTTCACGCCACGATACTGAAACGCATACTCGACGGACTGTCCTTCCCCCAGGTTCCCGACTGGGCCAACGTGGCCAATGCGCTGGTGATCGCCATCACGGGACTGGTCCTCACGTTTGTTTCGCCGGCGCTGGGCGCACTGTCCATGTCCCTGTTCACCGTCGCAGTCATTGCTCTGGTGATTGGCGGCAATCTGTGGTTCTGGAACTACCCTCAGCTGGCGCTATCACCCATCGTACCTTTGTTTACAGTGCTGGCGGTTTCCACAATAAACGTACTGTACGGCTACTTCATTGAAGCGAGGCAAAAACAGCAGGTCCGTAAGGCATTCAGTTCCTACATGTCACCCGCTCTGGTTGATCAGCTGGTCGGCAACCCAGACAAGCTCAGCCTCAATGGTGAAACACGGGAAATGTCTTTCTTGTTTTCCGACATCGCCGGATTTACGTCTTTCACCGAAAGCGCGGATCCGCAACTGCTGGTAGAGGTCCTGAACGAATACCTGGAAGCCATGTGCCGCGCCGTCATGGAACACGGCGGAACCATCGACAAAATCGTGGGTGACGCGGTGGTTGGTATTTTTAATGCGCCGCTTGATCAACCAGATCACGCCCGACGGGCTGTTGGTTGCGCACTGGCCATGGACAGCATCAGCCAAGGGTTCATTGAACGCATGAGGCAGCGAGACATCGACTTTGGTGTCACCCGTATTGGTGTCAATACGGGTCGAGCGATTGTTGGAAACTTTGGCGGCAAAGACCGGTTCGACTACACCGCCCACGGCGATTCAATCAACACTGCCGCCAGAATGGAGAGTGTAAACAAGCATCTTGGCACACAAATATGCATCTCCGGAGCAACCGCTGCGCAATGCCCGGACCATCACTTTCGACCAATCGGTGCGCTGGTACTGAAAGGCAAGACTGAACCGATCGAGGCTTTCGAACCGGTCACGACTGAGGAATCTCAAAGTGAGTTCTACCGGCGCTACACGGACGCTTTCGCACAACTCGCTTCACAGGACTCGGCAGCCAAGCACGCTTTTGAGAGTCTCCACTCCGACTATCCAGACGACCCTTTAGTGACTCTGCATCATGGACGCATCATTGCAGGGGAATTGACTTCCACTATCATACTGGCTGAGAAGTAGCAGCCCCGACCAGAGCATGAAACCAAGGAAGATTTCAGCTGAGTACATTCTATCCAGTCTGCTTGCAGGAATAATTGCAGGCACAGTCACTTTGATCTCATGCGTTAGCTTCGCCGCACTGATATTCAGTGGCGAGCTTTCAATGTTCGTGGCCGCTGGTATTTCAACATTGATCGCGACCGCTGTCGTAGCCGGTAGCGTGTTCAGTCTTCTCAGCAACTGTCGCCCGGTCGTGGCAATGCCAGATGACGACACTGCCCCAATCCTCGCGCTGATGGGCATGTTGGTGGTGTCCAGTTTTCCCGCCGGGACGCCGCCCGAGGTGTTGTTCATTACCGCTTTCGGGGCTTTGGCTTTCGCCACTCTGATGACCGGGATTGCGTTGGCGATTCTGGGGTTCTTCAAACTCGGTTCACTGGTGCGGTACCTCCCTTACTCTGTCATGGGCGGCTATTTTGCGGGGGCAGGCCTCCTATTGATCCAGGGTGCAATCCGCGTCACATCCGGATCATCGGTTAGCAACGTTTCAGATCTTCGCCTACTGGTCGATCCCGAGATGATCTGGCGCTGGTCTCCGGCCATCCTGGTTGCCCTATTGATCCGACTGGCGGTGAAGTACTGGCACCAGTCAGTTGCCGTTCCAGGGAGCCTGATCCTACAGATGGGGCTTTTTTTCGTCGTTGCTCTTTTGGCGGGGCTTACTCCCGACCAACTGATGGAGACCGGCTGGCTCGTCGGGCCGTTCCCGGAGATACGACCGACGCTGTGGAATCCAGTGTTGGTGGAACATATCGAGGATATACAGTGGCATCTGGTTTTCGCACATTCCAGTGGCATCGGCACAATTATGTTGCTGGCCGCCATATCACTGATGCTGACCGCCAGCGGTCTTTCAGTCATCCAACGAGAAAACCACGACATCAACCAGGAACTGGCTTCGGCTGGGCTGGCTAATACAGTGAGTGGTCTAACGGGAGGTTTTGTCGCCCTGCCCTCCATGAGCCAGACAGAACTCGCCATGCAAGTCGGCGCACCTAAAGGGCGCCTGGTTGGGCTGGTCGTGGCCGCCTTGTGCGCAGTGATTTTATTTTTTGGAATGGGGATGATCGCCTGGATCCCGAAGATTCTGCTCTCTGGGCTGCTCATGTACTTGGGCGGCACCTTACTTGAACGCTGGTTGCTGGACGCCAGGGCCAAACTACCCATGTTTGAGTTCCTGGTAGTCGTCATCATCGTGGTAGTAGTGGCCCTGGTGGGGTTCCTGGAGGGCGTTGTGGTGGGACTTTTGTGCGCAATCGTCCTGTTCGTGGTTAACTCCAGCAGGATCAACGTTGTACGATACGCGCTGACCGGTAGAGAGCGCCGCAGCAATGTGGAACGGAATACGCTGGAGGAGAAATACCTGCGCGACAATGGAGAGGGAACCCTGATCCTGAAACTGCAGGGGTATCTGTTCTTTGGGACGGCTGCCGCACTGGTCAAGCAGATAGAGCAACGGCTAGAAGACAACGCCAAACCACCGCTCTGTTATGCGGCTCTCGATTTCGCACAGGTTACGGATATGGACTCCTCGGCCGCACTGAGCTTCATGAAGCTCGCCCAGGAGGCAGCCAAGTCCAACTTCTTTTTACTGCTGACCGGCCTGAAACCGCAGATGCAGGAACGATTGAAGGGCGACTGGTTTGACGGCGAGAGCACCAGTTACGTTCAGATCGTACCGGACCTGGACCATGGCATTGAGTGGTGCGAGGAGCATATGTTGCAGGAACAGGCCTTTGCACAGGACGAGGCGGGCATTATCGAGCAGGTCGCAGCTTTCCTGCCGGAACCTGGGGACCATCTGATCCTCATGGAGTATTTGACCCACCGCGACGTTGAACCGGGAGACGTGCTTGCCAGACAGGGTGAACCATCCGACGAGATGTTCCTGTTGCAATCGTGCAGCGCATCGGTGTTCCTTGAGACCGATTCAGGCAAGCGACACAGGATACGGCGAGCCGGTACGGGTACGATATTCGGTGAAGTTGGGTTCTATCTGGGCACGACTCGAACCGCCACAGTCGCCATCGATACCAGCGGCGAACTCTATATATTGACGCAGGAGGCCAATTCGAGATTGGAAGCAGAACACCCCCACATCGCGGCCGCCTTACACAAATTCATGATCAGGGTCATTACACGTCGCCTGCAGCTTACTACGACTACGTTACAGGCGGTGCTAACCTGAACGGCCACGGGAGATGAACATGCAATGCCCCAAGTGCGACGACACCATGCTACCGGTTGAGTTTGGCACCGAGATAAAGGTCATGCGCTGCCCAGGTTGCGGTGGAATACTGTGCAGGGCTGGCGAGTTGCAGAAGTTGCGCAGCGAATGGCTGGTCGATACGGTGCTCGATACCGGTAATACCGTCGAGGGCTTACGTCAAAATGAGATCCGGGATATCGACTGCCCCGACTGTGACGCGAAAATGGTACGAATTCAAGACACGGAGCAGACCCATATCACGCTGGACAGCTGCCAGGACTGTGGGAGCACGTTTCTGGACGCTGGGGAACTCACGGATCTTAAAAACGTGACACTGGTGGATCACGTTCGCCGCCTGCTATCTTTATTCAACAAGTAGCCAGCAATTAATGGGCAAAACCTCGGGCGCGGAGATCTCTTGAATAGCGTTGTATGTTCTCTCTAGCACGCTGTTCCAAACGCTCTCGGAAGTAATCTGTCTGAAACAGGCTGGGCCAGGCCTGCAACTCGGCAAAGAAGCGCAGCTTGCCACGGTAGTACTCTTCATCGCCAATGTGTGGTGCTTCCTTGCGAAGAGCATCCGAGTCGGCGAGGTAACCCTTCCACGGCAGGCCGAAGCCCGATAGATCGATGTCAACGACAAAGGCCACACCCTCATCTTCAGCTGCACCGCGGTGCTGCGTGGCAATGATAAAGTCATAGACCCTCTCCACAAACGACCCGGACATGTTATCGCCCGCCATCGCTTGGAACAGATCCGCGCTTTTTTCCTCATTGTCACGAGCGCCGTATTCGTAGATGACGTCATGGAACCAAATTGCCATTTCGGTGGCGTCAAGCTCAGCTATCTGCTCCCGGGCAGCATCCAGTTGGCTCAGGCAATGTCGAAGGTGTTGTAGATTGTGGTAGAACCGGTGCGGCTCTCTGTAGTGCTCACTCAACAACGTCCAAACCTGTGTGGAGGGTGCGGATTCACCCGAGCAACGCTCCCATAGTGTGCAAAAGCGTTGTTGAAGATCGGCGTTTGTCATTATGGATCGCTCTTCGCGCCTATCGGTTGCAAGCGATGGTTGCATAACCCCAACCTCTGGCTGATCTACTGAAACATGACACGGCCCCAAGGCCGCACGCGGGTTCCTATAGCATAGTACGCTGTCGCATAACTGCACCAGCACATTTGGGGTATTCCCAAGCCCAATGTGAACCGGTTCTCAGCACTATCGAAAAGTCCAGCTTAGCGATGGTTTTAGCCGGATGGAGAGACACGGCCGCGCTTGACAGAGCCGGCCTTTAACACAAACACACAGTGGCCGCAAAACAACAGGAAGTAGAGGAGCAAGCTCAGATACTCGGGAATCCTTTCCAGAGCAAGGCCCAGCATCGCGCATGCACTAGCGTAGGCCAGCAACACGGACAGCGTTTGACGGGATTCCAGGCCCAGAGCCATCAAGGTATGGTGAACGTGCAGGCGGTCCGCGCGCATGATGCCGGTGCCAAGACGGTGGCGCCGGAGCATGGTCGCCAACATATCCATCAATGGTACCGTGACCAGCCAAAGCGCGGTAACGGGCAGAATGATAGCCCGCTCACCCTGAGAGAAGTACACCAGAGAGGCGGTAAGAAGAAACCCCAGGGTGACGCTACCCGCATCGCCCAGGAAGATTTTTGGCATCCATTTGTTGTTGGGCCCGAGGTTAAAACACAGAAATACTGCCAGAGGCACCAACATCAGCAGCAGGGCCGGGGCCATCGGGTGGCCCGCCTGCAGCGCCAGCAGATACAACACCAATAGAGGCAGCGCAAAACTCCCGGCCGCAAGACCGTCAATGCCATCGATCATATTGCAGGCGTTACTCAGCCCCGCTACGGCGAGCGCAGTCAGAGGCACCGAAAGCCAAAGCAGCGGGATGTCTCCCATCGCCAGCAAATTTCCGACGTTGACGATCACTATGCCACCAAGCGTCGCCAGCGCTACCCCACTCATGAAGCTGATACCCAGCCGAACCGAGGCTCGAATGTGCTTGAGGTCATCGAAGATGCCTACCAAAAAGATCGCGGCAGCTACCCACAGCATCGGGTATGTGTACGGTTGAATTTTGAACAGATAGGTTCCCGCAAGGATGGTCAGGAATATCGCGATACCGCCCGTCAGCGCGACGCTGCCTTGGTGCTGCTTGCGCCCCGCAGGGGTGTCGATCAGCCCAACCCGAAACCCGATGCCCGCGGAAACACGAGTAATTACCAGCGATAATAAGAGTAGTTTGAGAACCAACACGTTGCAGACAGTTCGTCGGGTTAGTCGTCAGTGGTTCCGGCCCCAAGCGCGCCAGACATTCATCGTTCTGCGGGTATCCCCAAAAGTCTCTCCGCTATCCTCACATTGTAGTCCGTTCCGACGATTTTCGCAGTCGCCAAGTTGCTATGACGGATTCATAGCAGGGTTTCAAAATAAGCAATCGTCTTTTTGAGGCCCTGTTCGAGATGGACCGACGGTTCCCAGTTAAGCACTCTGCCGGCCTGTTCGATATCTGGCTGGCGCTGCAGCGGATCATCGCTGGGTAGCGGACGAGTGACCAGTTCGGAACGAGAGCCCGTCAGATCGATGACTTTCTCGGCGAGCTGTCGGATGGTGAATTCATTGGGGTTACCCAGATTGATCGGCCCCGTAACATCGTCGGGTGTGTTCATCAGGGCTAGGAACCCCTCAATCAGGTCGTCAACATAACAAAAAGATCGTGTCTGTGAGCCGTCGCCAAACAGCGTAATCGGCTCATTTTGCAGGGCCTGTACAATGAAATTGGAAACGACACGGCCGTCATTAGGGTGCATGTTCGGCCCGTAGGTGTTGAAGATTCTGGCCACTTTGATGCGCAGCGCGTGCTGGCGATAGTAGTCGAAGAACAGGGTTTCCGCGCAACGTTTCCCCTCGTCGTAGCAGGAACGCTCACCCACTGGGTTCACGTGCCCCCAATAACCCTCCGGTTGTGGGTGGATCTGCGGATCGCCATAGACTTCGCTGGTGGACGCCTGGAGGATTTTGGCGTTGGTGCGTTTGGCAAGCCCCAACATGTTGATCGCCCCATGTACGCTTGTCTTGGTAGTCTGCACGGGGTCATGCTGATAGTGGATCGGGGAAGCAGGGCAGGCCAAGTTGTAAATCTCATCGACCTCCACATACAGTGGAAAGGTCACATCGTGACGCAGCAACTCAAAATGAGTCTGATCAAGCAAATCGGTAATATTGTCTTTGGTGCCGGTAAAGAAATTGTCCGCGCAGATGATGTCGTGGCCCTGGGCCAACAGGCGCCGACAAAGGTGTGAGCCAAGAAAGCCGGCGCCACCTGTCACCAGTATTCGTTTACGCAAATGCATGTTGTTCTTGTTATCCCCTCTGCCGTGACTTGCTGCCTACCTGGAGCATACCCGTACGGGCAGACCTCTCGGCTTCCCTCAGTCGTTCATACCCCCCGACTCCACGCACCGCCCCCAAATCATAGCAAATGCGACTGTGAACTGAAGTCTCATTCCGCTTTCGCGCAGGGATTCGCGAACTCGGTAACAGTTTCAGTCCCCGAAGGGATGGCGAAGCACGATGGTCTCCACTCGGTCGGGGCCGGTTGAGATAATATCGATGGGCGCGCCAACCACTTCTTCGATTTTCTGAATATAGGCTCTGGCCGGCTCCGGCAGGTCATCCAGCGACTTCGCTCCCAGGGTCGATTCAGTCCAGCCCGGCACTTCTTCGTACTGAGGTACCAGATCCGCATAGTCGTCTGAGTCGACCGGATTGGGGACCGGATCGCCATTCTGGCAGGCGTAGCCGACACAGATCTGAATCGTCTCCAAGCCGTCCAAAACATCGAGTTTGGTCAGACAGATTCCACTGACCGAGTTGATGTTGACGGCGTTGCGCAAGGCCACGGCATCGAACCAGCCACAGCGGCGAGGTCGTCCGGTCGTAGCCCCAAACTCGTGACCCTTCTTAGCCAGATGCTCTCCGGTCTCATCAAACAGCTCTGTTGGGAACGGCCCGGATCCCACCCTCGTCGTATAGGCTTTGGTAATCCCCAGCACATAGTCCAGGTACAGCGGCCCAAAGCCGGAACCGGTTGCGGTGCCACCTGCGGTTGTATTGGAACTGGTCACGAACGGATAGGTGCCGTGATCAATGTCCAAAAGAGACCCCTGTGCCCCTTCGAACATAATCTTCGCTTCGGTCTTGCGATACTCATGCAGAATGGCAGTGACGTCGGCCATCATCGGCAACAACTCTTCACCCTTGGTAAGCGCCTCTTCCAGCACTTCATCCACATCGAGCGCCTCTACGTGATAGTAGTGCTCCAGAGCGAAGTTATGGTACTCCATGACCTCACGCAGTTTGCGACCAAAACGCTGCTCGTCCTGGAGGTCACCCAAACGAAGTCCACGACGCGCGACCTTATCCTCATAAGCAGGACCAATACCCCTACCCGTTGTACCGATCTTCTCGTTACCTCGCTTGGCCTCACGCGCCTGATCCAGCGCCACATGGTAGGGCAGGATGAGCGGACAGGCCGCGGAGATCCTGAGGCGGTCGCGGACGGGCACTCCCCGCTCCTCCAACTCGCCAATCTCCTTCAGCAGCGCCTCCAGTGACAAAACCACACCGTTGCCTATCAAACACTGCACGTTGTCGCGTAACACGCCCGAGGGGATAAGGTGCAACACCGTTTTCTCACCGTCGATCACCAGCGTATGACCTGCATTGTGTCCACCCTGAAAGCGCACTACCGCACTGGCCTGGTCGGTCAACAAATCAACGATCTTACCCTTTCCCTCATCGCCCCACTGGGTGCCGAGGATCACTACATTTTTACTCATCTGGCTCCTTACTGAACGTCCGCCCCGCAGGACGGACGCCATGTTTGGGTCATGTCTCGTTCAGCGGCCGCAGACGCCACTGGCCTTTCGATTCATACAGTTCCCGATCGCAGCGGGAGTCGTGCAAGCCCCCCAGGCTGTTGATCACAATAGAGCCCTCATCACGTAACAGGCGCACCTGCTCGTGGAGTGCGGGATCATCAACATCGGGCGCACTGATTGCGCCAGGGCTGAGCTCAGCACCTGGCAATTGATCCATGAGTGCTTTCAAGTCGGTCGCAAATCCGGTTGCCGGACGCGCGCGCCCGAAAACCGCTCCGACGTCGTCGTAACGGCCGCCGTTGGCGAGCGCTTGCCCGTGTTCGGGTACGTAAGCGGCGAACACCAACCCCGTGTGGTAGTGGTAGCCCCGCAGTTCGGCAAGATCAAAGTAGATATCAAGGTCCGGCTGTAGTCGGCGCAGATCCACTGCGACCTCCTGTAAGGCATTGATCGCAACGACCGCCGGGCCAGCAGAATCGGCATACAACTCGCGCGCCCGCAACAGCACACTCTCATCACCATGCAAGTCTGCCAGTGCAATGATTGACGAGGCGGTGTGTTCGTCAACGTCGGCCAGGGCCAACTTTAAGTCGGGTACCGACTTTCGCTGCAAGGCATCAAAAACGGTGCGCTCCTGTTCACCCGTTAGCCTGGCCGCGTCGAGTACCGCCTCGTAGACTCCCACATGCCCCAAATCCAAAGTAACATCATCAAGTCCGGACGCCGACAGTGTCGCCAACATGAGCCGGATGATTTCAACGTCAGCCGCAGAGCTGTTGTCTCCGTAAAGCTCCGCACCAATCTGAATAGGGGAGCGCGAGGCAAGCAGGCTTTTGGGGCGCGTGTGCAACGTCGAGCCCGCGTAACACAGCCGCGTCACACCCTCCTCCGCCAAACTGTGAGCATCCATTCGCGCCACCTGGGGCGTGATATCCGCTCGCACCCCCAGGGTGCGACCGCTGAGCTGATCAGTGACCTTGAACGTCAACAGATCCAGGTCTTCCCCCAAACCCACCAGCAGCGATTCGGTAAACTCAACCAACGGTGGTATGACCAGACGGTAGCCCCAGCCACGGTATAAATCCAACAGCCGTCGCCGCAGCTGCTCGATAGCTTCCGCCTGAGCGGGCAACACCTCTTCCACACCGTCGGGTAGCTTCCAGCGATCCAAGCTTGTCATGTCATCACCCGACTTCAGTGCACCAGGTACAGCAGTGAAATACCAACCATCATGCTTCCCAAACCAATCGCCCGAATGATTCGATCATCCATTCCCTCAGCCGCGGCCAGCATCGAGCGCCAGCGGCCTGGACTGAGAAAAGGCAGCAAACCCTCGAGAATGAAAACCAGGGCCATCGCCACAGGAAACACCTGCCAGAAGTCCACGGACCTTCAAGCCTCCCCAAGAGCGCTCTTGCTCTATTGTCGCCAGGCACAAAAAACCGCGGTATCGGCGTTTGGTGACAAACGCCGAATCCCACGGTTGACGGATACTAGCACAGCCGGCTTTGAGAAACCCTGTGTTTTTTGCCAATCTCAGCGACGGTCAATGGGGTCCTTCCACGCCTTTCCGAGAGTGGCAAACGCCCATCTCTTACTGACTGCCCCCTCCGCGAGGGTCCTTGAGGTAGCGGAAGAACTCACTGTCCGGCTGTACCAGCATGATGTCCCCGGTACCCCTGAAGGCATCCTGGTAAGCTTGCAGGCTCCGGGTGAAGGCGTAGAACTCGGGATTTTGGTTAAACGCTTGTGCGTAAACGGCCGTTGCCGTTGCATCACCTTCACCGCGAATCAACTGAGCATCCCGATAGGCATTGGCGCTGATGACGGTAACCTCGCGGTCCGCAGCAGCTCGGATACCCTCCGCCAGTTCACGCCCCTGGGAGCGATGCTCTCGCGCTTCCTTCTCACGCTCTGCGTTCATGCGCTGATAAACCGACTCAGACACGTCTTTAGGAAGATCAATCTGCTTGACCCTCACGTCGATTACTTCCATACCCAGCTCAGCCTGCGCAGCAGCGGTGACCTCGGCGGTGAGAATTTCCATCAACTCGTCCCGCTCTCCCGACACGACCTCCTGAATCGTGCGGATAGCCACCTGGTTACGCAGACCATTGTTGATACGCTGCGCCAAGAGCACTCTAGCCTGGCTCTCATCGAAACTCGTCGCAGTATAAAACTTGGCCGAGTCGGCTACTCTGAACTTGGCGTAGGAGTCTACGATCAGTGCTTTCTGCTCCTGCGTAAAAAACCGCTCCGGAGGCGAATCAACGGTCAACACGCGACCATCAAATTTGCGCACATTGTTGACGATGGGGAATTTGAAATGCAGACCGGGAGCAATATCGGGGTTTACAACTTCACCGAAGCGCAACAGCACTCCTCGCTCGGTTTCCTTGATCACGTAAACCGATTGGCTGAGCACGAACAAAGCCACTACTGTCACCAGTAAGACAACCATGCTACGTCCAGACATATCTAGCGGCCTCCACGCCGTGTGCCCACCGAAGCGGCGTCACGTCGAATCTGTTCAGTTACTGCATTGGTAAGCTCGCGCAGATTCGAGCTGTCAATTCTCAGCTCGCGCGCCGCTCCGGCGGCCGCACTCTGCGTGGCCAATTGATCCAGCGGCAAGTACATGATGTTATTGCCTCCCTGCACGTCGACCATGACCTTGTTGCTTTGAGCAAACACCGTTTGCACAGCGTCCAGATAGAGTCTTTCCCTAGTGACCTCGGGAGCCTTTTCGTACTCTGCAAGTAACTGGCTGAAACGTTCCGCCTCACCCTCAGCATTGGCGATGACCTGCTCTTTGTAAGCATTTGCCTCCTCGAGCTGACGCTGCGCCAAACCGCGCGACTCTGGAACAATGCCGTTGGCGTAAGCTTGAGCCTCATTTTTGAGACGCTCCTCGTCCTCACGCGCTTTGATCACATCGTCGAAAGCAGCCTGTACCTGCGTAGGGGGTTTTGATTCATCGACGGTAACGGTGCTGATCAGTATCCCCGTTTCGTACAGGTCCAGATAGTCCTGCAAGCGATTTTCCACACCCTCAGCGATTTGCTCCCGACCAGTCGTCAACACCAGGTCCATACTGGTGCCACCAACAACGTGCCTCAAAGCACTTTGCGTGGCGTGCTGCAAGGATCGCTGAGGATCACGCACTTTCAGTACAAACTTATCCGGATCAGCAATTCGGTACTGCACGGACAGCCTGACTTCGACGATGTTTTCGTCCTGGGTCAGCATGATCTCTGTCAAGCTGACGGTGTTCACCCGCGTCGTATTGACCAGCGTTACTTCATCGATCAACGGAGGATTCCACTGCAAGCCAGGTTGCACGGTTTCATGGTACTTACCGAATCGCAGCACCACACCACGCTCTTGCTCATCGACCATGTACAGGCCCATGAATGCCCAGACAAGCACGCCCAGCACAAGAACGATACCAATGGCAGTACCGGATATCCCCGGGCCGCCACCGGAAGAGGAGCCACCGCCCCGGCCGCCAAACATCCCACCGAGGCGCTCCTGCAGTTTCTTCAGTGCCTCGTCCAGATCGGGGGGACCTTGATTGCCATTTCCCCAGGGGTCCTGGGAATTGTTCTTACCCCCACCCGGCTCATTCCAAGCCATAGCTCACTCCTAACTCAAACGCGAACAACATTTTACCAAATTTTACCTACGCGGTACCTGTCCGAATGGCCCACTCCAACCAGCGGGCTGTCGCCCGTCTTAACACACGGACTGCGCTCCGCAGGCTGCGCACCGTCAGCCACCAAGCGGTCCCAATCGGTACGTGGCAGGCGTACGCACAGATGTGCTCTACCGAGATCGTCATAGGCCTCAGACTGCACTGCCCCCATCTCATAAAGCGCGGCGCGCAAACTGCCCTGATCAGGGTCAAGCGCCAGGTCCCCCGAAACCGTGTCCGGGCCCACCCGCTCGGCAATCGCCTGCAGCAGCTCCGGCACACCTGCTCCTGTGCTTGCGCTAAGCCAGACCTGCTCTGGCGAGCCATCGCAGCCACGATCAACCCGCGGGCTGCGATCCAGAAGATCCAGTTTGTTGTAGACCACCAGCTGAGGGATCGTTTCAGCACCGATTTCCCCCAGCACTTCCTGAACTTGCGCCATGTTGTCATCTCGTTCTTCGCTGGCGGCGTCGACCACGTGCAGCAAAAGATCCGCATTCAGTGTCTCTTCCAGCGTCGCCTTAAAAGCCTCAACAAGACGGTGCGGCAGGTGGGCTATAAAACCCACCGTATCAGCCAGCACGACGGCGCCGACGCCCGGCAATTCCACCCTGCGAAGCGTCGGGTCCAGAGTTGCGAAGAGCTGATCCGCGACGTAAACGGAGGCCTCACTCATGCGATTGAACAGAGTCGACTGGCCCGCATTTGTGTAACCCACCAAAGCGACTGTGGGTAGCTCTGCCCTGCGCCTGGCGCGCCGGCCTTGATCGCGCTGCCGGCGAACCTTTTCCAAACGACCGGAAATGGACTTGATGCGAGTCCGCAATAGCCGACGGTCGGTCTCAAGCTGCGTTTCACCGGGACCGCGCAATCCGATGCCTCCCTTCTGACGCTCAAGGTGTGTCCATCCACGAACCAGTCGGGTGCTCATATGCTGCAGCTGAGCAAGCTCTACCTGCAGTTTGCCCTCGTGGGTTCGGGCACGCTGGGCGAAAATATCGAGGATTAAACCCGTACGATCAACCACCCGACACTGTAGCTCACGCTCCAGGTTTCGCTCCTGACTTGGGCTCAAGGCATGGTTGAACATCACCACTTCGGCCTCCTGCAAGCGCACCTCAGCCGCAATCTCGGAAAGTTTGCCGGAACCTACAAAAGTGCGCGGATGCGGCGCGCTCCGGGAACCCATGACATAGGCGACCGGGTCACCACCGGCAGACAACACCAGCTCCTCGAACTCACGGGGGTCCTCCCTCTGAGTCTCACTGCTGAGGTCCAGGTGCACCAAAATGGCCCGTTCGCCCGAATCAGGACGCTCGAAAAACAATATTGCCTCGCCAGATCGTATTCGACGCTAGCGGTTTGCCTTCCGGCAACCACTATTATCGAGTCTAGCCGCTCTCTTCATCTTCCTGTGGGTTCTGCAACGGCAGACGTACCACTCGAGAGGGGACGACGGTGGAGATCGCGTGCTTGTACACCATTTGACTGACCGTATTCTTCAGCAGTACGACGAACTGATCGAAAGATTCAATCTGCCCCTGCAACTTAATACCGTTTACGAGATAAATGGATACCGGAACGCGTTCTTTACGAAGGATGTTCAGGTAAGGGTCTTGTAGCGTGTGCCCTTTTGACATGGCTGTCTCCTAATCAGACTCAAATCGAGCCAAAAAAAGTTGAATAATCAATGGCTTAGATTTACAAAGCCAGCTCTATGGCCTCTGGTCGTGGCGACGGCCTATCCCTAACAACCACCGCCACCTAGCGGGCCTTGCGTTACCAATCACCCAGAAGCCAGATGGCTGCGTTGACGAGCAACGTTCAGTTGACCCGCAGCCCTTCCGCTTTCTGAGTATAGAGCACTTACACCATACTACAGTGAGGGCCCTTGTAGATAGTGCATGGCCAGATTCAATGGCTTGCCTGCCAGATCGTCCCAGAGTTCTTCAGACTCCTCTGTCCTCGCCAAGTTCCCCTGGTGATCGGTGTAAATCCACGACAAGTCAGGCCATTTCCGAAGCCAGGTGAGCTGCCGTTTCGCCAATTGCCTAGTGGCTGCCAGGGTTTGCGCCTGTGCCGTGGCAAAGTCGCTTTCGCCTGCCAGGTACCGCCAGATCTGCCGGTACCCAACCGCGCGCAGTGCAGGCAGATCTGTGTGCAAATCCCGACGCAGTCGCAATTGCTGCACTTCGCCCACAAGACCCGCCGCCATCATAAGGTGCAACCGTCGTTCGATTCGCTCGTGCAGGATCTCACGCTGCGCAGGTGCTATCGCCAACTGCACCACGCGAAAATGGTCAAAGGGATTCAGCCAGGTGTCAGCGGATGGTCCACGGGCATGCCAATCGGACAAAGCGACTCCGCTGGCGCGGTAGACTTCCAATGCTCGACTGATACGCTGCGAGTGGTTGGGGTGGATTTTCGCCGCTGACGCGGGATCCACGTCAGCAAGCCGAGCGTGCAGTGCAGGCCAGCCCAGCAGCTCCGCTTCCCGAGCGATGGACGCTCGCACGTCAGAATCCGCAGGTGGCATTTCCGCCAAACCGAAAAGAAAAGCACGAAAGTAGAGCATCGTGCCACCGACCAGCAGCGGTGTACGCCCGCGTTCCGTTATGTCTCTGCAAAGGCGCACCGTATCGAGGACAAACTCAGCCGCCGAATAACGCTCGGCAGGATCACGAATGTCGATCAGGTGGTGCGGGTATACCGGTTTGGCACTTCCGATGTCCAGGCCTCTATAGACGAGGGTCGCATCAACGCTGATTAACTCGCAGTCGAGTCGCCCGGCGAGTTCGACAGCCAGGTCCGTCTTACCCGATGCGGTGGGCCCCATTAAGCAGATCAGCAGCGGAGCTCCGGTCACGATGGGTCAACGACCGCGCAGAAACAAACGGTCCAGCTCCTCCAGGCCCATCTGTATCCAGGTGGGTCTACCGTGATTACACTGCCCCGAACGTTCGGTTTCCTCCATATCTCGCAGCAGCGCATTCATTTCCATAATACTGAGCTGTCGATTCGCCCGCACCGAACCATGACACGCCATAGTACTGAGAATGTCGTCCAAGTGCTGTGCAATGCGCTCGGAACTGCCGTACTCAATAAGATCTGCCAGGACATCTCGTACCAACTGCTCCAGATCTGAGTCCTTCAACGCTACCGGAATCTGGCGAATGACCAGGCACTCTTCCCCTGCTTCCTCGACCCTCATTCCCAGACGCTCAAACAACGCAGAGTGTTCGTTGGCCACCGCCACCTCACGCTGACTCACCGCGATCGATTGTGGCACAAGTAAAGGCTGGCTCCGCACGCCCTCCGTTTCATGGGAGGTCTTCAACCGCTCATAGGTAATGCGCTCATGAGCCGCATGCATATCCACCAGTACCAGACCGTGCGCGTTTTCCGCGAGAATGTACACACCGTGCAATTGAGCGAGTGCGTAGCCCATTGGCGGAACAGCTCCAGGGACAGCGGGTTCGGCTCGCAAAGCGTGATAGGAGGCCATCTGGTTCGCTACAGCTCCCGCAGTCGGTGCGTTGGGGGAGGCTGGACTGAAGGAGGCGCCTGGCTCATGTCCCCAGCCCAAGCCGTGCTGTCGATGGATTTCGCCTGTGGCGGTGTCGACGAGCGCGTTCAGCTGTGAGAGGTCTGACGAAGTCGCCTCTGAACCATATTCTCCAGGGCGCAGGTCCGCCAGAGCACGGTGCAAGCTTGAGAACAAAAAATTGTGCACCTCGCGCCCGTCGCGAAATCGCACTTCATGTTTGGTAGGGTGTACATTGACATCCACCAAAGTCGGATCGAGTTCCAGATACAGGACAAAAGCCGGATGCCGACCGTGGTACAACACGTCTCGATAGGCCTGGCGTACAGCGTGGGCAATGAGTTTGTCGCGTACCATGCGGCCATTGACGAAAAAGTACTGCAGGTCAGCCTGACTGCGCGAAAACGTCGGCAAACCGACCCAGCCGGTCAGCTTGAAAGGTTGGCGTTGCACGTCCAACTCGACGGACTGTTCTATGAATGCCGGCCCGCACACTGACGCGACTCTGCGCTGCCTGTCCGTGGCACTCTGTGCCGGCTTCAACTGCTGAACAGCCCGGCCATTGTGGCGCAGTTCAAATCCGACGTCGAAGCGTGATAAAGCGAGGCGTTTGACCACCTGCTCCACATGACCGAACTCGGTTTTTTCCGTGCGCAAAAACTTGCGTCGGGCTGGGGTGTTAAAAAACAGATCCCGCACTTCAACAGTGGTGCCCCGTGGATGAGCGGCCGGTCTAACGGCCACCGCCATGTCACGACCCTCACAGGCCGCCATACTGCCTTCGCTGCTTGACTCGCTGACATTGCTGGTAAGTGTCAGGCGAGCAACGGAGCCTATGCTCGCCAGCGCTTCTCCGCGGAATCCGAGACTTCCAACGCGTTCTAGATCCTCCAGGGATTGAATTTTGCTGGTCGCGTGCCGAGCAAGCGCCAGCGGTAGATCGTCCGGCTCTATCCCCATGCCGTTGTCTCGAATCCGCAACAGCTTTGCACCACCTGCTTCGGCTTCGACCGTGATTCGAGTTGCGCCCGCGTCGAGACTGTTTTCCAAAATTTCTTTGGCGACAGATGCCGGTCGTTCAACCACTTCGCCAGCGGCAATCTGGTTGGCCAGCCTTGAGCTGAGATGCTGGATTCGAGGCATGATGAGATGGTATCCAGGGCCCGCCTCTAAGGCAGGGCCGGCGTCAGCTATTAGGAATCGTCAGCGTCTGTCCCACCATAATCTTAGAGCCAGTAAGGCTGTTGTAACTCTTCAGATCTGCGAGGGAGACACTGAAGCGGTGTGCGATGCCGGAGAGTGTATCACCTCTGGCGATAACGTACTCCTGACCGCGCTGCGCTTTCTGCCAGGCCAACAGTGTACCCGAGGGCGGATGGGCTAGGAACCACTCACGAATACCCCGGTGTATCGCCCTCGCCACTTTTTTCTGATACGTACGCGTCGCCAGCTTGCGCGCCTCACCGGGATTAGAAATGAACCCGGTCTCAACCAGGATCGAGGGGATGTCCGGCGACTTAAGCACTGCAAACCCTGCTTGCTCTACGTTGCGTTTATGCAGTTTGCCGACGTGATCCATATTGCGCAGCACTTTGTCTCCCAGCTTAAGACTTGTATCAAGCGTTGAGGTCATCGACAGGTCGGCCAGAACGCCCGCCAGCACATCATCTTTATCAGACAACGTCACACCGCCCACAAGATCGGCCGCGTTTTCTCGCTGCGCCAGATGACGCGCGGCGGTGCTGGTGGCTCCTCGCCTTGACAACGCGTATACCGAGGCACCAGACGCTTCCTTGCGCCGAAAGGCGTCGGCGTGGATCGAGACGAACAGGTCGGCCTGCCGCTGCCGTGCAAGATCGCGGCGACCGCGCAAACTCACGTAATAGTCACCGTCTCGAATCATGGTTGGCTTGAAACCCTTATCTGCCTTGAGCAGCATTTCAAGCTCTCGCGCTATCGCAAGGACAACATCTTTTTCATAGAGCTTCTTCCCCGGCCCGAGAGCGCCCGGGTCTTCGCCTCCGTGTCCTGCATCAATCGCTATGATGATGTCCCGACGGCTGGTCTGTGCCACGCTCTTCTTTGACTTGGCAGCGGGCTTTCGATCACGGTCATACAAATCTAAGACTAGCCGATCACCGGTTTGCGCATTGGCCGTCAGTGAAAAGCTGCGTGGATCCACGTCGGCCTTCATATCAAAAACCACACGCAAATCATCACCCGCCCGGATGCCGGACCTAACCTTGGCGACGGGTGTATCCTCTAACTGCAGTGAACTTAAAGACGTCTTGAGACTGGCGTCAGGAATATCCAGAACGATTCGGGTGGGATTGGGCAACACCATGAGCTTGTGCGAAGCGGGCGCGCTCAAATCAAACACGATGCGCGTGTGATCGGGGGCGCGCCACAAACGCACATCGCGTACCTCAGCCGCCCAGGAGGGGGCCGCCAACAGCGACCCCATGATCAACAGGACCCAAACCCTGCCCATAGTACTCCACCGCCTTGTGATTGTTAGTAGTTCAGGCTGCGCCTCTGGCTTCAACCAGCCGATAGCGTTTCGAGGACCCGCTTCCCCTTCACGGATGCCCCGACGACGCGCGCACGACGCCCTGAACCTTCCGGCTCTATTGCCACTACTATATCCGCGGTAGGCAAAACCCCCAAGCCCCGCAGGGGCCATTCCACCAGACACACGGATTTTTCACGAAAATAGTCTCGGATTCCCATAAATTCCAGCTCTTCTGGGTCTCTAAGACGATACAGATCAAAATGGTAGACAGATCTGTCTCCCTGCTCATAGGGCTCCACCAATGTGTAGGTCGGACTCTTTACAGCGCCGTCAAAGCCCATGGCCCGCAGAACGCCCCGGCAAAACGTCGTTTTACCCACGCCGAGCTCTCCCTCGAGATAGACGACCAAACCACCCCCAAGCACTTCGCCAATCCGCTTACCCAGTGCCACCGTCGCCGCTTCGTCCGCCAACCGGCAATCCAGGGCTCCACTCACCCGATCAGACTCCTTAACTGCGGCATCAGATCGGTCGCCACCAGGCCACGCTCGCCCTCGATAGCCGCGGCGTCCGCAGCAGCCCCGTGCAGGCAGACACCCAGCGCGCCCGCCTGAGCCAGCGACAGCCCCTGTGCAGCGAGAGCGCCGAGCACACCACTGAGTACATCGCCCATACCCCCGGTGGCCATCCCTGGATTACCGTAGTTGGCGACGCCAATGCCCGTCCTATCGCACACTAATGTGCCATTACCCTTCAGCACCACAACGCCACCATAGCGCTGCTGTAACTCTCTTACAGCAGCGAATCGATCGCCCTGCACAGCAGCAGTATCGGTGCGCAACAGACGCCCTGCCTCTCCCGGGTGCGGGCTCAGAATCCAGTCCTGCCCGGATATCGCGTCATCCAAGCTGCCTGCTGCCAGCAAGTTCAGAGCGTCCGCATCCATTACCAGCGGTTTACCCCCAGCCAGCACTGTCTGGGCCAGCGCCAGCGACCAGGCTGATTGCCCTAACCCAGGGCCCAGCACGAGCACATCTGCGGCGTCCACAAGAGGTTCAAGCTGTGTTTGCTCGGCCACACCATGGGCCATCACTTCGGGCACTCTCGCCACCAGTGGAGCGACGTGTTCGAGCCGCGTTGCCACGCTGACCAAACCGGCTCCGCAACGCAAGGCTGCCTCTGCAGCCAGGGAAGCTGCGCCGGCCATCCCATAGTCTCCGCCCACGACAAGAACCGTGCCGCAGTCGCCCTTATGCGCAGTGACAGATCGTGGCGGCAGCGTTCCTAACAGCGCCGGCAGTTCGAGCCGTACACTGTCTGCGGGAACCCGCTGATAGACCTCCGCCGGCACTTCCAGATCACTGAACTCAACATCACCTGCAAAACCTTGACCCTGGTATGTGAACAGGCCACGTTTGAGACCAATGAAGGTGACAGTGAGATCGGCT
Source organism: Pseudomonadota bacterium (assembly GCA_039190425.1). GTDB lineage: Bacteria > Pseudomonadota > Gammaproteobacteria > Pseudomonadales > Halieaceae > Marimicrobium. The sequence continues at coordinate 26,658 of JBCCYE010000014.1, read as the reverse complement.
CTGACCGCAGCACCCAGAACTCGACCGCTGTCTGCACAGACCCCTGAGGGAATATCGACCGCAAGCACCGGCGCGCCACTGACATTGACAGCTTCGATTGCGGTACGGTACGGCTCCCGTACATCCCCCCCCAGACCGGTACCCAGCATCGCATCGATCACCACGGCACCGCTGTCCAGGAGACCATCGCGATACGTCTCAAAGGCAACCCCATTGGCTAGCGCCTGCTGTCGCGCCTGCAACGCATCGCCACGAATTTTGCCTTCATCACCCAATTGCAGGACTTTTACGGGAAGTTTGCGTTTGTGTGCAAGGTCTGCGATCAGGAACCCGTCGCCGCCATTATTGCCGGTGCCGCACAATACCTGCAGCCTTTCGACATTTGGCCAGAACTTGATCAAACGATTGAACGCCGCGTTGGCAGCGCGTCCCATCAACGTGCTGCCAGCGATGCCGAACTCTTCAATAGCGCAGCGATCCAGCGAGCGAGTCTGGTCGCCGGTGTAGAGATAGTCGAGCATGGGGGGCAGGTCGCGCATGTCTTGCACAATCTATCGCAATTCGCCGCACCCTTGAAAGAAAAAGCGTTGGTGACCTTGTCCCCGGTTCTGGCAAAATTCCCATCAGTATGAGAGATCGAAACTCCTCCCAAGCACCATCTATGACCACCGGTCAACTGCAATCGCTGACGCAGGAGATCCGCCAGTGGGCCAGGGAACTGGGATTTCAGCAAGTTGGCATCACCGATGTCGACCTGGCAGAACACGAAGCCTACTTACAGAAATGGCTGGACGCAGGCTATTACGGCGACATGGGCTACATGCGGCGGCATGGCAGCAAACGATCCAGGCCGGCGGAGCTGGTTCCAGGGACAAGCCGCGTGATTTCTTTGCGTATGGACTACCTGACACAAGATAACGTACCGGAGGAGATTCTCGCCTCATCGGAACGCGCCTACATTTCCCGCTACGCTTTGGGCCGCGATTACCACAAGCTGATCCGTCGCCGGTTGGCCGGCCTCGCTAAGCGAATTGATGAAGCAGCCGCCGGCGGCCAATACAGGGCCTTTGTGGATAGTGCGCCTGTGCTTGAGAGAGCCCTTGCCGAACGCGCAGGCCTTGGCTGGATCGCAAAGAACACCATGCTGATCAACTCAGACGCGGGTTCCTGGTTTTTCCTGGGCGAGATATACACCAATATTCCGCTGCCGGTGGATCCTCCTCAGGAAGACAAACACTGCGGCAGCTGCACTAGCTGCTTGCAGGTCTGCCCCACAGACGCGTTTAACGGTCCCTTTTCACTCGACGCAAGGCGCTGTGTTTCTTATCTGACCATTGAACACCAGGGCAGTATTGACGAAGCGTTACGCCCATTGATGGGCAATCGCGTGTTCGGCTGTGACGATTGCCAGTTGTGCTGTCCCTGGAACAAGTTCGCCAGCCTCACCGATGAGACTGATTTCAGACCACGTCATGAGCTGGGGTCCGCACAGCTTGTCGATTTGTTCAACTGGGATGAAGCCACATTCCTCGCCCGTACCGAGGGCTCGGCCATACGGCGTATCGGCCATCAACGCTGGTTGCGGAATCTGGCGGTGGCACTGGGTAACGCACCGTCCTCGCCCGACATCATTACCGCACTCAAAGCCCGCAGGCATCACCCGTCCGAGCTGGTTAGGGAGCACGTCGAGTGGGCGTTACAACGCCACGGGCTCTAGTTCGGACTTCAGATCAAGCGGAGAAAGGTATCACGGTAGTAACGCATTTCACTGATGGATTCGCGGATATCATCCAACGCCAGGTGTGTGCCCGTTTTGCTGAAGCCCGACTCCAGATCGGGTCGCCAGCGCTGCATGAGAATCTTCAGGGTTGTCACATCCAGATTGCGGTAGTGAAAGTAGGCCTCCAATCGCGGCAGGTGACGGTGCATGAAGCGACGATCCTGGCAGATGGTATTGCCGCACATGGGAGACGCGCCCGCAGGTACCCACTGCTCGAGGAACCTCAGCGTTACATCCGTTGCTGCCTCTTCATCGAAGTCACTGGCCTTGACGCGCCCAACTAGGCCAGACCGGTTGTGGTGCGTGGTATTCCATTCATCCATCGCGCTGAGTCTCGCGTCCGACTGATGAACGGCAATGACTGGACCCTCCGCCAGCGTATTGAGTTCGCTGTCGGTAACAATTGTGGCGATTTCGATGACAACGTCCCGATCCGGCTCAAGACCGGTCATTTCCATATCCACCCAAATGAGGTTATCCGCACTCTGCATGGTCGTCCAAGCCCCGTTTCTGCACCGGGCGCCAGTGTAACAAATTGCCTCGACAGACCAATGAAGGCTCCGAATAATATCGGCATGTCCAAACGCAAACTCAGTCGCCAACAGGCGTGGCGGGTCGCGAAGATCCAGCGGGAGCGCGCTGAGCGCGCAGCACGCCGAGACAGCGTCGCCGAACAAGCGCTGCAAAGTGGCAAATTGGGCCCCGAACAAGAAGGCGTGGTGATCGCACACTTCGGGTCGCAAGTTGCAGTAGAGACTGCGCCCGGCAAAGGCCAACGCTGTCACTTGCGGGCTAATATCGAGGGCCTGGTCACAGGTGACCGAGTCGTATGGTGCGCGGGGGAAACTACGGGTGTCGTTGTCGCCCGTCTGGAACGGTACAGCGAACTGTGCCGCCTGGACAGCCACAACCAGCTGAAGCCCGTGGCCGCCAACATCGACAGGATCGGCATCGTGGTCGCACCGCAACCCTATCCTCAAGCAAACCTGATTGATCGCTACCTGGTCGCAGCTGAAGCCAGTGGCATCGTGCCTCTCATCATTCTCAATAAAACCGATCTGCTGCAGTCAGACTCCAAACTGGCGGATGAGCTCGCCCAACTGCTCGCCATCTACCCGACGCTTGGCTATGAGCTGATTCGCACGTGCAGCCAAGAGCCCGGGCAAACTTTGCAAGCCGCTTTGAATCAACGCACCAGCGTTTTGGTCGGCCAGTCCGGTGTCGGCAAATCGTCTCTGGTGAACGCGCTGGTGCCAGACGCGGAGTTGCGGGTCGGTGGACTCTCTGAACAATCCCGCCAGGGGACGCACACCACAACCACTGCGCATCTGTTGCATCTTATGGCGGGCGGAAGACTGATTGATTCACCTGGCATCAGGGAGTTCGGCCTATGGCACATGGACAGGCGCGACGTCGAACTGGGCTTCAGAGAATTTGCTCCGTTTCTGGGCCACTGCAAATTCCGCGACTGTCAGCACGCCGAGGAACCGGGCTGCGCTATTCTAAGCGCCGTCGACCGCGGCCTGATTTCCCCACATCGCCTTGACAGTTATCGGCAAATCGTGGCCAGCCTGGAAGTCGACTGAACCGCTATGTCAGGTGCCCCAGTGCTTCGCCCACACGCGTAGGACTGCCGGCTGCGTATTGACTGTCCCAATGCATGACTCCGGGCGGATAGAGCAGAATAACCGTCGAGCCTAGCAAAAACCGACCCATTTCGACGCCTTTATCCAGGGATACCTCTGCTGGAGCGGCCGTAAAATCAATTCGCTGTTGAGTGCGTGGCGGCGGCGCCACCTGCCCCGACCACACGGTGCGAATACCAGCGACAATCATCGCCCCCACCAGCACCATCGCCATTGGCCCGGATTGGGTCTCAAAAAAACACACCAATCGCTCGTTGCGGGCAAACAGGTTATCGACGTGTTCTGCGGTCACCCCGTTGACGGAGAACAGCTTCCCGGGTATGTAAGTGGTGCCAGTCAGCCGCGCCGATTGCGGCATGTGGACGCGATGATAATCACGAGGTGACAGGTATATGGTGGCGAATCGGCCGTCGGCGTACTGTCCAGCACGCTCCACGTCTCCACCCAACAGAGACTCCAGCGAGAAATACCGCCCTTTAGCCTGCAGCAACTTGCCCTGTGTAATGTTACCCATCTGGCTGATTGCGCCGTCGGCGGGACAGACAATGTCCGCCTCGGCAAGCGGTCTGACACCCTCACGCAGGGGGCGCGTAAAGAAGTCGTTGAAGTTGGCATATCCTGTGAGATCTGGCTCAGACGCTTCACTCATATCAACCCTGAATTGGCCCGCAAATAGGCGAATCAGGGCATTCTTGAACCAGACAGGGCGAGAGCGCTCGGCCAGCCACCCGGTAAACCTGGACAAAAGTTGATGTGGTGAAAAATACTGAAAGAGGATGAAAAGTCTATCCATAAACCGTAGTGTAACGTGTAACTGATGCAGGACAGTAGCCGGATACCGTGAAGATTTGGCTGTACACCCTGTTTCTCCTCCCCGCTCTCGCGTGGGGTGACTCCAACGTCCCGGCACACGATGACAATACCAGGCCGGATCCAGGGGAAACGGGCAGAGAAGAAAGCTCACCGGAGAGCCTCAACTGGGTGGACTCCAGCCACGCCTATGCCAGCAACCAGGCACAGGCGTTGGCAGAGTGGATGGACAACTACTTCGGCGATCCCAACTACGAGCTTGAACAGCCTGAATCCCTTGTCCGTCTGGAATGGGCAAACGACTGGGATCAAGAAGACGGCTACAAATCCAAACTCAAGCTGCGCGGCAAACTACAGCTACCGGCCCTGTCCCGTCGGCTCAACCTCGTGTTCAACGGCGACGACGGTGACTCACTCGCGGACGACGACAATGACGACAACGAAGGCGTTGCACTGGTCTACAATCTGGACGACAAAAAGCGATCACGCGTCGATCTGACGCTGGGTGCCAGCTGGGGAAACCTGCGTCCGGGCATCCGCTACCGCAATCAGGGGCCGATCGCTGAACGCTACAGCTACCGCTACACACAGCGGCTGCAGTGGGACTTCGACAATGGCCTTTTTACGACGGGTCAGGTAAACCTCGACCACGCGTTGTCGGATAATGAACTGGTACGCTGGAGCAACCGGGCTCGCTACGGTGAGGAAACCGATGGGGTTGAATGGCGTAGCCGCCTGTCGCTTCGCAAGCGCTATCGGGAAGCAGAGTCCGGCCGCGAAATGGTCGTGAGCTACTTCGCGGTTGTTAAAGGCATTACGGACCCCGATTTCGTAAAAAACTACCGGTTCGGTTTCCAGGTGCGCCGACAGGTTTACCGCGACTTTTTGTACGTCGAACTGGAACCCGCTTACAACTTTCGCAAGCGCAAAGATGAAGACCGCAGAAATGTCTGGACCGTCTCTCTTCGATTCGAGATTGCACTGCACAAGGATCTGGCCAGGGACGCCCTCACCAGAGATTGACCCACAGACAGCAAGACCCTACTTCGGCAGGTCGCGATCTCGCGATGCTACAGATTCTCCTCGGCGAAGGCGGCCAATCTTGACCTGACGATGCCATTGACGTGCATGATGCCCGCGTGAGGATAGGTCTTACTCTTCTCCACCAGATAAGTGAGGCCGGACGTCAGCGGGGAAATGTACTTGTTATCAATCTGCGCCAGATTGCCTAGCACGACAATCTTGGAGTCTGCACCAACCCTACTGATAACGGACTTGAGCTGAAACTGGGTCAGGCCCTGGCTTTCATCGATGATGATGTACGCATTGTTGAAGGAACGCCCGCGCATAAAATTCAGTGATTTGAATTGAATATTGGCGCGTTCCTTAACGTACTCAATGCTGCCGTGACAGGATTCGTCTGTGCCGTGCAGTATCTCCAGATTGTCGTCGAACGCGGCCAGCCAGGGCGCCATTTTTTCCTCCTCTGTACCCGGGAGAAACCCAATCTCCTCGGCGATCGGCGGCGTCGACCTGGCCACAATCAATTTGCTGAACTTCCGCTGCTCAAGAATCGCATGTAGGCCATAGGCAAGTGCGAGCAGCGTCTTGCCAGATCCAGCTGGGCCCGTCATCACGGTCATGTCAACACTGTCATCATCCAGCAGCGACATGGCCATGGCCTGCTCGATATTGCGTGGCAGCAGACCCCAAAAGCGTTTATGCATCAGGTTGTCACGACTGTCACAGCGGAGATACACGAAGTCCCTATCAACCCGACGCACGAAGGCGAAAAACTCGTGTTCGTCGTAGACAAACATATTGGGGTAGGCGTTTGGAAGATTTTTGCGTGGAATACGGTGCAACGTCTGATTCCCTTCACGCAGAGTATCCACCTCACTGATTCCTGCCCAGAAGTCACCCGCCATGTGTTCGCAGCCGGTAGCGAGCAGGTCAATGTCGTCCAGAACGCGGTCACGCCGGTAGTCTTCGACGTGCATCAAACCTGAGCCCTTCGCCTTGATGCGCATGTTAATGTCTTTGGTCACCAGACACACAAAGCTCTGCGGGTTCTCCGCTTGGAGACTAAGTGCAACGTTGATGATTCGATTGTCGTTCGCCTGATCCAGAGTGCCATCAAGGTAAGGTATAGCAGCGTTCTCGGTCAGCCGTTGATCCGGGTAGATTGCCAGCGTTCCGGGCGCCAGACCTTCTAACTCTGAGCCGGGAACCTCAACACCCTCTTGAATCTGCTGCGGCGAAGCTGCGTCCACGACCTTATCGATCATTTGGATCGCAATTCTTGCCTCACTACTGACGCTTTTATCGCGCCGATCTTTGATGTGGTCCAACTCTTCGAGAACGGTCATGGGGATTACGACATGGTGCTGCTTAAAGGCGGTCACCGCGGTTGGGTCGTGTAACAGAACGTTGGTGTCCAAAACGTACGTTTTGCGAGTAACAGGTTTCAGGTGGCGGGGTTTTTCTACTCTCAGCGTAGAGCCTGATTCCATCAATGCATCCTCATCGATAATTGGATCAAACGGTGAAAATCGACGACTTTTCGGGCAATGGGCGCATTGGGCAGCCCATCGGCGCAAAGCGACGAAGGAACGGTGCAAAAAGGTGCGGCCGACTCAGGAGCAGTGCAAGGGCGCTTTTGGTGAGCGGTGATCAAAAGCATGGGAGCCGGGCGCTGCTGCCCGCCGGTTGCCCACTGTCGTGCGGGTGAACGGCCTCCTATGCCAATCCGGCAGCGTGCGCACTGGCGGATTGTCACCCCAACACTCGACAAGCCGACCCAGGTTGAACTCCCTGAAGTCATGGCCCTGTATTCGATCAAAGGCACGTCCCGGCGGAAATGTTCCGCTACACCCCGATTAAATGATGTCAGCCCAGTGCTGTCAATGCCGTAGCGGGATTTGCCGACATAGAGACAATATTCGATGTCATCGTCCTGACAGAGCTGCGGATTTCGGCTAGGATGACGCTCTTGTTACAAGCCGAGTAGTCCACCTCATTCATGCTCAGCCAAGAGTCCCTGTCTCAGCTAAAAGGCCTGAAGTCGCAAATGGAGGCCGAAAAAGAGCGAGCTGAGGCCGTCGTGAAAGGCACACAGTCTCGCTATGGATTCGCGATACTCGATGACGGGCGTGAAATCTTCATACCCCCTCCGGAAATGCTCAAGGCCTTCCCCAACGATCGCGTCCAGGTTTGCATCCGTCCCGCGAAGGACAATAAAACGATCGCAGAGATCGAACGGCTTGTAGACAGCCCCTTGGCGGAGTTTACCGGCCGCTGTGTCCGCAAGGGCAAGGCGCTATTCGTGGATCCGGATGTCCCACGCATAAACCGGTGGCTGTTCCTGCCGCCGCACGCCCGCAACGGCGCTAAGGAGGGTGATTTCTTGCGTTGCGCGATCCTGCGTCACCCGATCCGTGACGGCAAACCCCAGGCCAAAGTACTCTCCGTGCTCGGGGATGAAGCCAGCCCCGGCATTGAGAATCGCTACAGCATCGCCAAGTACGGCCTTGCGCACCAGTGGACCAGCGCCGCAAAACGCGACCTGGCGCAGCGGTTGGAAGACTGTCAGCCCCTGGAAACGGACAAACGTCGTAATCTGACAGATCTTGAGTTTGTCTCCATCGATGCCGCAAAGACCCAGGATATTGACGACGCGCTGTACGCCGAAATCAGTAGTGATGGCTGGACGCTGTATGTCGCCATCGCTGATCCAACGGCCTATATCGGCCAAGAGTCACCGCTGCTGAAGGAAGTGGCCCAACGCGGCACATCTGTTTATTTTCACGGTGATATCTTACCGATGCTACCGGAGGAGCTGTCCCAGGACACCTGTGCCCTCGCGGAAGGTGTCGACAGAGCCGCGCTGGTTTGCAAAGTCGCCATAACCGATGACGGCACCGTCGGCGATTTCGAGTTCATCGAAGCGCGTGTGCGCTCGAGGGCGAAGCTCTCTTACTTTGCGGTAGACCGCTATCTCAATGGCCAGTATGACGAATTGATGAGCCACGCCACACCGCTGGAAGCTCTGTATCAGGTTTATCGCGCACTGCGCGCACGGCGCGAAGAGCAGGATCTCGTCATGGAGGAGCGACGTGAATATCGATGGATACTGGGTGAAGACAAGCAAATAGACTCCATCGAGCCCAGCGAAAAAATGCTATCACAAAAGTTAGTGGAAGAGTGCATGGTAGCCGCCAACCGTTGCGCAGCTCGCTACCTTTGCGCCGGCGGTGCGAGCGGACCGTTCGTAAGCCACGCCGGCTTCAAGCCCGATCGTGTAGAAGAGCTGCGAAAATTCCTCGATCTGCATGCGCCAGAATTGTCACAGCAAGATCCAGGCTCCTTATCTGGCTACCGCACAATCATGCGCGGGCTCGCGCACGGAGGGCACGCGCTACCGCTTCGCGCAATGGTAAATCGGCTCATGAGTCGCGCAGAACTGTCCACTGAACCCAAGCTTCACATGGGTATGACGATGGACAGCTATACGAACTGCACCTCTCCGCTACGAAAATTCGTGGACTTTCTAGCACACCTTCAGATCAAAGCGCTGTTACACGGCGACAGCGCCAACAAGACAGATGAAGCCATTCTGCAGCGCCTGAGCGCACAGCTTGCCGTCAGTCGCAGCGCCACCCTTGAAGCGGAGCGCTGGCTGGCCGGCAACTTTTTACGCCGTCTGGCGGACGCAGGCACAAACACCTTTGCAGGCTCAATCAGCCATATCAACTCCGGCGGTTTCACCGTGCGGCTGGATGACAATGGTCTTGAGGGTTTGGTGGATCTTCGCCAGGATCCCGAAAAATTCAGCTACGACAAGTGGACAGCCAGTCTTACCAGCACAACCCGGCGCTTCCAATTGCATCAGGCGGTAGAGGTGATTTTCGAAGGATGTGACACAGACAACCAGCATGCTGCGCTGTTCAAACTGGTTGTAGACTGTGGACTGAAGCCTGCCAAACAGACCGCAGCGGAAACAACGGACTCGGCCAACGCAGGTTGACCCGCGGGCCTCAGATCCTCGACTGCATTAACGACGCCTGGCCACCGGTCCAGCCGACCTACCACCCTCTGCAGTCAACCACTCTCCGCTGTCTTCGCGGGCGAGGTGTTCACGTAGCCGGGACACAAGATGGATCATTTCGCGTACACCGAGGTTGCGGAGGTATTTCCCCATCTCCACGGGCGTGTCATGCATGACATTAACATCGACTTCTCGAAAACCAGAGATGATGTGCATTTCCGGTAGGCCGAAGTCTTCCTCGTCACCGAAAATGAGCCGGGTAAAGGTATCAACGATCGCCATCTCGGTGATTGGCATATTGTCGTTATAGTCGCGTCTCATGCCTGCTCCTCCGCGCATGGCGGATCAGAAGCCTGCCCCTCAGGACCTCTTTATTCAATCTTCTTGCTAACCCCAGTATGGTCGAGATTGGAGCCACTGCCGATCAAAATTTAGGCAATTTTCCGCATTTCCACGTGGATACCCTGCGAAACGCCCCATTTGTGGCACCCGATGGGGCCGTTAGAAGCCCGCGTGTCCCGGCGTGCGCGGAAAGGGTATGGCGTCGCGAATGTTTTCCATACCAGTCACATAGTTGAGCAAGCGCTCGAAGCCCAGACCGAAGCCCGCGTGCGGTACGGTGCCATAGCGGCGCAAATCCCGATACCACCACAGGTGGTGCCGCTGAATCTCGTCCATACGCGAATCCAGCACATCCAGCCGCTCTTCGCGTTGACTACCACCAACAATCTCTCCAATCCCGGGCACCAGCACATCCATAGCAGCTACCGTTTGCTCATCGTCGTTAAGCCGCATGTAAAACGCTTTGATTGCAGCCGGGTAGTTCATCACCACTACCGGGCGACCCACATGCTGCTCGGTGAGAAACCGCTCGTGCTCAGAAGCCAGATCTGCGCCCCATTCTACGGGGAACTCAAACGACTGCCTGCAACCCTTGAGGATATCAATCGCCTCCGCATACTCGAGCCGCTCAAACGGCTCGTCAATGACGGTCCGCAGGCGATCCATTACGGTCTCGTCGATGCGCTGAGCAAAGAACGCCATATCGTCTTCACAACGATCAAGAACAACTCTCAGCACTTGTTTGAGCAGATCCTCGGCCAGATCGGCATCGGCCTGCAAATCCGCAAAAGCGATTTCAGGCTCTACCATCCAGAATTCCGCCAGATGACGGCTGGTGTTAGAGTTTTCGGCACGGAAAGTCGGACCAAAGGTATAAACCTTGCTCATGGCTAAGCAGTAGGCCTCCACCTCAAGCTGCCCGGAAACCGTAAGAAACGATTCAGCAGAAAAAAAGTCCTGCTCGTAGTCAACCTGCCCACCCGATCCCATGGGCAGGTTAGCCAAATCCAATGTGCTGACCCGGAAAAGCTCCCCCGCACCTTCACAGTCCGAACCGGTGATGATGGGTGTATTGATCCAGTGGAAACCTCGTTCAAAAAAATAGTTGTGGATCGCGTTAGCCAGCACTGTTCGCACGCGGGTAACTGCACCGAACGTGTTGGTCCGAGGTCTCAGGTGCGCCTGAGTGCGCAGATATTCAAAGCTGTGCCGTTTCTTTGCGATGGGGTAGGACTCCGCGTCCTGCACTTCCCCAATCACCTCGACCCGGTTTGCCTGGATCTCCACGCTTTGCCCCTTGCCCTGAGATTCAACCAGGACACCTCCCACCGATACTGCACAACCTGTGGTGAGCGTCAGCACCTGAGCAACGTAATTGTCCAGAGACTCCGGCACAACCGCCTGAATGGAATCGAAGGCAGACCCATCGTGTATCGCCAAAAAAGATATGCCAGCCTTGGAATCTCGTTTGCTGCGTAGCCAGCCACACACCTCTACCTGGCTTCCGGTAGCGACCTTATCCGCCAGGAGATCTCGAATGGGATACAGCGCGGACACAGGTGGCGACCGCTAGCGGACAATGCGGGTAAGACGGTCGCCCTTTAGACCCTTCCCAGACAGATAACCATCCTCAGTGAACACAACGCCCACCATACCTTTTGATTTGGCGGCTTTAAGGGCCTCGGGCGAATCGCCGGCAATGACCGTGACAGGCTCAAACTCTCCGGCTTTCCAGGACGTTCTGCTGCGAAAGGTCTCCAGCGCTTCCTCCGACAAAAAGAAAATGACCTCGGCTTTGAACTCGGTCTCTTCAGGCACACCGAAGGCCTTTCCGGCACTCGCGTAATAATCCACGGTCTCGCCGTCCACCAACAGCGCACCCTCACCAAACTCGCCGCCTGCACCGAACTTCATTTGCACCAGGTCCGGCATGATGAGCACTCCGTGCGCGCGCTCAAGCAACTCACCCGCATCCCCTCCGGAGTTTTTCAACCAGTGAATGGCGCGCTCTGTATTGGCGTCAATCATCGCTTTATCGTCAGCCTGCAGCGCGTCCGCCGCACCCAGCAAAAGAATTCCCGCCAACAGAGCTGACAGGGAATGACCGGTCATTGATTTCATAATGCCCCCTATGTGTTCAAAACTCGAAGGATTGCCCCACCAGATCCTCCGAAATGCGCCACAGGCGATCAGCCTGGTCGCGGTCCAATGCGTATGATTCTACCCCACTATCCGACCCCGCGGTGGCCGGTTCCCCGATTTGGCAATTTTCCAGATACAGGCCGCCATGGCCGGTCAGATCGTCGCTGGTTGCCGCCCAGACAGAGGTCGCGGCGCCCTGTTCTACGGACTTGAAAACAAGCCCGGCACCGCCGGGCGACCGCTCACTGAGCGCCTGCAAATCAGCCTCACTCAGATGGCGACCCAGATCCGTCAAAATGACGCCTGGATGCACCGCAAACGATCTCACTCCACGTCCAGCCAGTCGCTCATCAAGGGCCACCGAGAACAGCGCATTGGCTGTTTTTGACTCGCCGTAGGCCTGCCACTTGTCATAGTCGCGCTGCAGATAATTTGGGTCATCGAGATTGACGTCGGCGAACTTGTGCCCTGCGGAGCTGAGATTTACGATCCTGGATTCACCCCCGTCTATCAGAGCGGGCGCAATCAGGCAGGTGAACAGGAAGTGCCCCAGATGATTGGTACCGAACTGCATTTCAAACCCGTCAGCCGTGCGCGCCAAGGGGCATGCCATGACGCCTGCGTTGTTGATCAACAGATGCACTTCCGGGAAGCGCCGCCGCGACTCCTCTGCTGCAGCGCGCACACTACCCAGCTCCGCTAGGTCCATCACCAGCGTTTCAATCTCTGCCTCCGCTTCAGCGGCCCGAACGCTGTCCGCAGCTACGTTCAACTTGCCGCTGTCACGCGCACTCATAATGACCCGGGCTCCTGCGGAGGCGAGGCAGCGCGCCGTTTCCACTCCCAAACCAGAGGATGCTCCAGTGATCAGGGCAGTACGCCCCGACAGAGAATGTCCTGCAATGACGTCCGCAGTAGTGGAATCTTGGTTGAACTGGTTCATAGTTCTCTTCCTTAACGGGGGCCTACTATTGTCGCAGTCGCGCGACACCGGTTTAATAGTAGCAGCGGCCACAGACAATTGGACTTACGGGACAGTGAATGGGCAGTAAATTTGCGGCTATTGAACGCGGCACTTACCTAAGCCTCGCAACCCGCCAGCGCGGAGGTGGCTGGGTAACGACATCCATCTGGTTTGCCCCCGAGGGCGACAGTTTCTACACTTTTTCGACGCGCAAAGCCAGCCGGGTCAAGCGGGTACTCAATTTTTCCGAATGCCGTGTTGCATCCTGCAATGTCATTGGCCGCATAACGGGGGACTGGATTGATGCCAGAGCCTATGTGTTGGCAATGCCCGCTGACAAGCGCGTAGCGCTGGCCGCATTGCACCGCAAGTACGGATGGAAAATGCACCTCGCAGATCTGGTATCCCAGCTAACCGGAAAAATGAAGCGCCGTGCCTACATCCGTATCGACCCGATTCACGTCACGCTGAACAAATAGGTCCACTCTCGCCTTGGCCTCGGCGGCCGCACGGGGTTACACTTTTCGGCACACTGACGCGAGATTCCGCACTGTGCCTGCGAGCGCTCGCAGAAAGCTAGCCTCATGCCAGTGGCCTCCGCCACTGGCTGATCTTTACAGGAGAATAGAAGGTCAGAAACACCCGCCTACCAACCCCCTGCTGTCTGGACCTGGGATCAGGAGAGCGGCGGCCGCTTCGCAAACATCAATCGGCCTATCGCAGGCCCAACCCATGACAAGGATTTGCCGATCGGTGAGCACCCGCTGCAGCTTTACTCCCTGGCGACACCCAATGGCGTCAAGGTTACTGTAATGCTGGAAGAACTGTTGGCACTCGGCAAAAGCGACGCCGAGTACGACGCTTGGCTGATCAACATAGGCGAAGGCGAACAATTTGGTAGTGGTTTTGTGGATGCCAATCCCAATTCCAAGATTCCTGCGATGGTGGATATGAGCACCGAGCCTGCCACACGCATCTTCGAATCCGGCGCGATCCTGTACTACCTGGCAGAGAAGTTCGATGCTTTTCTACCCAATGACCCCGCGCACCGCGCCGAATGCATGTCCTGGCTTTTCTGGCAAATGGGTAGCGCCGCGTATCTGGGGGGCGGTTTCGGACACTTTTATGCCTACGCACCCGAAAAATGGGAGTACCCCATCAACCGGTACGCGATGGAAGTGAAACGGCAGTTGGACGTATTGGATCGCAATCTGGCTGATCGGCGCTATCTGTGTGGCGACGAATACACCATCGCAGATATGGCCACCTATCCCTGGTATGGCGGTTTGGTCATGGGAAAACTGTACGACGCCGGCGAGTTTTTGGACGTCAATTCCTACAGCAACGTCTTGCGCTGGACGGAGGAGATTCACCAACGACCGGCCGTGCAAAAAGGTCGCAAGGTCAACCGTGCCTGGGGGCCTGAGGAGGAGCAGGTGATCGAGCGCCATCACCACTCGGATCTGGACCCCAAAAGCTAGGCAAGGATTCAACCCTCCCCGGGGGCTCCCGTCTGCAAGGTACGTAGCGCAGCACTGTAGGCGTCGATGTCAGAACGTAGGGTCGCACGATCAATCGCCTGTCGCAGGTACTGGGATGCAGATTGCACATCGCCGAGCTGTTGGTGCGTGATACCAAGCGCGTACAGCAGTCGCGCGTCCTCTGGAGACAAGGATACCGCGCGCTCGTAGTAGTCTCGCGCCTTATCCCAGTGCTCGTCCTGGGCCGCAAGATCTCCTAACCACGCGTGGTAGTAAGGATTCGCGTCCCGGTAACGCGTGACCTGCTGATCCCAGTAACGGCGATCATCTTCACGACCGTCCATCGCATAAAGAACCACCAGATTATTCATCGCCGATCGTTCCAGAGGGTCCAACTGCAGAGCGTGCAGGTAAATCATCTCAGCGACATCATGCTGACCAGCGTAGCGGTAGGTGGCCCCCAGGTTAACCCACAGGTGGGCCATCTGCGGACTGAGCATCAGTGCGCGCACGCTGTGCAGGAACGCCTGCTCGGAGTCCCCCCTCGCGAGAGCTCGCATCGCGACATTGCTGTGGTAAAGCGCAACAGCGTCCGCATCGCTAATCTCGCGAGAGCCAGCGATGTCCCGCGACGGCAACGGGTCAATATCCACCATGTACTGTTCGCGCCGCTGCGTATTCACCACCGCGTTGACGTGCAGACTCACCATGACCCGCTCGCCCTGCCGCGTCCACTGTGGGCGCACCTCAAGCCATTGGTACCCAGCATCCAGGCCCGCCTCGCGTGCCAGGGCGATAAACAGGGAGGCATAGGAGAGGCAGTTTGCGGTGCCACGGTGAAATACATCCGCAGCGGTGCCACCCGCCGATGGGTCATAGTCCACACCCAGCGTTGCGGAGCCGCGCAAAGCGCGATGCAACATCATCAACCGCTGCCTAGGATGCGCCATCCCGCCGGTATACCGTTCGACGAAAGTACGCATGTCATCGTCAACGCCCAATAGGTCGGGCGATTGCACGCGCTCCTGCGCTTCGGCAATGGCGACCTGGCGCTCGGTCAACTGCAAGGGAGGCAAGCTGCGGACACTCGCGGTGCCGGGGGACAATGCGCTGCAGCCGGTCGTCAACAGACAAAGCAAAGGCAACCATCGCCAGCCTATCGACAACGGCAAACCAAGCGCTGTTGTATCGTGCAATCGCACAATGGCACCCTCCGCGAGCCAATTATATCTCAGCGGTGCGCAGGTGCTGGCGGTATTTTTGCTTGGGCGAAACCGGGTCAGGCTGCCGTGTGCAGTCCACACTCCCGGCCGTCGTGGACTTTGGTCGGATCGAAATAGTGCTTACAGGTGGGTAACGACTGCTCCGCCATGTACGCCTCAACCTGCTCGTCGGACCAGTAGAAAATCGGGGCTACCTTGATGATGCCACGCCCATCTTCGGAGACAATATCGAGACTCTGGCGGTGGTCGGTCTCATACTGCCGAATACCGGTCAGCCAGATCTCCGGTCGCCACTCCGCAAGCGCCCGCTCGAACGGCTCGAGCTTCACCTGGCGCGTAAACTCAGTGTGCAGCGCTTCCTCATCGATGGTCGGTATGCCACCCATAATGGCATTGCGACGCTCCGAGGTCATTTGCGGCGTGTAGACGTGAATATTGAGAGCAAGGTCCTTGATCAGACGTTCGGCCACCACGTAGGTGTCGCGCAGATTGTAGCCCGTATCCACCCAGACCGTCGGCACCGTCTGATCGACCTGCTGAACCAGATTTAACATGACCGCGGCGTTGCGACCCATGCTGGTTGTCGCGATGGTTCTACGCCCCTGCGACAGCGCCCACTCAATGATCTGCTTGGCACTGGCGTCCTTAAGTTGCGCATTAACACTGTCGAAGTCGAGTCGCACAGCGTGTAAAAATCCCTTCGCGTCGTCGTGGCAGCGAACTCTAAAGAATCAAAACAACTCTTACAAAGAACTAGCAGTTATATAGATATGCTGGATCGCCCTATCGGTTGCCCGATCTCACGCAGCAGCCTGAGCAAGCGTCTGCTCCAGTTCGGCGTGCAAATCCAGATACTGCCCAGTGAGCTTGTGACCCGGAGCCAGATCGATGAGAGGTCGATGATGACGGTGGGACTCCTTCATCTTTACCGACGTGTTGAGAAAGGCGTTCAACACCGGCAGCCCCTCCTCCTGCAGCTCACCCACCAGTTCCCCGGGTAGCTTTGCCTGCGGGTTGAACTGATTGATGATAATGCCCTCCAGCGAAAGATCCGGGTTGTGATCCTCTTGAAGCTCGCCGAGGTTCTCTAACAGAGCGTACAGGCTTTGCCTCGCAAAACTGTCACAGTCAAACGGCACCAGGACAGCATCGGCCGCAATCAGCGCCGCCTTTGAGTAAAAATTGAAATCTGGCGGTGTATCGATGTAAACCCGGTCGTACTCTTCGTCCAGCTTATCGAGCGCATCGCGCAGCTTGTAAATCTTGTAGCGGGATTCCAGTTCCTTTTCCATGTCCGACAGCGCCGGACTGGAGGGCATCAGAAACAGGTTTTCGTAGGGTGTTTCCCAAACAAAGGAGTCGGGGTTCTGCCGCATCTTGCGCGAGCCGACCGTTTGCTTAAACAGCCCGGCGACCCCCTGGGCCTCCGCCGGAAAGGCTTCGGCATCGATCTCACCCACCAGATAATGGGTGGTATTACCCTGCACGTCCAAGTCGATAACCAGCGTTCGGTAGCCCATAGCAGCATCGATCGCCGCGAGATTGCAGGTAATGCTGGTCTTGCCGACCCCGCCCTTCTGATTGAATACGACACGTCTCATGGCTGAGTTTCCTGCTGAGAACTGCTGGAACATCCAGTGTAAACAATGGCCGGCGCCAATGTAACCACGAAGCGCCTCAGAGCGGCGAAAAACGCGTATCTACCATACCCTTTGGTACAGCTCGACGATCTCCCGTGCCTCTGGAACGCGCGGATTGTTCGCAGGAGAACCGGACAGTAGCGCCTGCTCGGCCATCAAATCCAGGGCACCAAACCACGCTTCCCGCGCGATGCCGTAAGCAGCCGGGCCCGGCACCTCCAGCGCTCGAGTGAGGTCGGACAGTCCGGCAACCAGCTTGTCCGCAGCCAGCTGATCGCGATCGGCTTCGCTGGCAATTCCCATCGCTCGGGCACAAGTCGCGTATCGAGGTAGCGCATGGGAAACGGACCAGGCTGTGACCTCCGACAGCAGCATGGCGTTGCTCAGACCGTGGGGCACGTGGAACAACGCCCCTACAGGGCGGCTCATACCGTGAATCAGCGTGACAGAGGCGTTGGCAAAGGCGATGCCACCCTGCGTTGCGGCGAGCATCATGGCTTCGCGAGCCTCACGGTTGTCCGGCTCGGCACAGGCGATGCGGATGTACGTGTAGATGGTACGCAAAGCTGTCAAGGCAACGCTGTCGGTGAAAGGGTTGGCCCTGCGGCTGACGTAGGCCTCCAGCGCATGACAGAGGCTGTCGATCCCAGTGTCCGCGGTCAGCCGGTAGGGCATGCTGAGTGTCAGCTCAAAGTCCACCAGCGCCGCGACTGGCATCAGGCCAAGGCCCATGCACAGCATTTTCTCCTGGGTCTCGGTGTCAGTGATCACCGCCACGCGGGTGACTTCCGAGCCAGTGCCCGCTGTCGTCGGTATCGCCACGATGGGCAGCCCGGTTGCAACCTGCGCGGGTACTTTGTAATCACGCACCTGGCCGCCGTGTTGCGCCAGAATCGCCACCGCCTTGGCCGTATCCATCGAGCTTCCGCCGCCAAGGGCGACGACACAATCGAAGTTGCCGGAGCGAAGCTTCTCCAGCGCGGCACCGACGCTGTCCGTTGTCGGATCCGGCACACAATCGGAAAATACAGGGCAAGGCAATCCGGACTGATTCAGGGGTTCAAGCAGCCGTTCACAATAGCCGCACTCCACCATATGGGGATCAGTGATCAGCATCGGCCGCTGCAGACCCAGTTCTCTCAGCGTAGCCGCCAGTTCGCCGCTGGCGCCGGCACCCACGCGCAAGACGCGCGGCAAGTTGATGTTTGCAATACTCACTTCGTGAACCTCTCGAATGCGCGGGTGACATCGGCCACCAATGTTGCAAGACTAGCGGCGCACCTTAACACAGCGAGGTATGCTAACGACGCAACATGAAAGACCCGATAGAGCAGCTACACAACTTTTGGTTCGGTGCCCTGGACGATATCGGCATGCCGATCGAGGACCGCAACGAGCTATGGTTCGGTGCTCAACAACAGACCGACGACGCCTGCCGGCACCGCTTCAGCGGATTGTTGGTTAAGGCCCTCGCGGGCGAGTTGGAACACTGGCACGACACGGACCGCGGTCTGATCGCACTGATCGTGCTACTGGATCAAATCAGCCGCAATGTTCATCGCGGTGATGCGGGGGCGTTTGCGGGCGATGCGCGCGCTCTGTCTCACAGCCTGCGCGCGATAAATGACCAGCGCCATCCGCGGCTGCCAGCCTGCCACCAGGTATTCCTCTACCTGCCACTGGAACACAGCGAAGTGCTGGCTCATCAGAACGAGAGCGTCAGGCTTTTTGACGCTCTGGCGACGTCGCGCAACAGCGAGGCCATGCAGCAGTTCGCTCGTTACGCACATGCCCATCGCGATGTTATCCGACGGTTTGGACGCTTTCCCCATCGCAACAGGGTCCTCGGACGCAAATCCAGCGCCGAGGAACTTGACTATCTGGAACGACACGGTGGGTTTTGACCCATCGATGAGCGCTAGCGCCCCTGTCTCACCGGCTCCAGGCGGTAGTTGCTGTCGGTCATCTCGGCCTGCCAAATACTGAAGCGGCCTTGTTCCAGATCCGCGTAAGCCTGGCGAATGGAGTTGTTGACCTGCGGATAGGCAAGCGCTTCCCAGGGGCACTCGCTGCTCGAGAAAAAACCACAGTCCATAGATTCAACACCCGGGTGGCAGACCGGCTCGTCGATGGTCGCTCGAAATCCAACGTAAACCTGATTGATAAAAGTGATCGTCCCCGTCATGTACAGCGATAGCTTGTCTGCTTCGAGACAGACACCCGCTTCTTCGCGCAACTCTCGGGCGGCGCCTTCCGCCAGGGTCTCACCTCGTTCCAGAAAACCACCCGGAATGGCCCACTTACCGCGCTGTGGCTCCAAATCGCGTTGAATCCACAAAAGGCGCTGGCCACAGGCGACAAATACGGTGACAACAATCTGTGCGTGCTGATAGCACGGCGACTGACAACGCTGGCAGTATGCATGCCTGCGGACCTCTCCGGCTACCACGCGGGGCAGCAAGGGTTCGCCACATTCGCTACAGAAGTTAAAATCCTTCACCGATTATCCTCACCGCTCACGCCCACGATAACACTTTGTCCGAGCGCACGCATTGACGCTATATTATCCTTTCCCAGCACAGAGGCTACCAATGAGCACACGCAAGCTGCGCGTCCAACTGCTGCTGACAGGCAGCGAAATAATGAGTGGAGACACCATCGACTCAAATTCTGCGTACATCGCACAGAGACTCGATGAACTGGCGATTTCCATTTTTCGAAAAGTCACTGCCGGAGACGATTTGGGGCTGTTGAAGAAGGAGCTCTCGGAGATGGCTGCCGACGCGGATCTGGTCATCGTTAATGGAGGGCTCGGTCCGACGATTGACGATCTGACGGCGCAGGTACTGGCAGAAGTAGCTGGCGTGGAGTTGAACGAGCATTCGACAGCCCTACAACATTTGCAGGCGTGGTGTGCCGAGCGCAACCTGTCGATGAACGCAGCCAATCGCAAGCAGGCGCTTCTGCCGGCCGGTGCAGGCATTGTCGACAACCCCATCGGGAGCGCCGTCGGCTTCGAAATGACCATTGGCCAATGTCAGATCGTTTGCACCCCGGGTGTACCCGGAGAACTGGCGCAAATGATGGATATCATCCTGGACAAGATCCGCCAGCGATTTCCAACCACATACAACAGACACATACTCAGGCTACAGACCTTTGGCCTGGGGGAATCGACCGCACAGCAGATGATTTCAGATGCAATTGACAACTGGCCTGCGGAAGTCGACCTTGGCTTTCGCGCTGGAGCACCGCAAATGGAGGTCAAACTCACGGTCGACAGCGACGATGCGCTGGCGACCCAACAGCACTGCCGGGATCGACTGCAGGACCTGTTTGGCGATCACATTATTGGTGAGGGAGATACCCAGCTGGCGGACCGCGTTCTGCATCTTCTGCGCGAACGCGGAGCCAAGATCACGACTGCAGAATCGTGCACCGGCGGCCTGATTGCCTCAATGCTAACAAAGGTCGCAGGCTCTTCTGATTGCTTCGAAGCCGGATTCGTCACCTACGCCAATAACATCAAGCGCAGCATTCTCGACGTCAATGAAGCAACACTGGCTCAGCACGGAGCCGTCAGCGAAGCGGTGGTGGTGGAGATGTTGCAGGGAGCGCTGCGTAAGTCTGGTGCAGACTACGGCGTCGCAGTATCAGGTATTGCCGGTCCAGGGGGAGGCACTACCGAAAAACCCGTCGGCACCGTTTGGCTTGCATGGGGAGAAGCGCAATCCGTGCGGACGCGCTGTCTGTGCTGGCCGGTCGAGCGGGTACTTTTTCAGACGATGATTGCCGCCGCAGCATTGGACATGATTCGACGTTTACTGCTGGGTTATGCCGAGGAGCCGCGCTACTTTGACCAGCGCCGCATACGAACCTGAGTCAGGGCTGCAGCTGTTTGATTGACCAATTCGCGTCCCCATCTAGCGTGTACACGAAGCGATCGTGCAGGCGATGTTCACCTCCCTGCCAGAACTCCATACGCTCCGGTTTGACCTGAAAGCCACCCCAGTGCTCCGGCCTAGGGATTTCCCTTCCCTCGTACGCCTGTCGCAGATTCGCAGCCGCTTGTTCCAAGGCACTCCTGGATTCCACTTGCTGGCTCTGAAGCGAGGCGCAGGCGACGATTTGGCTCTCGCGGGGGCGCGATGCAAAGTAGCGGCGAGACACTTCAGGATTCACCTTGACGGCTCGACCAGACACGATGACCTGGCGATCCAGGGCATTCCACGGGAAAAGCAACGACACGCGAGCGGATTCGGCGATCGCTTTGCCTTTGTTGCTGTTGTAGTTGGTGTAGAACGCAAAGCCGCCATCGACAAAGCCTTTGAACAGAACGATGCGCTGTGTTGGACCCGACGCTTCCGCGTAAGTAGAGAGGACCATGGCAGTGGGATCGATCATTTCCGATGCCAACGCCTGCTCCATCCACACTTCAAACTGCCGAACGGGGCAGGCGTCCAGCATATCCCGATTGAGACCACCGGCACTGTACTCTCGTCTGAATGACTCGAAGTCCAAGCTGCCACCCTGTCAAGAACGAAGTCGTGTATAGTAGCTGGGAGGCCGGAGTGAGGCAAAAGGGCTACCGATGGCCCGCCTTGCCGACATCTGGAGGGGTTCGAACGGTTTGGAAACCACAACAACTATTCGCAATGGAATTGCGAGCGATGTGGAACCTTTGGTCGCCACCCTCTGCGACAGCTTTCGACAGGATCCCATGCTGAACTGGGTAATCCCCTCCGCAGAACTGTATCCGGATTACTTTCGCCTACTGCTGCACGACGTCTACCTGCCACGAGGCATCATTCACATGGAGTCTGGTGGCCGCGCTACCGCCCTTTGGCTACCGCCGGAGCAGCGCCTGCAGATACCACCCAGACTGGCTCTACTGCGACTGGCGCTGGCACTGCTGCGCCGCAAAGGAGTGAGACCACTATGGCGAATCAATCGACAGGGCCAGGTTTTCTCGCGACACCTGCCCACCGAGCCACACTACTACTTACAATTCATCGGATGCCGCCAGGACGACCAGGGTCAAGGCATTGGCTCAGCACTGCTGGCCGCCGGCACACGCGTCTGCGACGAGCACGGTATGCCGGCTTATCTGGAGAGTTCCAATGTTCGTAACGTGCCCCTGTACGAACGCCATGGATTCGTCGTCAAGGGCGAAGAGGCTGTGTCCAAAGGTGGTCCCACAGCCTGGTTCATGTGGCGTGACCCCAACTGAAAGACGGTCCTGACCACTACTCAGGTGTACTCGGATAGACCGGAGCTCGCCTGGCCATGGCGGGTATCTGAGGAAATGGAAACAGCCTACGCCATTCGGCTCCGAATTCCGCTGCAAAACCATGACCAACAATGCGTTTGTAGACCGCCTCCATAGCGTCATCGATTTGTTCCGGCGAATGAATATCGAGCAGCACCGCCGCTTCCATCAAACCCTCGCCACGCAGGCGTTGGGTGGGCGGCAGATCCAATCCGTCGACCAACTGCTGAAACATGCGGCCCCAGCGCCGGTCCATTTCCTGTGTCAGCGCGTGCATCGTACTCTCCTCTGTCGCTTCGCCAAGGTGGAACCAGTATGCGGCGATCAGCAAAACGGTTAAAGTGCTGCAGAACTACATCGAGAACTCAACCGGTGAATAAAGCTCATAAGTTGGTTATTGACCTCGGCCCGACGGTAGCGCTGCTGATCGGTTTTTTGTTGCTACTGCCGTTCACCGCTAAGGCAACGGAGCAATCCGGCACGCGGGCGCGCGATACGGGCGAGCCGATCATAGACTTTGGCCAGAGATTCCAGCCCATCGTGGGGCGTCAGGGCATGGTTGCCAGCCCCGAGCGCCTGGCAGCAGAGATCGGCACACGCATCATGCGCGAAGGCGGCAACGCCATCGATGCGGCGGTGGCGACCGGTTTCGCGCTGGCCGTCACCTTCCCCCAGGCGGGCAATTTGGCGGGCGGCGGCTTCATGCTGATCCATCTGGCTAAGGGTCAGACTCAGACTCTTATCGACTATCGGGAAACCGCGCCTTCCGATGCCCGGCGCGACATGTTTCTCGACACCGACGGTAGGGTAGATCAACAAAGGGAGTACTTCAGTCATCAGTCTGCAGCGATCCCGGGCACGGTGGCCGGTCTCCTCTACGCACTGGATCGCTACGGCACCATTAGCCGCAAGCGGGCGCTTGCTCCCGCGATTGCGCTGGCACGCAACGGCATTACTGTCACATGGCCATTACACCAGGTGATTCAGGCACGAGCCGAGCAGCTCGCAAAAAACAAGGAAGCAGCGCGACTGTTTCTGCAGCCGGACGGCAGTGCTCCGGCGGTCGGCAGCCTCTGGCAACAACCCGATCTGGCCTGGACGCTGCAACAGATCAGCGACGCCGGGGTCGAGGGGTTTTATGCCGGAGAAGTGGCCAGCAGAATCGCCACCGATATGGCCGCCCACAAGGGCTTGATCACCCAGCAGGACCTGGCAGGTTATCGCGTGGTAGAAAGACCACCGGTCACAGGTACCTATCACGGTTTCGAGGTGGTATCGACGCCCCCGCCTTCATCCGGCGGCGTTCACATCCTGCAAATGCTGAACATTCTGGAAGGTTACGATTTACAAGAAATGGGTCACAATTCCGCTGCATACATACACTATCTGGCAGAGGCGATGAAGCTGGCCTACGCCGATCGCAGTGAATATCTGGGCGACCCGGACTTTGTGGATGTTCCCGTGGCTGCACTGACAAGTAAGCAGTACGCCGAAGCGTTGCGGCGATCGATCCAAGCCGATCGCGCAAAAGCGGCTTCGGACATCGCACCCGGCAAGATGCTGCCCAAGGAATCCAAAGACACTACCCACTACTCCGTCGCAGACGCCGCTGGCAATGTGGTCAGCAATACCTATACGCTCAACTTCAGTTTCGGGTCCCACATTGCGATACCGGGTACGGGTATGCTGCTGAACAATGAGATGGCGGACTTTGCCGCCAGCCCGGGCACGGCAAACGCCTATGGTCTCGTGCAGGGAGAGGCCAATCGTATTGAACCCAGCAAGCGGCCTCTCTCCTCTATGAGTCCCACGATCGTGCTGCGCGATGGCCAACCTTGGTTAGCCACCGGCAGCCCCGGCGGCAGCGTAATCATCACCACGGTACTGCAAACCATACTCAACGCTATGACCTTCAATATGAACATCGCCAGTGCTGCCGCCGCGCCGCGGGTCCACCACCAGTGGCAGCCGGACGCTTTGCGCATTGAACAGGGAGTCAGTCCCGATACGGTGAAACTGCTGCAGACGATGGGACATGCGATTTCGTTGGGTGGCAGAACCACCGGACGCACAAACTCCATCATGCTGGAGAAGGGTTTTCTCTACGGCGCCACCGACCCACGACGGGCGGGGGGCTGGGTTGCCGCCTTTTAGCGAGCCGCCTATGCCTCGGGAGGCAGCCGGAATTTCGCGGTTTGACGACTGATGGCCACCAATTGTCCGCTCGAATCCCACAGCGCTCCGTCTTCTTCAACCACACCGCGCGTCAATTGTCGGGAGCGCATACGAAATTGCAGCGGCCCGGGTGCCGGGTGCGCGCGTATCTGCGCCGTCAGCTCGAGCGTCGGTACCCAGCCGACCGGACCAAATACGTTCATAATCGATGGCGGCGTCGCGTCCACGAACAGCAACAGAGACATCACATCCACTGCACTGCCATCGCGATGTTGAATCCAACCACTGAATTCACCGCTGCCGTCCGCCTGGCGCTGGCGGAAGACTTCGTTACCTCGCACCAGGCGCAGTTCCACACGCTCCCTGAATTCCAATCCCTTTTGGCTGGTTGGCTCGAGGTCATCCCAGCTCGGCCCCTCGGGGCAAGGGGCGCTGGTCCAGCTCTCTCCCGACAGTGCGTTTAAATCGGTATAGGCAGCAACCACTTTCAACCGCAAGTCTCCGCCCTGAACCATGTCTGCCTCAGCAAAGCTTGTGTTACGCCCGGCCCGCAATTCTCGAACCTGACAGTCAATAGGCCCGAGGCTCGTGGGCGCCAGAAAGTAGGCTGTCACCGCCAGTGGGTCTGGATGATGCAGAGCCTGCCTCAATGCTTGGCCAGCTATCGACATGACGTAGCCTCCGTTCGGGACCTCACCGACACGCCACCCTTTGTGAATCTGGCCCAGGTACCGCTGATCACCCAAACTTTCAACCGCGGTTTCGTCCGCAAACTGTCCCATATTCCTCCCGCATCGCCCCGTCCCTACCACCGCGCGCTATTGTGTCTGGCCGGCAGCCTGTTGTATATACTTTGACCTGTAGTAGGATTATCGCCATACGCAGTGAATCCGTCCCACCGCGTCGTTGTTAAAGGGGTTGCACATGAGTTTGGGTAATGCCCACCCGGGGTTGTCCCTGCCCCACTATCTTTTATGGCTGGCCCTTTCGACAGCTGTCTGGGCACAGCCTTCCGCAGATGCGCTACAGGTCTCTGAGGATCTGCAGTCCTCTAATGGCCTGGGCACTTCCCTTGGCTTGCAAGGCACCCGACCGGATATCATTGCCTATCGAAGGCTGATAGAACGGGTCGAATCCAGCGAAGGTGCCTACGCAGGTGCGCTTACCGAGCATCTACTCAGTCTGGGGCAGCTAATGCAGGCGCAAGGTGACCACGAGGAAGCCATCGACCTGTTCAAACGGGGGGTCCATTTGGCGCGCATCAACGAAGGATTGTACAGCGCAGGTCAGATACCCCTTCTACAGGGCGAGATCAACAGCCACATTGCCAGCGGAGACTACGAATCGGCGGATGATCGCCAGCGGTATCTCTATAGGGTTCAGATTCGTAGCATGAAGGAAGGCGACAACCTTGCCACCGCCTTGATGCAACACGCGGGTTGGCAATACCAGGCCTACCAATTGCGGCTGGGCAGTCAGGACTACGCCCGTTTGATGGATATGTCCGCCTTTTACCAGCTGGCAGCCCAGGACATCAGTCGCCGAGAGGGAGAACTCTCCCCCAACCTGCTCCAGCCCCTGTACGGCCGGCTACAAGCCCAGTACCTCATCGCTGACTACGATTGGGGCAGTCAGATGCAATCCGTGGAGGATGACTTCACAGCGCGTCAACGCCGCCTGCAATTCAGTGCTCATCTGGCAAGCAACTACCGCAACGGCAGTGAGGTTATTTCGAGGATCTACAGCGTCGAGCAACACGACAACCAGGCCCTCGATGAGCAAATACTGACAGAAGCCGAAGCGCTGGTCATGCTCGGCGACTGGCAGCTCTACAACGAAGAGCGCAATGCTGCTTGGGAATACTACGGCAGAGCGTTTGAGGAACTCGGCAAGCTTCCTGATGCCCAAGCTCAGAGGCAGGCGATCTTTGGTGCACCCGTGGCTCTGCCCGATCTGGAGGGCTTGCGTCCCCTGCCAGATGCGAATTCGGTCGAAGAGGGCCACATCCTGCTAAAATTCGCAGTCACCCATCGCGGCAAGGTCGTTGATGTGAAGCGACTGGATGACAATGACGCGCTCGACTCACAGGCGTATCGTTTAATGAGAAAGTTGCGAAAAACGCCCTTCCGCCCACGCTTT
>JBCCYE010000013.1:0-118627 GCA_039190425.1 Pseudomonadota bacterium | reverse complement strand
GTATGTGCTGTCGAAGGAAGAGGGGGGGCGTCATACGCCGTTCTTCAAGGGATACCGTCCGCAGTTTTACTTCCGTACGACGGATGTGACGGGCGCGTGTGAGTTGCCGGATGGTGTTGAGATGGTGATGCCGGGCGATAACGTTCAGATGACGGCGACGCTGATCGCGCCGATTGCGATGGAAGAGGGTTTGCGGTTTGCGATCCGTGAAGGCGGCCGTACCGTGGGCGCCGGCGTGGTAGCCAAAATTATCGAGTAGTGGGGCAGTGGGGCCGCGCAGCTCCCTGTTCAAACTGAGCCGAACCGCTTGAGAAAGCAGTTCGGCTTCGTTGTCTAAAAGAGAGAATAGGCCAGTAGCTCAATTGGCAGAGCAGCGGTCTCCAAAACCGCAGGTTGGGGGTTCGATTCCCTCCTGGCCTGCCATTCAATGGCGGGGGTCGCGTCGGGGAACGGCGCTGCCGATGATACAGGGTTGATGGATGAGCACAGAAACAACGGATAGCCGGCTCGACGGGCTCAAGTGGACAATTGTTTTTGTCCTCCTGGCTGTCGCCGTTGTCGGCAACAGCTATTACGGTGACCAGTCCCTGCTGTATCGGGTACTGGGAATTGTGGCGATCAGTGTGGTGGCGGCTCTGGTTGCGCTGCAGACTGCCAAGGGCGCTGCGTTCTGGGATCTTGTGAAAGGATCTCGCACTGAGATCCGAAAAGTGGTTTGGCCGACCCGTCAGGAAACGTTACAGACCACTGCAATTGTGGTGGTTTTTGTGTTTATCGTGGCACTGATGTTGTGGGGGCTCGACAGTCTCCTCAGCTTACTGGTGTCCATGGTAATCGGCTAGAAAAGCTAGAGATAAGGGTTCGCTGATGGCAATGCGCTGGTACGTGGTACACGCTTACTCGGGATACGAGAAAAAAGTGGCATCCGCCCTCAAGGAGCGTATCGAACTGCACAGCATGCAGGACCGGTTTGGTGAGGTTCTGGTGCCCACGGAAGAAGTGGTTGAAATGCGCGGCGGCCAGAAGCGTCGCAGTGAGCGCAAGTTTTTCCCGGGCTACGTATTGGTACAGATGGAGCTGGGTGACGATACCTGGCACCTGGTCAAGGAGACACCCCGGGTATTGGGATTTATCGGTGGTAAGGCGGAAGCCCCGGCTCCGATTACGGAAAAGGAAGCCGAGGCGATCCTGCAGCGTGTCGAAGACGGTGTCGAAGCACCTAGGCCCAAAACGCTGTTCGAGCCCGGCGAAATGGTTCGAGTGGTCGATGGGCCCTTTAACGACTTCAATGGGGTCGTCGAAGAGGTCAACTATGAAAAGAGTCGCCTTAACGTGGCTGTTTTGATATTCGGGCGATCCACTCCGGTAGAGCTCGAGTTTGGTCAGGTCGAGAAGGCCTGATCGAGCACAGAGGTAAAGGGGAGGCAACTCCCGTTCATTGAATAGATGGGGAGCCCGAGTAGACCCTGCGGTTGAAACGGCGTTTGTACCCGGGAGAAATGAAATGGCAAAGAAAGTCGAAGCCTACATAAAGCTACAAGTGCCTGCCGGTCAGGCCAACCCGAGCCCACCGGTTGGTCCGGCTTTGGGTCAGCACGGCGTTAACATTATGGAGTTCTGCAAGGCATTTAATGCCGAAACTCAGGGAACTGAGCCAGGGCTGCCGATTCCGGTGATCATCACGGTTTACAGCGACCGGTCGTTCACCTTTGTCAAGAAAACGCCACCAGCGTCGGTACTGTTGCGGAAAGCGGCGAAGATCAAGAAAGGGTCTGGCACGCCCAACACCAGCAAAGTCGGCAAGGTAAATCGTGCTCAATTGGAAGACATTGCGCAGCAAAAGTGGCCAGATCTGACGGCTGCGGATATGGACGCTGCCGTGCGCACGATCGCCGGTAGCGCGCGCTCAGCTGGCATCGAAGTTGAGGGGGTGAACTGATATGGCCAAGCTCTCCAAGCGCATGCGCGCATTCAAGGAAAAAGTGGATCCCGAAAAAGCCTACCCGATCGACGAGGCGGTGGGACTGCTGAAGGAACTGGCGAGGGCCAAGTTCAATGAAACGGTCGAAGTGGCAATCAACCTCGGCGTTGACGCCAAGAAATCCGATCAGGGCGTGCGTGGCGCAACCACCCTGCCACACGGTACAGGCTCTGACGTCAAGGTCGCGGTCTTCACTCAAGGCGATGCTGCAGACAAGGCCAAGGCCGCTGGTGCAGAGCTGGTGGGAATGGAAGAACTGGCCGAACAAATCAAAGGCGGCATGATGGATTTCGATGTGGTGATTGCCTCACCGGATGCCATGCGGGTTGTTGGTCAGTTGGGCCAGTTGCTTGGGCCTAGAGGTCTGATGCCCAACCCCAAGACCGGCACCGTGACCCCTGATGTCGAAACTGCTGTCAAGAACGCGAAGGCCGGTCAGGTACGCTATCGCACCGACAAGAACGGAATTATTCATGGCGGCATCGGCAAGATCGACTTTGATGTGGCGGCCATTCGCGGCAACCTCGAAGCCGTGTTGGCGGATGTGCAAAAAGCCAAGCCCGCCGCGGCCAAAGGTGTTTACATGAAGAAAATCAGCCTGAGCACTACCATGGGCCCAGGTCTGACCATCGACCAGGCGTCGTTGGAATCGTGATTGGTAGCGCCGTCCTCAAAAGGGGCGGTGCATCAATGTTCTCCGGTGACGGAGAGTTGTGTCGGCCGGCTAAGACCTACAGGTTGGAACCGGCCCACTTTGATGAGGTCTATGGACAACGCGTGGGTGGCATGCCCTATCAGCTGACTCCTGAAGACCATCAAAGACCGTAGGTGTCACTGCCGAGCGAGCATCGGCTTTGACTTAATCACTGAACACCTCGGGTGTTGAGTAGCCTACGCAGATGGTGACTGTGTTCACCACACAGAGCGGTGCACCTGTCTGGATAGGTGTACTTAACGTAGTAAACAGGAGTAATCCAAGTGGCAATTGGACTCGAAGACAAGAAAGCGATCGTAGCTGAAGTTAACGAGACGGCCACCAGTGCCCTGTCCCTGGTCATCGCAGATGCGCGCGGTGTTCCAGTGGACGATATGACGGCGCTGCGCAAGGACGCGCGCGAAAACCAGGTCAATCTCCGTGTTGTGCGGAACACCCTGGCCAAGCGTGCGTTGGAAGGAACGGACTATGAGTGTGTCAACGACTCACTCGCCGGTCCGTCCCTGTTCGGTTTTTCTATGGAAGATCCGGGCGCGGCGGCGAGGCTTTTCAAAGACTTCGCGAAAGGAAACGAAGAATTTGAAGTCAAGGCATTGGCGGTTAGCGGCCAGTTGCTGGGTGCAGATCAATTGGATGTACTGGCTAAGTTGCCGACGCGCGATCAGGCACTCTCTATGTTGATGAGTGTCATGAAGGCGCCGGCGACCAAGCTGGTTCAAACAATGAATGCAGTGCCCTCAAAACTGGTTCGCACGCTGGCTGCAGTACGCGATCAAAAAGAGGCATCAGCCTAATCTTGGCTGCTGTTTCGAGAGTTTTATCAGCTAATAGGAGATACAAGTCATGGCTTTGTCCAAAGACGATATTTTGAACGCAATCGCCGATATGAGCGTCATGGAAATTGTTGAACTCATTGAAGCAATGGAAGAAAAGTTTGGTGTGACTGCTGCTGCAGCGGTTGCTGCGGCGCCGGCTGCGGTGGCCGGTGACGCCGGTGGCGCCGCGGAAGAGAAGACCGAGTTTGATGTTGTGTTGACCGCCGCAGGCGACAAGAAAGTCAACGTCATCAAGGTTGTCCGCGCGGTAACTGGCCTGGGTCTGAAAGAAGCCAAGGGCCTAGTAGACGGCGCACCCTCTCCGATTAAGGAAGGTGCACCGAAAGATGAAGCCGAAGACATCAAGAAGCAGCTTGAAGAGGCTGGCGGTACTGCGGAGGTTAAGTAATACCGAGATGGTCTGGCCGCGGCCAGATTCGGACGAGGCTGGCGGGCATTTGCGCGCCGGCCTTTTGCCGCTTCATGTAAACGGTTTTTCAATGCGTCATGCACACTGCATGTCGCTGCCTGCGCCGCAGGCTGGTAGTTCGCCACCTGGGCGACACCGAGAGATAGCTAATTTGGCTGGGGAGTACTGATGGCATACTCGTACACGGAAAAGAAACGTATTCGCAAGGATTTCGGCGTGCTGCCGAAGGTGATGGATGTACCCTACCTGCTTGCGATTCAGATGGATTCTTATCGCAAGTTCACACAGAAGGGCGTGGCCCTGGATGAGCGTGGCGACTATGGGTTGCACGCGGCATTCAAATCGGTGTTTCCGATTGTCAGCTATAGCGGTAGCGCCGCCCTTGAGTACGTCGACTATCGCCTCGGCAAACCGGTCTTCGATGTCAACGAATGCCAGCTTCGTGGTGTGACCTATTCCTGCTCGTTGCGAGTGAAGGTTCGGCTGATCATTTACGACAAAGAGTCCTCCAACAAGACCATCAAGGATATAAAAGAGCAGGAAGTCTATATGGGGGAGATTCCCCTAATGACCGATAACGGCACCTTCGTCATCAATGGTACGGAGCGGGTGATTGTTTCCCAGCTACACCGCTCTCCCGGCGTCTTCTTTGATCACGACAAGGGCAAAACACACTCTTCCGGTAAATTGCTCTACTCTGCTCGCGTCATCCCCTATCGCGGCTCCTGGCTGGACTTCGAGTTTGATCCTAAGGATCTGGTATACGTTCGTATCGATCGGCGCCGCAAGTTGCCAGCCACGATACTGCTGCGAGCTCTGGGTTTCGAAACCGAGGAAGTCCTGGAGATGTTTTACGATGTGAACACCTTCCAGGTCGCCAAGGATGGTACCTATACCATGACGCTGATTCCTGAGCGTCTTCGCGGTGACGTGGCCGCTTTTGATATCAAGGCGGGTCGCAAGGTATTAGTAGAGCAGGGTCGCCGCATCACGGCTCGCCACATACGCGAACTTGAGAAGGCCAAAATCACGGAATTGGAGATACCAGAGGAGTATCTACACGGCCGTGCGCTGGCGAAAAACGTCGTCGATCAAAAGACCGGCGAGGTTGTGGTGGAGTGCAACACAGAGTTGACTCAGGAAGTGTTGGCGAAGATGGTAGAGGCGGGGGCTGCGGAAATTCAGACTCTGTACACTAATGAACTGGATTGCGGTCCGTTCATCTCCGACACGCTGCGTCAGGATTCCACTCGCAACGAGCTGGAGGCACTGGTGGAGATCTACCGCATGATGCGCCCCGGGGAGCCGCCTACCAAGGAATCGGCCGAGAACCTATTTCAGAACCTGTTCTTCTCGGCAGATCGGTACGACCTCTCTGCCGTAGGCCGCATGAAATTCAACCGCAGACTCGGTCGAGAATCTGCCGTTGGCAGCGGAGTGCTGGATCGGGATGATATCGTGGCTGTCCTGAGGACATTGGTGGATATCCGTAATGGCAGGGGTATGGTGGACGATATCGACCATCTCGGGAACCGGCGCGTGCGCAGTGTCGGCGAGATGGCGGAAAATCAGTTCCGAGTCGGCTTGGTACGGGTCGAGCGCGCTGTAAAAGAACGCTTGTCCATGGCCGAGAGCGAAGGCCTCATGCCTCAGGATTTGATCAATGCCAAGCCGGTATCGGCAGCGGTCAAGGAGTTCTTTGGCTCCAGCCAGCTTTCACAGTTTATGGATCAGAACAACCCGCTCTCGGAAGTAACGCACAAGCGCCGCGTATCCGCTCTCGGTCCGGGTGGATTGACCCGTGAGCGGGCGGGCTTTGAGGTGCGTGACGTGCACCCCACTCACTACGGCCGGGTGTGTCCAATCGAGACGCCCGAGGGTCCCAATATTGGCCTGATCAACTCTCTGGCGACCTACGCCCGGACCAACGAGTACGGTTTTTTGGAGAGCCCATACCGCAAGGTCGTGGACGGCAAGGTCACCGATGAGATTGAGTTCCTGTCGGCGATCAACGAAGCTGAGCACGTCATTGCGCAGGCTTCTGCTCCGCTGGACAAGAACAACAAGTTCACCGAAGAGCTGATCAATGTCCGGCATTTGAACGAATTCACGGTGAAATCGCCGGATGATGTCGACTTCATGGATGTCTCTCCCAAGCAGGTGGTCTCTGTGGCGGCTGCCTTGATTCCATTCCTTGAGCACGATGATGCTAACCGAGCCCTCATGGGCTCGAACATGCAGCGACAGGCGGTACCAACACTCGTGGCGGACAAGCCGCTGGTGGGTACCGGTATGGAGCGGTATGTGGCAGCCGACTCAGGCGTCTGCGTTGTGGCCCAGCGCGCCGGCGTAGTGGACTCGGCGGACGCCAGCCGCATCGTGGTGCGCGTTAATGACAAGGATGTTGGTGTCGATGAAGCGCCGGTCGACATTTACAACCTGACCAAATATACGCGCTCCAACCAAAATACCTGCATCAACCAGCGCCCGATCGTGAAAGAGGGCGACGTGATTGCGCAGGGCGATATATTGGCAGACGGCCCGTCCATCGATATGGGTGAGCTAGCGCTTGGGCAGAACATGCGCATCGCATTCATGCCTTGGAATGGTTACAACTTTGAAGATTCCATCCTCGTGTCGGAGCGGGTTGTAAAAGAAGACCGGTTTACCACCATCCATATACAGGAGCTGACCTGTATTGCTCGAGACACCAAGTTGGGATCGGAAGAGATCTCTGCTGATATCCCCAACGTGGGTGAGAGCGCGCTGGCAAAGCTGGATGAGTCAGGCATTGTCTATATCGGTGCCGAGGTTGAGGCGGGCGATATTCTGGTGGGCAAGGTGACACCGAAAGGCGAAACCCAGCTGACGCCGGAAGAAAAGCTGCTGCGCGCGATTTTTGGTGAAAAGGCTTCTGACGTGAAGGATACGTCGCTGCGGGTGCCCACAAGTACCAAGGGCACTGTCATCGACGTCCAGGTGTTCACGCGCGATGGGTTGGAAAAAGATGCGCGTGCTCTGCAAATCGAAAAACATCAGTTGGATGAGTTCCGCAAAGATCTTAAGGAAGAGTTCCGCATCTTTGAGGACGCTACGTTTGCTCGTCTGGCTGGAATGCTGAAGGGCAAACCGACGGTCAGTGGCGGAGGCTTAAGCAAGGGTACCAGTCTTACCCAGGCGGTGCTCAACGAACTGGATCGCGAACAGTGGTTCAAGCTGAAGATGTCCGATGCAAACCTCAACGAGGCGCTGGCTTCAGCCAAGCGTCAGTTGGAAGAGCAGACAAAGCTGCTCGACGAGCGCTTCGAGGATAAGAAAAGTAAGCTGCAGTCCGGTGACGACCTGGCCCCGGGTGTGCTGAAGATCGTGAAGGTTTACCTGGCGATCAAGCGCCGTATTCAGCCAGGCGACAAGATGGCTGGCCGGCACGGCAACAAGGGCGTGATTTCCGTGATCATGCCGGTGGAAGACATGCCCTACGATGAGAACGGCGAGCCGGTGGATATCGTACTCAACCCGCTCGGCGTGCCGTCTCGGATGAACGTGGGACAGATTCTCGAAACCCATCTGGGCATGGCTGCCAAGGGTCTTGGCGAAAAAATCGATGCCATGATTAAAGAGCAGAAAAAGGTCGCCGAAATCCGCAAGTTGCTGGAGAAAATCTATAACAATGGCGCGGGCAGGGTAGAGGATCTGAAGTCACTCAGTGACGATGAGATTATCGAGCTGGCGGAGAATCTGACCGGTGGTGTGCCCATGG
The DNA here is from genome assembly GCA_039190425.1 of Pseudomonadota bacterium. Classification (GTDB taxonomy): domain Bacteria; phylum Pseudomonadota; class Gammaproteobacteria; order Pseudomonadales; family Halieaceae; genus Marimicrobium. The sequence goes on along the minus strand of JBCCYE010000013.1, from coordinate 110,926 downwards.
CAACCCCCGTATTTGATGGTGCGGCCGAGGAATCCATCAAGGAACTGCTGCAGTTGGCCGATATGCCGGACAGCGGTCAGTTCACGCTGTACGATGGCCGCAGTGGCGAAGCCTTTGATCGGCCTGTCACCGTTGGCTACATGTACATGCTGAAGCTGAATCACCTGGTGGACGACAAGATGCACGCCAGGTCCACGGGCTCCTATAGCCTGGTCACCCAACAGCCCCTGGGTGGCAAGGCGCAGTTTGGCGGTCAGCGGTTCGGTGAGATGGAGGTATGGGCGCTGGAGGCTTACGGCGCCGCCTACACACTGCAGGAGATGCTGACGGTCAAGTCGGACGACGTGGCTGGACGGACCAAGATGTACAAAAACATTGTCGATGGTGACCATCGTATGGAGCCGGGTATGCCCGAGTCCTTCAACGTGTTGGTCAAGGAAATACGTTCGCTTGGTATTGATATCGAGCTGGAAAACGACTAGAAACTGAAAGATAGGGTTCTGGTGGGTGTTGCCTGAAGCGCATCCCCCGGTAGCATACACCTCGTGGAGGAAAAGCCTTGAAAGACTTACTGAATCTGTTGAAGTCCCAGGGAGAGAACGACGAATTCGATGCAATTCGTATTGGTCTGGCATCACCGGAGTTGATCCGCTCATGGTCGTACGGGGAGGTTAAGAAACCCGAAACGATCAACTATCGGACCTTCAAACCGGAGCGGGACGGCTTGTTCTGTGCCAAGATCTTTGGACCCGTCAAAGACTATGAATGCCTGTGCGGCAAGTACAAGCGACTCAAGCATCGCGGCGTTATTTGCGAGAAGTGCGGAGTCGAAGTCGCTCTGGCGAAAGTTCGCCGGGAGCGCATGGGTCACATTGAGCTGGCAAGCCCTGTCGCGCACATCTGGTTTTTGAAGTCCCTGCCGTCACGTATTGGCCTTCTGCTGGACATGACGCTTCGCGATATTGAGCGTGTTCTGTACTTCGAGTCCTACGTCGTGACCGACCCCGGCATGACCACGCTGGAGCAGAGTCAGCTGCTTTCGGATGAGCAATACTACGAGGCGATGGAGGAATTCGGTGACGAGTTCTCGGCTAAGATGGGCGCCGAGGCGATTCAAGATCTCATGATGCAGCTGGATCTGGATCAGGAAATTGCGACCCTGCGCGAGGAAATACCGGCCACGAACTCCGAAACCAAGATCAAGAAGCTCTCTAAGCGGCTCAAGCTGATGGAGGCGTTTGCCAACTCCGGCAACAAACCGGAGTGGATGGTGCTCAACGTGCTGCCCGTTCTACCGCCCGACCTGCGGCCGCTGGTGCCACTGGACGGAGGCCGTTTCGCGACGTCCGATCTGAATGATCTGTACCGTCGGGTGATCAACCGGAACAACCGATTAAAGCGTCTGCTCGATCTGAATGCACCAGATATCATCGTGCGCAACGAAAAGCGCATGCTTCAAGAGTCGGTCGATGCACTGCTGGACAACGGTCGGCGCGGCAGGGCCATAACGGGCTCTAACAAGCGTCCGCTGAAGTCTCTCGCGGACATGATCAAAGGCAAGCAGGGTCGCTTCCGCCAGAACCTGCTCGGTAAGCGGGTGGACTACTCTGGCCGTTCGGTGATTGTGGTGGGTCCAACACTTAAGCTGCACCAATGTGGCCTGCCCAAGAAGATGGCGCTGGAACTGTTCAAGCCGTTTATCTTCGGCAAGCTTGAAGCCCGAGGTCTCGCCACCACCATTAAGGCAGCAAAAAAGATGGTTGAGCGGGAGCCGCCGGAAGTTTGGGACATTCTCGCAGAGGTAATCCGCGAGCACCCGGTACTGCTGAACCGTGCGCCTACTCTGCACCGGCTTGGTATTCAGGCGTTTGAACCCGTGTTGATTGAAGGTAAAGCGATCCAACTGCACCCTCTGGTGTGTGCGGCCTACAACGCGGACTTCGATGGCGACCAAATGGCGGTTCACGTGCCATTGACGCTGGAAGCACAGCTCGAGGCGCGTGCGCTGATGATGTCCACCAATAACATCCTGTCGCCGGCGAGTGGTGACCCCATTATCGTGCCATCGCAGGACGTTGTGCTTGGTCTGTACTATATGACGCGTGAGCGTGTGAATGCGAAAGGCGAGGGCACTTTGTTCGCCAACGTATCCGAGATACACCGCGCCTATGTGGGCGGTCATGTCGAGCTGCAGGCCAGGGTGAAGGTGCGTGTCACCGAAAAGGTGGTCACTGATGAAGGTGATATCAATGAGCGCACCTTTGTCGCGGATACTACGGTAGGCCGTTCCCTGCTCTGGGAAATCGTGCCTGACGGTATTGCGTTTGAAATGGTCAATAAGGATATGGCAAAGAAGGCCATCTCCCAGATCATTAACCAGTGCTACCGGGCGGTAGGGCTCAAAGCTACGGTTATATTTGCTGACCGACTGATGTACATGGGTTACGACTACTCGACCCGCTCCGGTTCGTCGATTGGTGTGAATGACTTCGTTATTCCTGCTGACAAGGCCGGGCTGATTGACCGCGCCGAGGCGGAGGTTAAAGAAATTGAAAACCAGTACGCTGCAGGGCTGGTCACCCAGGGTGAGAAGTACAACAAGGTGATCGACATTTGGTCCCGTGCGAACGATCTGGTGTCCAAGTCGATGATGGAAGGCCTGTCCAGTGAGACCGTTGTTAACCGGGAAGGGGACGAGGAGCAACAGGCATCCTTTAACTCGGTTTACATCTACGCCGATTCGGGTGCGCGTGGCTCACCCGCACAGATTCGCCAGCTGGCGGGGATGCGCGGCCTGATGGCGAAGCCGGACGGTTCGATCATCGAAACACCGATTACCGCGAATTTCCGTGAAGGGTTGAACGTTCTGCAGTACTTCATTTCCACCCATGGTGCTCGCAAAGGCCTTGCGGATACGGCGCTGAAGACAGCGAACTCCGGATATCTCACCCGCCGCCTGGTGGACGTAGCCCAGGACCTGGTGGTCACGGAAGAAGATTGCGGTACCGATGCAGGCCTACTGATGACGCCAGTGATTGACGGCGGCGACATCATCGAATCCCTGGGTGATCGCGTGCTCGGACGACTGGTAGCCAAGGACGTTGTCAAGCCGGGCACCGAGGACGAGATCGCTATCACCGCAAACACGATGCTCGATGAGCTGTGGATCAAGCGGCTGGAGGAGATGGGTATCGACGAGATCGAAGTTCGCTCTCCGATTACCTGTGAGACGCGTCACGGCATCTGCAGTGCTTGTTACGGCCGAGATCTGGCGCGAGGTCATCGCATCAACATGGGCGAAGCCGTGGGTGTGGTCGCCGCACAGTCCATTGGGGAGCCAGGTACTCAGTTGACGATGCGGACCTTCCACATTGGTGGAGCCGCGTCGCGGGCGACAGCGCAGGACAATATAGAGGTCATGACCGAGGGTACTGTGCGGCTGCACAACCTCAAGACCGTGGAGCGTTCCGATGGTGATCTAGTGGCGATCAGCCGCTCAGGTGAGCTGTCGGTACTGGACACAATGGGTCGTGAAAAAGAGCGCTACAAGCTGCCTTATGGCGCGGTGCTCAAGGTTAAGGACAACGAACCGGTTAGCCAGGGCGTCATGGTCGCGAATTGGGATCCTCATACCCACCCGATCATCACGGAAGTGGCGGGTACGGTGAAGTTTTCCGGCATGGAGGAAGGCATCACCATCAAGCGTCAGACCGACGATCTTACCGGTTTGTCCAACATCGAGGTCATGGACCCGGCAGAGCGACCCGCAGCGGGCAAGGACATTCGTCCTGCAGTTACCCTGGTCGATGGCAATGGCAAGGAGCTGTGCCTGGCAGGTACAAACGTGCCTGCGCATTACTTCCTGCCTTCGCTGGCACTGGTTAGTATGGAGGACGGTGCGAAAATCGATGCGGGTGATGTCATCGCGCGGATTCCACAGGAAGGTTCCAAAACGCGTGACATTACCGGCGGTCTGCCGCGAGTGGCTGACCTGTTCGAGGCTCGCAAACCGAAGGAGCCGGCCATCCTTGCGGAGATCACCGGTACGGTCAGCTTTGGTAAGGAAACTAAGGGTAAGCGCCGTCTGGTCATCACGCCTACGGACGGCAGTGTGCTGCCTGATGGATCCGACCACTATGAAGCGCTGATTCCCAAGTGGCGTCACCTGTCCGTATTCGAGGGTGAGCATGTCGAGAAGGGTGAAGTGGTCTCCGAAGGGCCACCCAGTCCTCATGACATCCTGCGCTTGAAAGGCATTGAGGAACTGGCGAAGTACATCGTTAACGAGATCCAGGAGGTTTATCGTCTGCAGGGTGTGAAAATCAACGATAAGCACATCGAAGTCATTGTGCGGCAGATGCTGCGCAAGGTTGTGATTGCATCCTCCGGTGATTCCTCTTTGATCAAAGGGGAGCAGGTGGAGTACACAACGCTGCTGGAAGAGAACGAACGCCTGGAGGCCGAGGGTCTGGTGCCCGCAACCGGAGAGCGGGAATTGCTTGGCATTACCAAGGCCTCGCTGGCGACAGAGAGCTTTATTTCTGCAGCGTCTTTCCAGGAGACTACGCGCGTTCTGACCGAGGCGGCAGTCACCGGCAAGCGGGACTATCTGCGAGGTTTGAAAGAGAACGTGGTGGTTGGGCGTTTGATTCCTGCCGGTACCGGTCTGGCCTATCACGCTGAGCGTAAGCGCACGCGGGACAATCAGTCTGAAGCGATGGTATCTGCGCAAGAGATCGAAGCGGCACTGACCGAAGCTCTGCAAGCGGACAGCTAAGCGCTGCTCGTCTTGGCAGCATCCAGGGGTGGCAGAGTGATCTGTCACCCTTTTTTGTGCCCGTCTGGCTACGGGTTTTTCCGCACCCAGGTTGATCAAAGCCTAAGGCCAAAAGCAAACAGCGGCTCATTCACCTGCGACCGCTTGCCTGGTGACCACTACGGCCCTGCCCACGCGGAGCTTTTTTATCCGTCCGTGGAGGTTCTGCCGGCGCAGGCGTGATTCCGAGTCCGCCATAGGATTGGAAGGGTTTTTCGCAACTCGATCAAGCTGTAACAGAGCGTCCCGCCAGCTGATCTGGGCACAAAAAAACCGGCGCGTGGCCGGTTTTCTCGATTCTTCGAGCGTCAGCTCGCCTTGCGGCGTTCCTCCACCTCAGCGATCACATCGTCCGCCACTGTCTGCGGACAGGGCAGATAGTGTGAGAACTCCATGGAGAATTGGCCGCGGCCCGAGGTCATGGTGCGCAGGTGTCCGATGTAGCCGAACATCTCTGCCAAGGGGACGTCGGCCTTGATGCGCACCCCGGTGGCGCCAGCGTCCTGATCCTTGATGATGCCGCGGCGGCGGTTCAGATCGCCGATGACATCGCCAACATGATCATCCGGAGTGAAAACGTCCACCTTCATGATCGGCTCTATCAACTGCGGCCCAGCCTTGGGCATGGACTGTCGGTAGGCGCCCCTGGCGGCGAGTTCAAAAGCAATGGCAGAGGAGTCGACCGCATGGAAGCCGCCGTCGAACAGTTCGATCTCCACATCTAGCACTGGGAAGCCCGCTACGGGCCCCTCATCCATCATCTTTCCAAAGCCTTTCTCAATGGCCGGGAAGAATTCCTTCGGTACGTTGCCGCCGACAACCGTTGATGAGAAGGCGTATCCAGATCCAGGTTCACCCGGTTTGATGCGGTAATCGATCTTACCGAACTGGCCAGATCCACCGGATTGCTTCTTGTGGGTGTAGGTGTCTTCGATCTCCTGGGTGATGGTCTCGCGATAGGCGACCTGTGGCTTGCCCACCTCCAACTCGACGCCGTAGGTGCGCTTCAAAATGTCGACCTTAACGTCCAGGTGCAGTTCTCCCATCCCTTTGAGAATGGTCTCGCCGGAGTCCTCATCGGTCTCGACCTGGAAGGAAGGGTCCTCAGCGACCATTTTACCGATGGCGATGCCCATTTTTTCGGCACCACCCTTGTCTTTCGGGGCCACCGCGATGGAAATGACGGGATCAGGGAATACCATGGCCTCCAGCGTACAGGGCGTTTTAGGATCGCAGAGGGTATGTCCGGTCTGTACGTTTTTCATGCCGACAATCGCGATGATGTCTCCCGCCTGAGCAGTATCCAACTCGTTGCGGTCATTGGCGTGCATCTCCACCATACGACCGATGCGCTCAGTCTTGCCCGTAAATGAATTCAGCACTGTGTCACCCTTGTTCAGTACGCCCGAGTAGACGCGTACGAAGGTCAGTGCGCCGAAACGATCATCCATGATTTTGAAGGCGAGCATGCGCAGGGGTTCATCAGCGGAGACGGTGGCGACCTCTCCGGTGGGTTCGCCGGCCTCATCGGTCAGTGGCTGTGGATCTACCTCGGTGGGATCGGGCAGAAAATCCACGATCGCATCCAGTACCAGCTGCACACCCTTGTCTTTGAAAGCCGATCCGCAATAGGTCGGGAAGAAATCCAACTTGCGCGTGCCCTCGCGAATGCAGCGTTTGATGTCGTCGACCGTGGGCTCATTGCCATCCAGATACTGCTCCATCAGGTCATCGTCCTGCTCGACGGCGCTCTCGATGAGCTTCTCACGCCACTCTTCTATGGCATCTGCCATGTCTTCGGGAGGATCGATGATGTCGAACTTCTCCGGGTTACCTGGATCGGGCCAAACGTGGGCCTTGCGGGTCAGTAGATCTACCACACCGGTGAAATCATCTTCCCGCCCAATAGGCAGTACCATGACCAGAGGATTGGCGCCAAGTACGTCCTCAACCTGCTTTACGACGCGGTAGAAGTCCGCACCGACACGGTCCAGTTTGTTGACGAAGATGATTCTGGCCACTTCGGACTCATTTGCGTAACGCCAGTTGGTCTCCGACTGCGGTTCCACTCCGCCGGAACCGCAGAATACGCCAACCCCGCCGTCCAGCACTTTCAGTGAGCGGTAGACCTCGACCGTAAAGTCAACGTGTCCTGGCGTATCGATAATGTTCAGACGATGGTCCTTCCAGAAGCAGGTGGTGGCTGCAGACTGGATCGTAATGCCGCGCTCCTGCTCCTGTTCCATAAAGTCGGTTGTGGCTTGGCCATCGTGGACCTCGCCGGTTTTATGAATTTTGCCGGTGAGCTTCAAAATCCGTTCGGTGGTGGTGGTTTTGCCGGCATCCACGTGGGCGAAAATACCGATATTGCGATATAGGGATAGATCAGACATTTGGGCGCTGCTTCAGGTTGGTTGACGAGGATAAAATTTGGGCGCAAGACTACAGTAAAATGGGACCTTTAGGGAGTACTAAGTATTGGCAAATTGACCATATTTTGCTCCAAAACGACGCAAATCCGTCGTTCCACCCGGCTTCTTGACTCCAATACCGAGCATCTATAGAATGCCGCCTCCTCTTCCGGGGGGTGCGTGCGTGTTGGCAGCTCATGGGCAGCGTGCAGGCGTTTACCGGGAACCGGACAGCACGAGGCTGTCCCCTATGAGAACTTTTGGAGTATTAACGTAAATGGCAACGATCAACCAGTTGGTTCGTAAGCCTAGGAAGCGCAAAGTCGAGAAGAGCGACGTTCCTGCTCTGCAGAGCTGTCCGCAACGCCGCGGCGTTTGCACTCGTGTTTATACGACCACCCCGAAGAAGCCAAACTCTGCGCTGCGCAAGGTGTGTCGGGTACGCCTGACCAACGGTTACGAGGTCTCCTCCTACATCGGAGGTGAGGGCCACAACCTGCAGGAACACAGCGTTGTGCTGATTCGCGGAGGTCGAGTGAAGGATTTGCCGGGCGTACGTTACCACACCGTGCGTGGCAGCCTGGATACCTCCGGAGTGTCCGACCGTCGCAATGGTCGTTCCAAGTACGGCGCCAAGCGTCCCAAGTAACGGATATCGGGTTACATCCCGCAACCAAAGCAAACGGAATAGAAGTAGTAATCGATACACCACAATGCACTAAGTAAGGCTGAACCACTGCCTCCCCCGCCTGTGTGGCAGGTCGGTGTTCGGATAACCTGAAGAGAGAAGGGCAATAGCATGCCAAGAAGACGAGTAGTCGCCAAGCGCGAAGTCCTGCCAGATCCTAAATATGGCAATGTGACTTTGGCAAAATTCATGAACCACGTGATGGTCAGCGGCAAGAAGTCCGTTGCAGAGGCCATTGTCTATGGTGCACTGGACATTGTTCATGAGCGCCTGAATAAAGATCCGCTTGAAGCCTTTGATGAGGCGCTTGAGAACATCGCGCCGATGGTAGAGGTAAAGTCACGTCGGGTCGGTGGTGCCACCTATCAGGTGCCTGTTGAAGTACGTCCGTCGCGCCGCATCGCTCTATCGATGCGTTGGCTGGTAGAGCACGCTCGTGGTCGAGGCGAAAAGTCCATGCGGCAGCGCCTGGCCGGAGAAATCATCGATGCCTCGCAAGGCAAGGGAAACGCCGTGAAGAAGCGTGAGGATGTGCACCGGATGGCGGAGGCGAACAAGGCGTTCTCACACTACCGTTTCTAACCTATGGTCCTGCAATCTGTTATTGGGGATTAGATCGTGGCACGTAAGACTCCTATCAACCGATATCGCAACATCGGTATTGTCGCTCATGTGGACGCCGGTAAAACGACCACTACCGAGCGAGTGCTCTTCTATACCGGGTTGTCGCACAAGATCGGTGAAGTCCATGATGGCGCGGCGACCATGGACTGGATGGAACAGGAGCAGGAGCGCGGTATCACCATTACTTCTGCCGCAACCACGTGCTTTTGGCAGGGTATGGACGCCCAGTTCGACCAACATCGCATCAACATCATCGATACTCCCGGGCACGTTGACTTTACCATTGAAGTAGAGCGCTCACTGCGAGTTCTGGACGGCGCAGTGGTGGTGCTGTGCGGCTCATCCGGCGTGCAGCCCCAGACGGAAACCGTCTGGCGTCAGGCCAATAAATACGAAGTTCCGCGCATGGTATTCGTCAACAAGATGGATCGTGCCGGCGCCGATTTCCAGGACGTGGTTGAACAACTGCGGGAGCGCCTGGGCGCCAATGCCGTGCCTTTGCAAATGACCATTGGCGCAGAGGAAGAGTTCAAAGGCGTGGTCGACCTTATCAAGAACAAAGCCATCATCTGGAACGAGGCAGATCAGGGTATGTCCTTCGAGTATCAGGATGTTCCAGCCGATTTGGCTGATACCATCGAGGAGATGCGGGAGTTCATGCTGGAGGCCGCGGCCGAGGCGACTGAAGAGTTGATGGAGAAGTATCTCGAAGCAGGGGATCTCAGCGAAGAAGAGATCAAGGAAGGGATACGACTGCGCACGCTGGCGAATGAAATCGTACCCGTAATGGGCGGCAGTGCCTTCAAAAACAAGGGAGTTCAGGCAGTCCTGGACGGTGTCATCGAGTATATGCCGTCCCCCACCGAGGTAAAGGCCATCGAAGGTACACTGTTGGATGCTGACGAGACCGTTGAGTCCCGCGAGGCGGACGACGACGCGCCTTTCGCGGCTCTGGCCTTCAAGATTGCCACAGACCCGTTCGTGGGCACGTTGACGTTCTTCCGTGTTTACTCGGGCAAGCTCGAATCTGGCACCGGCGTATTCAATTCCGTCAAGGAAAAGAAAGAGCGAGTGGGTCGGATGGTCCAAATGCACTCCAACAGCCGCGAGGAGATCAAAGAAGTATTGGCAGGCGATATCGCTGCGGCCGTTGGCTTGAAGGATGTAACCACCGGTGACACGCTCTGCGACGGCGATAGCCCGATCGTGCTCGAGCGCATGGAGTTCCCGGAGCCTGTCATCTCGGTTGCGGTGGAGCCCAAATCCAAGGCGGACCAGGAGAAGATGGGCATTGCGCTGGGCAAACTGGCTCAAGAAGATCCCTCTTTCCGCGTGAAGACGGATGAAGAAACCGGCCAAACCATTATTTCTGGCATGGGCGAACTGCACCTCGACATCATTGTTGACCGCATGAAACGGGAATTCAGTGTCGAAGCCAACATCGGCAAGCCGCAGGTGGCCTATCGCGAGGCCATTCGCAATACGTCGGAAATAGAAGGTAAGTTCGTCCGTCAGTCGGGCGGTCGGGGGCAGTACGGACATGTTTGGGTCAAGTTCGAACCGGCTGAAGACGAAAGCGCCGAGGGCCTGGATTTCGTCAATGAAATTGTCGGCGGTGTTGTGCCCCGCGAATACATACCCGCGGTACAGAAGGGCATTGAGGAGCAGATGCAAAATGGTGTGTTGGCCGGCTATCCGCTGCTGGGCCTGAAGGCCACTCTGTACGATGGCTCTTTCCATGACGTCGACTCGAATGAGATGGCTTTTAAGATTGCTGCGAGTATGGCGACTAAAAAGCTGTCGGCAGAAGGCGGTGCGGTGCTGCTGGAACCGATTATGTCAGTTGAGGTCGTAACCCCAGAGGAAAACATGGGGGATGTTGTCGGAGATTTGAACCGCCGTCGAGGCATGATTGGCGGTATGGATGAGAATCCCACCGGCAAGGTGGTCAACGCTGAGGTGCCACTCGCAGAGATGTTTGGCTACGCTACAGACCTGCGCTCGGCGACGCAGGGCCGCGCTACCTATACCATGGAATTCTCCAAGTACTCCGAGGCGCCCAATAACATCGCCGAAGAGATTATTTCCAAAAATCAGACCAGTTAGGACTAACCGGGCCGGAACTTCAGTCGGCTCATTTGCAAGAGGATCATCGCAGTGTCAAAAGAAACCTTTGAACGCACCAAGCCGCATGTGAACGTAGGCACGATTGGCCACGTTGACCACGGGAAGACGACTCTGACGGCGGCGCTGACCCGTGTTTGCTCCGAGGTATGGGGTGGAGAAGCCGTGGCCTTTGACGGTATCGATAATGCACCGGAGGAGAAGGAGCGCGGCATAACGATTGCGACGTCACACGTGGAATACGATTCACCGAATCGTCACTATGCGCACGTGGATTGTCCTGGTCATGCGGACTACGTGAAGAACATGATCACGGGGGCGGCGCAGATGGACGGAGCGATACTGGTGTGTGGAGCGACGGACGGTCCGATGCCGCAGACGCGAGAGCACATTTTGCTGTCGCGTCAGGTGGGTGTTCCTTACATTGTTGTGTTTATGAACAAGGCGGATCTTCTGGCGGAAGACTGCGGAGGTGCGGACTCGGAAGAGTACGAAGAGATGAAAGAGCTGGTGGAGATGGAGCTTCGCGAGTTGCTGGATCAGTACGAGTTTCCGGGAGATGACACGCCGATCATCTGTGGTTCGGCGTTGATGGCGCTGGAAGGTAAGGATGACAACGAGTTGGGCACGACGGCGGTGAAGACGCTTGTTGAGACGCTGGACTCGTACATACCGGAGCCTGAGCGAGCGATTGACCAGCCGTTTTTGATGCCTGTGGAAGACGTGTTCTCGATTTCAGGTCGAGGCACGGTGGTGACGGGTCGTGTAGAGCGTGGAGTGGTGAAGGTTGGCGACGAGATAGAGATTGTCGGCATCAAGGAGACGCAGACGACGACGTGCACGGGTGTAGAGATGTTCCGCAAGTTGCTTGACGAAGGTCGTGCGGGCGAGAACGTGGGTGTACTGCTGCGTGGTACCAAGCGTGAAGAGGTAGAGCGTGGGCAGGTATTGGCGATTCCGGGCAGTGTGACGCCGCACACGAAGTTTGAGTGTGAGGTGTATGTGCTGTCGAAGGAAGAGGGGGGGCGTCATACGCCGTTCTTCAAGGGATACCGTCCGCAGTTTTACTTCCGTACGACGGATGTGACGGGCGCGTGTGAGTTGCCGGATGGTGTTGAGATGGTGATGCCGGGCGACAACGTTCAGATGACGGCGACGCTGATCGCGCCGATTGCGATGGAAGAGGGTTTGCGGTTTGCGATCCGCGAAGGCGGCCGTACCGTGGGCGCCGGCGTGGTAGCCAAAATCATCGAGTAATCTTTGGTCAGCCGCGGCTGATCGACAAAAGAACCCGGCCGGCGCGCCGGGTTTTTTTTGCCCCCGTGTGCAGCCTCGGGACTTTAGTCGTACTGGTTCACGTCGGACAGTTGCTCATTCAAGGTGAGAAAGTCCCACAGTACGCCAATCATGAACAGACCACCCGTGAGCAGATACAGAATACCGGTAAAGATCTTGCCCATGTAAAAGCGGTGAATACCCAAAAATCCCAGGAAGGTGAGGAAGATCCATGCCAAGTCGTAGTTGACCGGCCCTGCCTCATAGCGCCTGTCAGCTTCCCTTTCCATGGAGGGGATGAGAAACAGGTCTATGATCCAGCCGATGAACAACAGTCCCAGCGTGAAAAACCAGATGACGCCGGTAAACTGCTTCCCGTAGTAAAAGCGGTGGGCGCCGATGAAACCAAAAATCCACAGCAAGTAGCCCAGCAGCAGAGAATGGGATGGTTCCTCTTCACGCATAGGGGTTGGCTCCGTTTTGATTGATCAGCCATTGCGATTCCAGGGTAATCGGCCGAACAGCGCTGCTTTGGCCTATCATACACGAGACCGCAAATCACCGAAGCGGTGCCGCCCGCCCGGCTCAGTTCACAGGAGGCGACAGTAGGGGAGGTCAGGTAGTACCTACCGAGTGGCCTTCTCCGACGCGGTCGGCTGGCGGAGCGTTCCTGGCGCCCTGTGCCGCCCCAATTAAAAATAAGAAAATATTATAGAAATAACAAATACTTATATTCGAGCCTGGCCCTGGTTCGGGATGCCCGGCAGCCGACAGGGCAGATTTCTCTGGTGCCAGGGCTTTGAGCGTAGGGGTGTTAGAGACTGCCAGAGTTGGCTTGACACGGCACAGGGGCATCTTTAGAATTCGCGTTCCTTTTTTCGGGGGGTTCCTGTGCGAGCCCCTGGTTTTTTATTGTTTGGAGTAGCAACAGGTGCAGAATCAGCGTATTCGTATCCGCCTCAAAGCGTTCGACCATCGACTGATAGATTCGTCGACGCAAGAGATTGTCGAAACTGCTCGCCGTACAGGCGCGCAGGTTAAAGGGCCCATCCCTCTTCCAACCCGGAAGGAAAAGTTTACCGTGCTGATCTCTCCGCACGTAAACAAGGATGCCAGGGATCAATACGAGATTCGCACTCACAAGCGCTTGCTGGATATCGTGGAGCCGACGGAGAAAACCGTCGACGCCCTAATGAAACTTGATCTGGCGGCGGGCGTTGAAGTGCAGATCAGCCTGGGATAACAACAAACAACACTAGACCTGCCTGACCGGCTGCAACCGGTCGGGTGTGTAACGTTCTGTCCTCGGGTGAGGATGGTCCGGCCATAGAGGGTATAGCCCCGTACACTGAGAGGTTTGCAACATGGCTATTGGATTAGTCGGCCGTAAGTCCGGTATGACCCGCGTGTTTACCGAAGACGGCGTATCAATCCCAGTAACCGTAGTGGAGGTCACTCCAAACCGCGTTACTCAAATCAAAGAGATCGATAGCGATGGCTATCGAGCAATTCAGGTCACTGCGGGTAGCCGCAGGGCCGCGCGAGTAAGCAGGGCGCAAGCAGGGCAGTTTGCCAAGGCCGGCGTAGAAGCGGGCAGCGGTTTATGGGAGTTCCGTCTGGATGAGGCGGATGAAGCCCCCGAGGTGGGTGCGGAGCTGACTGTGGAAGCCTTTGAGGCCGGACAGAAAGTCGATGTGGCCGGTAAATCGAAGGGTAAGGGCTTTCAGGGCGGCGTCAAGCGTTGGAATTTCTCCATGCAGGACGCAACGCACGGTAACTCCATATCTCACAGGGCTCCCGGCTCCATCGGTCAGTGTCAAACCCCGGGTCGTGTCTGGAAAGGCAAAAAGATGGCGGGTCACATGGGCGCTGCCAACGTGACAACCCAGGGCCTGGAAATTGTGCGAGTAGACATCGAACGCAATCTGCTGTTGATCAAGGGCGCCGTTCCGGGCGCACCGGGTGGCGACGTCATTGTTCGCCCAACGGTCAAGGCATAGAGCAGGGGGATTGCAAAGGTGGAATTGAACGTATTGAAGCCGGGAAGCGATGCCGCAGGCACAGTGTCTGTCTCTGATGCAGCCTTCGCCCGGGAGTACAACGAAGCACTGGTGCACCAGGTGGTCACGGCCTATATGGCTGGGAGCCGGCAGGGTACTCGGGCGCAAAAGAACCGCTCTGCGGTGAGTGGCGGAGGTCGAAAGCCCTGGCGCCAAAAAGGTACCGGGCGAGCGCGGGCAGGAACGATACGCTCACCGATCTGGCGAGCAGGCGGCGTCACGTTTGCTGCCAAGCCGCAGGATCACTCGCAGAAGGTCAATCGGAAGATGTACCGTGCGGCGCTGCGTTCCATCATGTCGGAGCTGGCACGCCAGGACCGTTTGATGGTGGTTGAGAGTATTGATCTTGAAGCGCCGAAAACCAAGCTGCTGGTGAAGCAGCTTGGCGAATACGGTGTCGATAACGTGCTGATTGTGGCGACGGAAGTGGAGGAGAACCTGTACCTCGCCGCGCGCAATTTGCACAAAGTGGATGTGAGAGATGTTGATGGCGTCGATCCGGTCAGTCTGATCGGTCATGAGAAGGTGATGGTAACCGTCGATGCTGTCAAGAAACTGGAGGAGATGTTGAGATGAACCAAGAGCGCGTGTTTCAGGTGCTGTCTGGCCCGCACATCTCCGAGAAGGCGGCAATCGTTGCGGACACGGGTAATCAATACGTGTTCAAAGTTGCGGTCGATGCAACCAAGGCTGAGATCAAGCGGTCCGTAGAGCAGCTGTTCAAGGTCAAGGTTGTGAATGTGAATACGTTGAAAGTAAAGGGCAAGGTCAAGCGTAACCGCTACGGTTTCAGCACTAAGCCGACCTGGAAAAAAGCCTACGTACGTCTTGAGCAAGGTCAGGATATCGACTTTGCGTCGGCGGATTAAGGAGTATAGTCGAGATGGCAGTGATCAAAAGCAAGCCTACGTCCCCAGGTCGGCGCCATGTCGTTCGTGTGGTCAATCAGGAGCTGCACAAGGGTGACCCGTACGCTCCGCTGTTGGAGAAGCAGTCGCGAAAGGGTGGTCGCAACAATAACGGCCGCATCACCACCCGGCATCATGGTGGTGGCCACAAGCAGCATTATCGACTGATCGACTTCAAGCGAAACAAGGACACCATCCCCGCCACAGTAGAACGTCTGGAATACGACCCGAACCGCACCGCTCACATCGCCTTGCTGCTGTACGCCGATGGCGAGCGCCGCTACATCATCGCCCCGAAAGGCGTCGAAGCCGGTGACGTGCTGCAGTCTGGTTCATCGGCGCCGATCAAGGCCGGCAACAGCTTACCACTGCGTAATATTCCGGTTGGCTCGGTGGTCCACTGTGTGGAGCTAAAGCCGGGTAAAGGCGCCCAGCTATCCAGGTCTGCCGGGGCAGCTGTGCAGCTGGTCGCTCGCGAAGGGCAGTATGCAACCCTGCGACTTCGCTCCGGTGAGATGAGAAAGGTGTTGGCCGACTGTCGCGCCACCATAGGAGAAGTATCCAACGCAGAACACAGTCTGCGCAAGCTTGGCAAGGCGGGTGCGGCTCGCTGGCGAGGCATTCGCCCGACGGTCCGCGGCGTTGCCATGAACCCGGTTGATCACCCGCACGGCGGTGGAGAGGGGCGCACATCAGGTGGTCGCCATCCGGTAAGCCCTTGGGGGACGCCGACCAAAGGGTACAAAACCCGTAAGAACAAGCGTACCGACAAATTGATCGTGCGCCGCCGTGGTAAGAAATAGGCAAGGTCGTTAAGCGACAAAACTTAGAGGAATACACTGTGCCGCGTTCACTAAAGAAAGGTCCCTTTATCGATCTCCACCTCATGAAAAAGGTAGAGGCTGCGATCGAGAGCAATGACCGGCGTCCTATTAAGACCTGGTCACGCCGTTCCATGGTATCTCCGGATATGGTCGGTTTGACGATCGCAGTCCACAACGGCCGGCAGCACGTACCGGTTCTGATCAATGAAGACATGGTTGGGCACAAGCTGGGTGAGTTCGCCGTAACTCGCACCTTTAAAGGCCATGTCGTGGATAAAAAGGTCAAGCGCTAAGCGCTCTGTAACGAGGATTAGACGATGGAAGTTGCCGCAAGACTTAAAGGCGCACAGATATCAGCGCAAAAAGCGCGGCTGGTTGCGGACCAGGTGCGTGGCATGCCTGTGGAAGACGCTTTGAATGTGCTCGAGTTCAGCACCAAGAAAGCGGCTCACATCATCAAGAAGATATTGGATTCTGCAATCGCGAACGCTGAAAACAACGAAGGCGCTGATGTGGATGAGCTTAAGATATCGAGTATTTATGTTGATGAAGGTCTGACGATGAAGCGCCTGCGTCCGCGAGCAAAAGGTCGAGCGGATCGGATTTTGAAGCGCAGCTGTCATATCACCATCAAAGTAGCTGACGGCGAACGCTAGGTTCAGGAGAAGATTACATGGGTCAGAAAGTACATCCGACTGGAATCCGACTGGGTATTGTCAAAGACCATACCTCAGTTTGGTATGCGGACAGCAAAAACTACGCCAACCAGCTGATTACCGATCTTGAAGCGCGGGCCTATATCGAAAAGGTTCTGGATCATGCATCAGTGAGTCGCGTAGTAATCGAGCGGCCGGCGCAGACAGCGCGAATCACGATCCACACTGCCCGCCCCGGCATCGTCATCGGCAAGAAGGGTGAAGATGTCGATAAGCTCCGTCAAGAGCTGTCCCAGAAAATGGGTGTACCCGTCCACATCAATATCGAAGAAATCCGTAAACCCGACCTCGACGCCAGGTTGGTCGCACAGAATGTCGCGCAGCAGCTTGAGCGCAGGGTGATGTTCCGACGCGCAATGAAGCGTGTGGTGCAAAATGCAATGCGCCAGGGTGCCGAGGGTATCAAGGTGCAGATTTCCGGGCGCCTGGGTGGTGCAGAGATCGCACGGACTGAGTGGTACCGCGAAGGTCGAGTGCCACTTCACACTCTGCGTGCGGACATCGACTACGCCACTTATGAAG
The DNA here is from genome assembly GCA_039190425.1 of Pseudomonadota bacterium. Taxonomy (GTDB): domain Bacteria; phylum Pseudomonadota; class Gammaproteobacteria; order Pseudomonadales; family Halieaceae; genus Marimicrobium. The sequence continues at coordinate 93,958 of JBCCYE010000013.1, read as the reverse complement.
CCGCAACCACCTACGGCATTCTCGGTGTAAAGGTCTGGATATTCAAAGGCGAAGTGATTGGCTCTGATGATCAGGCTGAAACCGCCAAAAAGACAACCAATAGTTAAGGTTTGCGCAAATGCTACAGCCAAAGCGTACAAAGTTTAGGAAAACACAGAAAGGCCGCAATAGAGGTCTGGCACATCGTGGCAGCAAGGTGAGCTTCGGTGAGTACGGACTCAAGGCAACCGGGCGCGGTCGAATAACCGCTCGCCAGATAGAGGCTGCGCGGCGTGCCATGACCCGCCACATTAAGCGTGGCGGAAAGATCTGGATTCGCGTGTTTCCCGATAAGCCCATTACCGGTAAGCCGCTTGAAGTGCGCCAGGGTAAGGGAAAGGGCAACGTTGAATACTGGGTGGCTCAGGTTCAACCAGGGCGTGTGCTTTATGAGGTGCAGGGTGTTTCCGAGGAGCTAGCCAGAGAGGCGTTTGCGCTCGCTGCGGCCAAGATTCCGGTATCTACCACATTTGTCAAACGGTCGGTGATGTGATGAAAGCAAGCGAGCTACGAGAAAAGTCTGAGCAGGAGCTGAACAAAGAGCTGCTTGATCTTCGAGAACAGCAGTTCAAGTTGCGCATGCAGAAAGCGACCGGCCAACTCGGCCAGACTCACCTGCTCAAGGAAAATCAGCGGGATATTGCCAGGGTCAAAACCGTGCTTACCGAAAAGTCAGGTAACTAATCATGTCAGGTGCAGAAAAGCGTACACGCGTGGCAACTGGAAAGGTTGTCAGCAACAAGATGGACAAGACGATTGTGGTGCTGGTTGAGCGTCGGGTTAAGCACCCCGTTTACGGCAAATTTATGACTCGGTCTTCGAAAATACACGCGCATGATGAGAATAATCAGTGCGGCATTGGCGATACCGTCACCGTGGCGGAATCGCGTCCGATTTCCAAAAGTAAGACCTGGAAGTTGGTTGAAGTAGTCGAAAGCGCGGCCCAGGTCTGATCCTGGTAGAGACGGCACATAGCCCGGAAGTTGAGTTGGAGTAGAAGATGATTCAGACACAATCGTATTTGGATGTTGCTGATAACAGTGGTGCGCGCCGCGTCATGTGCATCAAGGTTTTGGGTGGCTCCAAGCGTCGTTACGCCCGGGTAGGCGATCTCATTAAGGTAACCGTTAAGGAAGCTATTCCGCGCGGCAAGGTCAAGAAAGGTCAAGTTATGACCGCCGTTGTTGTGCGGACTCGTAAGGGCGTGCGGCGTGCTGACGGATCTCTGATTAAGTTCGACGATAATGCTGCTGTGCTGCTCAATGCTCAGGAGGCGCCAATAGGGACCCGTATTTTTGGCCCCGTGACGCGCGAACTGCGTGGTGAGAAATTTATGAAGATCATCTCCCTGGCACCGGAAGTGATATAGCCAAGCGGAACGGTAGAGGCGAAGACATGTTAAAGATTCGAAGTGAGGACGAGGTCATCGTTCTGGCAGGTAAAGACAAGGGTAAGCGCGGCAGAGTCCGTAGCGTCCTGCGAGACAATCGGCTGATTGTGTCGGGCGTTAACATGGTGAAGAAACACACGCGCCCCAATCCGCAGGCTGGTGTGGCGGGCGGTATCGTTGAAACCGAGGCCCCAATCCAGATCTCCAACGTGGCGATCTTCAATCCCGGTACTGAGAAGGCGGACCGGGTGGGCTTTAAGGTCGAAGGCGACCGAAAGGTTCGTGTTTTTAAGTCCAACGGCGAGGAAATCGACTCCTGAGCCCGGGGCGAAGAAGTCGACAGGTAAAAGACATGGCAACATTGAAAGAAAAGTATCGCAACGAAATCGTAAGTCAGTTGAAAGACGAGTTGGGGTTGGACAATGTGATGGAAGTCCCGCGTATCACCAAGATAACGCTCAATATGGGCGTGGGTGAGGCGCTGGGTGACAAGAAAGTACTCGAGAACGCGGTGGCGGATATGCAGCTCATTGCGGGCCAGAAGCCTGTTGTAACGAAGGCTCGTAAGTCCATTGCAGGATTCAAGGTGCGTGATGGTTGGCCTATCGGATGCAAGGTAACTCTGCGCTCTGACCGCATGTACGAGTTTCTCGAGCGTTTAATCAGTATCGCTATCCCGCGTATTCGGGATTTTCGGGGCATCAGTCCCAGATCTTTCGATGGCCGCGGCAATTTTGCCATGGGTGTGACTGAACAGATTATCTTCCCCGAGATTGAATACGACAAAGTTGATGCTCTGCGAGGTATGGACATCACCATCACCACAACGGCGCGCAATGATGACGAAGGTCGTGCGCTGCTGCGTGCATTCAATTTTCCGCTGAAAGCGTAAGAGGCTTGTTAAATGGCTAAGAAATCCATGATTGCACGCGAGAAGAAGCGTGCCAGAACTGTCGCTAAATATGCGTCCAAGCGCGCTGCGCTGAAAGCTGTTCTGAGTGATGCTAATGCGTCAGACGAAGATAAGTGGGACGCTCAGATTCGGCTGCAGAAGCTGCCGCGCAATGCAAGCCCTGTGCGTCAGCAGCGTCGCTGTCAGATTACCGGTCGGCCCCACGCGGTTTACCGCAAGTTCGGTCTGTGCCGAAACAAACTGCGTGAAGCCGCCATGCGCGGTGATGTGCCAGGTCTGGTCAAGTCCAGCTGGTAGGCCGCCGTGAGATTCCCGGAGAGATAGACTATGAGTATGCAAGATCCGTTGTCCGATATGCTGACCCGAATTCGCAACGCGCAGTTGGCGGGCAAAACGCGCGTGGAGATGCCTGGTTCAAAGTTAAAAGCCGCAGTTGCTCGTGTGCTCAAAGAAGAAGGCTACATTGAAGAGTTTCAAGCAGAGAGCGATACGGGCAGGCCGCGCCTGGCAATCGATCTCAAGTATTACCAGGGCAAGCCTGTGATTGCTGAGATCGATCGAATAAGCCGCCCCGGCCTGCGTCGCTACGCGAGTAAGGGGGAGCTGCCTTCCGTCAGAGCCGGTTTGGGTATAGCCATTGTATCGACCTCTCGAGGTGTTATGACTGATCGTGCTGCACGCGCTGCCGGTGTGGGTGGCGAAGTACTTTGCACCGTTTATTAACCGTTGGATCGACAAAGAGCAATTCAAGATGTCTAGAGTCGCGAACAATCCGATAGAGTTGCCCAAGGGCGTCGAGATTAAGGTCGACGGAAGGGACCTGACCGTGAAAGGCGGCATGGGAAGCCTTGGTATGTCCCTGGCTGAAGGCATACAGCTTGAGCAGGAAGACAATACGCTGCAGCTGTCCTACAGCGGCGACAGCCTGAAGGCGATCGCTGGGACAACCCGCGCACTGGTCAATAACATGGTAAAGGGTGTTTCTGAGGGCTGGGAAAAGAAGCTGGTACTCAATGGTGTCGGCTATCGTGCGAAGGCCAGCGGCAAGTCGGTAAATCTGACGGTAGGTCTGTCGCACCCTGTGGACTACAAACTTCCTGAAGGTGTCAGTGCCGAGAGCCCCAGTCAAACAGAAATAGTGGTTAAGGGTATCGACAAGCAGGCGGTCGGTCAGGCGGCAGCGGAGATTCGCGCCTTCCGCCCACCGGAGCCATACAAGGGCAAGGGTATCCGCTACGCCGATGAGTACGTGCGGCGTAAGGAAGCCAAGAAGAAATAGGTACGATTGAGATGAGTGCGAAAAACGATTCGAGATTGCGTCGCGCCCGCCGCGCGAGGGCCAAGATGCGCGGACTGGGTATCAACAGGTTGAGTGTTCACCGAACTCCTCGGCACATCTATGCGCAGGTGTTTGCACCTGCAGGTGATCGGGTTTTGGCTAGTGCGTCGACGCTGGACGGTGAGCTGCGTAAAGGCGGCACTGGCAATATTGCTGCGGCTGCAGAGGTTGGCAAATTGGTGGCCAAGCGTGCGAAAGAAGCGGGCGTTGAAAAAGTTGCCTTCGACCGCAGTGGTTACAAGTACCACGGTCGGGTGAAGGCGCTGGCTGAGGCTGCCCGAGAAGGCGGACTGGAATTCTAAGGTATTGATATGGCGTTTAACGATCAGAAGCAGCAGCAACAAGAAGGTGACCTGCAAGAAAAGTTGGTTCAGGTCAACCGGGTCGCGAAGGTTGTCAAAGGTGGCCGGATTTTTGGTTTCACTGCACTGACCGTAGTGGGTGATGGCAACGGCCGGGTGGGCTTTGGTCGAGGCAAGGCGCGTGAAGTCCCTGTCGCGATTCAAAAAGCAATGGAAGCGGCGCGTCGCAATATGATCAGTGTGGAGCTGGACAACGGCACGATTCAGTATCCGATCAAGGCGGCTCACGGTGCTTCCAAAGTTTACATGCAGCCGGCTTCTGAAGGTACAGGCGTAATTGCCGGTGGCGCGATGCGTGCGGTTCTCGAACTTGCAGGCGTACACAATGTACTCGCCAAGTGTTACGGCTCCACGAACCCGGTGAACGTTGTACGCGCCACTTTCAACGGGCTGCGTGAGATGTCCTCACCTGATGAGGTGGCGGCCAAGCGCGGCAAGTCTGTCGAAGAAATTCTGAATTGATAACTAGGTTGGCTGGCAATGGCTAAAGAAATGATCAAGGTAACCCAAGTTAAAAGCACTGCGGGTCGCCTGAAAAACCACAAAGCTTGCGTAGCGGGTCTGGGCCTGCGCCGTATTGGCCATACGGTCGAAGTGGAGGACACCCCGTCGGTGCGCGGCATGATCAATCAGGTGAACTACCTGGTCAAGGTGGAGGATTAAACCATGTCAGACGTCATGCGCCTGAATACATTAAGCCCGGCGCCCGGTGCAAAAAAAGACGCCAAGCGGGTTGGTCGAGGCATCGGCAGTGGCACGGGTAAGACAGCTGGTCGCGGTCACAAAGGACAGAAGGCTCGTACCGGTGGCTCGGTCAAGCCTGGCTTCGAGGGTGGACAGATGCCACTGCAAAAACGCCTGCCAAAGTACGGCTTTACCTCGCGGGTGGCTGGTACGACTGCCCAGGTTCGACTGGGCGAGCTGAATGCGATAGAGGCAGCGGTGATTGATCTGGCAGCGCTGAAAGACGCTGATCTCGTCAAACAGGATGTGATCCGTGCCCGGGTGTTTCTATCTGGTGAACTTGATAAGGCGATAACCGTCAAAGGTCTGGCGGTCACCAAAGGCGCTCGTGAGGCCATTGAGAAGGCCGGCGGAAAGATCGAGGAATAATCGGGGCTGAGATGGCAAATCCGCAACTGCCAAACGTCAATCGTGCCGGTCTGAGCGAACTGTTCAGACGCCTGCGCTACGTGCTGATGGCGATCATCATCTACCGCATCGGTACGCACATACCCGTGCCTGGCATCGACCCTAACCAGTTGGCCGCTCTGTTTAACGAAAATCAGGGCACCATCCTGGGGCTGGCCAATATGTTCACGGGTGGCGCGCTCGAGCGGATGAGTATCCTTGCCCTGGGAATCATGCCCTATATATCGGCCTCCATCATCATGCAGCTGATGTCCGCGGTGACACCGCAGCTCGAGCAGCTCAAAAAGGAAGGTGAGTCGGGTCGTCGCAAAATCAGTCAGTACACGCGCTACCTAACCGTAGTCCTGGCGATCATTCAGGCGACGGGTATGACGGTCGGCATGGCGAACAACGGCATGTCCTATGACACTTCCATCCTGTTTTTCGTTATCGCCATCACCTCGCTGGTCACTGGTGCGGTGTTCATGATGTGGTTGGGTGAGCAGATCACCGAGAAAGGGGTAGGGAACGGCATTTCTCTGTTGATCTTCGCGGGTATTGTCGCGGGCCTACCTTCTGCGATCGGCCAGTCTCTGGAGCAGGCGCGTCAGGGCGAACTGAATATCTTGCTGCTGTTGGGTATTCTGGCCTTCGCGATTTTCATGATCTTTGCGATCGTGTTCATCGAGCGAGGTCAAAGGCGCATCACGGTGAACTACGCCAAGCGTCAGCAGGGTCGGAAAATGTATCAGGGGCAGAGCTCTCATCTGCCGCTCAAGGTGAACATGGCCGGTGTGATCCCCGCTATTTTTGCCAGTAGCATATTGCTGTTTCCGGCATCCATTGCACAATGGGTCGGCGGCAGTGATTCTGCAGACTGGTTGCAGGATCTCGCGGTTGCAATCGGTCCAGGCCAGCCACTGAACATTCTGCTGTTCACAGTGTTTATTGTGTTCTTCTGTTTCTTTTACACGGCCTTGATGTTCAACCCGTCAGAAGTGGCTGACAACCTGAAAAGGAGCGGTGCTTTTGTGCCCGGTATTCGGCCAGGCCAACAAACGGCCAACTACATAGACGGCGTTCTGACGCGGTTGACCGTGTTTGGTTCCGCGTACATTGCCATTGTCTGTTTGATCCCCCAGTTCCTAGTGGTGACAGCCAATGTGCCCTTTTATCTGGGGGGTACGTCACTGCTGATTGTGGTGGTCGTGGTGATGGACTTTATGGCTCAGGTGCAGAGCCATTTAATGTCTCATCAGTACGAGTCGGTCATGAAAAAGGCCAATCTGAAGAATTATGGGGGCAGCGGGCGCGTTCGCTAGCGGACACCCGGGCCCCGGTATGGAGTAGTTGATATGAAAGTGCGTGCTTCAGTAAAGAAAATGTGCAGGAACTGCAAGGTCGTGCGCCGTAAGGGCGTGGTCCGGGTAATTTGCACGGATCCGCGCCATAAGCAGCGTCAGGGCTAAGGTCCTGATTCAGTTGATTTTTAGTAGCGATATCGCTAGAATGCTGCGCCTTTTGTCCAGCCCCCAGCTGCCCAAGAGGCTAGTGCGGCTGACCTTAGGGTGCCGAAAACCGCCGAACATAGATTGGAGAGATTGAATGGCCCGTATTGCCGGGGTGAATATCCCAGATAACAAACACGCTGTTATCTCACTGACCTACATTTACGGTGTCGGACGCAGCCAGGCAAAGCGCCTGTGCGCCGAAACCGGTGTGGGTGAGCAGGTCAAAATCGGCGAACTGAATGAGGAAGAGATGGACGCGTTGCGTGCCAAGATCGCCGACATGATGGTTGAAGGGGACTTGCGTCGAGAAGTCTCTATGAATATCAAGCGTTTGATGGATCTAGGGTGTAACCGCGGTCTAAGGCACCGCCGTGGCTTGCCGCTTCGCGGGCAGCGCACCAAGACCAACGCTCGAACGCGTAAAGGGCCACGCAAGCCCATTAGAAAATAGGCGTCAGTTAGACAACAAGCCTTTTTAGTGTAGCTGCACATCCGTTACGGAATATGTTCGTGCAGCGTTGATATTAAAGTAGGAACGAAGATATGGCCAAGCCAGGTGCCAAGGGCACTCGTCGCAAGATAACCAAGACCGTCGTGGATGGCATTGCTCACGTGCATGCCTCATTCAACAATACGATCATCACGATTACCGACCGTCAGGGAAACACCCTCAGTTGGGCCACATCCGGTGGGTCTGGCTTTCGTGGCTCACGCAAGAGCACGCCCTTCGCCGCTCAGGTGGCAGCGGAACGTGCCGGAGAAGCCGCCAAGGAGTACGGGCTGAAAAACCTGGATGTCCAGGTCAAGGGTCCTGGGCCAGGTCGTGAATCAGCGATCCGCGCGTTGAACGCGTGCGGTTACAAAATCAGCAATATCACCGACGTGACACCGATCCCACACAACGGCTGTCGCCCACCCAAGAAACGTCGCGTATAGCGCTAACAGGATTGAACTGATATGGCTCGATACATTGGACCAAAATGCAAGCTTTCACGTCGTGAAGGCACGGATTTGTTCCTCAAAAGTGGCGTTCGCGCACTGGAGAGCAAATGCAAAGTAGAGGCGATACCCGGTCAGCACGGTGCCCGCCGCGGTCGTTTGTCGGACTACGGTGTGCAGCTGCGCGAGAAACAGAAAGTGCGTCGCATTTACGGCGTGTTGGAAAAGCAGTTCCGGAATTACTACAAGGAAGCGGCGCGTCTGAAAGGCGCTACCGGTGAGAATCTCCTGCAGTTGCTGGAAAGTCGGTTGGATAATGTGGTCTACCGCATTGGTTTCGGCTCAACACGTGCTGAAGCCCGTCAGCTGGTATCTCACAAGGCCATTCTGGTAAACGGCGAGAGCGTTAATATTCCGTCTTACCAAGTGAAAGCAGGCGATGTGATTTCGATGCGCGAGAAGGCAAAGAAGCAGCTGCGAGTGCAGTCTGCACTGGCTTTGGCCGCTCAACGCGGCGAGCCCGAATGGATAGACGTTAACGCTGACAAACTGGAAGGCGTCTTTAAAGCCGTTCCCGACCGTCAGGATCTCTCTTCTGAGATCAACGAAAACCTGATCGTCGAGCTCTACTCGAAGTAAATCACTGAAGGAACAACCTAAGAGACAGGTGCCCAAATGCAGAGTGCAGTGAACGAATTTTTGACCCCTCGTGTTATCAATGTTGAAGAGAAGAATAGCACCCGTTCCCAAGTGACGCTGGAGCCGCTCGAGCGTGGCTTTGGACATACACTTGGCAACGCGCTGCGCCGAATTCTCTTGTCGTCAATGCCAGGCTGTGCGATCACAGAAGTCGAGATTGATGGCGTCTTGCATGAGTACAGTGCCATTGAAGGCGTGCAGGAAGATGTGATTGAGATCCTTTTGAATTTGAAGGGCATTGCGCTGGTTATGAATGGCAAGGAAGAAGCTGAGCTGACTCTGAGCAAAAAGGGCGCAGGAGCAGTAACGGCTGGCGACATACAGGTCGACCATGACATCGAAATTCGCAATCCGGACCACGTCATCTGTCACCTGAATGCTGGATCAGAAATCAACATGAAGCTTACTGCCGCGCTGGGTCGCGGTTATTCGCCTGCTGACTCTCGGGAAAACCCCGAAGAGGAAACCCGTTCTATCGGCCGGCTGCAGTTGGATGCAACATTTTCACCGGTTCACCGTGTTGCTTATGTTGTCGAGGCAGCCCGCGTCGAGCAGCGCACTGACTTGGATAAACTGGTGCTGGATCTGGAGACCAACGGCACCATCGATCCGGAAGAAGCGATCCGTCGCGCGGCTACGATCCTCCAACAGCAGCTGGCCGTGTTTGTTGATCTGGAAAGCGAGTCGGAATCTGAGTCGGTCGAAGAAGAAGACGAAGTAGATCCCATTCTGCTGCGCCCGGTTGACGACTTGGAGCTGACCGTGCGGTCTGCCAACTGTTTAAAGGCGGAGAACATTTACTATATTGGTGATCTTGTGCAGCGCACTGAGGTGGAGTTGTTGAAGACGCCGAACCTTGGCAAGAAGTCTCTGACTGAAATAAAGGATGTGCTGGCCTCTCGGGGCCTGTCCCTGGGTATGCGTCTGGACAACTGGCCTCCGGCCAGTCTGAAGAACGACGAGCGCGTGCTCAGCGCCTGAAACATTGGCTACGCAGTAGCTCTGACATAGGATTGGAAAAATGCGTCATCGTCACAGTGGACGTCAGTTAAACCGTAACAGCTCTCATCGCAAGGCCATGTTTCGCAATATGACGGTCTCTTTGGTCGAGCATGAGCTGATCAAAACCACCTTGCCAAAGGCCAAGGAACTGCGCAGCTATGCCGAGCCGCTGATCACCCTGGCCAAGAACGACAGCGTTGCTAATCGACGCCTGGCTTTCAGCCGCACGCGCAACAAGGCGGCCGTAGGCAAGCTGTTTAACGAGTTGGGGCCGCGCTATCAGGAGCGCCCTGGCGGTTACATTCGTATATTGAAGTGTGGTTATCGCCCCGGTGACAAAGCACCGATGGCCTACGTCGAGTTGGTAGATCGCCCTCAGCCAGAGGTATACGACGACGATGAGGATTAAAGCCGTATCGATCTAAGCGTCTATGAAAACGTTTGTGAAAAAGCCGGGCAGTCACCCGGCTTTTTTTTGCCCTCAAGCCGCGATGCGCAGGTGAGGTGAGTAACCGGCCCGCTTAAGCAGCCTTCTTGCGGCCGCGTTTTTTCAGCATGGGAGCCAAGAACTGACCGGTGAAGGAGCGCTTTACCTTGGCGATTTGTTCGGGAGTGCCGGTGGCGATGATCTTGCCGCCTCCGCTACCCCCTTCAGGCCCTAGATCAACAATCCAGTCAGCGGTCTTTATGACATCGAGATTGTGTTCAATAATCACGACCGTGTTGCCGTGATCACGCAATCGGTGCAGCACCTCCAGCAGCTGACGTATATCCTCGAAATGCAGTCCGGTAGTGGGTTCGTCAAGGATGTAGAGTGTTTTGCCGGTATCGCGTTTCGACAATTCCCTGGAGAGCTTGACCCGTTGTGCTTCGCCACCGGATAGCGTCGTGGCGGCCTGTCCGAGACGGATATAGGACAAACCTACGTCCATCAGGGTCTGTAGTTTGCGCGCGATGGGAGGGACCGCGTCGAAAAAGGCAAGCGCATCTTCTACGGTCATCTCGAGTACTTCGTGGATGTTCTTACCCTTGTAGCGTACTTCCAGAGTCTCCCTGTTATAGCGCTTGCCTTTACAGACGTCGCAGGGGACATAGATGTCGGGCAGGAAATGCATCTCCACCTTGGTTACGCCATCCCCCTGGCAGGCTTCACAGCGACCGCCCTTCACGTTGAAACTGAATCGACCCGGTTTGTAGCCGCGGGAACGAGCCTCCTGAGTGCCAGCGAACAACTCTCTGATGTGGGTGAATATGCCGGTGTAAGTCGCTGGGTTGGATCGCGGCGTGCGACCTATGGGGCTCTGATCTATATCAATGCACTTATCTATCAGGTCCAGACCGGTGATCGACCCGTATTTGGCCGGACTCAGGGTTGAAGCCCCATTGAGCTCTGTGGCGGCAATGGGGTACAGCGTGCTGTTGATCAATGTCGATTTTCCGGAACCCGATACGCCCGTGACACAGGTAAGCAGGCCGACAGGAACTTCCAGGGTAACCTCTTGCAAGTTGTTCCCTGCGGCGCCCTCGAGCGTCAGTAGCTTGTTGTCATCTCGAGGAGTTCGCACTGCGGGCACTTCGATTCGTCGATTTCCGGACAAGTAGGCTCCGGTTAGAGATCCGTCGCACCGGCTGATGTGCTGCAACTCACCCTCTGCGACGATACGACCGCCATGCACGCCCGCCCCCGGACCAATGTCGATAATATGGTCCGCGGTGCGAATCGCATCCTCGTCGTGTTCTACGACCAGCACGGTGTTGCCTAGGTCGCGAAGTTGCGTGAGCGTCGCCAGCAATCGCTCGTTATCTCGCTGGTGCAACCCAATAGACGGTTCATCGAGGATGTACATAACACCGACCAGTCCGGCACCGATCTGCGATGCAAGGCGAATTCGCTGCGCCTCGCCTCCCGACAGCGTGTCAGCGCTCCGATTGAGTGTTAGATAGTTCAGCCCGACATCCACCAGAAAACGGTAGCGTGCTCTCAGTTCTTTGAGGATCTTGTCCGCAATCTCCGCCTGACGGCCCTCCAGCTTCAGCTGTTCGAAGTACGACTGCGCGTCTCCAACCGCCATGGCGGTGACGTCCGGCAGGGAACGTTCGTCGACAAACACATGGCGTGCGTCCTGGCGAAGCCGTGTGCCATGGCAGTCGGGACATGGCTGCGTGGCCAGAAACTTTGACAGTTCTTCCCGGACCGACTGTGACTCTGTATCCCGATAACGGCGCTCCATGTTCGGAATAATGCCCTCGAACGGATGGGTGCGCTGATAGACATCGCCACGATCATTGACATAGGAAAAAGCGACTTCCTGTTTCCCACTGCCATACAGAATTACCTGCTGGTGCTTCTTGCTGAGCTCTTGGAAAGGTTTGTCGATATCGAAGCCATAGTGATCTGCGAGGGAGGTCAGCATATGGAAATAGTAGACATTGCGTCTGTCCCATCCGCGAATGGCGCCCTCTGCCAGGCTGGCCTCCGGGAACATAACCAGTCGCTCTGGGTCGAAGTACTGCTTTACTCCCAGTCCGTCACAGCTGGGACAGGCTCCTGCAGGATTGTTGAACGAAAACAGCTTTGGCTCCAGTTCGTCTATGCTGTGGCCACACACGGGACAGGCGAATCGCGCCGAGAAGCTGATGTCCTGTTCATCGCCCTCCATGTAGCTAATTGTGGCTATGCCGTCTGTGAGTGACAGTGCCGTCTCGAAGGACTCTGCGAGCCTGATGGCGAGATCCTTACGGACCTTGAAGCGGTCGACGACGACCTCAATGCGGTGTTTCTTTTTTTTGTCGAGCTCGGGCGTGTCGTCCAGATCGGTAATGATTCCGTCAATTCGAGCCCGAACAAAACCGTTGCCGCGCAGTTCTTCAAACACGTGCAGATGTTCGCCTTTCCGATCTCTAATGACAGGCGCGAGCAGCATTAGCTTGGTACCCTCTGGAAGTGCCATAACGCTATCGACCATCTGACTGACGGTCTGGGCGCGCAAGCTCAGATTGTGCTCAGGACAGCGCGGATCACCGATTCGAGCAAACAGCAAGCGCAAATAGTCGTAGATTTCCGTAATGGTACCAACGGTGGATCTAGGGTTGTGTGAGGTGGATTTCTGTTCGATGGAAATCGCCGGCGACAAGCCCTCAATGTGATCGATGTCCGGCTTCTCCATCATTGACAGAAACTGTCGTGCATAGGTGGACAGAGACTCGACATAGCGGCGCTGACCCTCTGCGTACAGTGTATCGAACGCCAGTGATGACTTTCCCGAACCCGACAAGCCGGTGATCACCACTAGCTTGTCTCTGGGAATATCCAGGTCGATGTTCTTTAGATTGTGGGTGCGAGCGCCGCGCACCTGAATAGTGTCCATAGAGCGTTCTGACTATCTGAAAAAAGAAAACATCACAGTATATGCGCTGCCCGACCGTTGAAGCAAAGTGACGTCCAGGTTTACGTCGTTGCATATCCGGATGCAGCGGAAACTGTTACCATGGTATCGTTGCTCCGCAGATACAAGTCCCAGTGATCAGCAAATCTCCATTTTCTTCACAAGAACGCCGTGCGGTCAGTTCACTGGCCATACTGTACGTGTTGCGTATGCTGGGGCTTTTCATGGTGCTGCCGCTGCTGGCGGTGTACGCCATCGATATGCCCGGCGCGACGCCCGCGTCTATCGGGTTGGCCTTAGGCATCTATGGACTGACTCAGGCGCTTCTACAGATTCCATTGGGCTGGCTGTCGGATGTCATAGGCCGAAAGCCGGTCATCATCGCCGGACTGCTGGTGTTTGCAGTAGGTAGCGTTATAGCTGCTCAGGCGGATGACGTTGCAACGATTGTGCTCGGTCGCGCGTTGCAGGGGGCGGGTGCTATCGCCAGCACCGTCATGGCGCTGGTGGCGGATCTGACCCGCCCCGATCAGCGCACCAAGGCGATGGCCGTGGTGGGTGTCAGTATCGGGGCGTCCTTCGCTTTGGCGCTGGTACTGGGCCCGGCGGTTGCGTCTTTCAGCGGTCTGGCAGGCGTTTTCTGGTTCACCGCCTTACTTGCGCTGGCGGGCATCGCCACGGTGGTTCTGCGGATTCCGCACGTTGGTCCCATGCAGGGTGGTACCGAAGTCATTCCTCGCGGCGCTCTGCTGGGACGTAGCCTGCGACGGCCAGAGCTTGCCCGGCTGAACTTTGGCGTGTTTTGCCTGCATTTCATACTGATGGCCTGTTTCCTGACGGTGCCTGGTTATTTGGAACAGACTCTTGGCGTCGAACGCGGTGACCACTGGATCGTCTACCTGATCGCACTACTGGTATCGGTGGCGGGCATGTTGCCTCTGCTGACGCTGGGTGAGCGTGGCGGTATGCCAAAACAAATGCTGCTGCTTGCCATTAGCTTGATTCTGGTCGCTCTGGCGCTACTGGGTCTGGTCACGAGCACTGCCTTGTTCTATCTGGGGCTCTGTCTGTTTTTTGTGGGGTTCAATTATCTTGAAGCGACGCTGCCATCGTTGGTCAGCCGAGCCGTCGCGGCGGACGGGCGAGGGACTGCGATGGGCGTGTTTTCCACCAGTCAATTTTTCGGCGCCTTCGCAGGTGGGGCGCTGGGGGGCTGGGCGCTGCAGCTTTTTGGGCCTCCGGGGCTGCTGATCCTGTGTTTCGGACTCGGGATTGCCTGGTTGATGTTGGCGGCCCGTGCACCGCTGCCAGTCGAGCAGGAATCCGAACCGGCCCAAGCTGGGCTCAGCGAGTCGTAGAGAGTTGAATTGCACACTGCTGTTGTCGCATTTGCCCCGATGGGTTGCTATCATCCGCGGTTCAATTGCGGATCGTCCATGGTGAAAAAAGGAGTGTCTTATGGCTTCGCGAGGCATCAATAAAGTGATCCTGATCGGCAATCTGGGCAACGATCCGGAAGTCCGTTACAGCCAGGCGGGCGCTGCCATCACGAACATCTCCGTGGCAACTTCCGAGAGTTGGAAAGACAAGCAGACCGGTCAGCCGCAAGAGCGAACCGAATGGCATCGGGTGGTCTTTTTTAACCGCCTTGCGGAAATTGCCGGCGAGTATCTGCGCAAGGGCTCAAAAGTCTACCTAGAGGGGTCGCTGCGGACGCGCAAGTGGCAGGACAAGGACGGCCAGGACCGCTACACCACCGAGGTGGTGGCCAGCGAGATGCAGATGCTGGACAGTCGCGGTCAGGGTGGTGCTCTGCAGGGGCAAGACGAGTATGCCCAAAGCGCTCCTCGGCCAGCGCCTCAGGCGGCGGCGCAGGGCAGTGCTGCACCCGCGGGCGACTTTGGCAGTTTCGACGACGATATTCCGTTCTGATTGGGGCCTTCCTCGTGAAAGGGGTCAGTCTCACCGCTAGCAGGGTCTGAGCGGTGCGCGTCCTACTGCTGGGATCTGATAGTCCTCTGGGCCAGGCTGTGACGGAACTCCATGCCAGTCTCCAGAGACACGACGTTTTGCCGCTGAGTTTGTCAGCCTGCCGCTGGAAAAGTGAGCGGCAGGCGAAGAAGGCGGTTGTCAGGGCTAAAGCAGACATCGTCGTGGATTTGCGCATAGAGGCCGCCGGTGATGGCGGCATGCAGATTCAGGAGCTGGATCTCAAGCGTTGTCACTGGATCGCCAAAGCCTGTCAGCGGACGAAAACGACCTATCTGTTCGTCTCAAGTTCCAGGGTGTTCTCGGGCCGACTGGATCGCCCCTACATCGAGGAAGACTTACCCGACAACGATGAGTCGGTGGCGCAGCTGCTCGTCAAGGCGGAGGAAGCCGTGCAGGCGGCCTGTGAACGACACATACTGTTGCGTTTTGGGCCGGTATTCTCCTCCCGGGGTACGAATCTCATCAGCCAGATGCTGAACCCGCTCAGGGAGGGGGGCAGCCTTATCCTGGACAATAATCTGCGCGGTTGTCCGGTGGCCGCGGACGATGGCGCCAGGGTCATACTTGCGCTTCTGGATCAGCTTGGCACCGGGCTGGAGCCCTGGGGCGTTTACCACTACGGCAGTTCAGATACCGCCACCTACTATGAATTCGCGGAAGCTTTGTTGGCTTCCGCTTCCCAGTTTTTTGAGCTCAGTTCATCGGCTGTTCAGTTGGAGCAGGAGCCCGCCGGTCTCACCCCGCTGAATCGCAGTCTGAACTGCAGCAAGATCCTCAACACTTTTGCCATACGTCAGGTGCCCTGGCGTAGTTTCATCGGAGATTTGGTGAAACGCTACTCCGATCAGCAGGCCGCGCATTGACAGGGAGAACACCGCCATGGTTCAAGCATCCGACAGCCATCCACAGCCTTTGAGTATTGCCGTCCTCACCGTATCGGATACACGCACGGCGGCGGACGATACCTCCGGTGACTACCTGGTGGAGGCGGCAGGCGAGGCGGGTCATCGACTCGCAGAACGGCAGATTGTGCCGGACGATGTCTATCAGATTCGAGCTGTCTTGTCGGCATGGATTGCCGCTGTGGGAATCGACGCCGTGCTGGTAACAGGCGGTACGGGCTTTTCTGGCCGTGACTCAACGCCGGAGGCCGTGACACCGCTGTTTGACAAGGCGATCGACGGCTTTGGCGAGGTTTTTCGAGCGTTGTCCTTCGAGGAGATTGGCTCGTCGACGGTGCAATCTAGAGCACTGGCTGGGTTTGCCAACAACACGGTGATCTTTTGCATGCCCGGCTCGACGGGGGCCTGCCGCACTGCCTGGTCGGGTTTGATCCGCGAACAGCTCGACAGTAACCATAGGCCCTGCAACTTTGTCGGTGTGTTAAAGCTGCGGGACGCTCGATCTTGAGCAAACTTATGCCAATAGAGCAGGCTCTGGATCGCATTCTGTTCGAAGCGCGATCTCCCTGTGCTATCGAGACGGTGCCGCTACTGCAGGCTTTGGAGAGGATTTTGGCGACTGCGGTGGAAGCGACGATTGACGTCCCCGGTGAGGATAACAGTGCTATGGATGGTTATGCGCTGCGGGCGTCCGACGCCAGTGCGAAACTGACGGTGGCCCAGCGCATACCGGCCGGTGCACTGGGAGAGCAACTCGCTGAAGGGACCGCTGCACGTATCTTTACCGGTGCAGCGGTACCGTCAGGCGCAGATGCGGTGGTCATGCAGGAGGATTGCCGAGAGCTGGACGGCTGTATCACTGCTCCTTCAGAAATCGAGGCTGGCCAACATATCCGTCCACGGGGGCAAGACATACGTTGCGGCGAAACTCTGCTATCTCCTGGCAGACGACTGCGCCCACAGGATTTGGGCCTGCTTGCGTCAGTCGGCTGTGAGCGGGTAGAGGTGTATCGTCCGCTGAGAGTAGCGATTATGTCTACCGGTGATGAGTTGGTTGATCCGGGTGAGCCTCTGACACCGGGTAGGATTTACAACTCCAACCGCTACACCCTCACAGGACTTTTGCAGGCACTTGGCTGTGAGGTTGTGGATTGCGGTATCGTTCCTGACGATGCGAGAGCTACCGCTCAGGCGTTGGCGGATGCGGCAAGCGTGGCAGATTGTGTGATCAGCTCAGGTGGTGTATCCGTCGGTGAAGAGGATCACGTCAAAGCGCAGGTGGAATCATTGGGGGCTCTCAGCGTCTGGAAGCTGGCCATCAAACCCGGTAAGCCGCTGGCTTTTGGTCATGTCTGCGGAACGCCCTTTTTGGGCTTGCCCGGAAATCCCAGCTCGGTCTTTGTGACCTTCGTGCTGATAGCACGACCGTTTCTGCTGCGCCTGCAGGGCGGTGAAGAGCCCACTTTGCCCGCGCTGTACGCCTGCAGTGACTTCACCGTGACGCGCCCGGGAGGGCGTCGTGAGTATCTGCGAGTAACGGTTGTCGACGTTGAAGGACAGCTGTACGCGCGGCGTTTCGATAATCAGAGTTCAGGTATACTGAGTTCGGTTTGCTACAGCAATGCGCTGGCCGTAATACCGGCCGGTGAGACCGTGGCCATTGGCGACAGTATTGAGGTCGTGCTGCTGGATACGTTGACGGGTTAAAACGGCTCAGCCGACGTATTTTTGAAAGATTAGGGACGCGTTGGTACCGCCAAATCCGAAGCTGTTTGACATGACGCGTTGCAGATCAACCCCGTCGTGCCGATCCACGGCAATGGGAACGCCTTGGGCTTCCGGATCCAGATCTTCGATGTTGGCAGATGCGGCTATGAAGCCGCGCTGCTGCATCAGTAGCGCGTAGATTGCTTCCTGAACACCGGCAGCGCCCAGCGAGTGGCCGGACAAAGATTTGGTTGAACCCACCACGGGTACGGTATCGTGCTCCGCGTAGGCTTCACGCACCGCTTTTAACTCTTGAATATCGCCGGCGGGGGTGCTGGTGCCGTGGGCGTTAATGTAGTCTACGGGGCCTTCCACGGTGGCCAGGGCCTGCTGCATACAACGCACGGCCCCTTCTCCAGAGGGAGCCACCATGTCATGGCCGTCGGATGTTGCGCCGTAACCGACCAACTCAGCGTAAATTTTGGCCCCGCGCGCCAATGCATGCTCAAGCTCCTCGACAACCAGCATGCCGCCGCCACCGGCAATCACAAAGCCATCCCGGTGGGCGTCGTACGCGCGTGAGGCTCGCTCAGGCGTATCGTTGTACTTGGTGGACAGAGCGCCCATGGCGTCGAACAGGCAACTCATGGTCCAATGCAATTCCTCTCCGCCACCGGCAAAAACCATGTCCTGCTTGCCAAGCTGTATCTGTTCCATCGCATTGCCGATGCAATGGGCGCTCGTGGAGCAGGCAGAAGAAATCGAATAGTTGATGCCTTTGATCCTGAAGGGTGTGGCCAGGCAGGCGGAGACGGTGCTGCCCATGGTTTGCGTGACCCGATACGGTCCGACCCTGCGCAGACCTCGGTCGCGCATGATGTCCGACGCCTCAGTCTGGCTTGCAGAAGACGCGCCACCAGAACCTGCGATGATCCCGCTGCGGACATTGGATACATCCGTTTCTTCCAAGCCCGCATCTTCGATAGCCTGTTGCATCGCAATGTAGGCGTAGGCGGCGGCGTCACCCATGAAGCGCAATTGCTTGCGATCAATGTGCTCGGAAACTTCGATCTCCGGTGCGCCGGCAATATGCGAGCGCATTCCCGCGTCGATCTGTTCCTGTCGCGAGCTGATCCCGGAGCGACCCGTGTATAGAGACTCTGCAACCGTCTCGGTATTCGTACCCAGGCAGGACACGATGCCCATTCCCGTTATAACCACTCGCTTGCTCATCAAAACGACTCCGTCGACGTGAACAGACCAACCCGCAAATCTTTGGCTGTATAGATTTGCTTGCCGTCCACGCTCAGCCCGCCATCGGCTATGCCCATCACCAGCTTGCGCTCAATGACCCGCTTCATGCTGATGTTATAAACTACTTTGCCCGCGCTGGGCAGTATTTGTCCGCTGAACTTCACTTCTCCACAACCCAGTGCCCTACCGCGGCCCGGGTTGCCTCGCCAGCCCAGAAAGAAGCCAACCAATTGCCACATTGCGTCAAGACCCAGGCAGCCTGGCATCACGGGATCGCCGGGAAAGTGACATGCGAAAAACCACAGCTCAGGATGGATATCCAGTTCCGCGACGATTTCGCCGCGGCCGTGGCTACCCCCTTCGGAGCTGATATGTGGAATGCGATCAACCATCAGCATTTGATCAGTGGGGAGTTGGGCGTTGCCGGGGCCGAACAGCTTTCCGTGGCCACAGGCGACAAGCTCCTCTTTTGAATAGGCGCTGTTACCAGTCATAGTTTATCCAGAGTGGGTCCACCTGAGGACGGTCTTGTGGGGTGGTGACGATCGCGCTTCCGCCAGCTGACGCGAGGGGCTCATTCTAATCGCTGGGCGTGACAAGTCCAGCGTCAGTTACATGCCCTGTTTTGGCGCAGTAAAACACGGTGAAACGGCGTCCAAAAGCGGGCGGCGGGCTCCCGCGGGGTTTTCTGTGACCACCCTCACAACCCCCGTCTGGCCAAGTCAGGAGCCATTCGCTACCATGGTTCGGCGCTGGATAGGGGGGCGGTAATGCAGCTCATAACGCCGAAAGTGCCCGCGATGTATCTTTTACAGGGGATCTGAATGTTAATACCCGTACTTCTTTCGGGTGGCGTCGGCAGCAGGCTTTGGCCTGTCTCCAGAGAGGGCCACCCCAAGCAGTTTTTGCCTCTGGCGGGTGAATTGTCGATGTTGCAGGAAACCCTGCAACGCACGGCGGGTCTTGAGTCTTCAGCGCCAGTGGTGGTGTGTAACGAGGACCACCGCTTCATGGTGGCTGAGCAGCTGCGGCAGTTGGATCAGCAAGCCAGTGCGCTGATTCTGGAGCCTCAGGGGCGCAATACCGCGCCAGCAGTCGCCCTGGCAGCGCTGCAGGTAGCTGCACTGTCGGACCAGGCGCTGATGTTGGTACTGCCCGCCGATCATCTGATAACGGACGTGGACGCCTTTGTTGCAGCGGTCGCCAAGGCGAAACCGCAGGCAGAAGCGGGGCGTCTGATGACGTTTGGTGTTGTGCCAACCGCACCTGAGACTGGTTACGGCTACATCCAATGTGGCGAGAGTTTGGACGCGGAGGGCCTCTTCGAACTTGCTCGTTTTGTGGAGAAACCCGATGCCGGGACAGCTCAGGCGTACCTGGAGGATGGGGGCTTCCTATGGAACAGCGGGATGTTTTTGCTGCGCGCCGACGCTTACCTGGAGGAACTGGGCAAACTGGCGCCAGAGATTCTGGATCACTGTCAGCGTGCGATGGCTGATATCAGCATTGATATGGATTTTGTACGGCCGGATGCGCAAGCTTTCGATCAGTGTCCCAGTGACAGTATTGATTATGCAGTGATGGAAAAAACAGATCGCGGCGGCGTCGTGGCTCTGGACTGTGGCTGGAGTGATGTCGGCGCCTGGTCGGCACTGTGGGAAGTCGGTATCCGCGACAGTGGCGGCAATGTCAGCATGGGCGATGTGCTGTTGGACAACTGCAGCGACAGCTATTTCCGCAGTGACGGTCGATTGGTCGCTGCGACCGGCGTATCGAACATGGTGGTTGTAGAGACGGCCGATGCGGTGTTGGTAGCGCACCGCGAGCAGGTGCAGGACGTCAAGCGACTGGTGAATGAACTGAAGTCTCAAGAGCGCCCCGAGGCCAATTTGCACCGCAAGGTTTATCGTCCCTGGGGGTCTTACGAATCATTGGTGACGGCCGACCGTTTTCAGGTGAAACGTATTGTGGTTAACCCCGGTCAGACGCTGTCATTGCAGATGCATCATCACCGCGCAGAGCACTGGATTGTCGTTCAAGGAACCGCGGAGGTTACGTGTGAAGACAAAGTGTTTATGTTGGCGGAAGATCAGTCTACCTACATTCCTCTGGGGCATAAACATCGTCTCGCTAACCCGGGTCAGATTCCGCTGGAACTGATCGAAGTTCAGTCCGGTACTTATCTGGGCGAAGACGACATAGTCCGTTTTGAAGACGTCTACGGTCGCAGTGAAGAACAACAGACCTGAGCGGTAAATTTGTCTATTCCTGTCTTTCAAAGGAGAGCCTGTCAGTGATAAAAAAATGTCTGTTTCCCGTAGCCGGCTACGGCACCCGATTTCTTCCGGCGACCAAGAGTATGCCGAAGGAAATGCTGCCGGTGGTCAATAAACCGTTGGTACAGTACGGGGTGGAAGAGGCCATTGATGCCGGTATGACAACCTGCGCGCTGGTGACGGGGCGGGGCAAGCGGGCCATCACAGACCACTTTGACATCAGCTACGAACTGGAGCATCAGATCTCCGGAACGAGCAAAGAAAGCTACCTGCAGAGCATTCGCAATGTGTTGGACCAGGGTGTATTCACTATGGTGCGACAACGCGAAATGAAAGGTCTCGGGCACGCGGTACTGACTGGCGAATCGTTGATTGGGAATGAGGCCTTCGGGGTGTTGCTGTCCGACGACCTGTGTCTGAACGACGGTCCCGGAGTACTCAGTCAAATGGTTGAGCTGTACAAGCAATTTCGCTGCTCGATCGTTGCCATACAGGAAGTACCCCAGGAAGACGTCGGAAGCTACGGCGTGATTCGGGGCGATAGCTTGAAGGACGGTGTTTATCGGGTGGACGAGATGGTGGAGAAGCCCAAGCCGGAGGATGCACCTTCTAATCTTGCGATCATTGGCCGCTACATTTTGACTCCGGATATCTTTGACATCATCCGTGAAACCGAGCCGGGCGCTAATGGCGAAGTCCAGATTACCGATGCCCTGCAGACCCAGGCACGGCAAGGCTGTGTCATGGCATACAAGTTCGACGGGCGGCGCTTCGATTGTGGCAGCGTGCCCGGCTTTGTTGAAGCGACAAACTTTG
The DNA here is from genome assembly GCA_039190425.1 of Pseudomonadota bacterium. Taxonomy (GTDB): domain Bacteria; phylum Pseudomonadota; class Gammaproteobacteria; order Pseudomonadales; family Halieaceae; genus Marimicrobium. The sequence continues at coordinate 72,300 of JBCCYE010000013.1, read as the reverse complement.
TCTACGAGAATTACTATCAGCGTGACTGAACAACAAGAGTGAACCATCTGTGTCTGAAATCACATGCTTTAAAGCCTATGATGTGCGCGGCCGCGTACCTGACCAACTGAACGAAGATATTGCTCGACGGATCGGGCGCGCGTATGCAGAGGTTGTAAAACCGAAGAAAGTCGTTGTGGGCCATGACATTCGCCTGAGTAGCGAAGCGATCAAAGGCGCATTAACTGATGGCCTCCTGGAACAAGGAGTGGAGGTCTACGACATCGGCTTGTGCGGTACCGAGGAGATCTACTTCGCGACATCGCATGCGGGCATGGACGGTGGGATAGCGGTTACCGCCAGCCACAACCCCAAAGACTACAATGGCATGAAATTTGTGCGAGAAGATTCGCGGCCGATTTCGGGTGACACCGGGCTATTCGATATCAAGCGGCTGGCGGAAGAAGACAGTTTTAGCGCAAGTGCCGAGCCGGGTACGCTGCAGGCGCTGGATACATCGGCGGCCTATGTCGATCACTTGTTGTCGTATGTTGACGTCGCAGCCCTGAAGCCCTTGAAAATTGTCGTGGATGCCGGTAATGGAGGCGCGGGTCGAGTAGTGGATTTGCTCGAGCCGCATTTGCCATTTGAGTTTATCAAGTTGCATCACGAGGCCGATGGGAACTATCCCAATGGCGTGCCCAATCCGCTATTGCCTGAAAACCGCACGGCGGCAATTGCTGCGGTTCGGGAACACGGCGCTGATCTTGGTATCGGCTGGGACGGCGATTTTGACCGGTGCTTCTTCTTCGACGAACACGGAGAGTTTATCGAGGGTTACTACGTCGTGGGTCTTTTGGCCGAGGCGTTCCTCAAACAGCACGGTGCAGCAAGCGTAGTACACGATCCCAGACTAACCTGGAACACGGTGGATATTGTCAACTCACTGGGCGGGACCGCTGTACAAAGCAAAACGGGTCATGCTTTCATCAAAGAACGGATGCGCCTCGAAAACGCAGTATACGGTGGCGAAATGAGTGCGCATCATTACTTTCGCGACTTCGCCTATTGCGACAGTGGGATGATTCCATGGCTCCTTGTGACCGAACTCATCAGTACCCGGGGTGAGTCGCTGTCGGTTATGGTGGCTCAACGTATGGCGGCGTACCCGTGCAGCGGAGAGATCAACCGCACCATTGAAGATCCGCAAGTGGTCCTCGGCCGCGTTGAGGCCGCCTTCGCTGAGGCAGCCAAAAGCGTCGAGAAGGTCGACGGCCTGAGCGTCGATATGGGCGACTGGCGCTTCAATCTGCGCATGTCCAATACCGAGCCAGTGGTCCGGTTGAACGTAGAAAGCCGAGCCGATGAAGCGTTGATGCTCAGCAAGACAAAGGAGCTACTAGCCCTGATCGACGCCTGATTCAGGTAACGATTCACTGCGTCTGCTTCCAGGCTTTGATCAGCTGTTCCGTCGAGGGGTCTAAAGTATTGCTCGATTGACCCTCGAGGCGCGCCAGAATCTTCTCGCCGATTTCCTTACCGAGTTCGACACCCCATTGGTCAAACGCATTGATGCCCCACAGCTGGCTGCTGCAGAACGTGCGGTGTTCGTACAGTGCCAGCAGTGCGCCAAGACTGTGGGGCGTCAATGACGGCATGCTGATCACGCTGCTGGGGCGATTTCCTGGCATCACAAGGTGGGGTGCGAGCCGCTGTGCCTCGTCTTGGGAATGGCCCCTTTCCAGCAGTGATTCGGTTGCCTCAGCGAGAGAGCGACCCACCATAAGCGCGCGACTCTGGGCGAGGCCGTTGGCGACGAGTTTGCGATGCTGCTGCGCGTTTTTGCTATGGCTGGTTAACGGCAGTACGAAGTCTGCTGGACACAGCTGGGTCCCCTGATGCAGCAGCTGATGGAATGAGTGCTGACCTAGCGTGCCCGCTGACCCCCACAGCACGGGCGCAGAAGGGCAGTTCAGCTCGCTGCCGTCGGTGCGCACACGTTTGCCATTACTCTCCATGGTGAGCTGCTGGAGAAAATCCGGCAACCGCCTGAGACTGTGGTCGTACGGCAGCACGACGTGATTGGTCGCGCCAAAATAATTGCCGTACCAGACTTCCAAGAGCGACATCAGCACGGGCATATTGTCTGACACGGTAGTGGAGGCAAAGTGGTGGTCCATCGCAGCGGCGCCGTCCAGCAGGGCCTGAAAGTTATCCCAACCAATGCCGATGGCAGGGCTGATGCCGACGGCAGACCAGATGGAGTATCGACCTCCCACCCAGTCCCACAGGGGGAGGCAGTTATCGGCAGGAAGTCCGAATTCTTCGGCAGCTGTGAGATTGGTGGTCACTGCGAGCACGTGTCGAGCCAGATGCGACTCAGGTACACCGCCCTCTAGCAGCCAGCGCCGGGCGGCAGTACTGTTGGCGAGGGTCTCCTCCGTACGGAAGGACTTGGAACACACGACGACCATCGTGGTGGCGGGGTTAAGTTCGGGCAGTATCGCCTCGAGATCCGCCGGATCCACATTGGCGACATAGTGAATGCGCAGTCTCCCCCCGTAAGGCTGCAGTGCTTCCGTTACCAGCCTGGGGCCGAGGTCTGAACCGCCAATCCCAATGTTCAACACGTCGGTCATTGGCTGACCGCCAAATCCCGTATGCTGCCCCTCGTTCAAGGCCTGAACCCAAGAACGCATTCGTGCCTGGGTTTTCGTTACCTCGCGATAGAGGTCTGGCAGCGCTTCGCGCCCACTGCCCCGCAGCAGGCTGTGCAGGGCGGGACGGTGTTCCGTATTGTTCACCGACTCCCCTGCCATAAGCGCCCTAGCTCGCTCGGGCAGCCGTGCTGCCGCCGCCAGTCCATGCAAGGTCTCCAGAGCGGTTCGATCCAGCAGATGCTTGGAGAAATCCAGTCCCAGGCCGGCCGCTTCGAGCCTGAACGTCCGCAAGCGCTGCGGATCCTCCCTGAACAAGTCCAGCAGGCTTTGCGTCGACAGGAGGCGCGCCTGCTCGCGCAGTGGCGAATCCAAAGGGCTGTCGCTCAACAGGAAAGGCTCGAGCATGGAAGTCTCACAATTGGGGGTGGTATCGCGCGCCAGCGATGAGTATAGGAACAGCGATCCGTCGCTGCAATCGGTGCCGGTCTCAGTGACGTCTTTCTATGGCGAGTTCTGTAAGGGCGTGCATGGCCTTGCCAGCCTCGCTGGAAGGCAGTCGGCGCAGGCATTGCAGTGCGTCATTGTGATAGCGCATGGCGCACTCGCGTGTATAGTCCAGTGCGCCGCACGTTCGCACGGCGTCTGTGACGGCGTCAATGTTCTCGGCACTCTTGTCTCTGATGGCCCGGCGCACAAGCTCGCTGGCCTCATCGTCGGCGTGTTGCAGGGTGTAGATCAGTGGCAGGGTGACTTTGCCCTCGGTCAGATCATCGCCGACGTTCTTGCCCATGGTGCCCGGGTCCCCATCGTAATCGAGCAGGTCGTCAATCATCTGGAATGCGATACCCAGGTTCAAACCGAACGTTTCCAGCGCATTCCTTTGCTCAATATCGGCATCCGCGAGAACGGCGGCCCCGTGGCAGCCCGCCGCGAAGAGGACGGCGGTTTTGCGGGTAATCACGTCCAGATACTGTTCTTGGGAAGTCTCTGGATTGCCGGCTCGTACCAACTGCAGAACCTCGCCCTCGGCGATGGTGTTTGTGGTGTCGGCCATGTATCGCAGAATGTCGGCGTTTCCCAACTGAACCATCAGCTGGAAGGCTCGGGTGTAGAGAAAGTCGCCCACCAGCACAGAGGGTGCATTGCCAAATTCGGCGTTGGCTGTAGGCCGGCCGCGGCGCAGGTTGGAAAAGTCGACCACATCATCGTGCAGCAGCGTGGCCGTATGGATGAATTCGACGGTCGCTGCGAACTGAATGTGCGCGGGTCTGCATCCACCGAGTGCCGACCCGCACAGTAGCACCAGCAGCGGACGCAGGCGTTTACCGCCGGCGTCGACGATGTAGTGGCCGACATTTTCGACCATCGCCACGTCCGACTGCAGCTGGTCAATGATGAGCGCGTTGACCTGCTCGAACTCCCGCTCGACGGCGGCGCGAATGTGTTCCATGAGTGTCAAAATGGTCCTGTCAGCTGCCCGCGCATGCTAGGCTGCACCCGGAACCCTGTCAAGCGCCCGTAAAATGCATCGAATGCTCCGCAAGCCATTGTTTTCTGGAAAAAATTAAGGCTTGCTGCAGGGTTGGTATTTGCGTACAATCGCCGCCCTCTGGTAGCTGCCACAGAAGTTTGGTACGGCGGGTACCAATGATAAGTCGTGTAGATCGATAGGTCGACAGGCCGATGGGTCAATGGATGGCTTAACCAACTGTTTGTGCCTGGCTCTGCCCCCTGAACGTTGCTGGTCCGTGTTCCGGGTCTTCGAACTGCGAGCAGGCTAATTGAACGGAGTGTACCATGTACGCAGTCATTGAAAGCGGTGGCAAACAACATCGCGTCACCGAGGGTGAGACCCTCAAACTGGAGAAAATAGAGGCCGCCACCGGCGATACTGTCGAGTTTGACCGTGTCTTAATGGTTGGCGGAGACGATGTAAAGATCGGTACTCCGCTGGTCGAGGGTTCCAAAGTCACCGCGGAGGTGGTGACTCACGGCCGTCACAAAAAAGTGAAAATCGTTAAATTCAATCGTCGCAAGCACCATCGGAAAGAAACTGGCCACCGCCAGTGGTATACCGAGGTAAAGATAACGGGCATCTCTGCCTGAGGGGGTCGGTAGTATGGCACACAAGAAAGCTGGGGGTAGCACCCGCAATGGACGCGATTCAGTCAGTAAGCGGCTGGGCGTCAAGACCTTCGGCGGAGAATCCGTGAAGGCTGGAAACATCATCATCCGGCAGCGTGGAACGCGTTTTCACGCGGGTGAAAACGTTGGCATCGGCAAAGACCACACGCTGTATGCCAAGGCCGACGGCACAGTGGAGTTTGTCACCCGCGGACCGAAAAACCGCAAGTTTGTGCAGGTGGTGAGCGCCTGAGTCGCAAGCAACGCGAATGACACAAAAGCCTCGTCAATTGACGGGGCTTTTTTTTACGCACAGGATGGGCGTCGGTAAGACAAAGGGCGTGGAGCGAAAGGCTATCCGCAAGGAAAGGACTCATTCGCTGCGCAGTGGGCCGGCGTGGGATCGAACACATGAAATTCGTCGACGAGGCAAACATCAAGGTTTACGCCGGTAAAGGCGGCAACGGCTGTCTCAGCTTTCGGCGTGAAAAATACGTCGCCAAGGGGGGGCCAGATGGCGGGGATGGTGGTGATGGTGGCGCGGTGATTCTGCAGGCCGACGACGCACTGAATACCATGGTCGATTATCGCTTCCAGCGCGTGTACCGAGCGGAGAATGGTGAAGCCGGTGGTGGACGTAATTGCACAGGACGCAGCGGTGGCGATCTGGTTTTACCTGTGCCGGTCGGCACGACCGTCATCGACGAAGATCTCGGTGAGGTACTGGGCGATTTGTCCATTCCCGGGCAACGGCTGACAGTAGCCAGAGGTGGTTTCCACGGTTTGGGTAACACCCGCTTCAAATCGAGCACCAATCGCGCGCCAAGACAAACCACGCCTGGCACGGAAGGAGAGCAGCGCAGTCTCAAATTGGAGCTCAAGGTCCTGGCGGACGTCGGTTTGCTCGGCCTGCCAAATGCCGGCAAATCAACACTGATACGCGCTGTGTCATCAGCCAAGCCCAAAGTGGCGGACTATCCCTTCACCACACTGGTACCCAATCTCGGCGTTGTGAAGGTGGCTGCTCATCGGAGTTTTGTCATGGCGGATATTCCGGGTCTTATCGAGGGTGCATCCCATGGTGCCGGTCTTGGGATTCGATTCCTCAAGCACCTGACGCGAACTCGGATTCTGTTGCACCTTGTGGATATGGCGCCTTTTGATGGCAGTGAGCCAGTCCAGTCAGCGCTGTCCATCATTGAAGAGTTGGCGACCTTCAGTCCTGCCCTGGCTGAGCGGGAGCGTTGGCTGGTGCTGAACAAGTGCGACCTGCTGGACGAGGAGACCTTGGAAGCACGACGCTCGCAGGTTGTGTCGGCGCTGCAGTGGCAGGGACCTGTATACGCCATCGCGGCCATCAATGGAGAGGGTACGGACCGATTGTGCGGCGATCTGATGACGCATCTGGAAGCGTGTCGGGAGCGGGAGGCGATGGATCCAAACGCTGCGGAGCAGGAACGCGCGCACCAGAAGCGAATGCAGTTGGAATCCCGAGAGCGGATCGCCCAACTGCGCGCCGAACAGCGCTCGTCGCGGAACTCTGGTCAAGATGACGATGACTATGACGTGGATGTTGAGTACAGTCCTTAACTCCTACTCGGCTGTGGGAAGTAGCTTGTATGAGTGAACGACGGGAGATAGCAGATGCGCGACGCTGGGTAGTCAAAGTCGGTAGTGCCCTGCTCACGGACGATGGCCGTGGACTTAATGCTGGCGTGGTCAGCGCTCTGGTGGCGCAGCTTGTGAAGCTGCGGGCCGACGGCTGTGAGGTCGTCCTGGTGTCGAGCGGCGCCGTAGCAGCGGGTCTCGTGCGGCTGGGCTGGGACAGTCGACCACACCAGGTGCACGATCTTCAGGCTGCTGCTGCGGTAGGTCAATCGGCGTTGGTACAACAATATCAGACGGCTTTTGAAGCCCACGCCGTTACCACTGCGCAAGTACTGTTGGGCCACGACGACGTGACTGCCAGAGATCGCTACCTCAACGCGCGCGGCACATTGAAGACACTGTTGCGACTCGGCGTGGTTCCGATCGTGAATGAAAACGATACCGTGGTCACCGAGGAAATTCGCTTTGGCGACAATGATACTCTGGCGGCGCTGGTAGCCAATCTGATTGATGCCGACGCGCTGCTGCTATTGACCGATCAGCCGGGTTTGTTTCGCGAAGATCCGCGCCGTAATCCAAACGCAACGCTGGTTACAACCAGTGCGGTAGATGACCCCGCACTGGATACCATGGCAGGGGAAGGCGGTGCCCTGGGCCGCGGAGGTATGGTGACCAAGCTGCGTGCGGCTCGAGTGGCGGCTCGTTCTGGTACCGAAACGCTCATTGCGGGGGGTCGAGGGGACGATGTCGTTGCGGCGGTGGCGGCCGGAAAAAGCGTAGGTACCTGGCTTCAGGCGGGGCAGCCGCCACAGGCTGCCCGTAAGCAGTGGCTCGCAAGCATGGTCAAGATCAGCGGGACCCTGCTGCTGGACGCGGGTGCGGTAGCGGTCTTGCGGGACTCCGGACGCAGCCTGTTGCCTGTCGGAGTTCGCGACGTACAGGGCCAGTTTATGCGCGGCGATATGGTGTCGTGTATGGGACCTGATGGAACAGAAGTCGCCCGCGGACTGGTGAACTATGGTGCCGTCGAAACCCGCGAGATCATGGGCCAGCCCTCATCTCAGATAGAACCCACGCTGGGCTATCTGGCGGATGAAGAGCTGATACATCGGGACAACATGGTGTTGGTCTGAATAGGCTAGCGGCGTGTCGTGGTATCCACTGCGCCGCTGCGCAACGGGCCAGGGTTACGTGGCAGCCTGCGGTTGCTCCTCTTGAGGCTTGTCACTGGAGGTCGCAATTTCATCGGGATAGTACTCCCAGATGGCGCGGGTGCCTTTGGTGCAAATAGCCACACTTTCCGGCCCCATCATGCGTTTCTGTCCCTCGGGACCCATCCCCTTCAGGGTGTGGTCTGTATAGACCATGCCTACCTGAACCCCGGTTCCTATGCCCACCAGGCCTGGGGGGACCGTGGAGAAGTATTTGTCCCAGTACTTTTCGGAGTAAAACACAGAGCAATACGGCACATTGCGATACTCGTCCATGCACACGTAGCCGTCCTCCACGATCCAGGGCCACAGATTAATCAGGCAATCGTGCAGGCTCGCGTAGAAATCCACGTCCCAGAATGCCAGTGCAATAGGGCCATCGTGGTGAGGCAGAGTATCGGCAAACCAACCCCTGTGAAACTCGCACACGGAGATGTCACCCAGTCGCTCAACGTTGCCCTTGACCTCGTCCAGAGATCCGGAAAAAGCGCCTGCGACGAAACCGTTCTTGAAAGCTCGCTCGGCGACTGGATCACCCTTTTCTGGCGGCGGCAGGCCCTCGAAAGAGTCGTACACCTTCAGCGTCCGCCCGGTGATGGCGGCAATCAATGAAAGGTTGACGGTCGCCCCGCCTTTCCAGCATCCACATTCCACGATACAGCCTTCGACGTCGGGGGGGGTTTCCAGAACCCGCATGGCCATGACGAGGTGAGCGCGCCAGGAGGTGCCGGAACGGATCTTGTGAAAGTTGCGCATGAAACGCCAGCCTAGCTTCATTCGCTTGGACCAGGTCATCTCATACGCCGGATGAATTTTCTGCGAGTAAGTGATGAAAACGATGGCCAGTGGGGTCGTCAAGTTCCTGTAAGTCTTGCGTATCCGACGAATCCACTTGAGACGCGCTTCTTCTTTTTTATCTGACATACCGATGAGGTTCTAGTGACTCTGGTGGGGCATTCTACGCCAACTGGCTAGGCCGCGCACTAGACGCGGCACGCTGGCCGGAGGTGGCGCTTAACGGCGTCTGGCCCCGACGCAGACCTCTCGGCTGTTGCACTACCCGCGGTCAGTGGGTGGGCGCAGTGGATACGCGCTTAGCTCAGCCACTTGCCCAGCGGGGTTTTCACCCACAGGAAGTCCATGAGCTTCTTCATACCCTCTGCGCTCTTAACATTGTTGGGATAGGCGTTTTGCATCTTGCCACCAAACCGGTCGATGACAATCGGCATTTCGTGCGTGTAACCGCGCAGGCCTTTTTTTCCATTGACCTGGCCGACGCCGGAATTCTTCTTGCCGCCAAAGGGCGCTGCGGGGATGCCGTAGCTGACCGCCATATCATTCACGCTGCAGGAACCGGTATCGATGGCCTTGGCCAGTTGATAGCCCTTATCCTTATCCTTTGTCCAGACATTGCCGTTCAGGCCAAACTCCGAATCATTGGCGAGCTTCAGAGCTTCCTCTTCGCTGGCCACTTTTTGGATGCACAAAATGGGGCCAAAGGTCTCCAGCACCATGATGTCCATGCTGTTGTCGACCTCCGTTATGACCGTTGGCTCGTAGTATAAACCGGGTAGATCCGCGTTGCGCCGACCTCCCATCAAGATGTTGGCGCCTTTTGCGCGAGCGTCCTCAACGTGTGACTCAATGATGGTCATCTGCCTGTCCCAAAATACGGCGCCTACGTCTTCTTCCCAGCCGTGCTCCTGCCCCTGTTTGATCTGCTTGCCCTTCTCGAGGACGAGCTTGAGGAAATCGTCGTAGACTTCTTTCACTACGTAGATGCGTTCAGTACCACAACAGTAGTGGCCGGTGTTCATGCAGGAGCCCAGCCAGGCACCGTCGGCCGCACGGTCCAGATCTGCATCTGCACAGACGATCATGGCGTCGTTGCCGCCCAGTTCCAGAGTGACTGGAATCAACTGTCGGGCGCAGGACTCTGCGACCTTGCGGCCGGTGGCTACAGAACCGGTGAACGACACTTTATCAACGCCACCTTCGACAATGGCAGCGCCGGTTTCACCATCTCCCAGCAAAACTTGCAGCACACCCTCTGGCAGGCCTGCTTCGCGGAAGATATCCTCCGCGAGCTTTGCCGAGTAAGGGGTCACTTCTGAACCCTTCGCGACAACAGTATTGCCTGCCAGCATCGCCTGGCAGGCCTGATTCATCACCAGTACAAAAGGTCCGTTCCACGGCGTGATCAGGCCGATGACACCGAGTGGTTTATAGACAATCCGTAACTGTTTCATGAGTCCGAGCAGCCCATGCACCTTGCGCTTTCGCGGCCTGAGGAACTTCTCGGCATTTTTGGCGTAATAGCACAGCTGGTCGGCAACGGAAAAGACTTCCATGCTCATGGCGTCGGTGCGCGCTTTGCCGGTTTCGCGCACGACGGTATCGATGATCTCATCCTGCCGCGCCAGGACGACCTGCAGAGCTTTTTCGACGATCGCTGCGCGCTCCGACATGGGTCTGGCGGCCCAGGCCGGTTGTGCCGACCTCGCCTTGCTGATCGCGGCAGCGACGTCTTCGGCGTTCGCACAAACCAACTCACCCTGAGGCTCCAGAGTAACGGGACTGCGCAACAGCAGGTGACGGCGTGAGTCGTTGGATTCTATGGATTCGTAAATCGACATGGCAAAGCCCTCCTGATCTCGGTCTAAACTAATGGGCATTAGTTTGACTGTCAATGGCTGCGCCAGCCCGGATTCCGAGGCGGGCGTGAGTGGGGCGGTTGCTGCGTCGGTTGTCTTGGGCGACGCCGCGCTGGGTGAGAGCCCCACAGCGGCGTTGGATTGTGGAATAATGTGCTGTTTTCCAAGTCGCCCGGCTTCCTAATGACCTTGTCACCGACAATCCTTCTGTTTGTCTACAGCCTCGCTATTGCAGCGTTCTCTGTGCTGGGTGGGCTGTTACCGCAGTGGATGCGCATGACGCATACCCGGACGCAGCTGGCGATGAGTCTGGTATCCGGCTTGATGCTGGGTGTTGCGTTCTTCCATCTCCTACCGCACAGCGTTGTGATGCTTGGCGGACCAAACCCGATTAACACCGCCGTGAATTCTTTGATGGCAGGTCTGGTTACCATGTTTCTGCTTCTACGGTGGTTTCAGTTCCACCAGCACGAAGGGGACCCGACGGGTCAGTCCTCAACGGCGGAACGTCACACCGCCCGCGCACACAGGCTGAGCTGGGCGGGTATTGCATTTGGTCTGGGAGTTCATACGCTCATCGACGGTATCGCATTGGGTGCAGCGATTCGCGGTAGCGAGGGCGAGGCAGGCTTAGCGGGAGTGGGGGTGTTTCTGGCGATCCTGTTGCACAAGCCTCTGGACGCGATGTCCATAGCGACGATCATGCAATCCAGCGGTTGGAGCAAGAGCGCGCGGCTGGCAACCAATGCGGTGTTTGCGCTGATGTGTCCGATCGGCGCGGCGCTGTTTTATTTTGGTGTAGACGCTGTCGGTGGCGATCGCGCGATCGCTCTGGCCCTGGCTTTTGCTGCCGGCGCATTCATCTGTATAGCACTCAGCGATTTATTGCCGGAAGTGCAGTTTCACAGTCACGATCGAGCGAAGATGAGTCTGGTGTTTCTGATGGGCATCGGTGTGGCGCTGTGCATGGGCTTACTGGAACCAACTGCACTGCACGGTGGCGAATAACTCCCCTGGGTCGATACCGGGTAGACGCTAGGACCCTGCACCGAGCGCCTGCGCGCGTTCACGGCGCCCACCGCTATCATCGGCAACGTCGATCCATTCGCTCAAGTGTCGGTCGACAATGCTGGCCAGTGCCTCGATGTGGCCCTCGGTACTGTTAAGGCAGGGTATGTACTGGAAGTTCTCACCGCCGGATTCCACAAAGTAGTCTCGGTTCTCTTCGTCTATCTCCTCCAGCGTCTCCAGACAGTCCGCTGAAAAACCGGGGCAGACGACCTGAACGCGCTTAACGCCCTCACCCGGCAGCGCTTTGAGGACTTCATCCGTGTAAGGTCGCAACCATTCGGCCCGACCGAAGCGCGACTGGAATGTGGTCATGTAGTCGCTGTCTGTCAGGCCGAGCTGCTGCGCGACAAGTCGACTGGTTTTGTGACACTGACAGTGGTAAGGGTCACCCTTGTCGAGATAAGAGCGCGGTTCGCCGTGGTAGGAAAAAAGCAGTTTATCCGCCGTGCCATGCCGTTCTCGATGATCGATGATGCTGCTCGTCAGGGCGGCGATGTAGTCAGGGTGGTCGTGGTACTGGTTGATGAACACCAGCTCGGGAAGCCAACGACGGCGGGTAAAGTCCGCACTAATGGCATCGAAGGTAGAACCGGTCGTCGCGCAGCTGTACTGGGGGTATAGGGGCAGCACCACGAGTTTGCGGACACCCTCGTTGAACAATCTTTGCAGGGCGTCGCTGATGGCAGGTTCGCCATAGCGCATGGCGAAGTCTACGACCACCCGAGCATCATGGCGGCGCTGCAAAACATCTTTGAGTGCCCTGGCCTGTCCCTGCGTATGCAGCAGCAGTGGCGAGCCCGCGTCAGTCCAAACCTGTCGATAACTGGCTGCGGAACGCCCGGGCCGAATGTTGAGAATGACCCCGTTGAGGATAAACCACCACAGGGCTCGGGGAACTTCGACCACACGGGGGTCGCTCAAAAACTGCTTGAGATAACGGCGCAGATCCGCACGCTTGGGTGCAGCTGGTGTGCCCAGGTTGGTGATGAGCACGCCGACCTTGTCCGTCTGACCGTGATCGAACTGGTTGTCGCCCGTATATCGCATGATCGGCAATATACGGGCGCGGGCGTCGTCTGCCAAGTGGTTAGCGCGATTGTTGAGATGGACAATCACTGGCCGCAGCATGCACCTGCAGCAGAGTAGCCTAAGGCTCGGTCAAGGCCGCTGTCTGCCGTCTATGCAACGTCGCATCGCAGACGTTTTGGGCTGTCACTTTTGCCCAAGTCGGTGGCACCGAAGCCCATGCATGTGCGTTGACCCTGGATTAGTATAAGTGCCCCAAACCAAGGAGATCAGCCCATGTCACTGGACTTTGACAGTGCTCGATTACCCAACGCGAACCTGCGCGAGGAGCATCATGAGTGGCGAACACAGCTGCGCCGATTTATCGATGCAGAGATCGCGCCCTACGCCGATGAGTGGGACGAAGCGGGGCACATTCCCAGTGCGCTGTGGCCAAAAGCCGCCGCCGTGGGCTTGCTGGGCCTTGGCTATCCGGAGGAGTTCGGTGGGACCAGTGAGGGTATCGACTCCTGGCACCTGTGGATAACCAATGAAGAGCTTTCGCGAGTGGGTGTCGGCGGCATTGCTGCCACGCTGATGGTGCATGGAATCGGCTTACCGCCCATCATCAACTGGGGCTCCCAGGAGCTGAAAGAGATGGTCGCGCCGCCGGTGCTGCGCGGTGAAAAACACATTTCCCTGGGCATCACAGAAGCGGGTGGTGGCTCTGATGTCGCACAGCTGTCGACGACAGCGGTTCGCGACGGTGATCACTTCATCGTCAATGGATCGAAGACCTACATCACGGGAGGGATGCGTGCAAACTGGGTGTCCACTGCGGTGCGCACAGGCGGAGAGGGTGCTCGGGGCGTTTCCATGCTGTTGATCCCCACCGATGCGGAGGGCTTCAGTCGAACCGAGCTGGACAAGAAGCAGGGTTGGTGGGCGTCGGATACGGCCACGCTTTACTTCGACAATGTCCGGGTCCCCGCAAGCAACTTGATTGGGGAAGAAAACCAGGGCTTTTTGGTGATCATGACTAACTTCAATGGTGAGCGCATGGCGATGGCGGCCTCCATGGAAGCACTGGGTCGAGTCTGCCTCGAAGAAGCGGTGCAGTGGGCGCGTGAGCGCAAGACGTTTGGCAAGCGATTGGCTGACCATCAGGTGATACGACATAAAATCGCCATGATGAAACAACGATTGAATGCGACTCAGGCCTACATCCGGATGTGCTTCGAGACGCTTGAGGCGGGGACCGCCAACCCCGGAGATATCGCACTGCTCAAGGTACAAGCCAGCGAAACCATGGAGTTCTGCGCAAGAGAGGCCATGCAGATTCTCGGCGGGATTGGCTACATGCGCGGCAACCGTGTGGAACGGATCTACCGTGAGGTGCGCGTCAATGCCATCGGCGGCGGGTCGGAAGAAATCATGCGCGATCTCGCATCGCGCCAATATGGGCTATAGCCATGAAGCTTTGGCACTGTGCTGGCGCAAGGTCACTACGGGCACTGTGGGCCCTGGAGGAGTTGGGTATCGACTACGAGGTGGAGATACTGCCTTTTCCACCGAGAATTTTTCAACGGGACTATCTCTCTGTAAACAGTCTCGGCACGGTGCCTTTTTTTACTGATGGCGACGTGCAAATGACGGAGTCGTCAGCCATTTGCCAGTATTTGGTGGATCGCTATCAACGCTACGATCTCGGTCTGCGTCCCGACCACCCCGAGTACGGTAACTATCTGAACTGGCTGCACCACGCTGACGCCACTCTGACGTTCCCGCAGACCATCGCCATGCGGTATTACATTCTTGAGCCCACCCCGGAGAAACAAGCGGTGGCCGACGACTATCGAAAATGGTACATCGCCCGACTGCGGCGTCTGGACAAGCATCTTGAAGAGAATGAGTATCTGGTCGACAACCGCTTTACTGTCGCCGATATCGCTGTGAGCTACGCGCTTTTTCTAGGCATGGGTCTGAAATTCAATGAGGATTATCAACCCCAGACGGCGACCTATCTGGCAAGGTTAATGGAACGCCCCGCATTCAAGCGGGCCAACGAACAAGGGGAGCCGCTGGCGCTTCCCGGTATGGAGTAGTGCGATGAGTGTTAATGAGCAGGAACTTACCGACTTTCGAGCAGAAGTGTCCGCTTGGATGGCGGACAACAAGCCCAAAGACCCTGGGTTTCTGCTACCCCAGACGTTTATGGAAGTGGGTGATGAGCAACAGTTGGAGTTTCTCAGAGAGTGGCAGCACAAGATATGGTCAGCGGGCTATCTGGGAATGGGTTGGCCAAAAGCATACGGAGGGGGCGGAGTTGATGCGGCTTTTCAAGTCGTCGCCGATCAGGAGATGCGTCGGCATAACGTTCCGATTTGCTTCAACGTAATCGGACTTGGCTGGGCGGGCCCGCTGATCAATGACACAGGGACCGAAGAGGAAAAAGCGAAGTACCTGAAGGGCATACTCAGTGGCGAAGACGTCTGGTGCCAGGGTTTTTCGGAACCAGAGCACGGCTCAGACCTGGGTAATGCGCAGACGCGAGCCGTCCGTGACGGTGACGAGTATGTGATCAACGGGCAAAAGATCTGGACGACCATGGGCAATTTTGCCAAGTACATGATCCTGCTGGCGCGCACCAACCCCGAAGCGGAACGCAAGTACGATGGCCTATCCTTCTTTCTCTCGCCAATGCAGGTACCTGGCATAGAGACGCGCCCGATTCGCAAGATCACAGGTGAATACGGTTTTACGGAAACCTTTTTCACTGATGCCAGAATTCCAGCCGCCTGCCTGATGGGAGAGGAGGGACAAGGCTGGCAGATCGCGATGAATACGCTCCAGTACGAGCGTGGCGCGGCGGCGGGGGCCGCGGGTGGACAGGCGATGGTGAGAGTGACGGTGGAAGACCTGGTGGACGATCTGCGCGAGGTGCAGCGTGACGGGGAGCCGGTGTTGAAGGATGCGGTGGTTCGCGATCAACTGGTGCAGGCCATCATCGAGGAAAAAGCGCTGATTCTTGGTGAGCGGCGCGCCCATGTGGATCACCTGACGACCGACTATCCGGGTTCCTTGCCGCTGTCTCACAAGCTTCGTGGTACGGAAATGACGCGTCGCATGCGTCAACTCGCGATCAATCTCCAGGGTGCTGATGGGGGTCTGTACGTAGGGGACCCGGGCGCCCCTCAGGGTGGGTTCTGGCAACGCGCGTATCTCAACAGTTTCTCCGCGACGATTGGCGGCGGTACCAGCCAGGTGCAGGCCAATATTGTAGCGGAGCACGTTTTGCGTCTGCCGAAATAGGAGGTCGTCATGGCAATACACAGTAGTACGGCGCTAACACTCAGCGAAGAGCAGGCGATGCTGATGGGGGTGGCGAATGAATTCTGCCGCGATAAATCACCGATTGATGTGGTGCGCGAACACCTGGAGTCGAGTTCGGGCTACCCGGAAACGGTGTGGGAGGAAATGATAGCGCTGGGTTGGACAGGCATCGCCCTACCCGAGTCCGTGGGTGGTTCGGCGCTGGGCGTTGGCGCTCTGGTCCCAGTGGTGGAAGCCATGGGGCGAGTCATGCTCGCGACACCGCTGATCAGCTCCACTCTTGCCGGACAGTTGTTGCAGCGTCTTGGGCAGCCGTCGCGTGTCGAGGGTTGGCTGGCCGGGATCGCTGAGGGTACTATCGCGACGGTCGCGCTGCTGGAAAACGGTGATTGGGGCAGCGATCGCATTACCACAACGCTGAGTAACGATGGCGTGCTGCAGGGTAGCAAGTTCATGGTACCCGATGTGGGTGTGGCCGAGCTGCTGTTGGTACCCTGCTTACGTGATGGTGAGACCGTGATCGTCGTATTACGAACTGAACAAGTTACGAGCGACGCATTCGCTTCCAATGTCCTGATCGACGAAACCAAACGATCGGCGAACGTAGCGCTGGATGGTGTACAGGTTGCTGAGGATGCGGTGCTGGAAGGTGATGCGGTTCGGGCTGCGTTGCGTGATGTGCGCCTGCTGGGTGCGTTGTTGGTGGCAGCGGAAGCCACCGGCAGCGCATATTCCTGCCTGGCGACCGTCGTTGAATACCTCAACACGCGCAAGCAGTTCGGCAAGTTGATAGGCTCTTATCAGGCGTTGAAACACCCTGCCGTGGATATCCTTTGTGGAACCGATTCCGCTCGCTCGCTCATCTATCACGCTGCGACCGTGGTGGGTGAGAGTTCGCTGGATCGCGACGCCGAGATTGCCTGTCGAATGGCAAAAGCGCATGCGGCGGAAAACCTGGAGTACGCGGGCGACCGTGCGGTGCAGTTTCATGGTGGCATGGGTTTTACCTACGAATGTGACGCACAACTTTACATTCGCAGAGCCCAATGGGCCCGACAACAGTTTGGTGACTCACAGCACCATCGTAAACACCTCGCGACGCTGCTGCTTGACTGATCGCAAAATTGGTGAACATCTGTCGGCGGCCCTGTGGGGATACCGGTAATCGATTATAATTGCCGATCGGTCATTGGTGTTCGCACAGTCGTTGTCGGTTATGCCTCGAAAACCCCGCGGTCTAAAAAACAAACCACTGTCACGCAGTCTGGCGGTCTCCCTTGCTGGAGTGCGCGCGGGTGGCGCACTGGCCGTCGACAGCGCCATGCAACGAGTGCTGGGCAAGAACGGCGATCACACTGATTCCGCCTTCGCCCGTCGTGAGGCACAGCGCTTCGCGGAAGAACTGGGCCGTCTCAAGGGGACCTACGTCAAGATTGGCCAGCTGCTGGCTCTGTTCGGTGAGCAGTTTCTTCCCGCGGTGCTCGTTGAGGCGCTGCGGGATCTGGCCGATCGTACAGAAGCACTGCCCTGGCAGGACGTTGAGGAGGGTGTCCGACACAGCCTCGGCAAGCGCTACGCCGAATTGGACATCGATCCTAATGCCATTGCCGCAGCGTCTCTGTCACAGGTACACCTTGCCCGAATTCGCGCCAGCGATGAGTGGATCTGTCTGAAGGTTCAATATCCCGGACTCGCCGAGCTGATCGACAGCGACTTTGATGCGGTGGTGCGCATGTTGACGCTGGCGAGGTGGGTGCAGGGGGGGCGGGATTTGGATGACTGGCTGGCCTCCCTACGGGTACATCTGCATCACGAAATCGACTATTTTCGGGAAGCCAGGTTGCTGCGCTCCACCGCGGACAAACTTGGCAAACTCCCGGACGGTATGGTTTCGTTACAGGTTCCGCAGTTGTTTGATCGGTACTGTACAGAGACCGTGCTCGCCATGGAGTTTGTCGACGGCTACTCTGTCGCGGATCCGGCGGTATTGGCTCTGCCGTTACCTCGACGCAACGCGCTGGCGGAGGCCATGCTGGAGCTGTTCTTTTTCGAGGTCTATCACTGGGGTGCACTTCAGACCGATCCTAACTTTGGTAACTATCTGCTGTGCTTGGACGATCGTCGTCGCAATTCTGGCAGAGATCGCATCGTCCTGCTGGATTTTGGGTCAGTCATGGAGTGCGACGGCAAGTTTCTGGCAGATTTGCGACTGACCATCGATGCAGGCCTGCGCGAAGACGAGTCTGATCTGATCAAAGGCCTTACGGGCCTGGGCTGTCTGCAGCCATCGACCAGCGAAGAAGGCAAGCAGCTGTTTGCTCGATTTTGCATACAGCTGCTGGAGCCATTGCGTCCGCCGGAGCGACTCCCCG
Organism: Pseudomonadota bacterium; assembly: GCA_039190425.1. Taxonomy (GTDB): domain Bacteria; phylum Pseudomonadota; class Gammaproteobacteria; order Pseudomonadales; family Halieaceae; genus Marimicrobium. Next base: position 54,283 of record JBCCYE010000013.1, on the reverse strand, counting down.
CCGAGTATTTGAACTCACAAGGCAGGTACTGCTGGGGGCAGTCGCAGCTCATGCAGCGGGCGGGGCGCCTTGGAGCGACGTTTGCCGCGACGCGCCACTTCTCTCGCCCCTCCAGAGATTTTGCGCTGCTGGCGCGTAAGCTGAGCGGTCTGTTCAACTTTATCGCCCTGCTCGATGCGGAGTTTAATGGCTACGGCATGGCCACTCGCTACATCTCGGGCTGGCACAAGGGAAAGCGATATGGCAAACAAGGATAGGAACAGCAGGTCTCGGTCTCGCGGTGAGGCTGTGCCGACCAGCCGGGCTGGCCGATTTGCGCGCATGGCGCGGTTGGCCGGCAGCGTCGCTGGGGGCATGTTGGCCGAGGGATCCCGACAGCTGCGCGACGGTAAACCTCTCAAAGCACGCGACATGCTGTTGACACCCGCCAATGCCCGGCGCGTCGCCGATCAGCTTGCGGGGATGCGCGGTGCCGCCATGAAGGTGGGTCAGATGCTCTCCATGGATACGGGAGATTTCCTTCCGCCAGAGCTGGCTGACATACTCGCCCGACTGCGTGACGACGCCAATATCATGCCGCCTGAACAGCTCGAGCAGGCCATGACGGAATCTTTTGGAGCCGACTGGGAATCTCTGTTCTACAACTTTGACCCAAAACCGATCGCCGCGGCCTCCATTGGTCAGGTGCATCGTACCTTATCGCCTGATGGGCGAGACATCGTTCTCAAGGTTCAGTACCCGGGAGTGGCACGTAGCATCGATAGCGATGTAGATAACATTTCCGGACTGTTGCGCCTGTCGGGACTGTTACCGGATGGGCTTGATATCAACCCCCTACTGGCTGACGCCAAACGCCAATTAAAGGATGAGGCAGACTACCTCAAGGAGGCGAAGCACCTGCAATCCTTCGGCCAGCTGCTGGCCAGTGACGATCGTTTTGTGGTGCCGGAACTGTTGCCGGATCTTACGCACAAAACGGTGCTCGCGATGACCTACGTCAGTGGTGTTCCTATAGAAGAAGTCGCCGTTGCACCGCAGCACGAGCGGAATCGAGTGACTGAGGCCATGTTCGATCTGATGTTTCTCGAATTGTTCGAGTTGCGCCAGATGCAGACGGATCCGAACTTCGCGAACTACCGCTACCGCAGAAAGACGGGCGAAATCGTCCTGCTGGATTTCGGCGCTACTCGCCGTTTTAAAGCGGAATTCGTGCGCAGTTACAAGAAGCTCGCGGCAGCGGCAGTGGACGCCGATCTTGACGGTATGGTGGCTGCAGCAATCAAGCTGGGGTATGACATGGGCGAAGAGGAGAGTCCTTACCGGGCGTTGATTGAGGAGCTGTTCGAGCTCGCGCTGGAGCCAGTGACCTACGATGACGAGTTCGATTTTGCCGAGTCAGAGCTGGCGTCTAACATTGCGGAGTTGGGAGAAAAGGTAACCGATTACAGGGATTTCTGGCGCATGCCACCGATGGATGCCGTTTACCTGCACCGCAAACTGGGCGGCATGTTCATGCTAGCCACCCGTCTCCGCGCTCGCGTCAACTTGCACGCCGTCATCACTCGATGGCTCGGCCGTTGACGCGTATTCCTCTACCCGCATGTTGAGCTGTCTGAGGTAGGTGGCATAGGCTCGTGCCGAGAATGGCCTGCCCAGAAATGCGGCGATAGAGTCGGCAGCAGGGCGACTGCCACCCGGTGCCAGAATCTCATTGCGATAGGCCTGCGCGACTTCTGTGTTGCGCAGTCCGCCCTGTTGGAAGCGGCTGAACAGATCATTGGAAATCGCTCTTGACCATTGGTACATGTAATAATTGGAGCCATATCCGTTCAGGTGGCCAAAGTTGTTGTAGAAGTGGGTGCCCGGCACGTAGGGATAGGGTGAGTAGCGCTCTTGGAGTTCCTGCATGAGTGGCAGTAGTTCAAAGCTGTCGGGGTCACGACTGAAATACTCAAGCGCCAGATTGGCGTAGAAAATCTGTCCTGCCGTCGCCGCGGCTTCACCGAAGTGACGCGCGCGCTGCATTTTGTCGACCAGCGATGGGGGTATGGTTTGGCCGTCCGCGTTCACCGCGAAACGGTTCAATGTGTCGTAGTCCCAGACCCACTCCTCCAGCATCTGCGACGGAGCCTCCACAAAATCTCGCTCCATGGTCATGCCTGCGACGGGCAGCCAGTGTTGCGTACCTGAAAACATGTTGTGCAGCAGGTGGCCAAATTCATGCAGGAACGTCGACACCTGTTGGTGTTCCATCAGTCCACGCGGAAAATTCGTCGCCATGCCGGACAGCGGCAGCTGACCCCCGAGCAGCCCTCGGCGCAAGGTCCAGTGAGCAGCGTGGGTGTATTTGTTTTCACGCGGATGCATATCCAGGTAAAAACGGCCGAGTGGTTCACCGTTTTCGCGAATCTCCCAGGCTGTTACGTCTTCGTGCCAGGTGTCGGTGTGCCAAGGAACAATCTGCACGTCAAACAGGTCTTCGGTCAGTTTGAAGATGCCTTCCTGCACGCGGGCGAAGCTCAGGTAGGTGCGGATTTCCCGAGTATCGATGGCGTAGTGCTCTTGACGCACCAGATTGGATAAATAGGCGGCCTGCCAGGCCTCAACGCGTTCGGCCTCCGGATCGATTTGGCGCAACCTGTCGAGCAGAGTAACGATGTCACTTTGGGCACCTGGCCTGACCGCTTCGTCCAGTTCATCGAGAAACTCACGCGCCTTCTCGGGTGAGCCGATCATAAGACCGTCCATGGACAACGCCGCATAGCTTGGAAATCCCAGCAGAGTCGCTAGTTCGTGGCGGCGCGCAATCAGTGATGCCAATGTCTCATCATTAGTCGGCGTGCCAATGCGCTTTCTCGCGGTGTACAGTCGCTGACGCAGTGCATCGCTGTGGGCGTATTTCATCACCGGCAACACGACAGGATAATCCGTCGTCAGAGTGACGATGCCCTCTTCGTTAGGGCGATGACTGGCAATAAAATCGTCCGGTAGACCGGCCAGCTCGTCCTCCGAGGCAAGTACTTCACGCCGATCGAGCCGGATGTTCTGATCGAAGCGATTGCTCAGCTCGCTGATTTCTCGATTTAAATTCCTGACCCGGGTGCGCGTTTCCTCATCCCGATCCACGCCGGCGCGTCGGAAGCCGCGCAGTTTATCTTCCACCATCGTGCGGGCGGCGGCATCCGCTTCCGTTAGATCGATGGCCGATACCCGTGCATAGAACGCGTTCGACAGGCGCGTACTGACCATGAAGTCGGTGTAGTGGCCGATACAGGATTGGGCCGCTTCCTGGACGGCCGTGTCCGGGTGTACGGCTTTCAGGTACCAAAGGTATTGAACGTTTTGCAATCCGAGGCGCATGTCCTGATAGGCCCCCATGACACGCTCCAGGGTGGGCGGCTCGTTATCTGACTCAATTGCCGTGAAGGCGATCGCCGCGCGCTCCAGAGTGCGTTCACAAAGTTCGCTGACCTCTGCGGCCGGCAGATTAAAGTTCCAGCCGTCTCTCACGGTGGAAATGTCCACCAGCGGTTCAGCCTGAATAGCCGATGAGTAGGCCAGGTATGCGGTCACAGCCAGCGCATGGCGAAGTGCGCGTGCTCTGCTGCCAGGCAGGAGGAGATTACGCATGCCGGATTGCCTCTCCAGCCAGCCAGGTGTGCGTGACGCGGAAGTCGTCCTCAAAATGGACCAGATCCGCGCGCATGCCCGGCTCAATTCCGCCCAGCTCTTTTTCCATGCCCAACACCCGAGCAGGATAGGTTGAGGCCATGCGCAGGCAGACGTCCAGCGCCGCCCCCACCTTCTGATGCATGAAACGTACGGCGTCCATCAGGCAAATCGCGCTACCGGCCAGGGCCCCGTTCGCGTTGCGCAGCGCACCGTCTTGCACGGTCACGGTTTCACCGTAGAGCTCGAAGCTGTCTGCAGAGCCACCCACAGGCGCCATGGCGTCACTGACCAGCAGTAGACGACCAGCCGGTTTGGCGCTCAACGCCAGGGTGATTGCAGCGCTATGCACATGGTGGCCATCAGCGATCACGCTCGCGTACAGCGAATCCAGTGCCAAAGCGGCCCCGACGACGCCCGGTTCTCGGGCTGTCATCTGGCTCATGGCATTGTACAGATGGGTCGCACCCGTCAGGCCGTGGTCGGCGGCGACCACCATGTCCAGGTAGTTGGCCTGGGTGTGTCCGGCCCAGACGATGAGACCATGACCCACCAGCTGTTGCAGCTCCGTGCCCGGCAACTGCTCCGGTGCCAGCGTGATCAGTACTCGGAGGCTTCCAAGTGAGCAAAGCCAGTCAATATCCTCCGTGCTGGGTCCGCGCATCAGCTCCGGACGGTGCGCTCCGTGTTTTTCGGGGTTGCAGAAAGGCCCCTCGAGGTGGATACCAAGAATGCCAGGATTGTCCTCTTGGGCTGATACAACCGCGGCGACCGCGGCGCGGTGGGATGCGGCGGTTTCGCTGATCGCCGTCGGAAGCATACCGGTCGTGCCCAGGGCTCGATGGGCGCGGTATATCGAAGCAACAGTGTCCGCGCAGGGCGAATTAACGAACAGCAGATCGCCCCCGCCGTTTACCTGCAGGTCTATCAGCCCCGGCGCGAGCGTACCGCTGCCCAGTGCGATGTGTTCTATTCCGGCCGGACAATCAGCCAGCGGCAGCACCTGTTCAATTCGGGCGCCGCTCACAATGACACATTTCTCGCGCAGGAACTGCTTGCCGTCGAACAGCGCGGGCGCGCTGATCGCGTGCGGGTCCCCTGGCCCTGGCATGCACGTTTCCTCCTGTTGGCCAATGTAACGCAATTGAGACCACAGTCTCCACGGAATGTTGCGGTAATAATGAGAAAGCTCAAATCGCCCGGGCCTAGCTGGCCGAGGCGATTTGAGGGGATTCCGCGCCACTCTCACGATGAATTCGCAAGATCAGCGGGATGATGACGAGCCCAATCAATGGGGCGAAGATGGCCGCCAGCAGCAGCAGGGTGCTGGTCACACCTAGACTGTCCAGCGCATAACCCAGCAGAGGCCCTGTGCCAATGAACACCCCGCGCACCGCCAGACTCACGAGCGAGTTGACAGTGGCTCGAAAGTCTCCAGGTACTCGCCGGTTCAGAGCCTCATAAAAGAGGGTCATTGAAAGCCCGCGGGTAAGCTGTATGGCAAAGCCAAACAGAACACCCAGCCAGCCTGCGAAGCTCGCCATACCGAGCAAGCCCGCTATGGGCAGCAGAGCGACCAGCAAGAGCAGGCGCTGTGTACCCAGCCGCTGCTCCAGTACGCTCGCGTAGCGGGCTGCCAGACTGACTGTGAGGGCGAAGGCGGCCCAGATGTAACCGTAGTAGGCAACCGGTATACCCTGAAACTCCCAGTACTTCTGATAAATCCAGAACACGTACACCGCCAACAGGCCAAACGCGGCGATCGCCAGCGCTGTCCACAGCACTACGGGCTTGCCGAACAGCAACACAGAAACCACCTGTTTTGCGTTACTGGCGTGGCTTTGCTCGACTCCTGGACGCGGTACTTCCACCAGCCATAGGCCAAGCAAAAGCGGCAGTAATCCGGTGAATGCCTGCACCCACACCACGGCGTCCAAAGACCACAGTAGCAACACGCTGGCGGTAATGCCTGCCACACCAGAAGCACCAGCCTCTACCGCGATCAGGCGGCTCAGGGATTTACTCGCTCCTGCTCCGCCTCCCAGCTTGCGCTCCTGCAGGTAGACCTCAGTGTCGTACAGCAACGCAAGATCTGCGCCCGAGATGAGGCTGAAACCCAAACCGAGAAAGAACTCGTAAATCAGGAAATCCACGAAACCGTCGGCCTGAAGCAGCAACAGAAAGCCTATCGCGTTGAGTGCAGAGCCCACCAGGATAGCGTTGCGTCTGCCCCACAAGTCTGCAAGATACCCTGATGGAACTTCAAACAGCGCTATGGTCAATGCAAACAGCGCCTGAGTTTGCATGACCTGGGTCATGGACAAACCATAGACCTGCAGCAGCGGCACGAAAACGGGTACTACCACCATGAAGCTGTGCAGAAAACCCAGCAGGTACAGAGTGCGTATGTTGTTTTGTAATGAGCGCTTCACTTTTCCATCCCTAGGCGCGGAACCCGAAAAGCGGAGGTCATCTAACAGAATAAAAAAAGGCCTCCGGAATCTGGGTTCTCGGAGGCCTTTTTTCTAAAGAGTACTACTTCAGCTGCTTCCTAAAACCACGACGTGTGTCCACAGACAGACGAGCTGCACGGCGGTCGAGCCGTAGCGCTTGTCGTGAATCTGTGGCATGAACTTCGTGGCCATTGTCTTACTCTTTCGTTTTTGGTCTTTAGTGTCGCCGTTATGCCAGTCAATAGACGGCGAGTGGTATCCCTGTCGGTACCATGACTTGACTATGGCGGCAGTTTCGACAGGGGGCGCATTGTGCGCCGGTTGTGCGACCAGGTCAATGAAAGATTCTGCACTGTGGAAAATGTCACAGACCTTGGGCCGCCCGCAGCTTCGTTGCCGGTTTCAAGAACGCTGTGCCTGCAAAACCTCACTGGTAAGTCTGACAACATGGGCTATTTTAAGGTAATGGATAGGAAGATATTATGCGCCACGCGGTGACCGACTGCGGGTCTCACAACGAGGGGAGCTGATTGACATGAGGATAAACCAGTACGGCGTGCTCGTTTTATGGATTCTGTGGGTTTTGCCGGCCCAGGCGGAAGAATTGACCGAGGCGGCATTGGGTCTGTGTGAGCGCGTCAAGGCCTGTTCTATCGAGCAGCTGCAGGAGGAAGAGCTGACACCGGAAATGCGGCAAATGTTGCAGCCCATGCTCGACAACATGTGCGAGCAGGTGAAGGGCAATATGGGTGATGTGCCCACCGGTCACGCTCTGTACAAGCCGGCACTGGCGTGTATGCAAAGTATGGAGAAGTTATCCTGCGAAGTACTGATGAGTCCTGATCAGGAGCCTACCGCCGAGTGCCAGCGTTACCGCACGGCCGCCCAGCAATCGGGAGTCGCGCCTCCCTAACGGCGGGCGCAGCCCTGAGTCTTTCGCACCAGGGACGTCATGTCGCCGGCCCGTGCCGCGTCATCGCGTGTTCCGTTAGCGGTGGACCAGCACCTTGCCGTTCAAGAAGCGCAGCAGTTCCGGCCAGGGTCTCTCGCAATCGTTATGCCCGCATCGTCGGACAATGAGCTGCGCGTCGGGCAGGGCGGCCTCAAGCGCCTTGCTGTGGTGCAGGGGTATCAGCGTATCTTCGCTGCCGTGGTACAGAAGAACCGGCAGAGCCAGCTTTCTCAGCAGACCGACGTTGTCATAGCGATCCTTCAGCAAAAATGGGGGCAGACCTTTCTCTTTTATCAGCTGCGGCAAGCTTGCAAACGTAGACTCCAACACCAGGCCTGCCAGCGGCCTCTGGCTTGCCAGTAATGCGATGGCACCACCACCGATTGAGCGACCATAGCCGACGACATTCTGTGCATCGATGCCCGGCAGCAGCAGGGCCTGATCGTAAGCCGAAAGCACTGTTTGCTCAATGCTGGACAGGGACGGTTGCCCAGGAGCACCGCCATAGCCGGGGTACTCGACCAACAACACTGCGAAACCCTCGTTGAGCAACGGGCCGAACGCGTTGATCCAGTGCCAGGCCGTTTCTCCATTGCCATGGGTAAAAATAATCAGCGGCTGATCGTCTAAGGGGTCTGGTGAAGCGCGCAGGAGCAGAGCATAGCCTGACGTCAGATCGACGCGTGAAACGTGGTCTGGCAGCGTCGCGGGCAGCGCAGTCCGCGGCGCCGGGTAGAGGACCCTGTGCTGCCCAACGTACAGTAGCACCATCGCAAAGGCGGCCGTGCCCAGCGCGATGCAAGTCAGTGTCAGGGCAATTTTCACTGCTCAGCTCGGTCCTCGCCTGCTGCGGCGGTACGATCCCGTGCCCAGCGGCTCGCCTCTGCACTGCCGACCCAGCGCACCGCATTGCCAACCAGTGTTTTGAAAAACGCGTTCTCCAGTGCCTCGGCGTCATCACCACCTTGCAGATAGACCAGCGGACTGGCGCCCCAGGCGTTGGCCCATCCTACCAGGCTGGATCCGTCGGGATGTGACCAGTTCTCACGATCGTTGAGCTTGCCCGCCACCGCGGCAGCAGCGGAATAGAAGTTGCTGTCTAAGAAGTCGTAGTCGCTGCGCAGCAGGGGTACGACCCGATCTTCTAACACCGGAAAGAGGTACAGCTCGTCGGTCATGGTAAAGCGATCGGGCAACCCGCGGGTAACCGGATGATTGCCTACTCGGTGAAGGGTATGGCTAACTTTGTGACGGTAGCCGGAGTCGGGCCATGGACGATCATGCAGTACCGAGGCGCGGTAGTGGAAACGACCACCGACGATCTCTGCGTAGCTATCCCAGGTTGGCCATGCCGCGATAGCGTGGTGCAGATAGACAATGCCTATGCCTGTTTCCAACATGGCGCGATACTGCTTTATCTGAATGGGGTCTGGCGCCAATAGTTCGGGTGGGTCTGGGCCACCAAAGTCGATACCGGGCATGTCATAACACACCAGAACGTCGAAGTTCTTCGCCGTTTCTGGACACATCAACGCACTGGCAGCTGGCTGTTCCGCCAGGCAAACATCGAACTCATCCAGCGTATCGAAAAGTCGGAGGAACGACTCCCGTTCATAAGGGTGCCCCCGAGCGATGGCGAGCAGTCTCCGCGGTGCTCTGTGATTGATTAACCCCATGCTGTATCGCTATACAGCGACCAGAGCCTTTCCGGTGTTGCCCCCGGTGAACAGGCTGGCGAGGGCGACAGGCAGTTGCTCAAACCCCTGGGTGATGGTTTCCCGATGCTTAAGACGGCCGTCGAGCAGGTGTTGCGTGAGAAAAGTTATCGCCTCCGGGAAGCGTTTCAAGTAGTTCAGTACGATGAAGCCTTCCATCCTGGCGTTGCGGTAGATCAGATTGAAATAGTTGACCGGGCCTGGAATCGGGCCGGTTTCGTTATAGCGCGATATACCGCCGCACAGGACAACGCGGGCGTTCTGAGCAAGGTTGTCCAGCGCGATATCGAGAATGTCACCACCAACGTTGTCGAAGTACACATCGATGCCTTCGCCGCACAGCTCAGCAACCCGTGCGGAAACATCCTCGTTTTTGTAATCGATCGCCGCCTCAAACTCCAACGTATCCATCAGCCACGCACATTTTTCCTCGCCGCCGGCGATGCCGATAACGCGCGCCCCGGCGATGCGCGCCAGCTGACCTGCAACAGATCCTGTCGCCCCGGCGGCGCCGGATATCAGCACGGTGTCGCCCCTGGCCGGTTTTCCGATATCGAGCATGCCGAAGTAGGCCGTCAACCCGGTAATGCCTAACACGTTCAAAGCGGCGCAAAGCTCGATGCCCTCCGGTACGGGCGCAAGGCCCAGTGACCTGCGCGTGCCCGCCACGTATCTCCGCCAACCGAACTGGCCGGTCACCTGCAATCCGACGGGATACTCGGGCTTGCTGGATTCGATCACGATTCCGCCGCCCTGGCCGCGCATTACATCGCCAATTTCGACGGGTGCTACGTAGTCAACGCGGGCTTCTATCCAGCCTTTCATGGCCGGATCCAGCGACAGGTAGTGGGTCTCGATGACGACATCATTTCCCTCGAGGTTTGGCATCGACGCATCCTGCAATGCGAAATCATCGACTTTCAATGGGCCCTGTGGTCGTGCGGCCAGGACCATATGCTGATTGTGCGGTGTTGTAGAGGCGTGGCTCATTGATCGAACTCTCCGGTATCGACGCGGAAAATTTCAAAAGGTAAGTCCAGCGGTTCGCCCAGAACGAAGTTGGTGACTTCACTCTTGATGACGTACAGCTGGTCTTCAGCATTTGCCGCGGTGGAAAGTCCGCTGCGCTGGGCGACGGTCACCACCGTGCCAGCGGTGAAATCTCCGTTCAGGCGCACTCGACTGACGCTGGCGTTAGCAACCGTATAGAGGTCGCCGTCCACAAACACAATGCCATCGGGTGAGGGCAGCGTATCCCCGGTCAGCGCGATAGACGTTACCGCTTCGCCTTCAGGTAGAGAGACACGGACCAAAGCCGGCGGCGTGAAGATGGCGACGATCAGCGCGGTGCCGTCTGGGCTGACTGCGATGCCGTTTTGGCCTAGACCGAAGCCGGTGATATCTGCCAGCAGCGGACTAGCGGCAAAGACTTCACCCTTTCCCGTAGTTGGGTCCAGTCGGTACACCGTCGGATTGCCAGAGTCCGTCACATAGGCCAGGCCGGTAGTGTCAAGATCCAGATCATTGCAGGAACCGTTGGTCGCCAGCGCGCCGAGGGTGAAGGTCTCCTGCAGTTCTCCGCTGTTGAGATCGTACATCCAGACCTGATTGTCGATACCGTCAACCGCGCGGGCGCAGACCCAGAGCCTTCGTGACTGTGCATCTACCTGCGCGCCCAGAATCTCGGCCCGGTCGTCTGGTTGGCGAAACAGACTCTCGCTGCCGTCCGCGGCCACGCGGGTGATGCTGGCGCCCTGCAGACTGGTCGCGTAGAAGTTTCTTTGTTCTGGATCGAAGGCGACACCTTCCGGAACGCTGTCGTCGCTGCCGAGCGTGTATTGGGTCAACAGGGCGGGTTGCAAAGGGGTGTCGCTTGAGTCGCTGCAGCCCCAGCAAGCCAGGGCGCAGGCCATGGTGACCGCAGTCAGTTTGTTGGACATGAGTTATTCTCCTAAAGGCGGCAGATAGCGCGAGGCTGGCGGTCCTCGCATGAACGAGTATAGACCGCGTGCGCTAGACGCCGCGCCACAGGTCTTAAGGGGTACTGCGCAGCGAGTAGCCCCAGGCCTCGAGTGCGTCCGCCTGCTCTGCAAATATCTCTGTCATGGTCTGCAGGTGCTGCGGTTCAATAGCTGCAATCTTGCGCTGATTGAGATCGGTGATCGGTTGGGTCACGGTGCCATCGATTGAATCCAGCTCGAAGTCCGTATGTGGGTTGAGGTCATTCAGAATCGGCATGAATTCTGCGACCCGCCGACAGGCGCTGATTGGGTCCGTCACCAGGTCTTCATAGGTGAGCGCCAGCGCTGACGTGAGTTGCTCCCTGTTGCGCCATTGATAACGCAGACAGGTTAGGACGAAGCGTGCGGCGCGTTGTAGTTTCCAGCCGTTGCGACGCATGAGGCCCTCCGCATGTGCATAGGGGTCGCGTACCATGATGACGAAGCGTGATGGCTGAAAGTGCTCTTGGATCGCGGGCGCACGCACCAGATTGGGCGGACTTTTTTCCAGCAGTATGGGCTTGTCCATGTCCCAATAGGTCTCCCACACGGCCTTGATGTGTGGCCAGGGTAAGGAGTGACTGATGTCCCACTGTTTTACACGGGTAACGTGTTTGAGTTCGTCCAGAAACTGGCCTTCCTGAGGCAGCGAAGACACCTTTTCGGAGGTGGACAGAAGTTTCCAGAGTAGCGTCGATCCGCAGTACGGCGGGCAGAGTACGAAGAGGTAGGTGGACATGGAAGATGCTGTGGACAAAGTGGTGTCACACTAGCAGAGGGCGTGCGCATATGCCACAGTGACGCACCGAGTGCTCGTCGGTGTCCGACGTGCATACGATGTTGATGCGCCAAAGTTGAGGAAGAGATCGCCCTATGCTACGCAGCCTGTTCTATTTCTGCACCTTCCTGTCCGTGCTGGCGGCGCCCTCAGCCTGGTCGCGACCCAATCTGCTGCTGATCACGCTGGATGACCTTAACGCTGACTCTGTTGGCGTATTCGGAGCGCATTTGCCCGGCACCACGCCGCGCATCGACGCACTGGCGGCAGAAGGAATGCGCTTTGATCTCGCCCATGTGCAGGTGGCCAACTGCATGCCGTCGCGCAATGTGCTTTGGTCCGGCCGCTATCCGCACAGCAGTCGTGTGTTGGGCTTTTACCCGGTTCTTGATCCGGGCTATCCGATGCTTCCCGATCTGATGCGACAGGCGGGATATTTTGCAGGCATCTATAACAAAGTTCATGATTCCACACCTTATGAGCCGTATCCCTGGGACATGGTACTGAATGACAGTTCTGCGTTGGTGGGCGCGCATAAGAAAAACCCTGAAGATTATGGTCGCGCGCTGCGGGTTGGTATTGGTGCCGCAGCGGCGGCGAAAAAACCTTTTGTTCTGGTGATGAACGTGTCTGACGCGCACGTTCCCTTTTATGGATTGAATCGACGCTCACAGCCACGTCCGGATCCCTACCGACCAAGCCGGGTTTTTGCTGCCGATGAGGTGCCGGTACCTGCCTATCTGGTGGAGGATCCCGAGGTGCGCTTTGAGCTGGCACACTACTTTTCTTCGGTGCGACGAGCCGATGATGCGGTGGGTGCGATGCTGTCCACGTTGGAAGAACTCGATCTGCACCGGGATACGCTGGTGATGGTGCTCGCAGACCATGGCATGCCATTCCCTTTCGTGAAGACCCAGCTCTACCATCACAGTACACGCACACCGTTGATTGTGCGTTGGCCGGACACTGTGCCCGCAGATACGGTGGATCGTGAGCATATGGTTTCGGCGGTCGATGTCTTGCCCACACTGCTGGACGTGGTTGAGCAGCCTCTGCCAGCGGGTTTGCAGGGCAGGTCCTTTCTCGGCCTGCTGCGCGGTGGCAAGCAGCAGCAGCGCGATGCCGTGTTCAAGGAGTATCACGAAAATTCCGCCGGCCAACCAACACCAATGCGGGCTATCGAAACTCCGCGTTTCCTCTACATATACAACCCCTGGTCGGACGGTGCTCGGCAACAGTTTTCGGCCACGTTTCAGACGTTGACCTATCAGCGCATGGAACAGCTGGCCGGGCAGGACGAGGCGCTCGCGGCACGGATAGCGCTGCTGCGTTATCGGGTTCCGGAGGAACTGTATGATGTACAGTCAGACCCCGACTGTCTGCACAACTTGATTGATGATCCCAATTACAGAGCGCACCTGGATCGGTTGAGAGCGCGCCTGGCCGATTGGATGGCGAGGACCTCTGATCCTCTGCTGCGTGTGTTTGAGAACCGGCAGGACACGCGACAGGTGGAAGCCTACATGGCGGAACAAATGCGACAGGCCAAGATCCATCGAGAACTGAAAGCTGAGCACAAAGCGCGTCAACGTTCACCCCAGTTATGACCTTGGCCACCCGTGTGCGTCGCTTGCGGGGTATTGGGCACTAAATTAGACTGACGAGCCGTGTGACGGAGACCCTAGTCAGTGACCATGGATAAAGCCAGCCCACCGGAATCGACGGGCGGCAAATTAGATACGTCCACCGACGACCGCTTTTTTGAGTATTACGAGGCGCAAAGCCAGTCTGAAGAGACTCTCGGACGCTTTGAGCGCCTGGCCGATCTCGTTTTAAAAACCCTCGCGCGGGATGGAAGAGAAGGGCCGTTTGACGTGGTCGATATTGGCGGTGGGGCGGGTACCGGCGGCCGTATCTTTGCGCGTACCGGACACAGGGTCACCTGTATCGATATCAGTGCCGATCTGCTGGCGGTTGGCGAGCACCGTGCAAGAGAAGAGAAGCTGGACATGCAGTTTATCAACTGCAGCGCAACGGGCACTCCGCTACCGGACGCCTGCGTCGACATCTGTATTCTGCCGGAGCTGCTGGAACACGTTGCAGAGTGGCAGGCCTGTCTGGACGAAGCCAGCCGTCTCTTGCGACCAGGAGGTCTGCTTTTTCTGAGCACCACCAATACGCTGTGCCCGCTGCAGGACGAATTCAACTTGCCGCTGTACAGCTGGTACCCGGGTTTCGTCAAGCGCCACTACGAGCGACTGGCTGTGACGACTCGCCCGGAGGTTGCGAACTATGCCAAGTACCCGGCGGTAAACTGGTTTACGTTCTACAGTTTGCGCGGGGCGCTGCGCAAGCGAGGCTTCTCTCGGTTTCTCGATCGATTGGACATGATTGAAGTGCGCACGGCTGGAACATCCAAAGGCACCGTTGCCCGGTGGCTGCGTTACGTGCCCTTGAGTCGTTTGGCCTTCCAACTGGTCACCCCCAATTCCATTGTGCTCGCCTTGAAGCCCGCCACCTGAAATGGTTCTGGCGATGATCGCCTAGTGTCAGGGTGTGTACCAAATCGATGAAGTATAAGCTCGCTCCTGGATGGTGTCCGGCTGCTCACCGGCATGTTCCAGACCCAGAGCGATTGCGTCCAGCAGCGAATGTCGCGCGGTTGGTATCTGCAGAACGCGAGCGTAAAAAAAGGCCGGCCTGTTTGGATCAAAATCGGGGTCTGTCCAGCTGGCTGCAAGCTGCGGCGCGCCAATGCGATTGTCGACCTTGCCGGTTTTCAGATTGACGGAGTTGCCCACCGCAGCCAGGTTTCCGGTGCTGTCCAGGGTGCGTCCGTCGGACCAGGCGACGTTGTAGACCTGTTCGCGTGCGCTGCCATCCTCGGCCAGCCAGCCTTTGACGATTTGTATGCGGTCCAGATTTGCGCCGACAGGATCCTTGGCCGCCATAACTACAAAGCTCGGAGCGTTGGGGTCTTCGAGTTCGCCACCCATCGGCACGCCGCGCTGCAGTGCCCAGGCCCTGAGCGAAGTATTTTCAAGATCAGCATCTTTGAGCTGTGCACCGCCAAAAAACTGCACTCTGATGCGAGGCCCTGTAGTGGCGTAGACCTCGCGTCGCCGCATCGCCGCGACGATGTCTTCGCGCGTGTTGCTGTCCGCCCATACCGCCGCCAGACCCGACGCGGACATCGCCCAGCCGCTGGATCCGGGACCGTCGGGGTTGAAACGCACGGTTTTGTTAGCTGGAATGGAATCGGTCGCCAATTTGCCGTGAAAGTTGTTTTCTTCGGCCGATGCCATGGCGGTGTGGGAATCGGTGGACCCTATCACGCCCAATTTATAGGGGTTCTGTCCCAGTTCCTCTCCAAGTTCTAGACCGCGTTTTAGAGCCGGGCGAACAAAATCGCCCGGTTGTGGCCGATACTCGGTCCAGAAGCGCTGGATGTAGTAGGGGTAGTTCTCGAAGTCGGCAAACTCATCGCCCGGCGAAAACAGGGAATGAGTCTCAGAGTCGCCCTTGATCTGGGTAATCTCGGCAATCGGCTCCCACTTCGCCCGCAGCGCAACGTAGTCTGCATTGAACGCCGTCCCGCGCAGAGACGTTTCGGCGAACATGTACCCCTTGGAGATGTTCGAGTTGTGCGGAATAGCAATGAAGTTGGCACCGGTGGATGCGGCGGTTTTTTCCAGCCAGTGCCATAGGTCTTCTGGATAGGGGCTGTCGTCCAATCCCCACGGATTGTACTGCTGCGCGGTGGCGGCGTCGCTGTCCGTGACAACGACCCGGTGCAGATTGGCGCCGCCCGGTATCGAACTCCATTCCCAGCCAATCAAGGCACTGAACTCGCCCGGTTCATTAAAATCTTCTGCAGTGCCGGTGATGATCTTCCAGGTATCTATCTCAATCTTTTGCGGCATGGGCAGCAGGTCGATACCGCCTGTGTTCAGAGCCGCGGCTTCAGCATCCGCTTGCGGTGACATTGTCGGGTCAGGGAGTACGTCGACGAACAGCGCCCGTCCCCGGCCGGCGTCGAGTTCACGCGACAGGTACCAGGCGGCAAGACGCGCTTTCAGAGCGTCCCACCAGCCCAGATCGGTCGTGTCTACGCCGTTGCGATGCAGGTTGCGAATCTGGCCCAGCAACTCCGCGTGGTCAGAAATCACCAGGAAGTCCAGGGGTGTCTCTATCTGTACTCTCGCCTGGTGGTATGGATGTACGACCGGCTCCCCCCGCGCGTAGCGAAAGGCGACGTCCGGTCCGGCGCTCAGGTTGTTGTTGGCGTAGGCGTCTGAGGAATAGGTGGTGTGCAGGTGAGTGTCGCCCCACAGCAGTTGCCTGTCTGGCGCCTGCTCGGCATGGGCGCCGGCGACAATGACCAGCAGCGTGGCAAACAAGAAAGGCCGCATGACGGGTCCTCAATAGTGAGCAAACCCGTGTTATAGGAGATCGCGGCCTGCGCCGCAACTCGCGCAGATGACGGGGCGAATGGCCGTTGGCAGACCGTAGCTTTCCGTCAAACAAAGTGTCATAATAAAAAAAGCAGTCCAGATTGTATTTTTAGCCCTACGGCGATACCGAAGGCATTCGGGCGCCGAGACCATAATCAATATTGCTGGCGGACCGCACCGTCAGAGGCTAGGAGGTACACGATGGAAGTAGGCACCTACGCGCTCGCCTGGCGCTCCCACACTCTAGCACTCGCGGCTGGTCTTGCCACTGTGCTGAACGCTCCTCAAACCCCCGCTCAGACCGACCCGCTTGTCCTTGAAGAAGTCATGGTGACGGCTCGCAAACGCGTCGAGAGCCTGCAGGAAGTACCGCAGGCAATCAGCGCCATGACAGAAACTGAAATCCAGGCCTCGTTCGCCAGAGATATCCGGGATTTGCAAGGCATGGCGCCCAATTTGGTGATTGATAAGGTTGGCGCCGGTCCAGGTGTGACGGCGATCTCTATTCGGGGTATCAGTCATCAGGATGTGGAGAAGAGCTTCGACCCGGCGGTCGGGGTAGTCCTCGATGGTGTATTCCTGGGTACCAACACCGGCCAGGAATTGCAGATATTCGATATGGAACGGATCGAGGTGTTGCGGGGGCCACAGGGAACTCTTTTTGGTCGCAATTCCATCGGCGGCATCATCAACGTCACCCGAACCCAGCCGACCGGTGAATGGGGAGCCCGGATTCGTGGTACCTATGGCGATTACGATCGCTACGACGTCGATGGCGTCTTCAATTTCCCCAAAGTGTTCGACATGCTGTCGACAAAACTCACCTACACCACCAGACAACAAGAGGAAGGGTTCTACGACAACGTGTTTCTGGGCGAAGATGTGCCCGAGGTGGACTACGAGTCGTACGTGGGCGTCCTGCTGTTGGAACCGACGGATGCGCTGAGCCTTAAGTACACCTACCAGCATGATGAGGACGACTCCGATACGGCGGCGACCTCCAATGTCAGTCAGCCGGACGACCTGCTGTGTTTTGGATTCGGTCGCTGCGGTCGCAGTGATACCGAACCGGAGTTGGGTATTCTGGTGACGGACCAAAATTTCAGTAACGCCCAGTCGCTTGAGCTCGATGCCCACACCGTTGAGGCTAACTGGCTGCTGAGCGAGGGGATGCAGCTGACCTATCTGTTCGGTTACCGCGACACTGATGAGAGTACGGATCAGGACTTTGACTCCACCAGTATCGACTTCTTTTCCACATCTCGCGTTCAGACCTACGATCAGACCAGTCATGAACTGCGGCTGTCGGATAACATCGGCGACAGCATTCAATACACCGTGGGGGGTTATTACTGGGATTCCAAATACAAACTGGATCAGACGACGTTCTATCTCGCGAACATTCTCGATCCTAATCTGGCGCCGCCCGGGACGACGCTGCTAGCCGACGCGGAGCAGAAAACCGATGCCTGGGCGGCCTTTTTTGAAGTGGACTATTTCTTTTTGGAGGATTGGACGCTCACCCTCGGTGGTCGCTACACGGAAGAGGAAAAAGAGTTCAAGGTCAGCAACGACGTAGACATCGCTGGCAGTGGCTTTATCGTACCGATTTTCAGCACCTTTGGTGACCCGGGCGAAGGCGATTGGGATGAGTTTACGCCCAAGGTCAGCCTGAGTTGGGACGTTAATGATGACATGATGTTGTACGCCACGTACGCGCAGGGTTTTCGTTCCGGTGGGTTGAACGGTCGTGCAGCTTCAGAACTCACGGCCCGGCTAACGTACGATCCAGAGTTTGTTGACATGTACGAGCTTGGCATGAAATCGAACTGGCTGAACAATCGAGTGATGTTCAATGTCGCGGCGTTTTATCAGATCTACGATGACAAGCAGGAAGAACTGGTGATACCCAGTGATTCCGCAGCGGGGCAGGAAACGATTACGGTCAACGCCGCCAAGGCGACCATGCTGGGATTGGAACTGGATAGCCGTGCGCTGATTACAGACAGCTGGCTGGTCGGATTCAATCTGGGTCTGCTGGACGCAGAGTACGACAATTTCAAGGCGGCGCTTGAACCGGGCGGGGAAGAGTTGGATCTCTCAGATCTGGATTTGCGTCGTGCGCCCGACTACACCTTTGCGGTGCATACCAACTACGATATGACAATCGGCTCGGGCGTTGCCACGGCGCAACTCATGTATCGTTACCGGGATGATCAGTACACGACCTTCCTCAACGAACCGATGGGTTTCTCAAAAGGCAACGGAATTCTCGATGCTTCTCTGGCTTACCAGTGGGAAAACTGGAATCTACGGGTATTCGGACGTAACCTGACCGATGAAGATGAAACAACGGCGGCGCTGATCGTCGGTGGCCTGTTCACTTTTCAGGCGCGTCAGGAGCCTCGAATCTGGGGAGTGCAGGTGACCTACGACTTTGCCGCGGAGTAGGCCACTGTTTGCCGTGCGGGCTCTGTCTTGCAAAGTCAGAGCTCGCTATCGATGACATCATTTCCTGATGTTGTCGATGGGGATGCCCCACACACCGAAACCGCGTTGGCGCGCAATTTTCTCCAGCGTCTGATACTCGATGGGCGCGTCGGGCGTCGCGACCGCCCAGCCTTTCTGCAGAAGATAGGCGCTGAGGTCGTCACCATCGCTGAAGTGTGATGCATTGACTCGGCACCGACCAATGTAGCTGCGATCTTCATTACGGGTCAGCAAATCGCAGCGAACGAAACCATCGATTTTAAAGTCCAGTGCGACGTGGGCGCGTGAACCGCACACGGTGGGTCGTCGGTGTTGATCACAGGTACGACCGGTGGGTGGAATGTAGATGCCAAACAAATGAATCGTCTTCCCTTTAATACGCAGGCTGCCATCGTCATTGACGATGGCAGAGCTTGAGATTTCGTACGCCCCCGCGCCTGCCGTGCACGACAGTAACACCGCCAGCAGCAAACCTGCCAGCTTACTTCGGCTCTGCCCATGCCACTGATCTGATCGGTTGGTCTGGTCCGTTGCTGTGCCCATCGTTGCAGTCTAGTGAGCGGTTCTCGCATGCACAAGCCCGAGCCTATTTGAAATCTGGACAGGGGAACCTATGCTGAAAGAGCGGGTCTGTAACCACACAAATCGTGGTGCTGCAGATACACCCCTCTGAATTGTCCTGGAACAGGACACCGAGCTACAGGAGCTGCCGACTACTCATGAGCGAGCCGACGCTGGTTGTTGTAAATCCGTCTACTGGTGAACCTCTCGAAGAGCTGTCGGCGGACAGTCAGCAGAGTGCCCGGGATAAACTGGCAACTGCGCGACGACGCTACCTGGACCGGAAATCCTGGCTGCCCTTGCACCGGCGCATCGAAATTCTTGAGCAGCTGGCTTTGCTGCTGGAGCGTGACTTCGATGATTTGGCGCTGACCATAGCCCGGGAAGGCGGCAAGCCGCTGGTGGACGCGATCGTTGAAACCCATCGTGCTATTGCCGGCGTGCGCATGGCGATACAGACCGTGGGTGAACACCGTGGCAATGTGATTCCGCTCGGACACCAGGCCTCGTCGGCGGGGCGCCTGGCCTTCACGCAGCGCTACCCGCGCGGTGTGGTGCTGGCCTTCAGTGCCTTCAACCATCCGCTTAATCTCATCGTTCATCAAGTGGTGCCCGCTTTTGCGGCGGGCTGTCCTTGCGTCGTCAAACCGGCAGCGGATACACCGCTGTCCTGTCTGAAGTTGGTGCAGGCACTGCATAAGGCCGGCGCGCCCGAGGATTACATCAGCTGTGTGGTGACCGGGAACCTGGACATTGCCAGTGAGATGGTGCGCAGTAAGGATATTGCGTTTTTTAGTTTCATTGGCTCGGCGCGCGTCGGTTGGATGCTGCGCGCGCAGCTGCAGCCAGGCGTTCGCTGCGCTCTGGAGCACGGCGGTGTTGCCCCCGCCATCGTCACCGAGTCGGCTGATCTGGCCGCGGTTGTGTCCTCTCTTGCCAAAGGCGGCTACTACCATGCAGGGCAAGTCTGCGTGTCGACCCAGAGAGTGTACGTGGCACGGGGTGTGTATCGGGACTTGCAGGATGGGTTGGCACCGGCCGTCGCCGCCCTGCGGGTTGGAGATGCCAGCGACGAGGCCACCGAAGTCGGGCCGCTGATACGCCCGGGCGAGGTGGATCGGGTCGGAGAGTGGGTGCGCGAGGCGATCGAAGCGGGCGCGGAGGTCGCCACTGGTGGTGAGCCGCAGCAGGGAAATTTCTACTCGCCGACGTTACTGCTCGATCCACCGGCGCAGTCGCGCGTGTCGACGCAAGAGATTTTTGGGCCGGTTGTTTGCCTGTATCCGTACTCGACACTGGAAGATGCCTTGGCAAGATCTAACCTATACCCCAACGCTTTTCAGGCGGCGGTTTACACCTCCGACATCGATACCATGTACGCCGCTTACGATGCCTTTGATGCCTCCGCGGTGATGGTCAATGATCACACGGCTTTTCGAGATGATGTCATGCCCTTTGCCGGTCTCAATGCGTCAGGGCTGGGAGTGGGTGGTATCCCGTACACGATCGAAGATTTGCAGTACGAAAAGATGCTGGTGCTCAAGCATCAATAGGTAGCACTGATGAGAGGGTCCTTGATGAAAGCTTCTGATTTGATGGTGAAATGCCTAGAGCAAGAGGGCGTGGAATACATTTTCGGTGTCCCCGGCGAAGAAAACGCAGACTTTATGATCAGCCTTGAAGACTCCCGGTCTATTACTTTTGTATTGACACGGCACGAACAGGGCGCTGCGTTTATGGCTGAGATCTACGGGCGATTGACCGGCTCTCCGGCTGCCTGTCTTGGAACGCTTGGCCCCGGAGCAACTAACCTTATCACCGGAGTGGCAGATGCGAATATGGATCGGGCACCGATGTTGGTCCTGACCGGTCAGGGCAGTACTCAGCGGCTGCATAAGGAATCCCACCAGATCATGGACGTGGTGAAGATGTTTGAACCGGTGACGAAGTGGGCCGAAACCATCCTGCACGCGGATAATATCCCGGAAATTGTTCGCAAAGCCGTGCGAGTTGCGCGTAGCGAAAAACCCGGGGCGGTGTTGATTGAACTGCCGGAAGACATTGCCGAACGACCGACCGAGGCAACGCCCATCGAACCGGTACGCTTTCGTCGCCCCAGTGCCAATCGAGCTATGATTGAAGCTGCCGCCGACTGCATTCGCGCGGCCAAACGCCCGGTGATCATTGCCGGCAACGGCTGCGTGCGTAAACGCGCGTCCGGCACTCTACGCGAGCTGGTGGACATGACGGGTATCGGCGTTTTGAACACTTTTATGGGAAAAGGCGCGGTGTCGCCACAATCGCCCCACTGCTTGTACACCATCGGATTGGGCTCCAAGGATATTGGAACCTGTGCTATCGACGCGTCAGACCTGGTGATCGCTATCGGTTTCGACATGGTGGAGTATCATCCGAACCTCTGGAATCCCCAGGGCGACAAGCAAATCATCCATATTGATTTTATCCCGGCCGAGATAGACCGGCACTTTCATCCGATGATCGAACTGGTCGGAGACGTGGCAGACAGTCTGCGAGCACTGGTGGATCATTTTAAGCAGCAGCCGACGCCCGAATACGACACGCAGCAGCAAGCCCGTACGCGAGAAGACATGGCGTCGGAGCTCAATGTATGGAATGACGACACAACGGTTGGGTTAATCAAGCCGCAGAAAGTGCTGCACGATGTTCAGCAAGTATACGCCGAAGATGGCCTGCTGCTGTCCGACGTTGGTGCGCACAAGATGTGGATTGCACGGCACTACCACTGTGAGACGCCTAACGGGTGTCTTATTCCCAACGGGTTTTGTTCCATGGGCTTCGCGCTCCCAGGTGCTATAGCCGCCGCTCTGGTGGATCCGCAGCGCAAGATCCTGGGTATTTGCGGTGACGCCGGCTTTCTGATGAACGTGCAGGAGATGGAAACCGCCCGGCGTTTGAACAGTGACATAACCATGATGGTTTGGGAGGATCACGCCTACGGGTTGATCGCCTGGAAGCAGATGACACACTTCGGTCACCACACTGATTTGTCGTTTAGCAATCCGGATTGGAGCAAGCTGGCGGATGCCTTCGGCTGGCATTATCAGCATACGGATGACAGTAGCGCTCTGCTGTCGGTGATACATGCAGCGGAGGCACATCGGGGTCCGAGTTTGATTGTCGTTCCGATCGACTACTCGGAGAATCAGAAGCTGACCCAACGGCTGGGCGAAATCACCTGTTCGATATAAAGTAGCGCGCATGAGTTGCTCGACGCCCCAGCCTGACTGGGATCGACTGAGCGCGCGAGTCATGGCAGCCGTTATTGGCCAGCTGCTGCCATGCGAATCAGGGTATACGGAGAACGGTAACTATGGCGGGACAGATAAAGGCTCTGTTGTTCGATTTTGGCGGAGTGTTCACCGACTCACCGTTTCATGTCGTTGCCGATTACGCTAAAGAGATTGGTGCCGAACCGGCTGACGTCGCCGCGGTGGTGTTCGGTTCCTATGAACAGGACAGTGAGCATACCTGGCACCAGCTTGAACGCGGCGAGATCAGCCTGGAGCAGGCCCGCGATCATATTCTCGAAGCGGGTGCGCGAAGGGATCTTGAGGTGGATATCTACACGCTGTTCGGCAGGATGGCGGGAGATCCTGGAACAGAGGCTCGACAACCCCTGGTTGATCGGGTGCGTGGCCTGCGCCAGGCGGGGTATCGCACCGGCATCATAACCAACAACGTCGCTGAATTCGGGGACGGCTGGCGCAGCCTCATACCGGTGGAAGAATTGTTTGAGTTCGTCATCGATTCCAGTTCGGTGGGCGTGCGCAAACCGGATCCGCGTATTTTCCAGCTCGCACTGGCAGAACTGGGTCATCCGCAGCCTGGGGCGTGCGTTTTTCTCGATGATTTTGCCGCCAATGTGGAAGCGGCTCGCGCCTTGGGTATGCACGGCATTCTGGTCTCGCCAGACGTCACCGAGGCTATTGCCGAACTGGACGGACTGTTGACCGAGTAGGCAGTTTTACCGCGCACCAATCCGCGCGGCGCTCACACGCGTAACCCTTTATACCGGCCGTCGGGTCGGCGCTCTTCTTAATGTGGCCATTTTTGACGCTTCTGGTTAAAAAAAACCGCGGTAAGGCCTTGACGTTTATGTAAGAGCAATTAACATATGATGTTATGACGTCTTACATCGAGGTTGGGGTCATGAGTCACAGGTTAGATACAGCATTTTTCGATCGCCGTTCCAGTGGCGCCAGTCCCTGGACCTATCTGGTGCTGCCACCGATTCTGGCAGTCGTCATGGGAGGTCTCTTCTGTGCCAGCCAGGCGCAGGCGGACGCGACGTCCGAGCGGGAACCGCTGCCCGTGCTGACAACCGCCTACCAGGTGGAGCCCAGCTACGAGCGAGAGGCCTCCTATCTGGGCATTGTCCGCGCACAGCGCAATACCCAGCTCGGTTTCGACCTGTCCGGTCTGGTGGTGGATGTCGCGGTTGCCGAGGGCAAACGGGTCGCTGCGGGAGACGTGCTGGCGACATTGGATACCAGTCGGCTGCGGAACAGCCGTAAGGTCGCCGAGGCGAGGCTGGCCCAGGTGGAGGCGGAATTGGAGCTCGCCGATCTGCAGTTAAAGCGGCAGCAGACACTGCGCGACACGGGTGCTGTGTCGCAAGAGAACTACGACGCGGCGCGCCTCAGGGCGCGGGCATTGGGCGCCCAGTTGAGCGCCATCGATGCGGAGCTGGAATCCATCGATATCGAGCTTGATAAATCCACACTGCGAGCGCCCTACGCCGGCGTCATTGCCGCCAAGCGGGTCAGTGAAGGTGCCGTTGTGGCCGCCGGAGCGCCGGTATTGCAATTGGTCGAAAGCGGCAGCCGTGAGGCGCACATCGGGGTCGCAGCCGAGGATTCTCGCCGGCTGATCCCTGGGCAGCGCTATCCGCTTGAACTGGCAGGTCGCGAGGTTCAGGCACAGCTACGCGCGGTCCGGCCAGACCTGGACCCCCGGACGTTAACCGCCACCGCAGTCTTCGAGCTCCCCGAGACGACCGGTGCGCTGGAAGGTGAGCCGGTCAGCCTGATGTTGGCCGAACAGGTGGACAGCGTCGGCGGATGGTTGCCGATGGCCGCTTTGATTGAAGGGGAGCGCGGGGTCTGGAATGTGCTGCGCGTTCACGCGTCGGACGGCGGCGAAGTGGCCGTGCGCGAGGTCGTAGAGGTCCTTGAAGTGCGCGGCGAGTACGTTTATGTCGTCGGAACACTTAAAGATCAAGAGCGCGTGATCGCAGACGGTGTGCACCGGGTTGTACCGGGCGTCGCCGTGGTCAGTGTGCCCGGTTCGTCTCTGGCGGATAACGGGGCGCGCTGACATGCTCGCCCAACTGCTGTTCAGCAACAAACGTTACACGTTGCTGTTCATACTGGTGATTATACTGGTGGGGCTTTCCAGCCTGAACAGCATCGGTCGGCAGGAAGATCCGACCATCACCAATCTGTTTGCCTTCGCCACAACCGTTTTTCCCGGAGCCGATCCCGCTCGGGTGGAATCCCAGGTGTCAAAACCGCTGGAAGAACGCCTGCGTGAGATATCTGAGATCGAAACTGTCGAATCGAGTTCTACCACTGGCGTGTCGCGCGTCACGATCGAATTGAATGATCGACTCGAAGAGACCGAAATCGAGCTTGCCTGGTCAGAAGTGCGCGAAGCGCTGAGCGAAGTGGCCGATCAATTCCCGCCCGGGGTACAGGCTCCGATCCTGGACAATGACATGATGACGCCCTACGTGCGCATCGTCGGCTTGCGCCCTGTGACCGGAGAGACAGTACCGCCTGGGTTGCTCACTCGTATCGCCAGGGACTTCGCTGACGACGCCCGCAACTTTCCGGGTACCGATCTGGTGCGCTTGTTCGGTGCACCCGATGAAGAAATTCGCGTCGATGTCGATGAGCGGGCGATGGCAGCACGGGGTATCACGCTGGCCGAGGTCGCAGCTGCACTGCGCAGCGCAGACCCGCGCATCGCCTCGGGTCGCCTGAAAAACGACCGAAGCAATCTGCTGCTTGAAATCGATGGGCAGTTTGACTCGCTGGAGCGTATTCGCAGCGTGGTGGTGCGCACCGGTGACAGTGGTGGGGTCCGCATTTCCGATATTGCCGATGTGCGTCGCGCGGTCGTGACGCCACCCAGCGATCTCGCCCTGGTACAAGGGCAGCAGGGAGTGCTGATCGGGGTTGCTATGCGGCAAGGTCTGCAGGTGGACACCTGGAGCGCTCGCTTCGGCGAGTTGGTGCAGCAGTTTCAAGCGCAGCTACCCGACGGCCTGGTGCTGGAAACCGTTTACGACCAGGCAGGCTATACCCAGGAACGTCTAGGGGAGGTGCTGGGTAATTTGGCTCTCGGTGTGACCCTGGTCGTGGCGGTGCTGCTGGTGACCTTGGGTTGGCGGGCAGCACTGGTCGTGGCACTGGCGCTTCCCCTGTGCAGTCTGATGTCCCTGTCGGCGCTGTATTACTGGGGCGTACCGATACACCAGATGTCCATTACGGGGCTGATTGTTGCGCTCGGTTTGCTGGTGGACAGCTCAATTGTAATGACCGACGAAATTCGCAAGCGGCTGCAGCGGGGAATGACCGTGTCCGAGGCCATCGGCGGGTCGGTAGAGCGTCTCCGGGTGCCGCTGATCAGCTCCACCGCCACCACCATTCTCGCTTTCATGCCGATGGTGATCTTGCCGGGTCCGGCTGGCGATTTCCTCGGATCAATTGCCAAAGCGGTTGTTGTGATGTTGGGTTCCTCATTCATTTTGGCGCTCACTCTGACGCCGGCAATTGCGGGCTGGCTGCTGCCGGGTGGGCTGAGTCGTCACCAGGTGCGCTGGTGGGACTGGGGCATTCAGAGCGGGAAGATGGGCCGCAGATTCTCGGCGACGCTGGACTGGTCGCTGTCGCATAAGGCGATGAGCATTGCGCTGGCGCTGATATTGCCTATTGCTGGGTTCCTGGCGTTTCCCACCCTGACGGCGCAGTTTTTCCCCGGCACCGATCGCGATCAGTTTTACATTCAGGTGCACATGCCAGAGGGCCGCTCCATCTATGACAGCCACGCGTTGGCTTTGCAGATGGATGAAGTCTTGCGTCAGGAACCGCTGATTCGGCGCGTCGACTGGAGCGTTGGAGAGAGTGCCCCACCATTTTATTACAATATGATGCGCACACGTCAAAACGATCCCGGCTTCGCCGAGGCGTTGGTACTCACCCACGACGAAGCAGCAACGGATGCGTTGATTCGACGTCAGCAGGTCGAACTGGATCGGCGCTTCCCTCAAGCGCAGATTATTGTGCGCGGCGTTGATCAGGGGCCACCGGTGATGGCGCCGGTGGAGGTCAAGGTCTTTGGGCCCAATCTGGCGACCCTGAGAGCCATCGGCGACGAGTTACGCAGGCGTATGCAAGCCTTGCCCGATGTTACCCATACCAACACTAGCCTGGTGGCGGGTGCCCCAAAAGTGGAGTTTCGTCTCGATGAAGACAGGCTGCGTCGACTCGGGTTAAACCTGACCGATGTTGCAGCGATACTCGACACCGCTCTCGAAGGTGTAACGGCAGGGGAACTGCTGGAAGATACCGAACGCATGCCGGTGCGAGCACGGTTGGCGGAAGCACCTCTGGGCGCGGCGCACGACGTTGCTGCGATCCAGTTGCCCGCCAGCGTCGCAGACAATGAGCGACTGCTGCCGGCCGTGGCGCTGAGCACGCTTGGAGATTATGTGCTGGTACCCGCCAGCGGTACGATCGTTCGTGAGGACGGTGAGCGAACCAACAATGTCCAGGCTTATCTCGTCAGAGGTGTGCTGGCCGAGGAGGTGCTCAAGGAACTGCGTGCTAATCTGGCAGCCGATCCCATTGATCTGCCAGAGGGGTATCGTTATTCCTTTGGTGGCAACACGGACGAACGAGCCGGTGTGGTAGAAGATCTGGTCGGTCCTTTCGGTCTGGTATTCGCCCTGTTGATGGCGACCATTGTACTTACGTTCAACTCCTGGCGACTGTCGGGTGTGACCTTTGTGGTCACGCTCTGTTCGATAGGGCTGAGCCTGCTGTCGCTGGCGATTTTTCGCTATCCGTTCGGTGTGCAGGCGCTGATCGGTGTGATCGGCTCGATCGGTGTCTCGATCAATGCAGCGATCATTATCATTACTGCCCTGCAACGCGATGCAGGTGTTGCCGCGGGTGATTCCCATGCGGTGCGTACCGTGGTCATGGATGCCAGCCGCCACATTTTGTCCACCACCATCACGACCTTCGGTGGTTTCCTGCCTCTGATCCTGTCGGGCGGCAGCTTTTGGCCGCCGTTTGCGATGGCGATAGCCGGTGGTGTTTTACTGTCGACGGTCGTATCGTTCTTCCTGGTGCCACCTTTGTACATGGTGGTTTACCAGCGAACCTGGTCTAACAACAAAAGCGATTTGGCGGCCGACGTGCCGCTACCGGGGAGATAACAAGCATGTCCGCTACGCTACCCAAGCCCAGCGGCAGCTACCATCATGGCGATCTTTATAACAGCCTGATTGCAGCTGCGGCTGAACTGATCCAAGAGAGTGGCTCCATGGACTTTGCCATGGTCGATGCTGCGCGTCGGGCGGGTGTTAGCAGTGCCGCACCCTACCGCCATTTTCGCGACAAAGACGCGCTGCTCGAGGCGGTGTGTGAGCTGGCCTTTGTCGGCCTGAACGAGGCCGTCATGGAAGCGCTGCAGGGTCAGCGCGCCGGTAGCATGGAAGCCATCGTCGCGATTGGTCACGCCTACCGTGGTTTTGTCAGCGGCAAGCCGGCATTCTACGACCTGATGTGGGGAGACCATGGCTTTAGAGCCATGGACGAAGAGGGCTTGAGTCATAAGGCCATCGGGTTTCACCTGTTGGTTGAGAACTTGCACATCTATCTGTCCGAACACGATATTCGGCACATCGATGCTCTGAACGTTGCCGGCCGTTTATGGGCCCTGGTGCACGGCATGAGCAGTCTAACCCTGCACAACCAGATGCAGAAGTTTCTTCCCGACGTCGATGCCTGCGCCATGCTTGAAGACACAACGCGGGCGTTGCTGTTGGGACTCGAAGCGCAGCGCTGACGCACCGGTAAGCCGCGCCTGTCGAGCACCAGGGTGGTGCCCGCTTAGCGGGTGGATGGAACAGTCCGCCTACGTCCGTCCGCTAACACGCCTCAGTGTCGGTAACCACCGGCTTCCCGTTCGTCCAGTGGCGCGGTCACCGGGTGTTGCGCAAAGAACGTCAGCGCCCGTTCCATGTCCTCCAGCAACAGCGACGCCAGATCGCGACTGAAACCATGACGCACCAGAATGCGCTGGATAACAAGGTCTTCGCGGTTCGCCGGCATAGAGTAAGCCGGTACCTGCCAGCCTCGGCTGCGCAGCCGGTCCGCCAGGTCGTACAGAGAGTAGCCGGTGCTTTCGTAGCCACTCTTGAGTCTCCAGCACAGCGCCGGGATGCCGCCGCTCATTTCGCCGTCGTACAAGACATCAAAAGGTCCCAGTGCGCCAATCTGCTCCGCCAGATAGCGCGCAGTGTCGTAGGAGGCGGTATGGATGTTGCGATAGCCCGTTTTACCCAACCGCAAAAAATTGTAGTACTGGGCGACGATCTGACCGCCCGGTCGGGAGAAATTTAAGGCAAAGGTGGGCATGTTGCCGCCCAGATAATTGACCTTGAACACCAGATCGTCTGGTAGGTCGGTCGCGTCCCGCCAAATGACCCAGCCAACGCCAAGGGGTGCCAGCCCGAACTTGTGGCCGGATGCGTTGATCGACTTTACTCTCGGCAGCCGAAAGTCCCACTCGAGGTCAGGCGCGCAAAAGGGCGCTAAAAACGCGCCACTGGCCCCGTCCACGTGAACGGGAATGTCCAGACCGGTGTCGGCTTCGAGCTGGTCCAATGCCGCGCAGATAGCTCCGACCGGTTCGTACTGACAGGTGAATGTGACGCCGAGGGTTGGCACCACGCCGATGGTGTTTTCGTCGCAGCGTTCGATCACCGCGTCGGGTGTCAGCAGCATGCGGTCCTGTTCCAGCGGCACTTCCCGCAGTTCCACGTCAAAGTAGCGGGCAAACTTGTGCCAGCAAATCTGCACAGGTCCGCAGATCATGTTGGGCTTGTCGGTGGCCTTGCCCTTGGCGCGCATCTTGTCGCGCCAGCGCCACTTCAGGGCGAGACCGCCGAGCATGGCGGCTTCGCTGGATCCTGTGGTGGAACAACCCATGGTGTCCGAGGCTTCGGGCGAGTTCCACAATTCGGCCAGCATATTGACGCAACGCTCTTCAATCTCCGCCGTTTGCGGATACTCGTCCTTGTCAATCATATTCTTGTCGATGCACTCATCCATCAACTTGTGCGCTTCGGGCTCAAGCCAGGTCTGACAGAATGTGGCCAGGTTCTGCCGGGAGTTGCCGTCCAGCATCAGCTCGTCCCGTACCACGTTGTAGGCGATACGCGGGTCGAGCTCTTCATCTGGGATGCGATATTTGGGCAAGGGTGTCGAGAGCTCGGTCGATGCGTAAACATCTTCCGAGAGTTTATCTCTGACTTTGTTTTTGCTGTACAGGGCCATACGCCATGTCTCCTTGCTTCAGGTCATTAAAGTGTTCGAGAGTATACCGATTGCGTCGCGGTTGCCCACACTCGACAGGCCACGGAACTGTCCGTCAGTGAAGCGCGTCAGTCGCCGCCCTGCTTGTACCGTGCTGCCACAACCGAGGGTCGCATCCGTAATAGCGTTGCAGCTCTTCGTAGAGGTCCGGGCGCACTCGGTGCAGCGCGTCCGGCTTTTCAAAAAAAGTCTCCGTGGCAACGGCGAAGAACTCGGCGGGATTGGTTGCTCCGTAAGTGTCCATGACGGTTGGTAGATGGTTTAGCGCTCTGGTTTGAAGATTTTCAAAATTACTCGACAGCACTCTCGCCCAGGACTTGTAACTGTTATCCCGCAGTCGCGGTGATCCGTTGGCGGTACCGTATTGTGAGTCCAGCTGGTGAGCGAACTCATGCAGTACCACATTGTGACCGTCACTGAAATCTGACACGCCGTTGGCGACGTCGTCCCAGGAAAGGATAACCTTGCCTGCATCCCAGGATTCTCCCAGCAGACGGTGTGAGCCCGTGACCACCGTGCCATGTTCCGTGTGCTGTTCGCGGTCCACGCGAAATGCGCTGGGGTAGATCAGTATGGATGACAGGCCCGGGTAGATCGCGCCCGGCTGGTTCAGTATGAGCAGACAGGCTTCCCCGGCGATGGTAATCCGCATGCGCTCTGTGACCTCCAAACCGGCACAGCCATAAAAATGCTTATCGGCGAGAAACAGCTTAACCAGTGCCTGCAGACGCTGCTGCTCTTCGGCAGACAGCGATTGGTAGATGGGAACACCCTGCTGCAATAGCGCGAGCTGTTGCGGATCCATTGGTCGCTGCACGATTCGAGCATGGCGCCAGCGATTCAGCTGCCGAAAGCCGAGAAAGGCCAGGATAACCACGGCAATAGGTAACATTCCCCAAAGGCCGGGACTCATTTGCATGACGGTGCCTGTATCGGTGACATAGGGCGCAAGTGTAGCACTGATGGCAAGTACTGAGCGCGACGCTTGCCGGCGTCGGCGCCTTGGGTTACGGTCGCGCGTGTCGATGGCCGACGCGTCAATGCAATGGCGAACGAGGGCATAAGATGAGACAAACGAGCTGTGTAGGCTTGCTGTTGTTGCTGCTTCTAGGTGGCTGTGAACGCTCCCCGCAGCGTGCGCTCGGCACGCTGGAGTGGGACCGCATGAACGGTCGAGCCATCGCCTCAGAGGTGGTGACTGAGCTGCTGGTACAGGAAGGTGATGCGGTGGTTGCGGGCCAGCCTCTGCTGCGCCTGGATGCGCGCCTGCAGGAGGCCAGTGTCATGCAAACACAGGCCCAGATCGAGCAGATACAGGCAGAGCTCCGCGAGCTGCGCACCGGATTTCGTGAAGAACAGGTGGCAGCCGCACGGGCACGCTACGAAGCGTCCGTGAGTGCGCGGGAAAATGCCGAGCTTGAATACGAGCGTCAAAAGAAACTTGAGAAAGACCAGCTGACCAGCGAGCGCAATCTGGATCTGGCGCGCACCCGGCTCGACGAAACCATTGGCCGGGAGGAGTCAGACTTTGAGCGACTCAAGGAGCTCAAGGCCGGCTTCAGGGTGGAGCGCATCCAGCAAACCGAAGCGAGGCTGCGTGCGGCTGAAGCAGAGCTCGACTATCAGGAGACCCTGTTGCTGCACTACACCGTGGTGGCCGAGCGGGACGGGGTGCTGGAGAGCTTTCCATTCAAGCTGGGCGACAAACCGCCCGCAGGTGCGGTGGTCACAACGGTGCTTGCCGGGGAGGGGCCCTGGGCGCGTGTCTATCTACCAGAACTGTGGATGAGCAGCGTACGCGTTGGTACGGAGGTCGATGTGTACGTCGATGGCCGCGACTTACCCGTCGAGGGGCGGGTTCGGCACATTGAGTCGCGACCTACCTTTACACCCTACTATGCGCTGGCTGAAGAAGATCGTCAGCGTCTTACCTACGTCACCGAGATCGATCTTGCCGGTGGGGAGGCGCGAGAGCTCGCCGTCGGCATCCCTGTGCAGGTGGCACTTAAGGGCCAATGACCCAGGAAATCGTGATCGCCACCGATGGCCTGAGCAAACGCTTTGGGGGCTTCACGGCCGTCGATGGTTTGAGTATGCAGATTCCCGCGCAGACCGTGCACGGCTTTCTTGGCCCAAACGGCTCGGGAAAAACCACCGCCATTCGCATGATGTGTGGACTGCTCGATCCCAGCGAGGGCTCCGTGTCCGTACTGGGGATGCGGGTGCCGGAGCAGGCTGCGCTTGTGCGCCGGCAGGTCGGTTACATGACGCAGCGTTTTTCGATGTACGAGGATCTCAGTGTTCGCCAGAACCTGGTGTTCCTGTGTCGAGTGCACGGGATTCGCGGGCGTGTTCAAGCGCAGCGCATTGGTGAAGTGATCGAGGAGTTTGACTTGGTCGAGATCGCCCATCGCAAGGCCGGGCCATTGAGTGGTGGTCAGAAGCGTCGTCTGGCGCTCGCGGGTGCGGTGTTGACCCGCCCCAGGCTGCTGATCCTGGATGAGCCCACGTCGGAGGTCGATCCCAATACGCGCCGGGATATGTGGGAGAGCTTTTTTCGCATCGCGTCGACAGGGACTTCAATCCTGGTTTCCACGCACATGATGGACGAAGCAGAGCGCTGTCACAATCTAACGATCATGGACCACGGTCGGAAGGTGGGCGATGGTTCAGTCCAGTCGTTGAAGAGTCAGCTCGCCGAGAGCGTTCTGGTGGTCAGCGGGCCCGACGTGGCCGCCGTAACACCACGGCTGAAGCAGGCGCCGGAGGTGGTCTCGGCGGCGCAAAGTGGGCTGCAGCTTCGGGTGATTGTCAGGCAGGGTGTAGAGCGGCCCGATCAGCTGTTGTGCAGACTGGCGGGGGATGGTTACCAGGTCGTGCCGGCCGCTGCGACCATAGAGGACGTCTTCGTCATTCTAACCAATGAGCGCGGTGGGCTCTGATGCTGGACAGCCTCGCGCGCATTGCGGCCATTTTCTTGAAAGAGGTCGCGCAGTTGAAAGCGGACAGACTGACCTTCGCCATGGTCGTCGTCATCCCGTTGTTGCAGCTTCTGTTGTTCGGTTACACCATCAATACGGACGTGCGGGACGTGCCTATCTCGGTGGTGGATGAGGCAGGTACGAGTTTTTCGCGACAGTTCATTCTGGATTTGCAAGCAACACAGGTTGTGTCCGTTGCGCGCGTCCTGGAGACGCCGAATCAGGTATCGCTGAGCGTTGAGAACGGCGAGTTCAACGCTGGATTGATTGTGCCGCAGGATATTGAACGGCGGTATTATGCGGACGCAGGAGAACCCTTGGCGCAGTTGGTCGTGGACGCCAGCGACACGGTGTTGGCGTCCGCCATGAAGTCGCTGACTGAGTTTCCTTTTACACCGGGACGCGGCTCCTTCTCCGGCGCGCAGACCGCGCCGCTCGCCGTGACGCTACTGTACAACCCGGAACAGCGGGCGCAGTTGTTCACGGTTCCGGGGCTGCTGGGTGTCATTTTGACCATGACCATGACCATGTTCACGGCCATTGCCATTGTGCGCGAGCGAGAGCGCGGCAACATGGAGCTGCTGATCGCCACACCGGTCAAGTCCCTGGAGCTGATGATCGGCAAGTTGACCCCGTATATGGTGATCGGCCTGCTGCAGGTGTTGATTATTCTGCTGCTGGGTTGGTGGATCTTCGACGTGGAGGTGCGCGGCAGCTACCTGCTGCTGGCCATGAGTTGCCTGGTGTTTATCTTCGCTAATCTGGGCTTGGGCCTGCTGATTTCGACCCGGGCGCCCAATCAGCTTGGAGCTATGCAGATGTTCGTATTCTTCTTTTTGCCCTCGATCCTTCTGTCGGGTTTTATGTTTCCCTATGTGGCCATGCCCGAGGTGGCCCAGTGGCTGGCTGAAGCCCTGCCCATGACCCATTTCTTACGCGTGGTGAGAGGCATCATGCTGCGCGACGCCGGTCTGGAGGCGATTTACCTGGACCTGTTTTTTCTGTTGGGCTTTTTTCTCGTCACACTGTGCCTGGCGCTTTTGGGATTCCGTCAGAAACTGGACTGACGGAGTATTGCGGGCCAAGAATTTTTTTTGCCCAGACCTTCCCACGGTGGCTGGGCCGCGCTAGTGTGGCTGTATGAGAGCCGATCCGGAAGATCAGATCCAACCCTACCAGCGGCGGTCCAGTCGGTGGAAACTCCTTGCGGTGTTGGTGGTTTGTGTCATCGTCGGGACGGTTGTCTATCGATGGTGGAGCGGATCAGGGCAGGGGCAGGAAGCGCCGGTCGCTGTGACACCCGCCGAGCAGCCTGCCCCGGTGCAAGTCCCCGCCGAGCCGGTCGCGCCCGACATCCCACGGCAGGCGCCGCCCGCACCCGATCCGAACACCGCAATGGAGGTGCCCGCGTCTCTAACGCCGGTGGTCCCTGCATTGCCGGACGCGGAAGCCAGCAATGCCATGCTGTTCGAGGAGATGACCGAGGCGCGAGTCGATAATCGTCTGCAGTCCATGTTGGACCCTGACAAAGCCGTGGATACCAGCGCTGCGCTGATTGACGGCATGAGCCGGGGCTATTTGGTGCGTAAACTGGTGACATTGCCGCCCCTTGGCGCTTTCCAGGTCGACAAGCGCGCCGGCCGCTTTTACATGAGCGAAAACGGTTATCGTCGCTATGATGCGGTGGTCGAATCCCTCGAACAGGTGAATACGTCCACCGTTGTGTCTGGCTTCCATAGTCTGCGGCCTTTGTACGAACGGGCCTACGAAGCGCTGGGGTTAGACCCCGAGGGGTTCGACAATGCTGTGATCCGAACACTGGATCAGGTATTGGCGACACCGGAGTTGGATGGACCTATCGAACTGGAAAGCGATTCCGCGCTGTACACCTATGTCGATCCGAAGCTCGAAAGCCTGACCGATCTACAAAAGCAGTTGTTGCGGATGGGGCCCGACAATACCCGCCGGATCAAAGCCCAGGCGCAACGCCTTCGAGATGGCCTGCTGGCGCGGCCAACACCCTAGGCGAGCGCACCGCGCCACCGCACGGTGGTTACCGAAACGCGTCGAGCCCGGGTGGCGGCGCATCGTTACCTGATTCAGCGCCTACGCGTTCCATGAGCATGGGTAGACGGTCACTCCAGGTAGGATAGAAACCGCTTCTAGCCAGTGTCAGGCGCTCCATCCCCAGGGCGATGCCCGGTGATTCAATGCCCGTCAGGCCAAATTCAGCCACCTCGGTCCACTCCGCAGGAGGCGGATACGTAGCAAAGCCGACATCGCCTTCATCGGTCAGCCGGTAGTAAACACCACAAGTGAGAATGTGGTATTCATTGTCCTCCGGGTCCGGGAAAAAGTAGCCGGACGAGTCGCCCATGCCGCGAGCCACCTCCGGCGCTCTGATGTGCACCTGACGGTCGAAGTCGATTCCCGACAGGGTCAATAGCTCCCGCATCTGTTCGACATCCGGTACGCTGGCGAAGGCCAGGCGCTGTTTGTCTAGGCCGCAGATGTCGGTCAGCAGGGTCATCAGGAAGTGCGCTTGATCGGCAAAGGTCGTGTCTGGCTGGGTGTGTGACGCCAGCACGTGAAATATCGGCAGTAGATCCGTGCGACCGCGCTCGGCGATGTCGTCCACGCGGGCGCTAGGCTGTAGCGTGTAAGTCATGCGCTGCAGCATGGCTGGATTGGCGTCTTGACGCAGACCGCCATTGATGTGGTCCTGTCCGCTGACCAGTGGAAGCGGGGGGATTTCTTTGAGGCCGGCCTGGTCCAGCGTTTGTTTTACCAGGGCGAAGGTCTGTGCATAGGCCTGGT
Organism: Pseudomonadota bacterium; assembly: GCA_039190425.1. Lineage (GTDB taxonomy): Bacteria > Pseudomonadota > Gammaproteobacteria > Pseudomonadales > Halieaceae > Marimicrobium. The sequence continues at coordinate 18,761 of JBCCYE010000013.1, read as the reverse complement.
CGAAGGCCGGCGCGTTTTGCTTCAGGCCAGCCCTCGCCACACCTGATACGACGGAACCGGCAAGCAGGGTGGAACCGCTTTTGATCAGGTTACGCCTGTTGATCGCCATGACTGAAACCCCCATCGGTCAGCAACCGGATGTAATCCCTCGACACTCACCCATCATAGCGGTTTTGCGCCCCGGGTTGGCAACGGGCGGGGAGCCGTTCGGACGCCACAGAGCGTCGTTGACAAATTGATCGCTTGATATAAATTGACCCATGCAACCACAGCCCTTCGGAGCCCTGCTGATGAGCCAGGTGGCGAGCGTGCCCTATCGACAGGCGGTGCGCGATCAACGCACTGCGATTCCCGAGATCTATGGCAAGGTCGATTTCTCCATCCTGCCTGAACGCTACGTCAATGACGACAGCGTCTGTAGGAACCTGCCGGCGCGCTATCAGCGCTATGCCGAGCGGGCGCTGGCAGACCCCGCTCGCGTAGCATCGATTCGCAACTACACCATGATGGGTGACGCTGTGGCGGATGCCTACGCCGCCCTGATACCTCAGATTGGCTTTCGCACCCTGGTGAACATGCTGGAAGAGGCCTGTGATGGTGGCGTAGAGAGTGTGACCAACGCACCGCCGGAGCTGGTGCGTTTCATTCGTGCCATGGAGGCGACTCCTGAGTGGGTCGATATGGACCTAGTGGAACAGGGCGCCTGCCAGGAGCGCATCCCGCTGGCCACCATTTCCCCGTTTGCCATTCGCGGTGCTTTTATTGCCACCTTTATGAATAAGTACACCGCGCTACCCATGACAATGACCGGTACCCTGTCGGATGCGAAATCCGCCCGCAGGGTGTTCGAAACGGCCAGCTTTTTCACAGCCACGGCCATGCCCGGCGCCATGACGCGGTTCGGCGCCGGTTTCAAAGCAGCCGCGAAGGTCCGTCTGATGCATTCCATGGTGCGTTACAACATCATGCAGAGTGGCAAATGGGACGTATCCATCTATGGCATCCCGATCCCACAGGTTGACCAGATGCCCGCCGGCTTGATCGGTATTTTTCTGCTGTCATTCAAGCTTCTGGCCAAAGGGCGCACGCAGTTCACCCCCGCCGAGCGAGCACGCGTGGAGATGGCGCGTTACCGGTGTTTTCTACTGGGGCTACCCCAGGAGCTGCTGGGTGAATCGCCCGTCGAGATTGTCGATCTGATGATGGCGCGCACCTGCTCGCTGCGAGAGGAGTTTGAGGATGCTACCTGCGGTGAACTGGTTCGCGGCACCATGGATGCTCAGCTGTTCGCGGGTACGGGGTTGCGAGGTCGCCTGCACCGGTGGATGGAAAGCGGTTTTGCCAAGTTTTTCCTGATCCAGAATTTCTGTGATGGCAAGCCTGCCAGAGCGCGTAAGCTGGGCATCCAGTATCGCTGGCCGGATCGGCTGGCGACGGCGGCAACGCTGGCAACCATTCTCAGCAGCGCCTATTTTTACAAGTTTGGAATGCGCATCCCCGCGCTGCGTGGGTGGCTGGATCGTCGTCTGGTGAATACGCTGGCGAGGTTGCTGGAAAGCTATGGGCATGCCGACTTCATCACCGATGCCAGCCAATACAAAATGGTGGTGGCGGATGCCAAGTGATCACGCCGGCGCTCCCCACCGCGGTAAACCCGCCCGAGCGCGCCTGACGTCCGGTTATGCAAAAAGCCTGGCGACGCGCAGGGCGATTCTGCGCGCCGCGATTGCCGCCTTCGGCAGGCGCGGCTTCAGCGCTGTGACGACCCGTGAAATAGCCTCGGCAGCCGGGGTGAATCAGCCCGCCATCAACTACCACTTCGGTGGCAAGGAAGGGCTGTACCAGGCCTGCGCGCAGGAGATACTCGATCGCTTTGTGCAACCGCTTGGGCAGGTCTCACAGCGGTCGGCCGCGGCCCTTGCGCATGGGCTGGACCGACGCGCCGCCGCCCGGGAGCTCGAGGGACTGTTGTCCGCCTTGGCAGATGTCATGATTTTGTCCAGAGAGGTATCCGAGGCGGCGGATTTTGTGCACCGCGAAATGCGCGAGCCGGGTCTGGCTTATTCGCATCTTTACAACAACCTCTGGTCGCCTGGTACTGAGTTGGCGGCGCGGTTGGTGGCCGCCGTCAAAGGCAGACCGCGGGCCCATGAGTGCGACCGAATCGACGCGATCATGCTGATTTCAGGCATCGCCGCCTTTGTTCCGGGTTCTGCGGTCGCCATGGATATTCTGCGTTGGCAGGAAGCGGGTGAGGCGGGAAAGGCCCTCGTGCTGGAGCGCCTCAAGGTGCAGATTCAGGCCTGGGTGCACTGATCATAGGGTATTTTCACCGAATCCCTTGGTGATCCATTTTGCTCCGCTCTGTGTATAATGCGCAGCACTCGCCCCGCCGGGAAGGGGTAAACACTCTCAGACAGGAAGTCGCCCGAGCGGCGAGCCATAACAAGTCGATAATCATAGCGGACTGTAAGAGAGAATTATGACATTCACATTACCTTTGCACCAAGTTTCACTTGGCCGAGTGGTTGTTTGCGCTTTGGCCGTCGCCCTGGCTGCCTGCTCAGACAGCGACAACAACAATAATGACGGCAGCGACGACGGTGGTGTCGAACCGGCGGGTCAGTTCCAGGAACTGGTCGATCAGGGCGTCACGCGCTACGTGGGATTGTACTCACCCATGGCCACCTCCCAAGAAGGCGACGTGGTGAACCATGACTTCGCAGAGGGTGACGGCCCCCTGTGTCTGGATGGGTCTCGCTACACCATGGCGACGCGAGATGAAGGCAGCGAGGATTTGCTGATTCTGCTCCAGGGCGGCGGCGCCTGTTGGTTCACTTTTTGTTCGGCCACAGAGTCGGCGGGCACCGGTATACCGGCGGCCGGGATCTTAGACCCGGCCAACCCGGATAATCCTCTGGCGGGCGTCAACACTGCCTACCTGCCTTACTGTGACGGCGGCCTGCACGCCAGTGATGCGGACGTGGATTCCGATAACGACGGCTTGATCGATCGCTATCACCGCGGCCTGCACAACCTGTCCGCAGGACTGGACGTTACCGTGCGCGCGTTCCCAGCGCCTAGCCGTATCGTTCTGGCCGGCATCAGCGGCGGGGGTTACGGCACGATCTTCGCGTTGCCGCTGGTGCGTCAGCTGTACCCCGACACCCCTATTGAGGTGATCAACGATTCGGGTCTGGGCATCACGCGCCCGGCAGACCCCGATTTCAATAACGAAATTCTCGAGTACTGGAACATTGGTGCCTTCTTTCCCGAAAGCTGTCCTGACTGCGTCCCCCAGGGCGATGCCGTGGAGTTTCTCGACTGGCAACTTGGTCAGGATCCCGGCCTGCGGCTGGGTCTTATGAGCTACGCCCAGGACTTTGTGATTGGCACCTTCTTCCTGGGCATCGGTGGACCGGCCTTCGAGCAGGAGATGCGCACTACAACCGGCGAATTGGAGCAGCGCAATCCCGACCGTGTGCGCAGCTTTATTCGTGCAGGCGATTCCCACACATTCCTGGGAAGTGACCTGACACTCAGCGTCGAAGGTCTGAGTATTAGTGACTGGGTCGATGGATTGATCAACGACACGGACGACTGGCGCTCGGTCTCCGATTAAACGCACGGGCCGACTGGCTCGCTGACGGCGAGCCGATCGGCGCCTTACGGCACGACCGACCAGTACGACTGCAGGAAGCGCTCGATGTCCTGATAGGCGCGATCGCGCGTCGCATCGTCGCGGCCAATAGTGTAACCCCAGCCCACACAGTCTCTGAACTGTAGGCCGCTGGCAAAGCGAGCCGCCATCTTGGTGGCGTGAGGCGCGTCCACGGGGTAGTCGGTGACGGGCTGACCGTCCAGCCAGGCCTTTCCCGCATTATCATAGCGAATTTCGCAACCGGCCAGATAAGGCGCTTCCTCCGCAAAGTGCCTGGGTACCTTATTCTCCCAGGCGTGCCCCGCTCCTGGATAGACGTGGGCCGTCACTTCTACACCCAGCTCGCGAAGCTCCTCTTCACGCTGGGCGCAGGCCGCCAGATCATTGGAAGCATCCTCGGTGCCGCGCAGCGTCAACAGGGGAGCGCCAGTGACTCTCTGCGACAGCAGGTTTTGAAAACAGGGCCCGTACGTATCAATGTGCAAAGAGAAAGATGCGCTGTCGCCGCCCAGGGCGCGCTGGATGCGCTGGTCCATCGCCAGTCGTGTCGCCATGCCGCCGTAGGAGAATCCGATCAATCCTATGCGCTGCGCGTCAATCAGCGGGCTGGTGCCAAGCAGGCGCAACGCGGCGTACGCGTCGGCAATCAGATCGAACTCGGTAACAGAGGATGTTCTGATCAGATACTCCGAGTCCTGATCAAAGCCACGGGGTGCGTAGTATTCGATGATAAAGGCTGCAATGCCTCGATCGGTGAGCCACCGGGCGTAGTCTGCTTCCCGCCCTTCAGCGATGCCGCCACTGCCCGGTAGCAGAACCATCGCCGGTACCGGGTGCTCCTCACTCGCGCCCTGTGGGTAGCTGAGATAGCCCAGGCCAGTGGTGGGTCGCGCCTGCGCCATGTCCGCCAGGATGACTTCAAGATCGTAGGGGCTCTGAGTCGCAAAGTAGATTTCACCGCGGTCCTCGGCGCTCAGGGACGTGAGCGGCGACGGCCAGTCAGGATAGTCCGGCAGCGTAAGCGAAATCAGGAAGGCCCTGACCGGCAACAGCAGCAGCGATGCGATCACCGCGACGAGGAGTACGCCTACCGTAATGACCAGTGCTTTCATGTTGTATTTGACCTCAGTCGCCGTAGTACAAACCGGGTAGCCAGAGCGCGATCTGAGGGAACAGCGTCACCAGCGCCAGGCCGACGATCATCACCAGCACGAACGGTATGATGGAGCGATAGATGTCCATCAACGTCACCTCTGGGGGTGCCATGGCCTTCATCAGGAACAGGTTGTAGCCAAAGGGCGGTGTCATATAGGCAATCTGACAGGTGAGCGTGTAGAGGACACCGTACCAGATCGGGTCAAAGCCCAACGCAATGACCAGGGGCACATACAGCGGCGCGACAATCACCAGCATGGCGGTGTCGTCCAGAAAGGTGCCCAGCAGTATGTAGGACAGCTGCATCATGATCAGCACACCCCACGGGCTCAGATCCCAGCGCTCAATGAACAGCCATTCGATGGCATCCACGGCTCCCAGGCCGTCGAATACCGCGCCAAAACACAGCGCGGCGAGGATGACCCACATGAACATGCACGTCACGTTCAGCGTGTTGCGCAGAGTATCATCGAGCACCTGGCGCGACAGTCGGCCCTTGATCAGCGCGGCCAGCAGTGCGGCGGCGGCCCCCGCCGCGGAACTCTCGACCAGGCTGGTGACGCCCATCAAGAACAGTCCTGTGACGGAGAAGATGATGGCCAGCGGTAGAATGCCGGAACGCAGCAGCCGAAACTTCTCAGCCCGTGACAGCTGGCGCTCCTCTGCGGGGAGCGGTGGCCCGAGTTCCGGCTGCAGTCGGCAGCGGATCGCAATGTAAGCGATGAACAGCGCCGCCAGCAGCAGTCCCGGCAACAAACCCGCCAACCACAGCTGACCCACTGGCTGCCTGGCGATCATGCCGTACAGCACCAGGACCACGCTGGGAGGCACCATAATGCCCAGCGAACTGCCGGCCTGAACCACACCCGTGACCATGCGCTTGTCGTAGCCGCGCTTGAGCATTTCCGGTAGCGCGATACTGGCCCCGATGGCCATACCGGCCACGCTGAGTCCGTTCATGGCGGAGATGGCCACCATCAGCCCCACCGTGCCGATTGCGAGACCGCCGTGTAACCCGCCAAAGCCCACGTGAAACGCCCGGTAGAGATCGCCTGCAATGCCCGATTCGCTGAGCATGTAGCCCATGAAGATGAACAGCGGCAAGGTGAGCAATGGGTACCAATTCATCAGCACAAAGCTGGCATTGAACGCCATCTCGTTGCCGCCCTCGCCCCACAGCAGCAGAGCAGACAGGGATGCGACAAAACCAATCGCACCGAACACCCGCTGCCCGGTCATCAGCATCAGCAACATGCTGGTGAACATCGTCAGCGCAATCATCTCTGGACTCATGACAGTTCCACACCCCGAGCGCGGGCCAGGTCTTTGAAGAATGTGGCGATGGCCTGCAGGAGCATCAGTGTGATGCCCACCGTCATGATGATTTTGATCGGTGCCAGTGGTGGTCCCCAGGCACTGTAGTTTTTCTGGTTGTACTCGAGCGCGTATTGGGTGCTGGAAATGGCGCCGTACAGTAACAAAATCAGATAGAAAACCAGACAGAAGGCGGTGATGCTGTCGCTGAAGGCGCGTTTGCGGGGTGACCAGCGGCTGTAGAACACATCGACGCGCACGTGCGCGTTCTGCTGCATGGAGTAGCCGCCACCGAGTAAATAGAAAGCCGCCATGGTGAACTGTGCCATCTCCACGATCCACAGATCCGAGCCATCGAAAAAGGTCCGTGAGATAGAGGAGTACAGCAGAATCCCCATCATGACAAAGATGAGGTACATGGTGGCTTTGCCGACCGTCCGGTTGATCAGATCAACCGTGCGTACGAAGATAACGATGGCTTTCGGCAACGCGGCCTCTCTACTCCTGATGCTCTGCTAAGCGCCGATGCCGCGCTCTCGCAACGCCTAGCTGGTTTTGTCGTAGCGGTATGGACGTCCCGCTTTTTCCATAACCGCGGCGTACTCTTTGAAGATGCTGATGACCTTGGCCGTTCGCGGGCTGATCTTGGCGACTTCGTCCCAGAACTTCTGGGCCTCGTTCTCCACGGTTTTCCACTCTTCATCGGGTATCGACGTCAGCTGCAGCTTGGTGCCCTGGGTCCTGAGTTTTGCCTCACCGCCCCAATACCAGTGCTGACGGTAGTAGTGGGAGCTGTCCATGCACAGCCTGAACAGCGTCTGCAGATGAGGCGGAATCGACTCCCAGGATTTGCTGTTGGCGAAATAGGAGCCGCACCAGGCGCCGGAGATGTTGTTGGTCAAAAAGTAATTGGTGACGTCGGCCCAACCCACCGTGTAATCCTCAGTGATTCCCGACCAGGCGATGCCGTCCAGTTCGCCGGTCTGAACAGCAACTTCAATATCTTCCCAGGGCAGGGTGACCGGCACCACGCCAAAGCGCGACAAGAATTTGCCAGCCGTCGGAAAGGTGAACACGCGCAGGCCCTTCATGTCCTCGAGGCTGCGAATGGGTTCAACGGTGGCGAAGTGGCAGGGGTCCCAGGCGCCGGCGCTCAACCAGGTCACGCCTTCGATTTCGCCGTACGCCTCTTCCCAGATCTCCTGCAACCCGTATTGGTAGAACAGCACCGGCACGTCTAGGCTGTAGCGGGTGGCGAAGGGAAAGTAGCCGCCGAACACGGAGATGTCGACGGGTGCCGCAATGGAGTCGTCATCACTTTGCACGGCGTCGATAGTACCTTTTTGCATAGCGCGAAACAGCTCTCCCGTCGGCACCAGCTGGTCGGCGAAATACAGATCAATCTCCATTTCACCGTTGGCCGCTTTGTTGAACGCGTCGATGGATGGCTTGATCACATGCTCGGCGAGAGCGGGTCCCGCGTAGGTTTGCATGCGCCATTTGATGGTGGTTTTCTTCTGCGCGTGCACGTATGGCGCCGCCGCCGCAGCTGCGGCACCCAATCCGACGTTGCGGATGAATTCACGTTTCTTCATGCCCTGGGCTCCTTCCTGAACGATGGTTAAGAACAGTGCTCACCTTTTTAAAACTAGGCATGGGTCTGCAGATTGTCAATGCGAGAGGGCGAACGTACGCAGCACCGCCAAGCCTTCAGGCAGCGCAGGCGCGCGGACAGACATGGACAGGTCCCTGTTTCATACCTTAACGTAGCGAGATGGCCAGCGAGTACAGGACACCCGTTGCGTTACATGAATCGCCTCATCGCCTTTCTCAACAGGCACATCGATTATCCCGCAGCCGTTGCCGGTGCCTTTGTGCTGGGGTCAATCGTGTTCTGGATCAATCTCGACGCTGGCTGGGAGGGGGCGACCGTAGCGGCCAGCAAGCAGGCCGTGTACACCTTCTTTGCGGGCGGCTTCATGGTGCGATTGAACGAGCGACTGGCGCTGGCTCTGGAACCGGCGCTGCTGGCGATTCCCGCCGGTGTGCTGTGCGCCGGTGGACTGGCCGTCACCTTGACGTTTATTGTTCACAGCATTCGCGGTACACCGGAGCCCCTTAACTCCACCGTGCCGACCATGGTGCTGTGCGTGTTCGGTTTTGCTTTTCTGGGGATGCGCGCTCGCTATCTGCGCAATTAGATGTCGGCCACAAAGTCGCGCATCTTTTGCTGCTGCGCTGCGTTTGGCAGCCGACCGAACCCTGCGGCCAGATTGTCCCTGGCGTGATTCAGGTTGGCGGTCTCGGTAATCACACAGGTGACCGCCGGGTTGGCGATGATGTACTTCAGGGCAAACTGCGCCCAGCTCTTGCAGTCAAACTCTGCTGCCCAGTCCGGCAGAGCCTGGCCTTTTACGTAGTCGAAGTACTTGCCGTTGATGAACGGGCGGTTGACCACCACGTTGACACCGCGAGCCATCGCGAGTGGCAGCAGGCGCTGTTCTGCGTCCGGTTCCATCAGGGAATAATTCACCTGCACAAAGTCCACCAGACCTTGTTCGACCAGATCAGCCATGATCTCGGTTGCTTGTACGCCAAAACTGGCCACGCCAATATGGGTCACCAGGCCTTCTTCCTGTAGAGCGCGATAGGCTTTGGCCTTATCGGCGAAGTTTGCCACGTCGCGGGAATTCACCAGATCGAGCGCAGACTTGTCCTGCGCTTTTTTCAGCGCTTCGATTTCCTCACGGGTCTCGGATGGATTGCCCAGCTCCAGATAGTTACCCAGGAACAGCTCATCGGTGAGGGCGTTCTGTGTCGCCAACTGGCCCACATTGGTGCGGCTTGCCCCGCTGAGATCCACGTACCCGCCACCCTGCTGTGCGAACAGTTTCAACAGCTCGCCCGCGATCGTCAAATCAGCAGCCGTGAACGCTTTTGAATTGCCAAGGCCGACCACCGGCAGTGCAACCCCGTGTCCGCGGCGGTCGATGGCCGCAAGCGTTGCGTTCTCTGCGAACGTGAAACCGGGGGCCAATGCGGCGCCCAAAGCTGTGAAGCGGTTGAAGTCTCTTCTGTTGAGCAACGTGAATCTCCTTGTATGGCGGCGTCTTGTCCGCAGTGTGCCAGGTGACAGCATAGCACCGTCAGTGGCCGATGGATGCGATCATGGCATGGCTATTGTCCCTGTAGGCCTCCCGCCAGAGACAGCACATTTTCCAGGCCACGCTCCCTCAGCAGAGCCGCCGCCTGGGCACTGCGTTTGCCGGTCTGACAGTACAGTAGCACGCTGCGCTGATCGCCGTCGGACAGGTGTCCCATCTCATCCGCCAGCCGCGTCAGCGGAATGTTTATGCCGCCAAGATTGCCCGCGCGATGCTCTTGCGCGGAGCGCACATCGATCAGCAGGGGCTGCTGTTGTTGCATATAGTCCGTAAACGCTTCGGCCGGAAGGGTGGTCGTCGCATCGTCCATAGTATCGCTCCTGGCATTCGCCATGACAGTGAGACTCGTCTCTGATGGATAGTCGTTCTGGAAGTCTTCGAACGTTTTGGTTCCGGCGCACAGGGAGCAGTCGGGCGCGGTGGTCAGTTGTATCCTGCGCCAGTTGAGCCCAAGCGCATCGAACTGCAACAGCACCTGCTCGTCGGGATTGTCGAGCGCCGCCAGTCGCTTGATCGCCATCAGGGCCTGTAGCGTGCCGAGCAGGCCGGGCAGTGCGCCGACCACGCCCGCCTGATTGCAGTCCGGCGTTTCGCCGAGGCTGGGGAACAAACAGCGGAAACAGGCGCCACCCGGGTTGAAAAGTGCCAGTTGGCCGCTGAAGCCGAGCACGCTTGCGTAGACCCACGGCATCCCCACGTGGTGGCAGAGATCGTTGATCAGGTAGCGTGTGGCGAAGTTATCCGTGCAGTCCAACACCAGATCGACCCGCTGGAAGAGTGATTCAGCGAGAACCAGGGTCAGCGGTTCGGTGAGCGCCTCGATGCGGATGTCGCTGTTGCGTGCGTGCAGGGTGCGTTGCGCGGCGCGCGTTTTGTGTTCATCGAGGTCCGCTTCGGTGAACAATACCTGCCGCTGGAGATTGGACAGGCTGACGGTATCACCATCGACCAGGGTGATCTGACCCACGCCCGCCGCTGCCAGGTACAGCGCTGCGGGACAGCCCAGTCCGCCTAAACCAATCACTGCCACGCGGGCTTTCTTCAGAGCAGCTTGCCCGTTCGCACCGAATTCCGGCAACTGCAGGTGCCGCTGGTAGCGCTCCTGCTCCCGGTCAGTGAACACCATCTTTGTGGGCCTCCCGTAGAATCTGCAACAGCTCGCGCGTGGCGGCTTCCGGATCAACCGCTTGGGTGATGGCGGTAATCAGAGCAATGCCTGAAACCCCGGTCGCCGCAACGGAGGCAATATTGCCACTGGTCATACCGGCAATCGCCACCAGCGGATAGTTCGTCAGGCTGTGCTGCCAGTGGCGCAGTCCACTCAGATCGTGGGGGGTCCACGGCATCGCTTTGGTCGTGGTTGCAAACACAGGGCCAACCGCCAGGTAGGAGGGGCGCAGTGCCAGTGCCCTCACCAGTTCGTAGTGGCAGTGATTGCTGATGCCAAGACGCAGTCCGGCTCGCTGCAAGGCAGCGAGATCGGCCGTCGCCAGATCTTCCTGGCCGAGGTGCACACCGTAAGCACCTATCTCGATGGCCAATTGCCAGTGATCGTTGATGAACAGGCGCGCGTTGTGCGCTCTGGCAATGGCGTTCGCTGCCGTGAGTTCCTGGCGCAGGTCATCGCCCGCAAGGTCTTTGATGCGCAGTTGAACGGTTGTGATCCCCTGGGGCAGCAGACGTGTCAACCAGTCTGCCCGGTCGACAATGGGGTAGAGTCCGAGCGTCTCCGGGTGCTCGCCGCCCGTGCAGGGTGGAAACCCGTCTGTGGGCAGGGAAGTGGCCAGGGGACCGCAGTAACGCGGCCAATGCTGCTCGGGATAGGCAACCGGTCGCGGACAGCCCCGGTCGTGACCGACCGGACCGGCCTGCAGAATGCTCGCCTGCAGTGCCATGCGGGCGATGATCAGCGCGTCGCGTGGGTCGTGGCCCAGCGCCAGGGCCGCCGCGATCAGGCTGGAATAGGCACAGCCAGTCCCGCGCAGGTGGGGCGTGTCGATGCGCGGTTGGGCCAGTGAGAATAGATGGTTGGGCCCCGCGCAGGTATCTTCCACCCATGCGCCCTCGCGGTGACCTCCGGTCACCACTGTCCACTCGGCGCCGGCATCGCAAAGCGCGCGGGCCTGGTCGCGAGGGTCGCCCGCGAAACGCAGCAGCGTCTCGGCCTCCGGCGCATTGGGCGTGACCACGCTGACCTGAGGCAATAGACGGTGCAGCAGCGCATCGATCGCGTTGGCATCCATGATGTCAGCTCCGCTACTGGTCGCCAGCACAGGATCAAGCACTATGGGTTGCTCGCTGTTGGCCAGTGTCTTGGCCAGTAGCTCGATTTGGTCCTGGTTGGCCAGCATGCCCAGCTTGATGACGCGCGGTTGCAGCGTCATGGCCGCGTCAATCTGGGCCGCCAGTTGATCGACGGGTACCGGGTTCAGGGCATACAGACCGGCGTTGTTCTGTGCCGTCACCGCTGTGACGGCCGTCGCCGCGTGCGCGCCTAGGGCCTCACAGCAGCGGCTGTCCATCTGCAGGCCCGCCAGACCCGCCGAGTCGCTGCCCCCGATGCACAGCACCACCGGTCGGTCCGACGCGGGGTCTCGATAGGCGTGCGTGCTGGCGGACTGTGCGGTCACAGACGTTAAGCGTTCTGTTGCCAGAAGGGCGTCCCCAGGGTAGGTGTGCTGGGTTGTGCCAGATCTTTCTCCGGCATAATGCCAGCCTCGAAAGCACAGCGTCCGGCCTCGACAGCGGCGGCGAATCCCTGTGCCATACGGACTGGATCCGGAGAGCGCGCCACGGCGGTGTTCAACAATACGGCATCGTAGCCCAGCTCCATTGCCTGAGCAGCGTGTGAGGGCGCGCCAATGCCTGCATCGACCACCAGGGTGACTCCAGCGAAGCGCTGTCTTAGCTGTTTCAGGGCATAGGGATTGATGAGGCCCCTACCGGTGCCGATGGGAGAACCCCAGGGCATCAATATCCGACAGCCTGCCGCGATCAGTTTCTCGCACAACACCAGGTCGTCAGTGCAGTACGGAAACACCTCAAAATCTTGCGCGATCAACTCTTCCGTGGCTTCCAGCAGTCCAAACGGATCCGGTTGCAGCGTGTACTCATCGCCGATGACTTCCAGCTTGATCCAGCGCGTTCCAAACAGCTCGCGCGCCATGTGAGCCGTGGTGACTGCCTCCTTGACCGAGTGACAGCCCGCGGTGTTTGGCAGTATCTGCAAGCCCAGCTCGCGGATGTTTTCCCAGAACACGTTGTGAGCGCCGGCCTCCCTGGCCTGGCGGCGCAGCGACACAGTGACCACCTCGGCTGCAGATGCGCGGATAGCGTCCACCATGATTTGTGGTGAGGGATACAGGGCCGTGCCGATAAACAGGCGACTGGTGATGTCCTGGTCTGCGAGTGTCCACATGGAATCAGCCCCCCTGCATCGGCACCAGTAACTCTACCTGGTCACCGTCCTGAATTCGTGTGTCGGTGTAAGCCGATCTGGGTACAAAGGTGGCGTTGACGGCGATAGCGTAGTTCTCTGGAAGATCCGGCAACTGTTGCAGCAGTTCGTTCAGTGCCAGCGCCTGTGACAGTCGCGTCGCTTCACCGTTGATGTGAATTTGCATGGCTAGCTTGCTCCCAAAACGTGTGCCTGATTGGCAGGTGCCTGCAGGCAACGCTGCGCCTGTTCGGCGAGCGCCGGAGCCAACAGGTAGCCGTGTCGAAACAGGCCGTTGATTCTAAGCAGTCCGTCGCGCGCTTCCACCAAGGGCAGATTATTCATCAACGCCGGTCGGCAGTTGGTGCGGGTGTCAACGATTCTGGCCTCACCAAAGGCGGGATGGATGGCGTAAAGAGCGGACAACAGTTCCAACGCCGAGCGCACGCTGATCTCGCTGCGGTCTTCGCTTTCGATCTGGGTGGCTCCCAGCACGTAGTGATGATCGTCGCGCGGTACCAGATACAGGCGATAGCGAGGGTGCATCAAGCGCACCATACGGCGGATGTTGACCTCGGGTGCGTGCACGTGAATGACCTCTCCGCGAACTCCGCGCAGGCCGGGTAGTTCGCCGCGCGCACCCAGGCCGCGGCAGTCCGCAACCCAATCAAAGGCCTGCGATCCGGCTGCGGTGTGCAGTAAGCCGGGTTCCAGGGCGGTGACGTCACAGTTCGCGTGCCAGGTGGCACCACCCTGCTGTAGCGCCCGAGCCAGTGCGGCCAACACAGGTTCTGTATCCACCCAGGCTTCGCCGGACAAAAACGTCGCCTGGGTAAAGTGTTCCGCCAGCGCCGGTTCCAGCGAGGCGATCCTGTTACGATCCAGCCATTCGATGCCCGCTTCACCCGGCAACTTGCGCAGCAGCAGCTGATTGAAGTGGTCAAGGTCTGCCTGATCCGTGCCGTGGGCTACGACCAGACTGCCTCCCGCATGGAACACATCGGGGGCGCCGATGTCTTGAACGATCCCGGGCCACAGCTCAAGGCTGCGTTGGCCCAGGCGATAGATGGGGCTGTCGGCGCTCTCCAGCTCCGCATAGGGCGCCAGCATACCCGCGGCAGTAAAGGCAGCGGCGTCCCCCTCATCGATCGGATCGCGGTCGAACAGTGTGACAGCGTAGCCGGACCGCTGCAGTTGCCAGCCCAGTACCCGCCCCATGATGCCCGCGCCGGCAATGCCTACCGTGACTTGCGTATCTGCCATCAGTGGTCAGACCTCGTGGTACAGCTTGCTGCCATCGGCGCGGAATTTCTCCGACATCTGCGCCATGCCCGCTTCGGCGTCGGGCAGCTCATCCGGTGTTGTAGCGTCGGCGGCGGTTGCACCGTCCGCAGCCTGACGCTCCAGCTCAGCGGAATAATCGCGCACCTCTTGAGTAATCTTCATGGAGCAGAACTTCGGTCCGCACATGGAACAAAAGTGGGCGACCTTGGCGGCATCCTTGGGCAGTGTTTCATCGTGGAACGCCCTGGCTCGGTCCGGGTCGAGGCTGAGGTTGAACTGGTCTTCCCAACGAAACTCGAAGCGAGCCTTCGACAGGGCGTTATCGCGCAGCTGTGACGCCGGATGCCCTTTCGCCAGGTCCGCCGCGTGGGCGGCGATTTTGTACGTAATGATGCCCTCTTTAACGTCGTCCCGATTGGGCAGCCCCAGGTGCTCCTTGGGTGTGACGTAACACAGCATGGCACAGCCGTACCAGCCAATCATGGCGGCACCGATGCCGGAGGCGAAGTGGTCGTAACCCGGTGAGATGTCCGTCACCAGTGGCCCCAGCGTGTAGAAGGGCGCTTCGTGACAGTGCTTAAGCTGCTCCTCCATATTGGCCTTAACCAGGTGCATGGGCACGTGCCCGGGGCCCTCGATGAAGACCTGCACGTCGTGCTGCCAGGCGACCCGGGTCAGTTCTCCAAGCGTATGCAACTCACTGAACTGCGCCTCGTCGTTGGCGTCCGCGACGCAGCCAGGTCGCAGACCATCGCCGAGAGAGAAGGTGACATCGTATGCCTTCATGATGTCGCAGATGTCCTCGAAGTGGGTGTAGAGAAAGTTCTCCTTGTGATGCGCCAGGCACCACTTGGCCATGATGGAGCCGCCCCTGGATACAATGCCGGTGATCCGCTTGGCCGTCATGGGGACATAGCGCAGCAGCACGCCCGCGTGGATCGTAAAGTAATCGACGCCCTGTTCCGCCTGCTCGATGAGGGTGTCTCGATAGATTTCCCAGGTCAGGTCTTCCGCGACCCCGCCGACTTTTTCCAGAGCCTGATAGATGGGCACGGTACCGATAGGTACCGGAGAATTGCGCACGATCCACTCCCGGGTTTCGTGAATGTTATCGCCTGTGGACAAATCCATCACCGTATCGCCGCCCCAGCGGGTGGACCACACCATTTTTTCAACTTCTTCCTCAATGGAAGAGGTCACAGCGCTGTTGCCGATGTTCGCATTGATCTTCACCAGGAAGTTGCGACCGATGATCATCGGCTCCGATTCTGGATGGTTGATGTTGGCCGGGATGACGGCGCGGCCTGCGGCGACCTCGCTGCGTACGAACTCGGGTGTGATGAAGGCCGGCGTATTGGCCCCGAAGTTCTGTCCCGGGTGCTGCGCTGCGGTCGCTTCGGCCATCGCGGCCTCTTCGAGCGCCAGGTTTTCGCGGATGGCGATGTACTCCATTTCCGGCGTGATGATTCCCTGACGGGCGTAGTGCAGTTGTGTGACATTACGCTCGGGCAGAGCACGACGGGGTTTGCGATTGTGCTCGAAGCGCATCGCCTCCAGCGCAAGATTTGCATCTCGCAAGCGGGTGTAGTCCGAGGTGTAGCGGTCGAGTTCAACGCTGTCTCCGCGCTCGCGAATCCAGCCATCACGAGCGGGCGCCAGACCTTTGCGAACATCGATGTTGATGTCCGGATCGGTGTAGGGCCCGGACGTGTCATAGATGCGCACCGGCGGGTTGTCCTCGACAGAGCCGTCCTGCAGCTGGGTTGGTGACTGACTGACCTCGCGCATGGCCACCTGAA
This sequence comes from Pseudomonadota bacterium, assembly GCA_039190425.1. Classification (GTDB taxonomy): domain Bacteria; phylum Pseudomonadota; class Gammaproteobacteria; order Pseudomonadales; family Halieaceae; genus Marimicrobium. The sequence continues at coordinate 2,948 of JBCCYE010000013.1, read as the reverse complement.
CGTCCGGCCGGCTGCCCTGTACGTACAGCTTGCTCGAGTTGGGCAGTGGCTGCGTAGATAGGGCGTCGACGATCTCGGCCGAGCTGAGAGACTGTATCGTGCTGTTGGATTTGCGCATGTGGGCGGCTCCGAAAAAGAGAATACACATGCGACTCGGCGAGGCGGTGGCTGGACCACCCGGTGGTTCTTCTTGTTCCCGACGCAGGTACTAACCTGTTCCGGTACAGCGGGTTTGGCAGCTTGGCTCACAGGTCGTGCACCGGTCAGAACGGTACAGCGACGGCAAGCCCGGCCATCTCAGCCTCCATAAAAGAGGCACCCCGACAAGACGCTGAGGGAAGATGATAGGCAACCGGATCGGGCAACACAAGCAACATTGTGTGATCGGCCTTCAATACATGGACAGCCCGGCTCACCACCGCCCCTTTGATAACGGTGCGCCGGCATTCGGCGCGCACGTTATGCGAAAATCGAATAGCCAGCGGCACTGCTTTGGCCTACAGTGATGCGTCGCGGTACTCACAAAAATTCCAATAATCACAGCGAGGCGCCTCTTACAATGAAACAAAAAGCAAACACATTCACAGCGGCCCTGTTCGGTCTGGCCTTCATGGTGTTCAGTTCCTCCAGCTACGCCGGCTGCAGTTGGTGGAACTGGTGGAAGTGCTACACCGAAACGCGCTATCCGATCGTGCTATCGCACGGCTTCCTCGGGTTCGATTCACTGCTCGGCGTGGTGGACTACTGGCCGGGCATCGTCGATCGTCTGGAAGACGGCGGTGCCACCGTGTTCGTCTCACAGGTCAGCAACATCAACAGCAGTGAGGCGCGTGGTGAGCAGCTGATCGAACAGATAGAGAACTTTCTCGCCATCAGCGGCGCCAGCAAAGTCAATATCATCGGGCACAGTCAGGGCGGCCTGGATGCACGCTATGTCGCTTCGGTTCGGCCGGACCTTGTGGCCTCCATTACCACCGTCGGCAGCCCCCACACCGGCGGGGTAGGTGACAGCTTCGGCGGGGGAGACGACCCGATCGTGACCGGACTGATCAGCGCGTTGGGTGATCTGATTGGCGTCCTCAGTGGCAACGGTAATGACAACAACGCAGCGGCGGCCGTGCAGGGCTTTACCGCCGCGGGCACCGCAGCGTTCAACGCCAACTACCCCATTGGTTTGCCGACCAGCCCCTGCGGCTCGGGTCCTGGCGTGGTGAACGTAGGTGGTCACGACATCCGCATCTACTCCTGGGGTGGTACCAGTGTATTGACCAATGCACTGGATCCCTCGGATGTCATCATGGGCGTCACCAGTCTGCTGGTTGGCGGCGACAATGACGGTCTGGTGGCACGCTGTGACAACCATCTGGGTACGGTGCTTCGAGACAACTACCGCCACAATCATCTGGATCTGACCAATCTGATGTTTGGCCTTACGCCGCTGTTTGAATCCGATCCCAAGTCGGTGTTCCGCGCACACGCCAATCGCCTCAAGAACGCGGGTTTGTAGGCGCGGCCGGCGGCATCTCAATGCGCGTGCTACCGATCCTGCTGGTTGCGGCAGGCGGCGTCGCCCTGCTGATGGTCAGGTGGCCGCCGTTGGGTGTTGAACCCCCGGCCGCGCTGCCGTCAGCCAAGGCCGAGTTGGTAACGGCGGCGCCTGGGAGCGGTGGGTCAGCGGGACCGGAGCGCGCTGCGCCTGCAATGACGAAGGCCGCGATTGTACCGCTGCCGAATCCGGTGCACCCCTATAAGGACACCCAGGTGGACGGCGACGTCAGCCTGGATGACGCGGGGCATTTTGTGCCCGATCGCCGCGCGCTTCAGCTGTTCGATTACTTCTTTATCGAAAGCGGTCGACTGAGTCGGCAGGAGATCGTCGGGCAGATTCGCGATTGGCTAAGGTCGAGGCTGCAGGAACCGGCACTCTCTGAGGCGTTGGGGTTCCTGGAGCAGTACCTGCTGCTACGCCAATTGGCGGCGGATGCGTTTGCGCGCGGCGCTCCTGCCGAGGACCCGGCGCAACGGTTGGCGTTGATCCAGTCGCTGCAGCGCCGGGCGTTTGGTGAGCCTCTGGCCGGTCAGTTGTTTGATGAGGAAAACCGGCGCCATGAAAATCGGCTGGCTCGGCTGCAGGCGCATGCGACGGGTGAGGCGGTGGATCCAACCGCGGGTTTGAACGCGGCGGAGACACGCGTGTATCTGCGCACAGAGGCGGTGCTGGATGCCGCCATCATTGCCAATGAAGTAGAGGATGACCAGCAGCGTTGGGACAAGCGCAGTGAAGCCTTTGGCTACGACGCGGCCTACCGCCTGGCAGAACTGGATCGACAGCGCGCCGAGTGGGACGGGCGTGTGGCAATGTACTTGCGGATGAAATCGACCATCGAAGCCGACACCGGGCTCGACGGGGCGCAGCGGGCCGCCCAGCTTAAGCAACTGCTGCAGATCAGTTTTGATCCTACCGAGCAGCGGCGGGTACAGGCGCAGGCACGCCTGGCAGAACAGTCTGCCGGGCGGTGATCAGTACTTGATGACCACCTCCCCGACACCGTCCTCGGTCAAGCCGATGGCGGTGGCGGCTGCGCGGGACAAATCGATGATGCGCCCCTCCACGTAGGGCCCCCTATCGTTGACGACGACGACCACGCTCTTGCCGGTTTTTGGATAGGTAACGGTCACTTCAGTATCGAACGGCAGAGTTAAGTGGGCCGCAGTGAGGGCGTCCTTGTCGTAGCGATCGCCATTGGCGGTGGGGTTGCCTTGCAGACTGTCCGCGTAAAACGAGGCGACACCGCGCTCAGTCTCGGCGCAGGCGCACAGCAGCAGGGCGATGCTGATGACGGAGAGTGCGCCCCGCAGTGGGTGCGCCGAACGCACGTGGGGTTTTGCCTGACCGGGTCTCGCCTGACCGGGTCTCGCCTGACCGGGTCTCGCCTGACCGGGTCTCG
>JBCCYE010000012.1:0-119748 GCA_039190425.1 Pseudomonadota bacterium | reverse complement strand
TTGGATTCCGTAGACTGTGGAACTTGGTATTTGCACTTCCTCTGACAGCTTTTCGAATACCGGGTTTCTGGTTTCCCTGTCAGCCTTTGACCATTTGTATAAGCCTCCTCCTCGTGTGCCAACCCACAAATTTCCTTCGCTGTCTTCAATGAGACTCCATACAATTTTGCTAACTAGCGCCTCGGGATTGTTTCGCTCAGCATAGAATCTTTTGAAGGAGTGAGTGATTGGATCGAACTCATTGAGCCCATCCTCTGTGCCCACCCAAACTGCGCCGGAGGAGTCCTCGTAGAGCGCTATGACTAAATTGCTGCTGATCGAAGAGTTATTGCCAATTACTGTGGTGAAGTTTTTGAACGAGCCGTTACTTTCGTCGAACAAACTAAGACCACCACCGTAAGTGCCTACCAACAACATTCCAGAACTATGTCTAAGTATGGAAGTAACTCCATCAGACCCCAAAGACTGGCTGTCTGTGGCTCGATGTCTAAAAGACTCTGATGTGTCATTGTTTAAGTCTAATCTATTTAACCCGCGGTCAAATGTGCCAACCCAGAGGATGCTGCCTTCGCCGAGTAGACTCATCACAATTGGGCTGGATAGGCTAGGTTGGGTCGCTTCGTTGACCCATGTAAATGTCGCTGAGCCAGGTCTAAGTCTGTTTAATCCGTCGTCTGTGCCTACCCAAAGACTGCCATCCGATGTTTCTGCGAAGACATTGATGGAGTTGTTGGAAAGACCGCTATGGACCTGGTCATAGGTTTTGAAAACTGTTCTAACACCCGCGCTCAGACCGTTTCGCTGCCCTATCCAGTACATGCCCTCCCTTGACTGGTACACACTTATGACGATGTCTTGAGATAGATCTGTATTTCTATTGTTGTAACGCACAAACCCGTCTGTTGTTCGATCGAACAGGTCAAGTCCGGAGTCGGTGGCTACCCAGATTCGTCCTTCCGAGTCGTTGTAAACATCGAATGTGTGATCTGAGGATAGGCTTGCGCTGTCGTCACCTGAATGTCTGTAGTTTGTGACAACGCCGCTTGAAGGATTGATTCTAAACACACCGTTTTTGACCGAACTGGCCCAGATATCACCTTGTGTATCTGCAACCACATGGTAAAGCTCACCCGAAGTTAGGGGGACGTCATATCCTGGAAGATGATTACTATGTACTACTCGTCCGGTAACTAACTCAATGTTAAGAAGGCCGCTGTTCTGAGTGGCTAGCCACAGAGAGCCATCTTGTCCCTGTGAAAACGACCTGACCTCTCCCATGAATGGAAGTTTTTGACCATCGGATATGAAATGATGAAACCGGTTTGTTTCGGGGTCTAACGAGCTAAAGCCGTTCTCATAGCCCAGCCAGATTATGCCGCGATCATCACAGAAAAGAGAATATACGTCGTTAGAGTAGGGGGTATTCCTATCATTGGGGTCTGAGTGAAGCGTCTGGAAGCTCCTCGTAACCCTGTTGAACTTTGCGACACCACCTCCCAGGGTTGAAACCCAGACATTCCTTAGCTGATCTTCAATGACCCGAGTGATGATGTCGGTTGGAAGAGAGGATGGATCGTTACCAGCTGCAAGGAAGTTTGCTAGTTCTGCTCCATTGTATTGATTGAGGCCTTCCTGGGTAACAAACCACAAAGCTCCTGTTGAATCTTGGAATGTTTGTGTGACTGTTTGTTGTGTTAGCTTTTGGCTGAAGACCGGCTGAGATAAGTGGAGATCAACCGACAAGGGTAGGGGATTACCGGCGTTTGCCCAAACCGGAAAAATAAAAGCCGTGAGAGTTGCCCAAAATCTCATTAGCAGTTCGAATGTTGCCGAGTTGTTTTGTTAAGAATATAGGATCGGTCGGATATCCACCATCCCTTGAGGCAGTTTTGCGAACAAGCACACAAAAGCCGCCCTCCGGATGAAGGCGATCCGGTAGAGCGTCTTTGGTTGGCTACTTTGTCCGACCGTTATCAGGCGGTCGGATAGTAGTAACGTGTTGGGTCCGACCTAACGGCGGCCCCAACGTTTCCCAGCTTGTTCCGAGGCGTCTCTTCGCCCCCAGCGCTTGCCGGCTTGTTCCGAGGCGTCTCTGCGCCCCCAGCGTTTGCCAGCTTGTTCCGAGGCGTCTCTTCGTCCCCAGCGTTTTCCAGCTTGATCGGCCGTGTTGTCCTCGGACCACTTGTATCCACTGCGAACATCTCGCTTGGCGGGATCTGCCCAGAGTTGCTTGGGCGCAGTGGTGGTGGCTTCACCCCACTTGTATCCAGAAGATACTTTGCCGGTGTACTCCTTTTCGTTAGCCAGGGCGTGGCTGACGCGGTGTACCGTGCTGCCGGAGGTGTCAGATGCCGATCGCTCAGAAGAGCCATCGGCGTAGGTCGTAGGCGACAGTGCAATGAGAGCTGCGCTCGCAATGCCTGCGGCCCCTACTTTTCTAAGGGCTTTCATATGTACTTCCTGCCTTCTTTAATTGATTCTCCCGACGCAAAATGTGACGGAAGTCTCCTAACGAGCTTCCCCTAGGAAGCTAGTTCGCACTCTTTATTTACGGTGCTTGACCCTATTAAACGATTTGAGCTAAGCGAATTGAAGCAGCGACTTGCCCCTTTTGGGGTAGATCCCCGTGGGGTGATGAGGTCCAGGGCGGCGGTTGGGGTGGTGCGGAGTTAAGCGCCTGATTTATTGAACAATATGGCGGTGCGTTCTGCCACCAGTAGGGTGACCCGGAGGGGGCACAAAGATTCGTCTGATGGGTTTTGCGAGGAGGCGGATTCCGCTGGTGCTACTGGCCCAGTTCTTCGATGTTGGCTCGTTCCAGCAGATACACGTCCAACCAGTTGATGCCGTTTTTGGTGGTTGGCAGCGCCTCGACCTCAGGATTATCCATGCGTTCAATGTGGTCTTTAACCCCCCATTTACGGGTTGTACTCAATCCCTTGGCGCTGGGCTCACTGGCCACCAGATCTCGAATACCCGGCAGGCTTGGTTCGCCGTCCTCTCCCACGATGGCGGGGCCGTACAGTGTATCGATCAGCTGATCTATCGGCAGCGCTCGATACACGGGCAGTGTGCAGTGCGTTTGACCTAGAGTCACTGCCCGCGAGGCAGAGGCGTAGCCATACCCCTGTTGAAAGGGGCTGTAGGCGAAGCGCCCGTCCCGGTTGATGGCGGGCTCCGCGCTGGTAATGAGCATGCATTTCACCTCGTCAGGCGTCAGTTCCGGGTCGAGCTGCAAGAGCAGAGCCGCAATTCCCGAGACCAGGGCCGCTGCCTGCGACGAGCCAGTAGAGACATACTCGCCCGTGCTCAGAATATCCTCAGGCTGCTCTTCCAACAGGGCGGAGCCCGGCGCGATGAGTCCTGTCATATGGCCGCCCAGGGCTACCAAATCGGGTTTGAGATGGCCGGTCGGCGTAGGGCCCTGGGATGAAAAGTCGGGTATGTAGTCATCGTCCCGGGTCTCGGGGGTCCAGGAGTCTGTTACCACCCCCACGGATATGATCAGCGGCAGGTTGGCGGGCGAACCCACCGTCATGGGCTCCGGGCCTTCGTTGCCCGCGGCGGCCACGACAACAATACCCTCGTCCCAGGCCCGGGTTACCGCCTGATTCACCGGATCGTCCCAGAAAGGCCAGCGCGGCTGCTGGGCAAAAGACAGATTCAATACACGAATGTTGTAACGCTCCCGGTTATCCACCACCCACTGTATACCCTGCACAATTTCCAACAGGTGAGCTTGGCCCTCACGATCGAGAATCTTCACAACCACCAGGTTTGCATCGGGCGCCACACCTTTGAAGGTCCCGGTATCGACGCCGTCCCGGCGGGTGGGGTCACTGTTGGCGATAATGCTTGCCATGTGGGTGCCGTGGCCGCTTTCGTCGATGACTGGGCCCCCGGAGTCGCTATCTCGGGCGTTGTAGGTGGCGAGCAGGCGCGAGTTGCCTCGGGTATCATCCGTTAGAGCAGGGTGTTCCCACATGCCGGAGTCCACCACAGCCACCGTGATGCCGGCACCGGTAATGCCCTCGCGATGCAGGGGTTCGATGCCGGCCACGCGGGTGTAGTAGAAGTCGTCGTGGTTGTTGTCGTACCCGGGAATCAAGTCGGTCGAGCAATCCCCCCGGAATGTGGCCTTGATCGAGAAGTCCCGTTGTCGAAGCGGGGTGTCCAGGAGCGGTGTGCCGTCGTTGGCAAAGGAAATCACCAGGTCCTCTCGGCCGCCGAGCGTCGGGGCGCCCACTGCCGGAAACTGCAGGTGGGCCGCGCCAGGCTGGCGCGTTTCCAGCAGGGCGTTTGTCAGCGGCTTGCCGTGCAGCGAGAGGGTATCGATGTCTCCCAGCGCAACAGGCCAGGCGATGTCCAGTTCCTTGAGCTGCACCGGCGCGTCGCGTTTATTGTGCAGAGTCCACCTTAAGACCTGGCTATCGAGTTCGGAAAGCTCTAGATGGCCACGCACTCGACAGGCTTCCTCTTCCTCCTCCGGGGCCGGGTCTTCGCTACCCAAGTCGTCGATATGGCGTGTCACCACCGGGGATTGCAGGACTTCATCCAGCTGGGCAGTGGTCATACGAGCGCCCACGGCCTGGATGATCGGTAGATGATGAGTGACGGTGCCGCCTGCGCGGTCTACCAGTTCTGCCAGCTGATCGGCGGACGAGCCCTGTACCAAAACGAGCAGCTGTTCATCTGAGCGGGTAGCGACGGCGAGTGGGAGAAGAAAGGTGGCGATAGCGGCCGCCAGTGGGCCGCGGCGATCAGTTCTCAACAACTTTTTTAATCTGCTGGCTCTCGATCGCTTCATTGATCTGCTGAGAAAAGTTTTCGTTCAGCATGGCGGGCACGTCTTCTGGATAGAGCGGCCGGGCAAAATAGAAACCCTGCAACAGGTCACACTTTTTGCGGACCATATGAGTCAAGTGTTCCTCGGTTTCGATCCCTTCTGCAATCACGCGCAGGTTCAAGGTTCTCGCCAGGGCCAGTATGGCGTCGACGATGGCGGCGCCATCGGGCGTGTTCAGGTCAGCGGTGAAACTTTGATCGATCTTCAGCGTATCGATCGGGAAGCGTTTGAGGTAACTGAGCGAGGAATAGCCCGTGCCAAAGTCATCGACGGCCAGATCCAGACCCAGTGCCTTCAGCTCCCGCAGTTTGGCAATATTGGTCTCTGCGTCCGTCATAATGGCGCTCTCTGTCAGCTCAAGTTCCAACCGTTCAGCGGGCAGGCCCGAGCGCTCGAGAAACTCGCCGATCCACTCCGGCAGATTGCGCTGATTGAACTGCAGCGGTGAGATATTGACGCACACGCGAAAGGGCTTTAGTCCGTGCTTGTCCCAATATAGGCAGCTGCGCGCCACCTCATCCATCACCCATTGACCCAGCTCGATGATTTGGCCGGTGCGTTCGGCGACGGGAATGAATTCCAGCGGCGAGACCATGCCTCGAGTGGGGTGCTTCCAGCGCACCAGCGCTTCCATGCTCACCACCTCGCCCGACTTCACATCCACCTGCGGCTGAAAGCGCAGCTCCAACTCATCGTTGGCCATGGCATCGCGCAGTTCTTCTTCCATCTTTAACTGTTCGACGGCCTTCGCATTCATCTCCTCGTCGTAGAAGCGATAGCAGGCACGGCCTTCGGCTTTGGCGACGTACATGGCGGTATCCGCGTTGCGGATCAGCGTGTCGGCGTCGGTGCCGTCTTCGGGGAAAAGTGCGATACCGATACTGGGCGTGACCACCGGGTTGTGCGACTGCAGGGCGATGGGCGCCGAGAGGCTGTCGAGGATCCGCTGTGCCACGCGTTTGATGTGAGTGATGTCGGAGACTTCCGACAGCACGACGGTGAACTCATCGCCGCCCAGGCGCGCAATCTCCGTATTCGACTCGCCGCCGACCTTCGCGTCCACGTCGGAAAAGTAGTTGATTGCGTCGTCCTCGCGCAGCTCCATAGTGAGGCGTTTGGCGATCTCAACCAGCAGGCGATCGCCACGGGAGTGTCCGATGGAATCGTTTATTCGTTTGAAATGATCCAGGTCGATGAACAACAGTGCCGCGTTGCGAGCGTGCCGCTGAGCGCGCCGTAGAATACGATTCAGTTGTTCGTTGAAGCTGCGGCGGTTGGGCAGGCTGGTGAGCGGGTCGTAGTAGGCCAGATAACGCAGGCGGTCTTCCTGGCGCTTCAGGGAGTTGAACGCGTTGCTGGCGCGCAACATGTACTGCACGTCGCGGCCCAGCAGTGACCAGTTCACCGGTTTGGTTTTGTACTGCGTTGCGCCCGCTTCGAAACCCTGGTCGATGGACTGCCGATCGTCAGAGCCGGTGACGATCATGATGGGGATGGCTTCACCCTGAGGCAGGCTGCGAATCCTACGGCAGGCTTCGAGACCGGTCATGCCCGGCATCTCGACGTCGAGGAATACCAGATCCGGCCGTTCGCGGACGAACGTTGCGATGGCCTCTTCGCCACTGGAAGCTTCCACGACCTGCATACCCTCTGCTTCCAGGCACTGTCGCGTGAGGAGTCGAACGTTCTGATCGTCGTCGCAGACCAGTATTTTCGCTTCGTGCCGGCCGGGTTCGATTTTGGACATCTATCACCGAACTGATGCGTCTGATGTTGTTTGTAGGCTATCATTACTCCCATCTCGCGCCTAGTGGCAATAAGAACATCGCGGGCGTGGACGGGGGCGGGCGCGCGTCCGCAGTGCCATTTCCAGGGAGACGAAACCAGCGTGATCCAATGGTATCCCGCGGCGTTGTGGAAACTGTTACCGCCAGCCGTCATCATTGGCCTGGCCTATTGGGGGCGCGCATACCTCGACGCGCTCGGTAGCGACGCTCGCACGGTACTGGACAGTCTCCCCTACTTACTTTGCCTAATCTCTCTGTTCATGGCGAACCAGTTCAATCGCTGCCGGCTGATGCTTGCGGCGCTGGGTGTGGCGTTGTTCTACTGGACGGTGCAGCACTCTTTGCAGGTGAGTCTGGACGAGCCCGGCGCCGCACGGGTCTATCTCGGTGTGAGTCTTGCTCTGCCCGTGTTGACGTTTTATCTGCTGCTGCTACCCGAGCGCGGCATTCTCAACCTCAACGGTTTGTACATGAGCGCCGGCTTTGTCGCGCTAGGCGCTGTCACCTATGGGTTGGCGCCCTGGTTGGCTGACTTCAACGAAGCGTCGCGAACCTATTACGCGCCCAACCCCTTCGACGGGTACGTGCTGTCGCGTGGAGTGACCTTGTTGATCGGGCTAGCAGCAGCAGTGGGTGTTTTTGTGCTCGGCGTGCGCAGCGAAGAAGTGGAGCCGGCCCTGCTGGGTACGCTCGCCGCCCTGTTCCTCGCGCTAGCGCAATTGCATCTGGTCGATATTTCTACGGTGATGAGTGCGGCGGCGGCGGTTTGCGTCGCCTGGGGCCTATTGCGCAGTTCTCATGCGATGGCCTACCGCGACGAACTGACTGGCCTGCCCGGGCGCCGCGCCTTGAACGAACGCATGAAATGGCTGGGCCGCAGCTACAGTCTGGCGATGGTCGATGTAGACCATTTCAAGCGCTTCAACGATACCCACGGCCACGAGGTAGGCGATGAGGTCCTGCGGCTGGTGGCGTCACGCCTGCGCGGCATAGGCGGAGGCGGCACGGCCTACCGTTATGGGGGCGAAGAGTTTTGCATCGTGTTTCCACGCCGGGACGTGGAAGAGTGCGTGGAGCCGCTGGAAGAAGTGCGTGAGGAGATCGCCAACTATCGCATGGCGTTGCGCAATCGCAGCCTGCGACCCGAACGCCAGCGAGAGGGCAGTCGCCGTCGTGGTGCCACCCGAATCAACAGTTCACAGGTGTCAGTGACGGTTAGCGCGGGGCTCGCCGGGCGAATGGAGGACAGCGCCGATGCGGAAGCGGTGCTGGCCGCGGCGGATCAGCAGCTGTACAAGGCCAAAAAAGCGGGCCGCAATCGCGTCGCTTACTGAGCCGGGCTGAGGGTCATGACAGTAGGTGGTCATGGCGTTTCGATGCCTGCTCTTTGATGAACCTGGGCAGTTGCTGTAATGGGATGGCGGGGCTGTAGTAGAAACCCTGCACCTGCTGGCATTGATGCTCGCGCAAGAACTCGATTTGCTCGTGGGTTTCCGCTCCCTCGGCCACCACCAGCATGCCCAGCCGCCTGCCCATCTCGATGATCATCATGCACACCGCTTCCTGATGTTCATTGTTGGGCAGGTCCTGCACAAAGCAGCGATCAATCTTCAGTGCGGATATGGGTAGTTCGGTCAGGTGCGACAGCTGCGAAAAGCCGGTGCCAAAATCGTCCAGCGAGAAGGAGATGCCCATTTCGCGCAGATCGTTCATGCGATCTTTGATCGCGCCGGGACTTTTGAGAATGGTGGACTCGGTCAGCTCGAATTCGATGCGCGACGGATTGGCCTTGCTGCGCGACACGATGTCTTTGACGATCTCAACAAATCGGTCGTCCTGAATTTGTGAAAAGGAGATGTTCACTGCCACTTCGACGTTTTGCAGTCGCTGCTCGGTGAGCCAGACCTGTGCGTTGCACGCGTGCTGTATGACCTGGTAGCCAATGGTTTTCATCAGTCCCATGTCTTCACAGGCTGACAGGAATTCACCGGGTGCGATCAAGCCGCGTTCCGGATGATTCCAGCGCAGTAGTGCCTCCAGACCAACCAGCTGGCCATTGGCCAGGTCGATGCGGGGCTGATAGTGCAGTTCAAACTGATTCTTGCGTACGGCGGTGCGCAGTTCCGCCGCTAGATTGGTGTTGCCCGCCTCAAACACCAGCTTTTCCGAATAGCGAATGAAGCGGCCGCCGTCGACGGTCTTGGCCTGCTGCATGGCGCTGCGGGCGTTCTCCACCAGATCGCTGAATTCGCGGCCGTCGTCCGGATACAGGGCAGCACCGATACTGGCTTCCACGGAGACCTGCTGGTCGCTGAGAATCATGGGCGCGGAGATGGATTTGAGCATCTTCTCGGCGATGAGATCGACCGCAGACTGGGAGCTCACGTCTTCCAGCACGACGGCAAACTCATCGCCGCCGAGCCGTGCGATGCTGTCGGTGCTGCGCATTTTGTTGATCAGGCGTCGCGAGATCGACTTGATCATGATGTCGCCGTCTGCTTCGCCGTAGTGATCGTTGATGTTCGAAAACTGATCGATATTGATGTACAGCAGCGCGGTATTGAATCCGTAGCGCTCCGAGCGACCCATGGCGCGCTCTAGATGGGCGCGAAAGCCAACCCGGTTGAGCGCACCGGTGAGCGCATCTCGATTCGACAATTGCAGGATTTTTTCTTTGGCGAGCTTGAGTTCGATGCTGTAGTCCAGCACCCGGTGAACCAGGGAGTCCTGCAATTGGCTCCGCAGTAAATAGTCGCGTGCACCCAGATCGCGCAGGTGATGAACAATGGCCTCGTCGCCGTCGTCGAGCAGCAAAATGACCGGTGTGGTGACTTCGTGTTTGTTGGCCAGTCGCAGCACGTATTCCGTCTCCGGACCGTAGGCCATGATGACGGCGTCGACGGCTGGATCCAGCAGCGCTTCAAGAGGGCGCTCGATGGATTCCGAAGACGCCAGGTGAAAGCGTGCGGGTTGCGCGCGCTCCAGGCTGGCAGAGAGGATCAGGTGATCCGTCTGGTTTTCGGAGATGATCAGTACTGTGTGCTGTTCCACCTACTCGGTCCCGGCTGTCCAACTGTGACACGTTGGTAGACGCCCCCGGTCCCTGGGTGATCCCCATCACCGGGGTCCGTAAGCGCTTATTCTTTTATATAACATGAAGTTATACGGAAGATGTGACAGAAATTCTAGTAAATCTTCCTTTAAAATTACCACTCTGGCCGCTGAGGGTGTGCTACCGCCCCGCTGCATTGCTGCAAGTGCTTCCTGGCCCGAGTCATCATTGCCTGCGCAGAACAATGCTCTAGGCTTAGGCTCTTTGATGTCGTGACCTGGACAGGCTATGAATCCCGAACTGCAACTGGAGCAACGTAACGGCGTTGCGATCATTACGCTCAATCGTCCGGACGTGGGTAATGCCATCAATCAGGCCATTATTGATGGGCTGGGAGATGCCTACCGCCGCTGTGATGCGGACGATGACGTGCGCGTGGTGGTGGTCACCGGCGCCGGCAAGGCGTTTTGCACCGGGGCCGATATGAGCGGCGGTGGTGAGACCTTTGACGGCAGTGCCCAGACTGTCGCAGTCGACAGCTGTCCGCTCGGTATGCAGGCGTTTGAAGTGCGCAAGCCCGTCATCGCTGCCTGCAACGGGCATGCGATCGGTGCGGGGCTCAGTGTGGCGATGCAGGCGGACATGCGCATTTTCGCCGTCGAGGGTAAATACGGATTTCTACAGTCCCGTCGAGGCGTCGTCGCGGATTTTGCTATGGAATTCTTGTTGCCGCGCTTGCTCGGCTTCGAACGCGCCTTCGAGCTGTTGGTGCGTGCACCGCGACTGACGGGGGAAGAAGCGCACGCCTTCGGTTTGGCGGGTCGCTGCCTGCCGGCCCATGAGGTGCTGCCGGCGGCCTTGGAGCTGGCCGAGGAGATCGCCACTCACTGTGCACCGCTGCCGGTGGGGTTGCACAAGTTTCTGCTCTGGCGTGGACTGGATACGACCCAGTCAGAGCTGGCCGCTCTGGAATCGAAGGCGCTCAATCACAGTATGGCCACACCCGATGCTGTAGAGGGTGGTCTGGCGTATTTTGAGCGTCGGGACCCGGATTGGCAGGCCCGCATCAGCGCCGACTGGCCTGAGTTCCTGCCCAAGTCGCCCTTGGAAGACGGCTGATGCGGTGGCTTGGGTTTGCCGTTGTGCTGCTGGGGCTGACGGCGTGTAACCGTGTGCCGGCGCCGGATGAAAGCGTCTACGCGGCGCGCGACTTTGCCGCGCAGCCCGACAGCTTACCCTGCGCCCAGGCTGACCCTGATCGGCGCGCCCTGTTCGGTGACCTGCACGTGCACACCTATCTGTCCAGTGATGCCTGGAACTTCGGTATGCGTCTCAAGCCAACGGACGCCTATCGCTATGCCTTCGGGGAGGCAGTGGGGTTGCCGCTGGGCGATCAACCCTTTGCGCGTCAGGTTGACATCGATCGACCGCTGGATTTTGCCGGTGTGACCGACCACGCGGAATTTCTCGGTGAGCAATCGCTTTGCCTGGACCCCGATACCGACGCGTTTGAAACCTCGTTCTGCGAGGTGATGCGCCGCGGCGAGGGTCGAGCACCACAGCTGGTGGTGAAAATCATGTCGCCCTTTTCCACGCGCGACATCGACGTGTGCGGCGAAGACGGGCAACGCTGCGTTGAGCGCTCCACTGCAGCCTGGCGGGAGATCATTGACGCTGCGGAAACCTGGCACGATCGCAGCGGCGATTGCACGCGCAGTACGCTGATTGGCTACGAGTACAGCTCGTTTCGCATGGGCTCGAACCTGCATCGCAATGTGGTGTTTCGCAATGCCTCCGTGTTGGCTCGCCCCGTGTCCTACCTGGAAACCACTCGTGAATGGGACCTTTGGCGCATTCTCAAGGAACAGTGCCTGGACAGCGACACCGACTGTGACGTCATGGCCATCCCACACAACGCCAACATCAGCAACGGCCGTATGTTCGCGGTGGATTACCCGGGTGCTCGCTCGCTGGATGCGCAGCGCGCTCGAGCCCGATTGCGGCAGCGCATCGAGCCGCTGGCAGAGATCATGCAGCACAAGGGCGATTCCGAGTGCCGCAACGGTCTGCCGGGTGTGTTGGGCGCCGCTGACGAGCTGTGCGACTTTGAGAAGTTTGAAGACATGGTGTTTCGCTCCACGGTCGGTGAGAACGACACCGTTGGCGAATGCTACAGCGGCCCGCTCGCCGACTGGGTGCCACACCTCGGTCCATCCTGTCTGGATCGCAACAGCTACCTGCGCTACGCACTGGCGACGGGCCTGGCGGAGGAGCAGCGCCTCGGGGTCAATCCTTTCAAGTTCGGAATCATGGCGAGCACCGATACTCACAACGCGATGGCGGGGGGTGTCGCGGAATGGAATTTTCCAGGCCATCTCGGGATCGGCGATGCCACCGCCCAGGAGCGTGTGCAGTTCAATGCCGAGATCCCGGGCAATGCGAGTAACAACCCGGGTGGGTTGATCGGGGTCTGGGCGGAGGAGAATTCTCGCGACGCGATCTTTGACGCCATGCGCCGGCGCGAGGTGTTCGGCACCAGCGGGCCGCGTATCCTACCGAGGTTTTTCGGCGGCTGGTCATTGCCCACGGACTTGTGTGAGCGTCCCGACATGGTCCGCCGCGCCTATGCGACAGGGGTGCCCATGGGGTCGGATCTGCCCGCGGTGGCGGGTGAAGCGCCGCGGTTTCTGGTCAGTGCGGCGGCGGACCCCGGCACCGCGGACCGACCCGGCATACCACTGCAGCGTTTACAGGTGATCAAGCTGTGGGCGGACGACGAAGGCAACAGCTGGCAGCGGGTCTATGAGGTGGCCGGCGATCGAGATAATGGCGCCTCGGTCGATCTGGCTACTTGCGAAACTCGCGGCAGCGGTTCTGCCCAGCTGTGCAGCGTGTGGCAAGACCCTGAGTTCGATGCCGCGAAGCCCGCTGTGTACTACCTGCGCGCTGTCGAAAACCCCAGCTGTCGTTACACGGCCTACCAGTGTCTGTCACTGCCGGACGCGGAGCGACCCACAGATTGTGCGACACCGCTGTTCAATCCGGTGATTCAGGAGCGCGCCTGGTCGTCACCCATCTGGTACAGCCCCCAAGGCGTTTGAGCGCTCGTTAACGGGGGCACAGCTGAACACCGGAATGTTGCGGTCGGTGCGCGCCTGATACTCGTCGAAGTCCGGGTACAGTGACAGCAGGTGCTCCCACAGCTCGGCCTTCTCTTCATCGGAAATCTGGCGAGCGGTATAGTCTTTCTCGTCGCCATCGACCATGATCTGGATGTCCGGATGGGCTTTGATGTTGTAGTACCAAACTGGATTCTTTGGCATGCCGCCCTGGGACGCCACCAGCAGTTTGTTGTCACCGTGGGGCAGATGGATCAGCGCGATCCGTCGCACCTTACCGGTCTTGGCGCCGCGCGTCGTAACGATGCAGACCGGGTAGCCCCCGATGAACTTGTTCATCAACCGCCCCTTGCTGGCTCTGAATACCGCTACATTCAGTTTGGTTGCCCAGCGCATGACAAAACGCACCAGAGGAATCTGTTTTTCAGGGATGGCCTGGACGTCTTCCCGGCGTGTTTTTACGTACTCGTATTCGACCATGTGCGCGATCCTTAAATGGGTCAACGGGTGAGGATAAAGGACAAAACCCGCTCTGCCAAACTGTGCTAGACTTGCCGGCCCGTCACGATCTGAAGCGTTATGAGTCTGGCCACTGACAAACTGGCGACGATCCGGGAGGAGGTTCAACAGCACCTGGATCGTGCTTCGCAAACTCAGCTCAGCCCCGCACAAGAGAGCGCCCTTAAGCAGCGCATCAAGCAGCAGCTGGAGCGCGAAAACGCGGTCATAGTCGCCCATTACTACACCTCGCCGCTAGTGCAATCACTGGCTGAGGAGACCGGCGGGTGTGTGTCAGATTCGTTGGAAATGGCGCGCTTCGGTCACAACCATCCTGCCGACACTCTCGTAGTGGCAGGCGTCAAGTTCATGGGGGAAACCGCCAAGATCCTGACGCCTGAAAAACGCGTAGTCATGCCGACTCTGGAGGCGACCTGCTCGTTGGACCTTGGCTGCCCCATCGAGGAGTTTTCCAAATTCTGCGACCAACATCCGGATCGCACGGTGGTGGTGTACGCGAACACCTCTGCGGCGGTGAAGGCCCGCGCAGACTGGGTGGTCACGTCGAGCATTGCGCTGGACGTCGCTGAACACCTGTCCGAGCGCGGCGAAAAAATTCTCTGGGCGCCGGATCAGCACCTGGGTAACTATGTGCGCAAAGAGACCGGTGCGGACATCATTATGTGGGACGGTGCGTGCATTGTTCACGAGGAATTCAAGGCACGCGGCATCGCCGATCTCAAGCAGGTGTATCCGGACGCGGCCGTGCTGGTGCATCCCGAATCGCCGGAACCGGTGCTCGAGCTTGCGGATCGCGTGGGGTCAACCACGCAGATCATACGTGCGGCCAGTGAGTTGCCGAACGAGCGTTTCATTGTGGCGACCGACCAGGGCATTTTTTACAAATTGCAGCAGCAGGCGCCTGACAAGGAGTTCATCATTGCACCCACCGCCGGCAAAGGGGCCACCTGCCGCAGCTGTGCAAACTGCCCGTGGATGGCGATGAACGATCTGGAACTGCTCGCCGACGTGTTTGAGCGAGACGACAATGAAATTTATGTGGACCCCGCCCTCCGCGAACGCGCTATGCTGCCGCTAAAGCGCATGTTGGACTTCGCCGAGGAGATCAACGTCGCTGTGAAGGGTAACGCCTAAACGCGACCGGTTCGGTCAAAACTCCTCCATGCGCTGACGCATCGCGTCGATGTCGTTGATGCGCTCGTTGATGCGCGACAGCGTGAGGTAGTCGCCCTTGGCGAGCTTGCGCGCGTACAGCAGCTGCTTCTTGGCCTGAGTCAGGTTGCCGTTCAGTATGAAATACTCCGCTCGCGCCTGATGCAGACCGACGATATTGCCCGCCAGGCCCTGTACTTCTGCCAGCAGATACCAAAGGCCTGGATCATTCGGGCGACGTTTGCTTTGCTCAACGAGTACCTCGGCAGCAACGTGGGGCTGCTGGTCCTGCATCAGCGCTCTCGCATAGGTCATGGTGAGTGGATGGTTGCCGGGCGTTAGTGCCAGCTTGCGTGACAGTTTTTCCAGCGCCCGCTCGGGGTTATTGCGCAGCATGTCGATTTCAGCGTCGGCGATGATGTACTCCAGCCGATCAGGGTTGTTAGACCAGATCGTGTCCAGCTGCAGGCTGGCTTCGTCCGGACGACCCGCGTCGGTCAGAGCCAGTACCAATCCGTACACGGTGGCCTCGCGCGATCGGGGCTTGCCTTCGAGCTCGCCACGAAACCGTGCGACGGATTCCTCGGGCGTTCTGGCCAGTGAGTTTTCCACCCGAGCGCGCATGAGCTGGTAGTCAAGACTGACGGATCGAATCGACTTCGGATACTGCCGCGCCCGGTTGCGAGTGTCCGCAATGCGGCTCTCGGAGAGGGGGTGCGTGCGGAGGAACTCGGGGATGCGGTTGCTGGAGGAGTAGCGCATGGACTGCATCATGCGTTCGAACATGGCCGGCGCTGCGTGCGGGTCCATGCCGGCTTCGACCATGGTCTGCATGCCGATTCTGTCTGCTTCCTGTTCGTTGCCACGGCTGTAGCGCAGGGCGGAATCCTGCGCCGCCGCCTGGGTGGCAGACAGGGCAGCGAGTCCGGCATCGCCACCCGTAGTGGCCATCAGTACCAGACTGGCCAGCATAGCCGCCAGAGCCAATGGCTGCTGACGTTGCTGGAATTCCACACCGCGAGAGAAGTGCCGCTGGCTTAGGTGGGCGATTTCGTGAGCCAGCACGGTGGCCAGCTCATCTTCCGTTTGCGCGGACATCAGCAAACCGTTGTGTACACCGACGACGCCACCGGGGACCGCAAAGGCGTTCATGGTGGGGTTGTCGACAATCACCAGTTCCAGGCGCCTGTCCTGTAGCTTGCTGTGACTGGCCAGCCGATACAGCAAACCTTCCATATAGTCGAACAGCAGCGGGTCATCGACGGTCGGCGCCTGACTGCGAAACACGCGCAGCCAGGCACGTCCCAACTCGTGCTCGAACTCGGCCGAGAACATACTGCTGGACCGGCCCAGATCGGGAATCTTCAGATCCTCTTGCTGCGCCCAGGCCGCGGACGGCAGGCACAACAAAGCAAGCAGCAGTGCTGTGCACCGCCGTCGGACAGCCTGCTTCGTTCGTTCGCACACAGAGGATTACCGTCGGTTGATCGCGAGAGACTTGAGATTGTACTGCAAGCCCACTTGCGGAGGACACGTCAATATGCCCTTTGGAGCTTGCGGCATTTGGAAAGTTCATCGACACCGTGAACTGCCCTATACTGTGCGGCTCGCGCACATGAGCCCACGACAGTATGGAGACAAAACCGATCGAGTTGGACGCCACCGGCCTGCAGTGCCCTATGCCCCTGTTGAAGGCAAAGCGTGCACTGAACAGCTTGCAGGCGGGCCAGCGTTTACGCGTGCTGTCGACCGACGAGGGTTCGGTGCGTGATTTTCAGGTGTTCGCCAAGCAGTCGGGTCACCGTTTGCTGTCCAGCGAAGAACACAACGGTGTGTTCGTCCATCTGCTGCAGAAAAACTCCGCGTGAAGTCAGGCCCTTGCCATGTTCGGGCGACGCTGGGCCGGCGGGCTCGCTGCCGTTATAGTGGTCTGGATAAGCCTTTGTCAAAGCAACCATCGTGCACTGTGGGTGACGGATGTTAGAGATCTTCAATAAGTGGTATCGGCGATACTTGTACGAGGAGGAGTCGATCCTCCTGTTGGTGCTATTGACCATCGCCGTCGTGCTATTGATGACCATGGGTCACATTCTCGCGCCGTTTCTTGGCGCGTTGGTCTTTGCCTATCTTGCGCAGGGGCTGGCGGGTCGGTTACAGAGCATGGGGATACCGCAGGGCTTTGCGGTGTGGGTCTCGTACCTGGTGTTCCTGGGCGTGTTTTTTGGTGTCATTCTCGGCCTGTTGCCCCTGGCGTGGCGACAGCTGGTTAGTCTGGCTGCGGAGACGCCGCGTATGCTCGATCAGGCCCAACAGTTTTTGGGCGTTCTGCCAGAGCGCTATCCTGACGTGTTTTCCGGTGACCAGCTGTCCGAGTTCATGGCCATGGCCAGAGCCGAATTTGCCGGCATGGGCCAGCGGGTGGTCGCGGGCACACTGGCCTGGATTCCCGGCTTGCTGACGCTGCTGGTGTACATGATTTTGATTCCGCTGCTGGTGTTTTTCTTTATGAAGGACCGCGACAAGATATTGAGCTGGTTGAGTGGATTTCTGCCTGCAGAACGGCCGCTGTTGAACCGCATCTGGCGAGAGATGAACGATCAGGTGGCCAATTACGCACGCGGTAAAGCACTGGAAGTTCTGATTGTCGGAGGCGTGAGCTACGCGGCCTTTACCTTCTTTGGTTTGGGCTATGCGGCCCTGCTGGCACTGTTGGTGGGTTTGTCGGTGATAATCCCTTATATTGGGGCAGCACTCGTGACCATACCGGTGGTGCTGGTGGCCTTTTTTCAGTGGGGCATCAGCGGTGAATTTTATTGGGTCGTCGCGGTCTACTTGATCATCCAGGCATTGGACGGCAATGTTCTGGTCCCTCTGCTGTTTTCCGAAGCGGTGGCAATCCACCCCGTCGCGATCATTCTGGCGGTGCTGTTTTTTGGCGGAATCTGGGGGTTGTGGGGCGTGTTTTTTGCCATACCGTTGGCGACGCTGATTAAAGCAATCATTAATGCCTGGCCGAGTTCGCCGCAACCGGTGGCCGAGGCCGAACCCGACACATCGATGTGATGGAGTAGTCAATGTACAACGAGCTCGCCCGGCGGGGTTTGCGCAACGTGTTTCTGGTATCGGTGGCGGTTGTGCTGGCCAGCTGCGCTACGGTGACCAGTGACAGCGTCACCCCGGTCAAAAGTCCCAACGACAAATACGAGTACCGGCTGATTACGCTGGACAACGATTTGGAAGCACTGCTGATTTCTGCACCGAATACGCCCAAGGCGGCTGCAGCGCTGGCCGTTCAGGTTGGCAGCGGTGACAATCCGCCGGGTCGCGGAGGCCTGGCACACTTTCTTGAGCACATGCTGTTTCTGGGTACCGAGAAGTACCCGGACGCGGCGGAGTACGAAGAGTACATCACCGAGCATGGCGGCAGCCGTAATGCCTATACCGCGTTCGAGCAGACCAATTACTTTTTTGACATCGACCCCCAGTTTTTACCCGAAGCGTTGGACCGCTTCGCGCAGTTTTTTGTCGCGCCGCTGTTTGATGACATCTATATAGATCGTGAACAGAACGCGGTGCAGGCGGAATATCAGATGGGTCTGACCAGTGATCCACGACGCGGACTCGATGTGCTGCAGCAAGTCATGAACCAGGACCACCCTTACAGCCAGTTCCTGGTGGGCAGTCTGGAGACGCTGGGAGACCGCCCGGACGCCAGCATCCGCGACGACTTATTGGAGTTTTATAGAAAGCACTATTCGGCCAACCAGATGCGCCTGGCGGTTCTGGGCAATGAGTCCCTGGATGAACTGCAAAGCCTGGTGACCGGCATCTTCAGTGAAGTGCCCAACCATAAGTTCGAGTATCAGGACATCGCGCAGCCCATGTTTGAGCCGGATTCACTGCCCATGTTCGTGCAGATCCAGCCCCAGGCGACGCTCAAGCAGCTCGAAGTGACCTTCCCCATCGCGGATTACCGCGAGGACTATCACACCAAGCCGGTCGCCTATCTCGGGCACCTGGTTGGCCACGAGGGCGAAGGCAGCCTGTTGTCGGCGCTAAAGCGCGAAGGGCTGGCGGAGAGTCTGGGAGCCGGTCAAAGTGTTGCCTGGCGGGGCGGTTCTCTGTTCAGCATCAACGTGGCGCTAACCGATAAGGGTCTGGAGAATTACCAGCGAGTGTTGGGCATGATTTTCGCCTACCTGGATATGGTGCGTGAAGAGGGTCCGCAGGAGTGGCTGTACGACGAGCAGTCGCGTCTGGCTGACCTCAGTTTCCGTTTCCGCGAGCAGGGCAACCCGTCAAGCAACGTCACCGGCCTCGCCTCGATGATGCACAATTTTGCGCCCAAGGATGTGTTGCAGGGCAACAGCATCATGGATGACTACGACCCACAACTGCTGCTCGATGTGATGGAGTCCGTTAAACCTGACAATGCGGTGGCCGTGCTCACGGACAGCGACGTCGAGACGGATAAGATGACGTACTATTACGAAGTGCCTTACTCGGTCGGGCCGCTGGACCTATCCGCCCTGACGGTCGCCGCCAGTGACCCCGGCAGGGAAAGCCTGCATCTGCCCAAACCCAATCCCTTCATCGCCGACAGCGTGGCGCTTGTGGCTTTGCCCGATCCGATGCCGTCGATCCCGCAGCTGGCGATTCAGGAGCCGCGGCAAAGCATCTGGATGATGCCCGATGATGAGTTTCGGGTACCCAAGGGGCGCATCCGGATACGATTTCGGTCCCCGGTCATTGGTGAAAATCCAACCCAGGCCGCGCAATCTGCTCTGTACACAGCGGTACTGGCCGACCTGATAAACGAGCAGACCTACGAGGCTCATCTCGCGGGGCTGAATTTCGGTTTTGCGCGTCAGGTGCGCAGCATTCAGCTCAGTCTCTCTGGCTACAACGACAAGCAGTTGCTGCTACTGAAAGATATGTTGACGGAAGCCCGTGAGGCCAAGTTTGAGAAGGCGCGCTTCGAGGACATTAAACAGGGCATGATCCGCAACTTGGAAAACGCGTCGGCAAAGCGTCCTTCGACTCAGTTGATGGACGATCTGCGTGAAGCGCTGGATTACAGCCGGTGGGGTGAGCCGGTGCTGATCGAGGCATTGCAACAAACGAACTTTGAGGATCTGGAACAGTACGTTCAGGCGTTCTGGCAGGGCGCCACCGCAGAAGCGCTGATTTACGGCAACTACCCAGCCGGCACGGCGCAGCAAGTCGCGGATCTGGTCGCCGCCGTACTGCCGGACGGTCCGGCACCCGCGGAACTGGAGGGGCGGGTTCTGAGACTCGAGTCGGGTGAACGGGCGCGCTATGAGGTGAACATCGATCACGATGACGCGGTGGTTGCCTGGTATCTGCAGAGCACGGGCGATGATTGGCAAGACAAGGCATCGATTGCCTTGACTGCGCAGATTATGAAGTCGGGCTTCTTCCAGCAGCTGCGCACCGAGCAGCAGCTCGGTTACATTGCCAGTGCCTTCGCATGGCCGATGCGGGGTGTTCCGGGCATGGTGATGTTGATTCAATCGCCCGTCGCCAGTGCGCCCGAGGTGGTGGATGCCATGCAGACTTTCCTGCAAGGTGTGCAGCCCTCCCTCGATGAAGAGCAGTTTGAGCGACACAAGAATGCGTTGATCAACGACATCACTCGTCCGGACAAAAACCAGGCAGAGCGTGCCGACTTCTATTGGACGTCGATCAATCGGGGCTACCTGGATTTCGACAGTCGCGAGCAGCTGGCAGCAGCGGTGCGCACGATGAGTTACCAGGACTGGCGGTCTTATTTCGAGCAAGTCATCCTGCAGCAGCCGCATTCACTGCAAGTGATCGCGCCCGGCCGCTGGGACACATTCCCACAAGACGATGCCGCGGTGTACGACACCGCCGGTGAGCTGAAGCAGGGACATGCGGTGTACGAGGTTCGGTAACGCAAGTTTTTCAAGGTTTCAAAAAGGAACTTGAGGGACATGTGGGTCATTCTGCGCTAGTATTTTCAAACGCTCTGGCATTTTCAGTCGCGCCGGCCCGCCGGTAAGTCGAGGTCTGATGAGGCCTCGAGCGTGAATCTAAATGGTTCTATATTGGAACCATCCCGCGGGTTTTCCACGGGAATGGACTGGCTGGAGTAGTGCGCTCATGCATGATAGTGATCCGACTGAAACCCGGGAATGGCTGGATGCGATGGACGAGGTTGTCCGTCACGCGGGCCCGGAGAGGGCGTCCTTTCTGCTGACCGAGCTGGCCAAACACGCCATGGAGGCGCGCTTGCGCTTGCCACAGGCAATCACCACACCGTTTTCCAATACCATTTTGCCTGCAGAAGAGAAGATGATGCCGGGCGATTTGTTCATGGAGCGGCGTATCCGCTCGCTGGTGCGCTGGAACGCTATGGCGATGGTGATGCGGGCCAACGATAACGACGAAGGTCTCGGCGGACACATTTCCAGTTTCTCCTCCAGCGCTACGCTGTACGATGTCGGCTACAACTATTTCTTCCGTGGCACTGAGGATGGTCACCCCGGAGACGTGGTGTTCTATCAGGGGCACAGTGCGCCGGGCATGTACGCTCGCTCCTATCTCGAGGGGCGCATTACGGAAGGGCAGTTGGACAACTTCCGGCGTGAAGTCGACGGCAATGGTTTGTCTTCCTATCCCCATCCCTGGCTGATGCCGGATTACTGGCAGTTCCCGACCGTGTCGATGGGCCTGGGTCCGATTCAGGCGATTTACCAGGCGCGGGTGATGAAGTACCAGCAGGATCGTGGTCTGGTGGATCACGGCGATCGCAATATCTGGTGTTTTCTCGGCGACGGTGAATGTGACGAACCGGAATCCCTGGGCGCGATTTCTCTAGCCGGGCGTGAAAAGTTGGGCAACCTCATCTTTGTCGTCAATTGCAATCTTCAACGACTCGATGGGCCCGTGCGCGGTAACGGCAAGATCATCCAGGAATTAGAGGGTGTCTTTCGTGGTGCGGGATGGAATGTCATCAAAGTGATTTGGGGTCGACTGTGGGATCCGCTGTTAGAGAAGGATACCACCGGATTGCTGCAGAAGCGCATGGATGAAGTCTGTGACGGGGAACTGCAGAACTACAAATACAATGGCGGAGCCTACACACGCGAGCATTTCTTCGGCAAGTATCCAGAGCTGCTGGAGCTGGTGTCGGATCTTTCCGACGACGAAATTATGTACCTGAATCGCGGCGGTCACGACCCCTACAAGGTCTACGCGGCGTACGCCCAGGCGGTGGAGGAATCAGAGCATCCCACAGTGATTCTGGCGATGACTGTCAAAGGCTATGGCACCGGCGAAGCGGGAGAGGCGCACAACGAAACCCACGCCTTGAAGAAGCTGGACATGGACAGTCTGAAAGCGTTTCGGGATCGTTTCATCATTCCCATACACGATGAAGACCTGGAACACGTTCCTTATTACAAACCAGAAGACGATGCACCTGAAATGCGCTACATGCGCGAGCGACGCGCCGTGCTGGGTGGGCCGCTGCCGCGCCGGCGCAGCGCAGTCGAGCTGCTGGAAGTACCGCCATTGACGGCCTTTGGCCAGCACCTGAAAAGTTCCGGCAAGCGCCACATCTCGACCACCATGGCATTCGTGCGGATGCTCTCCAGTCTGTCCAAGGACGCAGACATTGGTCAGCGTGTCGTGCCCATCGTCCCGGACGAGGCGCGCACCTTTGGCATGGAAGGTTTGTTCCGACAGTTGGGCATCTATTCCTCGGTCGGTCAACGTTACACACCCACCGATGCTGGCCAGGTGATGTTCTACAAGGAAGACGTCAAAGGGCAAATTCTGGAGGAGGGCATCAACGAGGCTGGCGCCTTCTCCGCCTGGCTGGCCGCGGCAACGTCCTACAGTACCAGCGGTTACTCGATGGTGCCGTTCTACATGTTCTACTCCATGTTCGGGTTCCAGCGCATCGGTGATCTGGCCTGGGCGGCGGGTGACAGTCAGGCGCGCGGGTTTTTGATCGGTGCAACGGCTGGACGCACAACCCTCAACGGCGAGGGCCTGCAGCATCAAGACGGCCACAGTCTGGTGCTGGCGAGCACCATTCCAAACTGCGTGAGTTACGATCCGGCCTACGCTTACGAGCTGGCCGTCATCGTTCAGGACGGCTTAAGGCACATGTATCACGAGGGTGAGAACTGCTTTTACTACATCACTACGATGAATGAAAACTACGCTCACCCGGATATGCCGCAGGGTGCGGAAGAGGGCATTATCAAGGGTATGTACCCCCTGCGCATGTCGTCTGTACAGGGGGTTGCGCGGGTGCAACTGTTGGGGGGCGGCACCATCCTGCGCGAAGTCGAAGCCGCTGCCGACATCCTGGAAAACGACTATCAGATTGCCGCCGACGTGTTCAGCTTGACCAGCGTCAACCAGCTGGCGCGGGAAGGCAAGGCCA
Organism: Pseudomonadota bacterium; assembly: GCA_039190425.1. Classification (GTDB taxonomy): domain Bacteria; phylum Pseudomonadota; class Gammaproteobacteria; order Pseudomonadales; family Halieaceae; genus Marimicrobium. The sequence continues at coordinate 96,833 of JBCCYE010000012.1, read as the reverse complement.
CGCAGCGCTGGAACATGATGCACCCGGGTGAGACTCCCAGGGTGCCCTACGTAACGCAGCTGCTTGCCGGTGCGGACGTGCCTGTCGTGGCCGCTACCGATTACATAAAGCTGTATACCGATCAAATTCGCGAGTTTGTACCCGGCAGCTACACCACGCTGGGAACGGATGGTTTTGGTCGTTCCGACACACGCGCCAAACTGCGGGAGTTTTTTGAAGTCAGACGTGAGTACGTTGTGCTGGCAGCGTTGCACGCCCTGGCCGATCAGGGGCAGTTGCCCGCGGAAAAGGTCCGCAGCGCGATGCAGTCGCTAGGTCTTGACGGGAATAAGCCCGATCCTTTCATCATGTGATCTAAAAGGAATTGACGTGGCCCGAGTACAGATAGACGTTCCCGACATAGGTGGCTCTGAAGGCGCAGAGGTCATTGAGATTCTGGTGGCGCCGGGCGATACGGTAGACATCGATCAGGGTCTGATCGTGCTCGAATCCGACAAGGCGTCCATGGAGATACCCTCGACCATTGCGGGTACCGTGGTAGAGCTGTTAGTGGCTGAAGGTGATGAGCTGGTGGAAGGTTCGCCGATGGTGGTGGTTGACGCCAGCGACGCGGCGGGCGAGGCCGACACCGCGGCCCAGGCCGCCGGGTCTGAAGACGCGGTCGCGGAGACGGGTGGAGCCAGCGCGGATACAGACAAAGCAGAGCTCGACCGTGAGCAGTCTGCACCTCAATCGCCCACACCTCAGCCCGTCACCCCTGAGCCAACGGTACCTGAGTCGGCGACGCCTCCAACCGCCAAGCCAGTGGCCGCGTCGGGCGCCGAGCCGACGCTGGCGGTGGAGGATCACGGTGACTCGGTATATGCGGGTCCGGCGGTCCGCAAGCTGGCCAGAGAATTCGGTGTGCCACTGGCCGCGGTCGCCGGAAGTGGCCCCCACGGGCGTATCCTGAAAGAAGATCTGCACGGCTTCGTCAAGAACAGCCTTGGTGCAGGTGATACTAAAGCCGGTGGCGCCTTGCCGAAGGTTCCTGACGTAGATTTTGCCCAGTTCGGTGAGGTGGAGATTACCGAGCGCAGCAAGCTCGACAAGCTGACGGCGGCGAACATGCAGCGCAGCTGGTTGAATGTGCCTCATGTCACTCAGTTCGACGATGCGGACATCACGGAACTGGAAGCATTTCGCAAAAGTCTCAAAGCCGACGCCGAGGGACGTGGCACCAAGTTGACGCCGGTGCCGTTCATTCTCAAAGCTTGTGCCGTAGCACTGAAAACCAACCCCAAGCTGAACAGTTCATTGAGTCAGGATGGCCAGGTGCTGGTGTATAAAAAGTATGTGCACATCGGGATGGCCGTCGATACGCCCGCCGGTTTGGTGGTGCCCGTGTTGCGTGACGTGGATCGCAAGGGTATTTGGGAACTGGCAGCAGAGGTGCAGGAAATGGCTGCACTGGCGCGGGAACGCAAGCTGAAACCTCAGGACATGCAGGGCGGCTGTTTTACCATCAGTAGCCTGGGCAGCATTGGAGGCCGTGGCTTCACGCCAATCGTCAATCCGCCGGAAGTGGCGATCCTGGGGGTGTCCAAAGCGGCGGTCCAGCCAGTCTGGGACGGTGAGCAGTTCACGCCGCGTACCTTGATGCCATTAACCCTGTCTTACGACCATCGGGTGGTTAATGGCGGCGACGCGGGACGCTTCCTGACGGGTCTGGTGGCCCTGTTGAGTGATACTCGCCGTCTGAGTCTCTAGCGCCGGTCGAAGCGAGGCCCGTTCTGCCAACCCCAGTGTCGATGGATCGCCTCCCTCAGTGAAGTGACGGATTGGGCGTCGTGCGGTGGCCACAGCTGCGGTGTTAACCGATCGATTTCCGTGAACCCTGACGTCCGCCAACCGTCGTCGCGCAGTCGATGGATAAATTGCAGGCTGCGCTGTCCGTCAAACCAGGTCGTCAGGTGTTGCAGGAATTGGGGGTGCGTTCGGCCCTGTCGACGGCAGTGTGCGAGTGTGGTCTCGATGCCAAAATGCTGCAAGGCATGCAAGGCGGCTTGAGCGACCTTGGGTTGCAGCCCGCTGGTACCGATAAGGTCTGCCAAATCCGCGTCTGGTTGTGCGGCGAGCCCCGCAAAGCAGCGCAATACGCAACGCAGGGCTTCGAAGCATTGAGGGTGGTAGAAAACGGTCTCCCTACCCTCTGCGATGGCTTTCACTGCAGGCCCGGTACCGAAAGGAACGCGGGACGACGCTCGCGAGAGTAACTGAATACACCGGCCCTTAAGGCGCGCCACCGGGCCGAGTTTCGCCAGTTTGTTGAGCAGATAAAAATCCTCCGCGCCTGCTCGCTTTGGAACGCCACGCACATGGGCGTAGGCGCCGGCACGCAGCGCCAGGCAGCTGCCCAGGGTGTGCAGCGCGTAGGGTGACTCGGCGAACTCCAGGCCGAGCACGTACTGATGCAGACGCAATTCGTACAGGGCGGTCGCAGTGTCGATGGCCTCGTTGCCGCTGGGTATATGAACGAACGGGAACACGGCACCGAGGTGGTGATCTTCCAGGGACTGGAGCCTGGTAAAGTAATCCGGCGGCAAGCACGCGTCAGCGTCGGTATTGCACACCCAGTCTTCTTTGATGGCACCTTCATGAATCCAGCGCAGCGCCAGGTCGCAGCCGGCCTTGCGTGCCAAACCAACGCCCTCATCCGCCGGCAGCGGCCCGCGCAGTTGATCCAGGTCTAGAAGAAACAGTTCAAGGTCGTCGCGCAGAGCCAAGGTGTGATCGACCCCGGTTTCATTGGACACATTTTTCAGACCGGAGATGGCCTGGCGCAGTGGCGCATTGATGTCGTCGTTGGCTTCGGTGGAAGGGCGATTGATCACCAGGACCACCAGATTCTTTTCACCCCGAACGGCTGCGGGAGCCGCTCGCAGGCGTTCCAGTAAAGACGCGTCTTCGCGGTAGGCGGGTATCACCACCGCATGTCGCCAGCGTTGACTTGCGGTGACGGCGCTGGGTAGCTGCGGCTCGATATGACGCTGCAGGTAGCGCTGCAATGCCACAGCGTCGCGCATGGCTCAGTGCAGCGCTGCCCGCAGGGGTAGTTGTCTGACGATGTCGGCTTCTACGACGAGCAGCTCCCGCCAGCGGGTCTCGACGCTGTGACTATCGAGATACAGTCGTGCAAGCGACAAAAACAGCTCATAGTGGCGCTCCTCGGAGCGGGCAATCGATTCATAGAACTTCTGTAGCGGTCCGGTATCGAGTGCTTTGGCCACCAGTGCAAATCGTTCGGCACCGCGTGCTTCGATGATGCCAGCGGTCAGCAGGCGATCGAGCAGATAGACCTCCTTGCCTTGTCGAATGGACTCTCTGAACGCGGTTACGTAGGGATCCTTCTCATCAGCGGCTGTGAGCAAGCCCCGCTTGTGAATCCACTTCACGACTTCACGGTAGTGGGTAAGCTCCTCTACTGCCAGGTCTGCCATGGCGGCGACCAGTTCCACACGGTCGGGATAGTGGGACAGCATGGAAACGGCCATACCCGACGCTTTCTTCTCCGCCGCGGCGTGATCCAGCAGAAATCGGTCGAAGTCTGCCAGCACGGTCTCGGTCCAGCGATCGGGGGTGGCGTACAGCAGCGGAGATCGGGGCATAGGCGGAACGGTTGTCTTTCGCAGGGCTGCTATTGAACGCAAAGTATCCGGTGATTACAAGACGACCTGATCGTCGGGCTGGTCAGGACGGTTTCGTCTGGTTTGGACATCGCATTATGCTACACTTCCGGTCGTTTTTGTCGCACCCCGGCAAGGCCGTAATTGCCGCTCAGTCACCGTCTGTCAGGATCCTCCACCTATGGTCATCAAACCCCGCGTGCGCGGATTTCTCTGCATTACCACACACCCCGCCGGTTGCGAGGCGAACGTCAAACGGCAGATCGATTATGTGACGGAGCGCGGTCCGATCGATGGTGGCCCGAAACGGGTCTTGGTCATTGGCGCGTCCACCGGTTACGGGTTGGCCTCGCGCATTACCGCAGCGTTTGGCTGCGGCGCGTCCACGCTGGGGGTATTCTTTGAGAAGGCCGGTACCGAAAAAAAACCGGGCACAGCCGGATGGTACAACTCCGCCGCTTTTCACAAACATGCCGAAGCGGAGGGTCTGTATGCGAAAAGCATCAATGGGGATGCCTTCAGTGATGAGATCAAGCAGACTGCGATTGACACGATCAAGGCGGACTTTGGGCAGGTGGATCTTGTGGTCTACAGCCTGGCCGCGCCGCGGCGCCAGCATCCTGTCACCGGTGAAGTGCATAACTCTACCCTAAAGCCGATAGGTGGCGACACGGTGCAGAAAGGGGTGAATACCGATAAAGAGGAAGTGCAGGACTTCCATATAGAAGCGGCCACTCAAGATGAGATCGACAATACCGTGGCGGTCATGGGTGGTGAAGACTGGCAGATGTGGATCGAAGCGTTGGACGAAGCGGGCGTTCTGGCGGACGGTGCGAAGACCACCGCGTACACCTACATCGGTGAAAAGCTGACCTGGGATATCTACTGGCACGGGACGATTGGCGCGGCCAAGCAGGATCTCGACAAGCGTGTGGTGGCGATTCGAGAACGGCTGGCGGCACACGGCGGAGATGCGCGGGTCAGTGTCCTGCAGGCGGTGGTTACCCAAGCCAGCGCCGCTATACCAGCCATGCCTATCTACCTGGCGTTGCTGTTCAAGGTCATGAAGGAACAGGGGACACAGGAGGGTTGTATCGAGCAAATTGACGGTTTGTTTCGCGACTCGCTCTACGGTGAGACTCCGTTCCTTGACGAACAGGGAAGATTGCGCGCGGACAGGAAAGAATTGGATCCTGCCATCCAGGGTGCGGTGGGTGCGCTCTGGGAGGGTATCAACACGGAAAACCTGCGCGAGCGATCGGACTTCGATGGTTACAAGCAGGAGTTTTTGCGATTGTTTGGCTTTGAAGTCGAAGGTGTGGACTACGAGGCCGACGTCAATCCCGAAGTATCTATCGCGAATATGGTGTGAGCTATGTTGGATCACGGTGTAGCGTTTCCTCTTAACGATCACGTTCGACGCATCGTTGCGCCCAACCCGGGTGTCATGACCGGACCCGGCACAAACACCTATCTGCTGGGCCACCGGGAGGTCGCGGTGCTCGATCCGGGCCCTGCTGAGCCCTCCCACATAGACGCTATCCTCGACGTCGCCGGCGATCACATTCGCTGGATCGTCTGCACGCATACCCATCCGGACCATTCACCTGCCTGGCAGGCGATTGCCGAAGCCACCGGTGCGCAGACCCTCGGTGGCGCTCCGCCCGACGATCCGTTTCAGGACAAGACGTTTCACCCCGAGGTTGTGATAGACCACGACCATGTATTGAGCACCGATGAATTTACGCTGCGGGCGGTACACACGCCGGGTCATGTGGGTAACCATTTCTGCTTTTTTATCGAGGAAGAAGGCATGATGTTCGCGGGTGACCACATCATGAATGGTTCCACAGTGGTCATCATTCCGCCCAGTGGTGACATGAAGAAGTACATTGAGTCACTGCAATTGCTGCTTGATTATCCACTGCGAACGATTGCTCCCGGGCACGGTGAGGTTATGCGGGATCCCAAGTCGGTCGTGCAATGGTTGGTGGAACATCGACTGATGCGCGAGGGCAAAGTGGTCGCAGGTTTGGAAACCCTGGGGCGAGCTGGTGTCGATGCACTGGTGCGCGTGGTGTACGACGACGTCGACACCAGCCTGCACAAGATGGCGAAACTGTCCCTGAGCGCGCATCTGATCAAGCTGCGCGACGAAGCCCGTGTGGTTCAGTATGACGATGAGTCCTGGGAGATGACGACGAGTTAGACACCACAGCGCGAGGGGCATCCTTACCCTTACAAGGCACACACCGACCCGGGTAGCAATAAGGCCAAAGTCCAAGGTAAAGACGAGGAGTCAGTATGAACGGCTTGATGATGGACGTGCAGTTGTCGATAGCATCGATCCTGGAACACGCAGAGCGGTTTAACGGAGAGGGGGAGGTGGTGTCCATCACCGCGGATAATCCGCGACATCGGTACACTTATAAGGAGTGTTTTGCGCGTGCACGGCAGCTGGGTGATCGTATGGCTGCCTGGGGACTGGCGCAAGGCGACAGAGTCGCTACGCTGGCCTGGAACGATTATCGTCATTTAGAAACTTACTACGCGGCGGCCTGCGGCGGATTTGTGTGTCACACCATTAACCCTCGCCTGTTCCCAGAACAACTGGTCTACATCATCAATCATGCGGAAGACCAGTTTGTCTTCGTCGATCCGGACTTTGTGCCGCTGGCGGAAAGTCTGGTCGCCGAGTGTCCGTCTGTGAAGGGTTGGGTGATTCTGACCGGTGAGGCGAACATGCCGGACACGTCGCTGCCCAACGCACTGTGTTACGAGACGCTGGTCGCAGAGGGGGATGCGAGTTTTCAGTGGCCGAAGTTGGATGAGAACGCCGCTTGCGCCCTGTGCTATACGTCCGGCACCACGGGCAATCCCAAGGGTGTTCTGTACTCGCACCGATCCACGATTCTGCACGCTTACGGCACGATGATGCCGGATGCGCTCGGTATCTCACGTACAGACGTGGTGCTACCCATCGTGCCGATGTTTCACGTGAACGCCTGGGGTAACCCTTACGCCTGTCCGATGGCAGGTGCAAAACTGGTGCTGCCAGGTAGCAAGATGGGCGACGGCGCCACGCTGGCGCAGCTGATCAATGAGGAGCAGGTCACGCTGTCGGCCGGTGTGCCTACCGTGTGGCTGGGTCTGCTCGCCCATCTGCACGGCTCCGGGGAACGGATCGATTCTCTGCAAAGGATTGTGGTGGGTGGCGCGGCCTGCCCGTTGTCCATCATGGAGGACATGGACGGCTTCGGTGTGGAGACCCAGGTGGGCTGGGGTATGACCGAGATGAGCCCGCTGGGCACCATGAACGTCAGTGGCAAGCATCGCGAACAGTACAGTGCCGAAGAGTTTGCCAAGCAACGTCTCAAGGCGGGCCGGGCGATTTTCGGTGTCGATATGAAAATTGTCGACGATGCAGGTAATGATCTGCCCTGGGACGGGGAGGCATTCGGTTCGCTGTGGGTGCGCGGGCCCTGGGTCTGTTCCAGCTACTTCAAGCTTGAGAATTCCGACGCCCACTCCGCAGATGGCTGGTTTGAAACAGGCGATGTTGCGACCATCGACCCGCACGGCTACATGGCCATTACCGATCGCACCAAGGACGTCATCAAATCGGGGGGTGAGTGGATCTCGTCCATCGAGGTTGAAAATGCAGCGACCGATCATCCCAAGGTGGCCGAGGCTGCGGTGATCGGTCATTACCATCCCAAGTGGAGCGAGAGACCGCTGCTCATTGTGGTGCGCGGCCCGGATGGAGCGGATCTGACCGAAGAGGAAATGCTGGGCTGGTTTGACGGCAAGATCGCCAAATGGTGGACACCGGACGCGGTTCAGTTTGTGGAGGAACTCCCGCATACGGCAACGGGCAAGGTGCAGAAGGTGAAGCTGCGCGAGCGGTTCAAGGACTACAGCTTCCCGGGCCAGGAAAACGCTTAGCTGCGGTGCCACAACATCGCGCATTGAGGGCGATGCGCCGGCCGCCTGCGCACTTTCTAAGGCTTGTGCCCCCAGTATTAAGGCGTAAACCGCAGTGAGTCGATGTTTAGTGTCGCTATTCGTAGAAAGTGACCATATATTTTACGAAATAACCCTTCAAATGTGAAAAATTACCTTCTATCATAGCGGCCCGATATCCCGTGGATGGAGCGCGGTGGCCCGATGACAAACGAGACCTATCGATCCCGAACCCTGCCCCAGGTTGTGAGCGAGGCAGCGGTGGAGTACGGAGAACGCATCGCCGTCAGCGACGGTGACGTACAGCTCAGTTACCGCCAACTCGATGCGGCTCGCATCGAGGCGGGCCGTGCGTTTGTCGCAGCCGGATTGCAAAAGGGTGACCGGGTTGCCGTTTGGGCTCCTAACCTCTATCAGTGGATCATCGCGGCCATTGGCGCGCAAACTGTCGGCGGTGTTTTGGTACCACTGAACACGCGCTACAAGGGTTCGGAAGCAGCCTACGTAATCAATGCCAGCGGCGCGAGTATGCTGTTCACCGTCGCCGATTTCCTCGGCGTATCCTACCCCGAACTGCTGGCAGATCAGGACATACCCAGTGTGACGCATCGGGTCTCACTGGCGGGAGAGGCAAACGGACTGCAGACCTGGGAGGACTTCCTGGCAAGTGGTCAATCTGTCGACCCGGGTGAAGTACAGCAGCGTGCCGATGCCCTGAGTCCTGATGACACGCTGGACATCCTGTTCACTTCCGGCACTACCGGTAATCCCAAAGGTGTCGTCACCTGCCACGGACAGAACATCCGCACCTTCGAAAATTGGAGCGGTACCATTGGCCTGTGCGCGCAAGATAACTATTTGATCATCAGTCCGTTCTTTCATTCCTTTGGCTATAAAGCCGGATGGCTGGCAGCGATTTTGTGCGGCGCACGTATCCTGCCGGTATTGAGCTTCGACCTCGATGTGGTCATGGCGCAGATAGAGCGCGAGAAAGTCTCTATGCTACCGGGGCCGCCGACCATCTATCAGTCCATGTTGGCCCATCCCAAACGTGCTGAATACGATCTCTCAAGTCTGCGACTGGCCTCGACGGGTGCTGCGCCGGTTCCGGTTGAGCTGGTCGAGCGGATGCGCAATGAGTTGGGCTTCGACGTGGTGGTCACAGCGTATGGCTTGACCGAGTGTTGTGGCGTCATGACGATTTGCAGGCCCGATGACAGCGCCGAAGTGATCTCCCACTCCTCTGGCCGGGCGATGGATGGCGTTGAAGTGAAGTTGGTGGATGCCGAGGGCAACTCGGTTCCTGCGGGTGACAATGGCGAGATCTGGTGTCGCGGATTCAATGTCATGCAGCATTACTTTCAGAATGATGATGCGACAGCACAGACGATCACTGACGATGGCTGGCTGAAAACCGGAGATGTGGGTGTCATGGACGATCATGGCTACGTGCAAATCACCGGGCGAATCAAGGAGATGTTCATCGTTGGCGGTTTCAACTGCTATCCGGCTGAGATTGAAAACGCGTTGTGTGCGATGCCGGGCGTCGCACGGGCGGCGGTCATTGGTGTACCGGACGAGCGACTGGGTGAGGTGGCCCGCGCCTACCTGGTGAAAGATCTGGGCGGCGAATTGGATGAGGCGGGCGTGATCGCCTGGGCTCGCGACAACATGGCCAACTATAAGGTTCCTCGTTCTGTCGTGTTTCTTGATGCTTTGCCTATGAATGCTGGCGGCAAGGTAGATAAAGCCGCGCTGCAGGCAGCGGACGGGAAATAGCCTGTGAATGACGCCAGCGCCGTGTTGCCATCGGCCCCCATCGAACTGGACAGTATTGACCAGGCCATCATCGATCTGTTGCGACGGGACGGTCGTATGTCTTACCGAGCCATCGCCAGAGAGCTTGAGGTGGCTGAAAACACGGTGCGAGCCCGGGTCAGGCGCATGGAGGAATCCGATACCCTGCGCGTCGTCGCGGTGACCGATATTGAAGCGGCCGGGTACGGCATGTTGCTGGCCATTGGCGTGCAGGTTGAAGGCAGGGCGCCGGAAGAAGTTGCCCGGGAGTTGGCCGCCATTCCGGAAGTGTTTTCGGTCAACGTGGTGGTGGGTGTGCAGGATATCGAGATTTTGGTTGTGGCGCGTAACCAGTTGCAGCTCAATGAGCTGATGGCAGAGACGCTGGGCGGCTTGGCTGGCGTGCGTAGACTGACTCCGGCGCTGGCGCTGGATGTGCTGAAGAACCAGCCTGATTGGGTACCTTTTCATGCGGCGTGAACTGGACGCTTCGGACCGGGCGATTGTCGAGCGACTGTCGCGGGATGCTCGCGTCAGCAATCGCGAAATTGCCGAGGCACTGGGCGTGAGTGAGGGTACGGTGCGGGCGCGGGTCAAGCGCATGGAAGAGGACAAGCAGATTCGGCTGACTGCGGTCACGAACATAGATCGCTTTCGGGATGCCGCACTGGCGTACATCTGGATAGAGGTCGAGCGCTCCGATCAAACCCGCGCGGTGGCCGAGCAGTTGGCGGATATCAAGGAGCTGGGATTTGTCGGCGTCATGCTGGGTCGCTCCGATATCCTTGCGATCACGATGGTGCGCAACGGAGAGCACCTCGGCAGATTTATACACAAACGCATCAGCGGCATAGAGGGCGTGCGCGGGACTCAGAGTACGCTGGGTGTCAACTTCGTCAAACACGACTACCGCATGGCGCGAATAGTCGGCTAGAGAAAGGAAGAACCATGGATAAGCGGATGACGGCGGCTGAGGTCGTTGCGCAACTCGAAGATGGTATGACGATCGGAATCGGTGGCTGGGGGCCTCGGCGAAAGCCTATGGCCCTGGTGCGTGAACTGTTGCGCTCCGATCTCAAGGATTTAACGCTCGTCTCCTACGGTGGCGCCGATGTCGGCATGCTGTGCGCGGCCGGCAAAGTGAAAAAAGTCGTGTTCGCGTTTGTGTCGTTGGATTTCATTCCGTTGGAGCCCTATTTTCGACAGGCGCGTCAGAGCGGCGCCATCGAGGTGATGGAGATCGATGAAGGCATGATGTTGCTGGGTTTACGTGCCGCGGCCTGGGGTCTCCCCTTCATCCCGACCGAAGTGGGTTTGGGTACGGACATTGTGACCAAGAATCCCGACATCAAGGTGATCGACAGTCCATACGATGACAAGGAATGGGTGGCGATGCCGGCACTGCCGCTGGATGCCGCCTTGATCCATGTCGATCGCGCCGATGCTCGAGGTGTTTGTCAGATAGCCGGGTCTGATCACTATATGGATGACTGGTACGCGCGAGCCGCTGACAAGACCTACGTCTCCTGCGACGAACTGGTCGATACCGGTTATTTCCACAACCCGGAGCAGGCGCGACTGGTTTTCTGGGAGCGTTCCGCCACGACTGGCGTGATACCCATCGCAGGGGGCGCGCATCCCACCTCTTGCGCGCCCCTGTACGGCTTCGATGTCCCGCACTTCAAAAGCTACGCAGCCTCGGCTAAAGAAGAGGGTGGTATTCAGGCCTACCTTGAACAGTTTCTCGGTGAGTCCGAGGAGCAGTATCAGCAGAACGTGGGTGGCCTGGACGCAATCCGCGCTATCGAATTACCCACCTACTGACCGGCTGGAGGTACCGACATGACAACCGCAAGCGACTACACACTGGCAGAGCTGTGCATCGTTGCCGCCAGCCAGGCATTTGACAGCGACGGGGAGGTGCTGGCCACGGGTATTGGTGTGATCCCAAGGTTGGCGGCCAGTCTGGCAATGACAACCACCAACCCCGATCTCATGATGACCGATTCAGAGGCCTGGATGCTGAGTGAGCCCAACCCGCTCGGCAAGCGAGCGGACGATTTCACCCCGGCAATAGAAAGCTGGATGGGTTTCTCGCGAATTTTTGATAACGTCTGGAGCGGCAAGCGACACGCCATGCTGGGCCCAACCCAAATCGACCGCTTTGGCCAGTCCAACACCTCTGCGCTGGGTGGCACCTACGAGCAGCCCAAGGTCATGATGTTGGGTGCCCGCGGTTTTCCGGGCAACTCGATTTCCCATCCAAACAGCTTCTTCGTGCCCAGTCACAATACGCGCGTGTTTATGGAAGGGGAGTGCGATTTTGTCTCGTCGATCGGCTATAACCCTGCGCGCCTGCCGAAGGGTCATCGCCTCGAAGATGTAGATATTCGCAGGGTGGTCACTGACTTGTGCGTCATGGATTTTGGCGGGCCGGACCACCAGATTCGTCTTGTGTCACTGCATCCGGGCATCACGGCCGATCAGGTGCAAGACAACACCGGCTACCCAGTCCATGTGGCGGGCGATGTGCCCACCACGGCCGCGCCAACTCAGGAACAGCTTGACATCATTGCGACCCTGGACCCGCACAATCAGCGCGCTGCGCAAATCAAGGACAACCCGCCCGGGGACAGGTCCTGAGGGAGTATGGACGGTATGTTGCAGACACGTCTCACCGAATTGTTGGGCTGCCGCTATCCCATTGTGCAAACCGCTATGGGCTGGGTCGCCGATCCGAAATTGGTGGCCGGCAGCTGTAATGCGGGCGGCTTTGGTTTTCTCGCAGGCGCCACCATACCCGCGACCGAAATCGAGCGGGATATTCTGCGAGTCAAAGAGCTCACCGACAGGCCGTTCGGTGTCAATTTCCACATGTATCAACCCAACGCCGATCAGATCATTGAGTTGGTGATTCGCCACGGCGTCAAAGCGGTCAGTTACTCCCGTTCTCCGGGGCCCGACATGATCGCTCGTTTGAAAGACGCCGGTGTGATCTGCATGCCGACCATCGGCTTGCCCAAACATGCGAGCAAGGCCGTGGAGTTGGGCGCCGATGCGGTAACCGTGCAGGGTGGCGAGGGCGGTGGCCACACAGGTGCGGTGCCCACCACCTTGCTCATCCCACAAATTGTCGACGCTGTGGGTGATCGAGTCCCCGTGGTCGCCGCGGGCGGTTTCAAAGACGGCCGAGGATTGTTAGCGGCACTGTCCTGGGGCGCAGACGGTATTGCCATGGGAACACGATTTCTGATGACCGAAGAAAGCCCGGTGCCCCGTGAAACCCTGCAGCGCTACATCGATTGCAAGAACCCGGCGGACATCATCGTATCCAAAGCAATGGATGGACTTCCGCAGCGCATGATTATGAATGAGTTGCTCGGTGAGCTGGAGAAAGCGGGCCCGCTGAAAAAACTACTGATTGCGATGCGTAACGGACTCGCGTTCCGCAAGTACACCGGCGCCAGCGTGACGTCGCTGCTGAAGTCGGCGCTGGCCATGAGCCGGGACGATGACCTGACCCCGGCCCAGGCCATCATGTCGGCCAATGCGCCGATGATCATTCAAAAGGCCATGGTGGATGGCGAACCGTCCAATGGCGTGTTGCCGTCCGGACAGGTGGCTGGCGTAATCGATGAGTTGCTGACCTGTGAGCAGCTGATTGCATCCATAGTACAAGAAGCGGAGCAGAGACTCAGTTTGCTGTCTGTGCGCGTGACAGAAGCTCAATAGAAAGGAAAACCCTATGTCAAAGCCATTCAAGATGACGGTGGAAAACGGCATTGCCAGTATGATACTCGACCACCCGCCGGTGAATGCGTTTGACAGCGCCGGCTGGATGGCGATTGCCAGAGAGATCGATGCACTGGGCGATGACGATGAAGTGCGCGTGATCGTCATCGGCGCCAAGGGCAAAGGCTTTTGTGCGGGTGTCGACATCAAGGAGCTCGCCGCCGACCCCACCAAGATAGTGGATGTCAACAAGGGCAATTACGAAACCTTCCGCGCCATCCATCGCAACCCAAAGCCGGTCATCATCGCGCTGCACAATTTTGTGCTGGGAGGTGGAATTGGCATGGCGGGAGCGGCCGACATCATCATTTGCTCCGAGTGCGCTCGCTTCGGAGTGCCCGAGATTGATCGCGGGGCGATGGGTGGTGGCGCGCACCTGCAGCGCATGTTTCCCGTTCAGAAAGTTCGGTACATGTACTTTACCGGTGAGTTTATCGATGCGCAGGAGGCTCATCGGCTCGGTGCCGTTGAGCGAGTGGTGCCACTGGATCAGCTGATGCCCACGGCATTGGAGATTGCAGCCACGATCGCTGAGAAGTCGCCGGAAATGGTGAAGCTTGCCAAGGAAGCGTTGACGGGTATCGAGGATGGCAATCTGGAAGACAAGTACCGCTGGGAACAGGGGTTCACTCTGGAGGCGTATACAAAGGGGGACTCGCAGGAATCCCGCGATGCGTTTGTCGAAAAAAGAGAAGCGAAGTTTGAGGAATAAGCGGTATGGATCTGGCCTTTACAGACAAACAGAAAGCCTTTCGAGCTGAGGTGCAACGCTGGCTTGAAGAGCACGTGCCAGCGAAGCCCCTGGCATCCTTTGACACCGAAGACGGATTTCGTCAGCACCGGGATTGGGAAGCAAAACTCAACCATGGTCGCTGGGGTATGGTCACCTGGCCTGAGGCATTGGGAGGCCGAGGCTGTGATCTGATCGAATGGTTGATCTTCGAAGAGGAATACTATCGTTCTGGGGCGCCTTTGCGTGTCAATCAAAACGGCATCTTCCTGCTCGGTCCAACGCTCATGGAGTACGGCACGGAGGAGCAAAAGGCACGCATTCTGCCCAAGATGGCCACCGGTGAAGAAGTCTGGTCCCAGGGCTGGTCGGAACCCAATGCGGGGTCGGACATGGCGGCGATTCGCTCGACCGCTCGGCTGGAAGGCGACAAATACGTCATCAATGGTCAGAAGACCTGGTCTACTCGCGCCGTCTGGGCTGACTGGTGTTTTGGCATGTTCCGCACTGACCCGGATTCCGAGCGTCACCGCGGATTGACCTTCATTCTGGTGCCACTGGACAGTCCTGGAATCACCGTGCGTCCCATACCGCAATTGGACGGGCTACCGGGCTTTGCAGAAATCTTCTTCGACAACGTCGAAGTCGGAATAGAAAACCGGCTCGGTGACGAAGGGGCAGGGTGGAAGGTCGCGATGGCGACTGCGGGATTTGAGCGCGGACTGATGCTGCGCTCGCCGGCGCGGTTTCAGGAAACCGCTCGCAGACTGGTGGAACTGTACGTCGCTAATCGTGAGTCTGCGGATGCCGATCCCGCGGTCGGGGACGCTGTATTGCGTGCGTATCTGGACGCGGAAAGTTACTGTCTGACGACGTACCAAACGGCTTGCCGGCTGAACAAGGGTGGCAAGATCGGTGCCGAATCCTCGACCAATAAAATCTTTTGGTCCGAACTCGATCAGAACATGCACGCGACGGCCATGAGCATCCTCGGTGGCCGCGCGGAGTTGCTGCCCCATGCGCCCGACGCGCAGGGTGTGGGTAATTGGCTAGACGGATGGCTGTTTTCACAGTCGGGTCCGATATACGCAGGCACCAACGAAGTACAACGCAATATCGTCGCAGAACGCATGCTGGGTATGCCGAGGTAGTCATGGATTTCACGTTTACAGAAGATCAGTTGCTGTTTCAACAGTCGGTCAAGGACTTCCTCGTGAATGAGGTAACGCCGGAGCGTATTCGCAATACCTGGGAAACGGAAAACGGTCGCGATGAAGCCCTTTGGGGGCAACTGGCTGAGCTGGGTCTCACCGGTATCACCGTACCCGAAGCGCACGGTGGCCTGGGGATGAACGAGGTGGATTTCGTGTTATTGGCCCAGGAGTGCGGATACGTGGCGTTGCCCGAGCCGCTCGTTCACTGCGCACTGGTGGCTGTGCCAACGCTGTGTAATCTGGGTGGCGATCTCGCCGCCGAGTGGTTGCCCAGGATCGCGGCCGGTGAGGCGAAGGTGGTCGTCGGTGTAGCGCAAAATCCAATGGTGGAAGATGCCCACGTGGCGGATCTCTTGCTGCTGCAGAAGGGCGATGCGGTGTATGCAGCGTCGCCCGACCAGATCGAGCTGCGGCACAATGAATCGGTGGACCCATCGCGTCGTTTGTTCGCGGTAGAAATTGGCGATCAGTGCACAGCGGTAGCGAGTGGCCAGGAAGCTGCGTCGTTGATGACCGGGGCGCTGAATCGTGGCGCCTTGGGTGCGGCGGCCCAGGCGTTGGGCCTGGCACAGCGCATGGTCGATATGTCCGTTCAGTACACCTCTGAACGAACCCAGTTTGGTAAGCCGATTGGCAGCTTTCAGGCGGTCAAGCACCACATGGCAGACGTGGCGGTACGCTTGGAATACGCCAAGGCGCCGGTGCACAGAGCGGCTTATGCGGTTGCCGACCAGCAGGTGCTTCAAGATCAGGCCGTTTCCCAGGCAAAGCTGCTTGCCTGCGAGGCTGCCAATCTTGCGGCGAAGCATTGTATACAGGTTCACGGGGCCATGGGCTACACCTGGGAAGTGGATCTGCACATCTTTATGAAGAAGGCGTGGGCACTGGCCAACACCTGGGGCGATGCAGGTTTTCACAAACAACGCGTGGCGGAACACATCTTCCGTCCGGGTGCAGCCCTTGGCGCTGGCGCGACATTTTGAGTGAATCGAACGGATAGCGGATAGAATTGAAGAGGGTATAACAATGGCAGAAGCATACATCGTAGACGCGGTGCGTTCCCCGACTGGACGCCGTAAAGGGGGGCTGTCCGATGTGCACGGGGCAGACCTGGGTGGACACGTCTTGAAGACGCTCGTGGATCGAAACGACATCCCCGACAGTGACTACGACGATGTTATGTTTGGCTGTGTGGACACCATTGGACCGCTGGCGGGAGACATTGCCCGTACCTGCTGGCTGGCGGCGGGTCTGTCCGATGTGGTTCCCGGCACAACCATAGATCGGCAGTGCGGCTCCTCTCAGCAGTCGGTGCATTTTGCGGCCCAGGCGATCATGGCCGGTGTCAACGACGTGGTGGTGGCGGGCGGCGTGCAGACCATGACGCAGATTCCCATTTCATCGGCCATGCTGGCCGCTCAACCCATGGGCTTCCCGGACCCGTTTTCCGGCAGTCAGGGCTGGGTGGCGCGTTATGGCGCGACGCCTCCGTCACAGTTTGTTTCTGCGCAAATGATCGCGGACAAGTGGGACTTCAGTCGAGAGCAGATGGAAGAGTTTGCCCTGCGTTCCCACACCCGGGCCCTGGCAGCTATAGAAGAGGGACGTTTTGATCGTGAGATCGCGCCTTTGAACGGGGTCGACATGGATGAGACGCCACGCAATACCTCGATGGAAAAAATGGCGGAACTCGAACCACTGGCGGAAGGCGGCACCATTACGGCAGCGGTATCCAGTCAGACCTGTGATGGCGCGTCGGCAATGTTGATCGTTTCGGAGGAGGCCCTCAAACGCTATGGGCTCTCGCCCAGGGCGCGTATCGTGCACATGAGCGTGCGCGCGGAGGACCCAATCTGGATGCTCACTGCGCCCATCCCCGCTACCGAATACGCCATGAAAAAGTCCGGCATGTCGCTGCAGGACATCGACCTTGTTGAAATCAATGAAGCCTTCGCCTCCGTGCCGATGGCCTGGCTGGAAGAGACCGGGTTTCCGATCGAGAAAACCAACGTCAACGGAGGGGCTATCGCGCTGGGTCATCCGCTGGGAGCAACAGGCACGAAGCTGATGACGACGCTATTGCATGAGCTGGAGCGCACAGGTGGAAAGTACGGCCTGCAAACCATGTGTGAAGGTGGCGGTCAGGCAAACGTGACTGTCATTGAGCGTGTTTGATGCCGCGGCTTACAGACACCTGGGTTCGATGCCTCGACGCAGAGGCTAATCAGTCATCATTTTGGCAGTAGAGGAATGACCATGAGTGGAATTCTTGAGGGACGGGTCGCGATCATCACCGGTGCCGGTGGCGGTCTGGGTGCGGCGCACGCGCGAGTGTTCGCGGATGAGGGCTGTGCCGTCGTCGTTAACGACATCAATACTGAGGCGGCTCAGGCGGTGGCGGATGAGATCGCCGGGTCCGGGGGTAAAGCGCTGGTAAACAGTTCTGACATTACCCACTACGATGACAGCATGAATGCCGTTAAGCAGGCCATTGATGCATTCGGTGACCTGCACATCGTGTTGAACAACGCCGGTATCAACCGTGATCGCATGTTTGCCTCCATGACGGAGGCGGAGTGGGACGCCATTATGGCGGTGCATCTCAAGGGGCACTTCTGTATTACTTCCCATGCAGTGCACTACTGGCGCGGTCAGTCCAAAGAAGGGCATGCCGTGGATGCGCGAATCATTAACACTACGTCCGGGGCTGGCTTGCAGGGTTCGATTGGCCAGTCCAACTACGCCGCCGCCAAAGCGGGTATTGCGGCGCTGACGTTGAATCAGGCAGCCGAGCTGGGGCGTTACGGGATTACCGCCAATGCGATCGCCCCCAGCGCACGCACCGGCATGACCACCGCCGTGCCGGAAATGGCCGAGCGTATGAAGAAACCGGAGGACGGTAGTTTCGACCACTTTGCGCCTGAGAACGTATCCAATGTGCTGGCCTGGCTGGCCAGTTCTGCTGCGGCGCACGTTACCGGTCGGGTGTTTGAGGCCGAGGGCGGACGGATTTGCATTTGCGATGGCTGGCGCACGACCGACGGTGTTGATCGTGGAGCGGCCTGGGCGCCTGGGGAAATTGGCGATGCCGTGCAGACGCTTTTGGATAAGGAAGTGCCCGCTCAGAACGTTTGGGGCACCTGACAAGCCGATTACTCGGAGTAGTTATGGACTTTGCATTCACCGACGAGCAGGAAATGATCCGCGCTACCGCGGGGGCTTTTCTGTCTGAAGTTTCCGACAGCGCCGCCGTTCGTGCCGCCATGGCGACGGAACAGGGATACGATCCGGAGCTTTGGCAACGTATCTGTTCAGAAATGTACTGGCAGGCGATCCATCTGCCCGACGCCTGCGGGGGCATGGGTCTTGGCTACGTCGAGCTGATCGCAATGATGGAGCAGATGGGGCGCTATCTGCTCTGCGCGCCGTTTTTTTCCAGTGTGTGCCTGGGTTCGAATGCACTGCTGGTGGCAGCAAACGAGCAGCAGCAGGCGCGGTGGTTGAGCGCGCTGTGTGCTGGAGAACGTACCGCAACGTTTGCCTACAATGGGGGTCGAAAATGTTGGGATGCGTCAGCCGTGACGGCAACCTGGCGACGAGACGGCGATGACTTTGTGTTGAGCGGCGACTATCGCTATGTGATCGATGGACACAGCGCGGACCTGTTGGTCCTAGCCGCCAGGGAAGAAGGCACCGAGGGCGCGGATGGCATTGGCCTGTTTATTGTAGAAGCTGACGCATCGGGACTGACACGTCACTGGTTACCCACGATAGATCAGGCGCGCAAACAGGCCAGCCTATCGCTGAAGGAAGTGCGTATAGCGTCCAATGCTGCGCTGGGCGAGGCTGGCGCTGCGGGGAGTAATCTGAAAAAGATTCTGGACCTGGCGACCATCGCGTTGGCAGCTGAACAGGTGGGAGGATGTCAGCAGCTGCTCGACATGACGGTTCAGTACACCAGCGAGCGCGTACAGTTCAATCGAACCGTCGCCAGTTTTCAGGCAGTCAAGCACAAGGCGGCGGATATGATGTTGAAGACGGAGGTAGCCCGATCGGCGGTTTACTACGCGGCCTGTGTCGCCCAGGAAGCGCTACAGGGCGGACCGCTTGCAGATGAACTTGGCGAGGCAGCCAGTGTCGCCAAGTCTTATTGCTCAGACGCCTATTTTGCGGTTGCAGGTGACGCCCTACAACTGTACGGCGGTGTCGGGTTCACCTGGGAGTATGACATACACCTGTATTTCAAGCGCGCCAAGTCCTCGGAGCATATGCTCGGCAATGGCGCAGAGCATCGCGAACGGCTGGCGTCACTACTGTTGGATAATGGGGAATTGGCATGAAGCTGAGTTTTAGTGCCGAAGATGAGCAGTTTCGGGAAGAGGTCGCCAGCTGGCTGGCAGAGAACCTGACCGGTGAATTCGCCAAGCTCCGCTATCGCGGAGGGCCGGGCGATGAACACATGTACCCCGCCGAGCGGCAGGTATGGGAGCAGAAACTGGCGGAGGGCGGTTGGACCTGTGTGGGCTGGCCCGAGGAGTACGGTGGCAGGGCTTGCAGCATTGAACAGCAGGTGATTTTCTTCGAGGAGTACGCGCGCGCGGGAGCACCGGGAAGGGTGGGGCACATTG
This sequence comes from Pseudomonadota bacterium, assembly GCA_039190425.1. Taxonomy (GTDB): domain Bacteria; phylum Pseudomonadota; class Gammaproteobacteria; order Pseudomonadales; family Halieaceae; genus Marimicrobium. The sequence goes on along the minus strand of JBCCYE010000012.1, from coordinate 77,044 downwards.
GAGAAGGCCTGACTGGGCCGACACTCATCGCGTTTGGTACCGAGGCGCAGAAAGCGCGCTACCTGCCGGGTATTGTCGCGGGCACTGAGCTTTGGTGTCAGGGGTACTCCGAGCCCAGCGCCGGCTCTGACCTCGCCAATGTCAAAACCAAGGCGCGTTTCGACGAGTCCTCCGATAAGTGGTTTATCTCTGGTCAAAAAGTCTGGACCTCGCTGGCACACGAATCGGACTACTGCTTCGTGATTGCGCGTACTGATCCCGACTCGACGGCGCACAAAGGCTTGGGGTTTTTCTTGCTTAAAATGGACCAGCCCGGTGTTGAGGTGCGACCCATCGAACAGATCACCGGGACTTCTGAATTCAATGAGGTCTTCTTCGATAACGCCGAATGCGATGCGACCGATATCGTCGGCGCTCCAGGCGACGGCTGGAAAGTCGCGATGGGGTTGCTCGGCTTCGAGCGTGGTGTCTCCACGCTGGGCCAACAAATGCAGTTCCAGAATGAGTTCGACGAGGTCGTACGCTTGGCGAGGAGCAATGGCGCAGCCGACGACCCGATGATCCGGCAGCGCATAGCCGGGGCGCATACCGAGTTGAAGATCATGCGCTACAACGCCATGCGTATGTTGTCGGGGCAGAGCGGTGGCGACGGTTCCCTGCAAAAAGAAGCGCTCATTTACAAGCTGTACTGGGCAAGCTGGCATCGCAGTCTCGGAGAGCTGGCGATGGATGTTATGGGTCCCGAGTGTGAGGTCCTGGAAGGAGCACCCTACGAGCTAAGCCGCCTGCAGGCCATGTACCTGTTTGTTCGTGCGGACACCATTTACGGGGGTACCAACCAGATACAGCGCAATATCATTGCCGAGCGGGGTTTGGGAATGCCCAAAGAGCCGCGCGGCTCACTGACCTAGTGGGAAGACAACCATGAACCTGCAAGCACCCGAATACGTCGCCGGTCACGGCCTTATCAAAGGTAAATCGGTACTGATTACCGCGGCTGCCGGCGCTGGAATCGGTTTTTCAGCGGCAACGCGCGCGGTGGAAGAAGGTGCGCGAGCCATTGTGCTGAGCGACGTTCACGAAGGCCGCCTGACGGCAGCGGTTGAGAAGCTGAAGGATGAGAGCGGCCTTGAGCATGTGTTTGGCAAAGTGGCCAATGTCTCGAAGGAAGACGATGTCCGCAATCTGATCGACTTTGCCGAGCAGCAGGTCGAAGGTGTCGACGTGCTGATCAACAACGCTGGCCTTGGGACTTCCAAGTTGCTGGTTGAGATGGAAGATGAGGAGTGGCACAAGGTCATCGATGTCACGCTCAACGGCACGATGCGAATGACCCGTTACATGCTACAAGTGATGCGAGACAGGGAGCATGGCGGTGTTATCGTCAACAACGCTTCGGTCTTGGGCTGGCGGGCCCAAAAAGAGCAGACACACTATGCCGCCGCCAAGGCGGGCGTGATGGCGCTCACTCGCTGCGCCGCGTTGGAGGCGGTGGCGTTCAACGTGCGCATCAACGCCGTTGCACCATCGATTGTGCTGCATCCGATGTTGCGCAAATCGGCTCCCCAGGAGTTTCTGGAGGAGTTGGAGGCCAAGGAAGCTTACGGCCGCGCCGCGGAAGCCTGGGAGGTGGCCAACGTCATGATGTTTTTGGCGTCCGATTATTCCAGTTACATGACGGGCGAGGTCGTGCCCGTATCCAGCCAGCGCGGGTAATCACACGCGGGCGCGGGTATCCGGTGATGCGACCGCGAGCGGACCTTTTTTCAACACCCAACCCTAACGGAGAAACAGCATGAGAGAGGCAGTCATCGTCGCCACCGCCAGAACGGGTCTGGCGAAGTCTTTTCGGGGCGGCTTCAACGATACCGAAGCGCCCGCTATGGGAGGGCATGTCGTGCGCGCTGCGGTAGAGCGTGCCGGTATTGAACCCGCTGAGGTCGATGACTGCATTTTTGGCGCCGCGGCGCAGCAGGGAACTCAGTCCTACAACATCGGCCGGCTCAGCGCGCTTGCCGGCGGTCTACCGGACACGGTGGCGGGCATGTCCATTGAGCGTCAGTGTTCCTCGGGTCTGATGTCGATCGCGACTGCCGCTAAAAGTATTGTGTGCGACGAATACGATGTTGCCGTTGCCGGCGGTGTGGAGTCCATCTCTTTGGTGCAAACCAAGCACAAGAACAGCTACCGAAATGTTTCCAAAGCCGTTACGGCAGTCGACGCCACCGCTTACATGGCGATGTTGGAAACAGCCGAGGTGGTGGCCGACCGCTACGGAATCAGCCGCGAGGACCAGGATGTGTACTCCCTGCAGAGTCAGCAGCGCACCGCCGCGGCTCAAGAGGCAGGGCGATTTGCCGATGAGATTGTCCCGATGGACACGGTCAAATCGGTGTTCAACAAAGACACGAAAGAGACCAGCTACGAGGACGCAGTAGTGGACCGGGACGATTGTAATCGACCCTCAACGACGCTGGAAAACCTGGCCTCTCTAGAGCCCGTCTTCAAGGACGGTCAGGTCGTCAAAAAAGGTAAATACATCACCGCGGGGAATTCATCCCAGCTTTCAGACGGTGCTTCCGCCTGCGTCGTTATGGAAGCGGGAATGGCTGCGAGCAAGGGTCTGGAGCCGCTCGGCGTCTATCGAGGCCTGGCGGTGGCGGGTTGTCGCTCTGACGAGATGGGAATCGGGCCGGTGCTCGCGGTACCGAAGCTACTGAAGCGGCACGGCCTTACGGTGGAGGACATCGATCTCTGGGAGCTCAATGAAGCCTTCGCGTGTCAGGTTGTTTACTGCCGAGATCAGCTCGGTATCGATAACGATAAGCTGAACGTAAATGGCGGCTCAATATCCATCGGGCATCCCTTTGGCATGAGTGGTGCCCGCATGGTCGGCCACGCTCTGCTAGAAGGTAAGCGACGTGGGGCGCGGTATGCCGTTGTGACCATGTGCATCGGCGGTGGTATGGGCGCCGCAGGTCTGTTCGAAGTCGTCTGAGGGGCGGCCTGCACGGCCGATCATCGTGGTACAATGCCTCGGCGGCCGGATAGGGCATCCGTGGTCGCTCGTCATAGGTAGCGCGCGACTGTGGAGCCGATGAAGAAACTGGGCGAACTGCTGGTAGAACAGGGCAAGCTCTCCGAACGGGACGTGGAGAGGACGCTGTTGGCGCAGACAGAAATGGGCGGCCTGTTTGGCCAGGTGCTGGTGAAGCTGGGCCTTGTCTCAGAGGCAGATGTGGCCGAAGCGCTCAGTCGGCAGTTGAATCTGCCTCTGCGTGTCGCCGCAGACTACCCTGAAGAACCCGTGGCGCTCGACGCTGTGTCCGCCGATTTTCTCGCTAGCAACCAGGTGGTGCCGATCCGCGCATCGACAGAAGAGGTCGAGTTTGTTGCGGCTGTGCCACAGGATGCGTTTCTGCAAAAAGCACTGGGCATGGCGCTGGATATCCCTGTGCAAGTCTCGCTCGGATTGGAAAGTGACATCCTTCGCGCCATCGATCAGCGCCAGCAGGTTGATGAAGAAGAGGAGTCGTTTGAGGATCAATACGGCGGCCAGAGCGATGATGAGTTCATCGAGCACCTGAAGGATCTTGCCAGCGAGGCGCCGGTTATACGGTTGGTGAATCAAATCATTCATCGGGCGCTGGACATCTCGGCGTCGGATATCCACATTGAACCGTTCGAAGATGGACTGCACCTTCGCTATCGTGTGGATGGTGTACTGCAGGATTACCCGGATGCTCCACCGGCGAACCTGGCGTCGGCCATAGCGTCGCGTATCAAGCTGCTTTCGCATATGAACATTGCCGAGAGCCGGCTGCCTCAGGACGGCCGCATCATGACTCGAGTCAAGGGTCATGAGCTCGATCTGCGCGTATCGACCATCCCTACGGTACACGGTGAGAGCATCGTACTGCGGGTGCTGGACAGGCAGAGTATTCGATTGAGTTTGGCTTCGATGGGCTTCAGCGAAGACTCGCTTAACAGGTTCCGTGATCTCCTGGCGCGCCCGCACGGTGTCCTGTTGGTGACCGGCCCCACCGGTTCTGGCAAGACGACGACTCTGTATGCTTCCCTGGCCTCCCTGGATTCGGATCGTCTGAAGATCATCACCGTTGAAGACCCGGTGGAGTATCAATTGCAAGGGGTCAACCAGATTCAGGTGCAATCGCAGATCGAGCTGAGCTTCGCTCGTTCTCTGCGTGCCATCCTGCGCCAGGATCCGGACATCATTATGATCGGAGAAATGCGTGATACGGAAACGGCTCAAATCGGTGTGCAGTCGGCCCTGACTGGCCACCTGGTGCTGTCTACCCTGCACACCAACACGGCCGCCAGTGCGGTGACTCGCCTTGAAGATATGGGGGTAGAGCGATACCTGATCACGTCCTCGGTCAACGGTGTGCTGGCGCAGCGTCTGGTCCGCACGTTATGTGAGCACTGTAAAGAGCCGGTCCAGGCGGACCGCGCCTACATTCAGCAGACGGGTTTGCGCCGTTACGTCGAAGACGACAGCTGCACGCTCTACCAGGCGGTAGGTTGTGATGCGTGCATGCACACGGGATACGCTGGGCGCACGGGCATCCATGAGTTATTCGTGCTGGATGAGGACATGCACCGGGTCATTATGTCGGGCGCTGACGCAACGGTGTTGCATGCGGCGGCCCGCAAGCAGGGTATGACCACGCTCTATGAAGACGGGCTGCGCAAGGTTGTCCAGGGGGTAACCTCAATGGAGGAGGTGCTGCGCGTGACTCAGGACCAGAGTGAGTCGAATCCGTTAGATAGTGATTTGCTCACCGACCTGTCTACGCCCGAGTTTATGTCGGGCTGAGTATGCCGATGTTCACCTATAAAGCCGTGGGTCGGGACGGCAAGCCTATCACCGGAACCCTGGAGGCTGCTGGATCGGAAGTGGCAAGCCGACAGCTTCGGGCCCAGGGGCTGACCTTGTTGAGCATGGAGGTGGGAGCTGCGGCGGGAGTCACCGGCGGGACCGCTGGAGGCACACTGTCCAGGCAAGAAGTGCTCTCCTTCACCAGTGAGTTGGCGGTTCTGTTGCGGGCTGGATTGCCACTGGATCGAGCACTGAAGGTCTTGATTGAAATGGCTGCCACTCCGGCGAACGAGCAATTTCTGATGACGCTGCTGGATGCGGTAAAGGGGGGCAAGTCACTCAGTCAGGCGCTGGAGCAGCAGGAAACGGGCTTTACGTCCTTCTATATAAGTATGGTGCGTTCCGGCGAGGCAAGCGGCAAGCTGGCCGATGCGCTGAACCATCTGGTCGACTACCTGGAGACGGCCAAAACCAATCGGGATACGGTGGTGTCAGCGCTTATCTACCCGGCCATTCTTGCGGTCGTAGCGCTGGTATCGGTCGCCTTTATGCTGGGGTTTGTTGTTCCGCAATTTGAAGCGCTGTTCGAAGACATGGGCGATGCGTTACCCGCACTGACACGCGCGGTGGTGAGTGGAGCGGACTTTCTGGCCGCGTGGGGATGGCTGCTATTGGTGCTGGTCATCGCCGCAGTGTTCTATCTTCGCCACTGGGCAAGCACTGCAGAGGGGCGTGCCAGTTTGCACCGCAGGACACTGGCAACTCCGGTTCTTGGGCAAATTGTCTTCGAGTTCGAGGTTTCCAAGTTTGCTCGCACCACCGGAACCTTGCTGGGCAGTGGGGTGTCATTACTTAAGGCGATCTCCATAGCCAACGATACGGTGAACAATGTCATCATTCGGCAGGCGCTGGACGCACTGCCACCAGCGGTCAAGGCGGGCAAACGCATCTCCGCAACACTCGAGGAGACGGACATGTTTTCGCCGCTTATGATCCAGATGGTTCGCGTCGGAGAAGAGTCTGGCAATCTTGGCAGTATGCTGCTCGAGTTGGCGAGGGTGTTTGATCAACGGGTGCAGGCGGGGGTGAAAAGAGGGCTGACCCTGCTGGAGCCGGTGCTGATTTTGAGCATGGGCTTCATCATTGCGTTGATAATCATCGCCATATTGATGGGCATATTGTCGGTCAACAGTCTGGCGGTGTAAGTAAACGGTACTGAATCGACAGCGTGGTCGTAAGGAACTGGCCGCTTTGAATGGCTGCCACGAAGTGGCCGCCAGGAAATAGTGGGCAGGAACAGGAACAGGAACAGATAAAGGGTACGTGCATGGGCAATAACCGAATTCGGTCAAACTCGCCTCAGAGGGGATTTACCTTGATGGAACTGCTGGTCGTGCTGGCCATCCTCGCCTTGCTGGCGGGATTGGTGGGGCCGCAGGTGCTTAACCAGTTGGGGGGTGCAAAGTCCAAGACGGCCCTCATTCAGATTCAGGATCTGGAGCAGGCGTTGGAAATGTACAAGCTGGAGGTTGGCCGGTATCCGACAACGGCGGAGGGTTTGACGGCCTTGGTGGTAAAACCCGCCGGTGTGACGGGCTGGAACGGACCCTATTTAAAAAAAGATGTGCCGCTTGACCCCTGGAATCGTGAATACCAGTACAAGTTTCCCGGAGAAAATGCGGAGATCGATATCTATACCTATGGCCAGAATGGGACGCCGGGCGGTGAGGGTGAAGATGCCGACATCGGTAACTGGATGTAGTCGCTGTCAGCTTGCCTGGCACGTGGGAGCACGCTATGCGGCGTCGGCATTCAGCTGGCTCCGGTAGCGGCTTTACGCTACTGGAGCTACTCGCGGTGATGGCGATTGCCGCTGTGGTGATGAGCTTGGCGGTGCCTGCCTCGGTGCGTTTTTTTGATTCCATGCAGTATCGTCAAGCCGTGCGCGATATGGCTGCGACGCTGAGTTCGGCGCGCTATCGGGCGGTGACCAGTGGGACCACACAGGACGTGATCCTGCAACCTTTTCAGGGCGACGTCAGGTACAACGGCAAGGTGCTCAGCATCTCCAAAGACTATCCCATGGAAATCAAAACGGCCGCCGCGCTCAATCGCGGCAGCTCGGGGGTGGTGCGTTTCTACCCCGACGGAGGATCGAGTGGTGCAGACATTACCATTGCTGGCCCGGGCGACTCCGCCACAATGATCAGTGTTGACTGGCTGCTGGGTGGCGTGACGCTCGCACCCTATGCGCTGGAATGAACGACGGCCGTGGCGCCGTGGACAAAAGTGTTGAGCGCGGAGTCCTGCCTATGAACCAGACAACCGGTGTGAGCCGGCTCAAAGCATGGTGATTGTTCACACGGCTCGCAGCTCGCTCGCCGGTCGGCAAGTTGGGTTCTCCCTGCTGGAAATGCTGGTCGCTATGACGGTACTCGCCCTGACGCTTGCGGCACTGTACCAGGCCGCCGGAGGCGCCAGTCGCAACGTGCGCACCGATGAGCGGTACGCCTACGGGGTCGAATTGGCTCGCTCGCTGCTTGCCGAGTATGGGCGAATCCCCGCTGGAGGCCTGCAGCGTAGTGGAGAGACACCCGGCGGATTTCAGTGGCAGGTCGTCACACGCAAACTGGGTACTGATCGATCTGCGCTGGCAGGCATTGCGCTGCATGAGATCGAAGTCACCGTCCGTTGGCCCGACGGTGCGCGAACCGGAGAGGTGGCACTGGTATCGGTGGCCGAAGGGGAGCGGAGCGCCCCGTGAACGCCGTTCGATGCGCACCTGCGCGGGGTTTTACCCTGATCGAAGTGATGGTGTCCATCACCGTGCTATCGCTGATTATGCTCGCGACCGTTGCCGCCTTGCGCACCTTGGCCAATACCCAGGTCAGTATTGAACAGCTCACTGGGCGAGTGGATGAGGTGCGCAGTGTCAGTACGTTTGTGCGTGAGCTGTTGGAAACGGCGATCGCCGGTAGCAGTAGCGGTGGGCTGACGACCGGTGGCGGTGGTCGTGAGATGACCTTCTTCCAACACGGTGAGGGCTTTTTGGCCTTCAAATCTACCGTCATGTTCGGTGAAGGCGTCGGAGGCAGTTATCTGGTCAGAATCGCGCAGGAAAACGGTCGGCTTGTGCTGCGGTGGCAGCGCCCTCCCGCAGGAGGGGGAGATCCACTGGATTGGTTCGCTCAGCCAAGTCGTGTCCTGGTGGAATCCCTAGAGGAGTTCTCCGTGGCGGTGCGTGCGGACTATGGTGAGGCGTGGACGGAGCATCTGGCAGGGCAGGACCTGCCCGTCATGGTGCGCCTGCGTATCCGCGCCGCCGGTCGCTATTGGCCGGATCTGATTATGCCGGTGCAGCCATGAGCCGGTCCCTGCTTGTACGTCATCGACAGCAGGGTATCGCGTTGGCGCTGGTGGTCTGGTTTATTGCTGGGATGTCGCTGTTGGTGGCCGGTATCGTCAGCCAGGCACGAGTGGATACCAAACTCGCTCAGCTGCATGTGTCCAGAGCCAAGGCGGCGGCCTCAGGCGATGGCGCGATCACGATGTTGTTGGCGGACCACTACCTGAATCCCGCAGAGATTGTCGGTGATGCAGGCGCTTCGCAGCGGCGCTATCGGCTTGGCGATACCAGCGTGTTGGTGTCCTTGCAGCCCGCGGCCGGTTTGATCAATCTCGATTTGGCGCCGCCCGAACAGCTGCTGGCACTGTTTGTCTCCGTGGGCGGGCTGAACGAGCAGGATGCCCGTCAGCTTGCAGACAATATGGTACAGTGGCGCGCGGGCGCGACGCCGACTGGCCGCGGCGCGACCGGCAATCGCTTTCACGCGGTGGAAGATCTGTTGCAAATCGAGGGGATGAACCGCAGCTTGTTCGATATTCTTAGGGATTACGTGGTCGCCGGTACGGCGGCCCGCAGCGGTATGGACTGGAGCGTCGCCCCGGCGGCCCTGTTACCCGTGCTAGAGCTCAGTGATCCGCAGCAGTTGACTAGCATCGAGCGCCGCCGTCAAAGGATGGCAAACGAAAATGCACTGGGGCCGCCGACGGCAGCTGACGGTGGATCTTCGCGCGGGCTATCCGGAGCTTATCGCGCGGACGCATGGGTGACCTACGGGAACAGCACCTGGCTGCGGCGACGTTGGGTCAGCATGGGTGCAGACCCCAACAGTGCGCTGCCCTGGCGAACGGAACGCACGGAAGCGCCGCGTGTTGTGCGTGCCGCAGGAGCACTTTGAGCGTGGCGATTGAGCGCAGCTGGGACCTGTTCGGCTACGACATGCGCAACGTGCGCGGTCTGCTGGTCTCGGCCTGGCGCGATTTGCTGTGGGGAGAATCGTCCCCGATCCGTCGCAGGCTTGACGATTCAGTCCGCCTTGAAAGCGAGCGCGGTTCCATCTGTTATCAGGGGGGAGAACCCAGCGATGCAGCCGCAACGCACTGTGCGGCCATTATGCTGCCGGAGCAGCTGGTGCTTGCTCGCGTTGTGGTGCTACCGCTGGCGGTGGAAGCTGACCTGCAGGCCGCGCTGGGATTTGAGGTCACTGCCAGTAGTCCGTTTGCGACGGACGATACGGCCTATGGTTGGCGTGTTGTCGGTCGCGACGAGACCCGCTTGCGTGTGGCACTGGTTCTCGTGTCTCGCAGTGCGGTCATGACTTACCTGGCCAACCAGTACTCTATCCACGATCCACTCGCCCGGGAAGTTTGGGCCGAGGTCGATGGTCGAGTGGTCGTTGTAAATGGTTTTGGCGAGGTTGTACGTCAGCGCCGCTACAGGGGCAGACTGAGGCGTTCGGGATTGCTGTTGGGTGCATCGGCGTTGCTGCTGTTGGCCATCATTGCGGTGGCGGCTGTCGGTAAGCGCGTGGAGCTGGAGCGATTGGTCAGCATGTCCGAACAGGTAGAACGTGACGCCGCCAGTGCGGCGCAGTTGCGTAACACCCTGGCGGCGGCGAACGAGGGGGTGGCGGCTCTTCAATCGGTAGCGCTGCAGTTTCCAAATCCGCATTTTGAAATTGCCAGGCTCACCGAATTATTGGATGACACCGTATCGGTGGAACGCTTTTCCATGAATGGGTTACAGATCGATCTGCGCGGCCGAGCTGCCGATGCGGCCGCGGTCATGGCGCAGCTGACCGATCAGGCCGACTATGCGGAAGTCACTGCTCCGCGGGCGATCAGCCGCGTAGCGGGTACGGAGAGAGAGCAGTTTTACCTGACGATCCGGCTGCGTGGGAGCCCGCCCGAATGAGTTGGCTCGCCGCCAATCGGCGCACCGCGTGGGTGTGTGGTTTGACGCTGCTGCTGCCCGGGCTGCTGTACTGTTACGCGCTTTTCTCACTTGCCAGTGCGCGCGCTGAATATCAGGCGGACATCGAGAGTTTAGAGCCCCGCATAGCGCGGCTGCGCGGATTGCTGAATCACGAAGCGCAGCTGAGGGAGGCATCCGGGCGCGCCACGGTGCAGGCCGGTAACCTGTTGTATCCCTCCACTATGGACGCGGCGACCCTGGCGACGACTCTGCAGACCGGTGCGCGCGGTATCTTCACAGAGGCGGGAATGACGGTTCGCAACAGTCAGGTATTGCCCGTCAGAGAACAGGGCAGCTTTGACACCATTGCTGTGCGACTCACAGTCGCGGGGGACCTGGATTCATTGGATGCGGCATTGGCGGAGCTGGCTGATTTCTCACCCTTGCTGCTGGTGGAATCGATTGATGTGCGGCCAACGCGCGAGCGCACCGGAGCGGAGGCCGCTCAAAGCCTGACAGCGACTTTGCAGCTTTTTTCGCTGCGGGAGGCGGGTTGATGGGCTTGCTGGCACGCTACCGTGTGAAAGCGGATCCGCTGCGAACAGAACGACGCGTCGAGGCGTTGGCGGCGTGTCTTGCCGCTTTGTTGGTTGTGCAGTTGCTATGGACTGCCGTTCGCCTGGTCACATTGTCCGAACCGTCGCCAGTAGAGCCGGCGGCTGACGCTCTGGGTGTGGGAGAGGCCGCCGCTCTGGCAGAACTGGAGGAAGCGCAGCGTGAGGCTTTGCGTTCACGCCCGCTGTTTTGGCCGAGCAGACGGGTGGCGGCAGTTCCTCAGGTGGCGAACGATGAACCCAAACGGCAAGCGGGCAATACCAAAGGTATAAACCTTGTTGGTGTGTTCGACGCGGGGGATTCCGCTGGTATCATAGTCGCCATAAAAGGAAAGCAGCGGCGGCTGCGGGTCGGCGAGCAGGTCGACGGGTGGAAGCTGCTCTCTGTTGACCCCACAGAGGTTGTCCTGAGTTCTGGAAAACGACGAGAGCGTCTTGTGCTGCAGCGGAGTACTGGACAGTGAAGCACCTTGTCGGCACAGGTAACGGTCTCTCATTCCTAGGATTCGGTATGTTGCAAAAAATCCCCGTCGCTCTGGCGATGCTGTTGCTGGTCAGTTGTACCACCATGGAAACCGAACCGCCGCCCGCGACAGAATCGTCGGATACTGCGACTGATGAAGCCGCTGCAGCGGAAGGCGAGGTCACGCTCGCACAAACCGCCTCTGAATTGGCTCAGCAGACGACTGAGAAAGGGCGCGCCCAGCCGATCATCTACAAAGGCAACGATCAGTCGGTGAGGGTGCCGCCCCGATCCGCGCCTGTCACCTTCCGGGGCAAGGATGTCAGCCTGAACTTTGAACAGGCACCGCTCGAAGAAGTCATGCATGCGATCATGGGGGATATTCTCAACCTGGACTATGTGGTCGATCAGCCGGTGACTGGCAAGGTAACCTTGCGGACCCGCACACCCATTCCCCGCGATCAGCTGTTGGCGGTACTCGAGTCGCTGCTGGCGGCCAACAATGCTCTGTTGGTGCGCGGCGACGACGGTCGTTATCTGGTGACGGGTTCGGGCGGTGACGGTCAGCTGCCTCCGGGCGTTTCCAACCCGGATGATCTTCAGGCAGGCTACAGCACCATCGTAGTCCCGCTGCGATTCATCAGCGCGTCGGATATGTCAGACATACTCGCACCGCTGGCAGGCGAATCCGCTTTTGTGCGTGTCGACAACACCCGCAACATTCTTATGCTTGCGGGTACCCGAGCGCAGCTCAATGGTTGGTTGGACATCGTCAACACCTTCGACGTGGATCAGCTCAAGGGGATGTCCGTCGGGTTGTTTCCGTTGGAGAACAGCGACGTTCAGGAAGTGGCGGAGGCACTTGGCACCATGCTGGACAACGGCGAGGAAGGCAACCTGGTGCGCGTCATTCCGGTGAGCCGTCTGAACAGCATATTGCTGGTGACGCCGCGCGCTCACTATCTGGACACGCTGGGCACCTGGATTGAGAGGCTGGACAGCGCGCCCGATTCCCGGTTCGAAAAACGCCTTTACGTGTACGCCGTCCAGAACACCAGTGCCAGTCGCTTGGCTATCTTGTTGAACAGTATCTATGCCGATGAGCTGTCCGGCAGTGATGCCGGCGAAAGCGACGCTGTGGCAGTGCAGGGTCCGGGGACCATCTCTGAGGAGACCGTCGCCCCGGGTCTGACACCCGAGTCTCTAAACGCGGGTGTTCAGGGCAGTCTGGTAAGCCGGCAGCAGTCCTCAGGAGGTGGCACCATGCAGGCGATCGGCAGCTCGCAGCGCAAGGTCGGTACCGCGGCGTTGTCGGACGTGCGTGTGGTCGCTGACGAAGACAACAATGCCTTGATGATTTACGCCACGGGCAAGCAGTACGACATCATCAAGGCAGCGCTGGTGCAACTGGATATCGTAGCGACCCAGGTCATCATTGAAGCGAGCATTCTGGAGGTGACTCTGACCGATGACCTGCGCTATGGCGTGGAGTGGACCTTCGACAATGATCTGAACGGAGGCTACACCGGCGAGGGGATTCTGGCGGGCGTCACCGGCTCGCCAGCCGCTCTGTTTCCCGGTTTCAGCTATGCGATTGCCAACGGCTCCGGCGAGATTAAGGCGGTTTTGAATGCGCTGGCGGAGGAGTCGCTCCTCAATGTGATCTCGACGCCGTCTGTGATGGTGCTCGACAACCACACCGCGACCATCCAGGTCGGTGACCAAGTGCCCATCATCGCGGAGCAGAGCACCAGCGATGCCAGCGACACCTCCAGGATCACCCAGTCGGTGGTGTACCGGGACACGGGCGTGCTGTTGGAAGTGACCCCATCGGTGAATGCCGGTGGCCTCGTGACCATGGACATTCTGCAGTCTGTGACCGACGTGGGCAACATCGATGCGGCTACCGGGCAAAGGGTCTTCCTGGAGCGCGCCATTACCAGCCGTGTGGCAGTCCGGAGTACAGAATCCGTAGTCCTTGGGGGTTTGATCAGAGAGAATGCTCGCCAGACCGAAGACGGTGTGCCGTTTCTGCACACGATGCCGATCATCGGACCCCTGTTCGGCACGACTCAGACTGAGAATGACCGAACCGAATTACTGGTAATAATCACACCCCGTGCTTTGTACAACGAGCAGCAGCTGCGCCAGGTCAGTGAAGAAATGCGTTCGCAGATCCGGCACATGGAGTTACTGGAGAATCCCTTCTAAAAAAACGCTTGCAGAATGCGCTGCAAGTGCAGGTAATTATGGTACTTTTCACATCAGCTAGTTGGATTTTGGGAGTCTGAGCGGAGTCTGTGAGGTGTGAGACCCTGGTGTCGAGCTTGCCGCCGAAGGCGCGGATGTTTGGGTCCGGTGGAGCGATGGCAGCGGTGCCGCTTCCGGACCCAAGGGTTAGGTGCGCAGTCGGGTGTGCTGCTTCGAGCTTGGCCGACGCGGCCTCGAGCTGCTGCTTGTGTTGCGTTTAGGCTTCAGTATAATCCCGCCCGTTCAGAGAAATGCCAATGAAAAACAGTACCTTAGATATGCAGATGAGTAGAGTTCGTCGGTTGATAACGGCGCTGGTGGTGGCGCTGCTCGGGGTAGCATTAGGCGGCTGCGAGCGCGGCTTTCAATGGGATGAGGCGCAACAGGCGGCGTTGGAGGAAAGAGTGCGTGAAAGATGGCAGAAAATGTCCGATCACGACTTCGCTGGAGCCTATGAATTTATGTCTCCAAATTACCGTAAAAATTTCGCTAAACAGTTGTATGTCAGTAAGTTTTCCTATGCCACGGCCTGGGAGTTGACAGAGGTAAAAGCACTTAATTATGATAGCGAAGCAGCTGTAGCGAGTGTGGTGGTTCGGGTCATGTCCAAGCCAACCAAACAAACTTCTTCGGCATCAGTAGCGATTGGCGCAATCCCCAAAAACCTCCGCGAACGATGGATTTTTGCAGAGGGTGATTGGTGGTTTTCTGCCAACTACTAGGCGCAGTTGCAGGTTGACAGCTGGTTGCAGTTAGCAATAATAGCGCTAGCAATCTTACGGTTGTACAAGTGAAAACATTAGGAGTCTCCTCTATTAAAGCTACTTTCAAGCCCTTAGGTCTCGCCGCTGCGGTTGCAGCGTCCGTAGGCTTCGTGGGAACGGCTAATGCTCAAACGCTGGCAGATAACAGCGTACTGGGCGACTTGGCCATCGTCCCTTATTACACCACCCTTGGCGGTTACTCGACAGGTGTATCGGTCATCAACACGAGCGATAACACGGTAACGGTCAAGATTCGTCTGCGTCGTGCGTCTGACTCTATGGACGCTCTGGACTTCAACGTCATCATGTCCCCGCAGGACGTGTGGACGGGTTTCGTCCAGGCTGATGGAGAAGACATCCGCTTCTACACCAACGATGCAAGCTGTACTGCTCCGGCCCTTGAGGCAGGTGGCTTCCTGACCATGCCAGACATCTACCGCGAAGGTGCGGACGAAGGTTACATCGAGATTCTGGGCATGGGCGCCGCTGATGCGTCGCAGCCGATTTCGCAGGCTGCTCTGCACGACTCCGACGGCATCCCCAACGACTGCGCGCGTGTTCGCGACAACTTCTTTAAAGGGGACACTGCAACCGACTATGGCTCAGGTGCTAACTTGACCCGTCGCGGTACGATCGAATCTTCAATCACTCACCAGTGTCTGACTGCGTCTTGCCCGGGTCCTGTGACTCCGAACAACTACGTAGACACCGGCAACGTGCTGAAGGTTTCTTACTTCATTAAGAGCGACGAGACCGGTACTGAGTTTGGCGACAACGCCGTGCACATTGCCGACATGCTCGACGGACCTTCTATGACCAACCAGCAGGTTGGTATCAACGAAGGCGACCTGCAGGGCTTTGACCATCCGAACCTGGACGGTGGTGCTCCGACCAGCGTGCTGCTGCCGATCAATGGTATCGCCGCATCGGACAACCGCTATGAGGGTCTGCGCGCTGCACTGGGTGCTGGCGCTGTCCTGAACGACTGGTCTGGCAACGCCACGCCGCTGTTCAGTGTGGACACTGACTGGGTAATCACCACTCCCGGCCAGTACATCATGACCAACCTGATTGCTTACATCGATTCACTCGAGCTGGGTGGACCTGAGTGTAACCGCGGTGACGCGGCACTGCCTTACGATCCGGTAACGGGCGACAACTGTGACTTCCGTGATATTCCCATGGTCGCCACCGTAACCGTCTACGACCGTGAAGAGCGAGGCATCGTGGTTCAGGAAGGTGATCTGGTAGTGTCTCCGCAGCCTCCGGGTGAGATCATCCAGGACGTACTGGATCAGGAAGTGAATGTGCTGACTTGGGGTGTTGAGCCTGTGCTGAACTCCGCTAAGACCATCTCAGTACCGAAGCCTGAAGGCGCGCAGTTCGGTTGGGCATCACTGTCCGTCACCCCGAACAGCGAGGGCGACCGCGCAGTGTGTCAGTTCGTAACTGCACCGGGTCTGCCGCTGGATGTGGCTTGTACCGATGTTGTGAACAGTGCACCGCCTCTGGTAGGTTTCGTTGCCTGGCAGCGTAACTTCGGCGATCAGCCTGACGCGAACTTCGGTCGGATTGTTGGACACAGCTACGACCCCAACTCTCCGTAACCTGAAGTTACAGCCCAACAAAAAACCGACACCCCCGGGTGTCGGTTTTTTTATGCCTAAATTCTGATACGTTCGATACCATCTTATGTTGCCAATGAACTATTTTCGACCTCTTATCTTTGCTGTTCTGGCGCTGCCGCTGACGGCCCTGGCTCAAGTAGCCGACCCTGTCGTGGTGGAAGACGAAGGCGTGACCCTGACCCGTACCGAGCTGGAGAACCTGGTCGCGCGGCTGCCGCCCAATATGCGGGAGATCGCCGCCAAGGACTACGGCGATCAGCTGGAAGTCATCAACCTTTTAATGGTTACCAAAAAAATGGCGAAAGCGGCTGACGAAACTCTAGAACCTGGCACGGAGGCGTTCTACAGGTACTGGTCTACGGTGAACGGTGTGAAGCGGGACTTTCTGATCGAATATTACGCTCAGCAACTTGAAGTGCCTGATATGACAGAGCTTGCCAAGGAGCGCTATGAGACCGAGAAAGAGAAGTTTGCCCTCGTAAAGGAAAAGCGGCTCAGTTCGCACATTTTGTTCGCCTGCCCGCCTGGCACTTGTGACCGTGAGGAAATCAAGGTGTCCGCACAGGGCGTTCTGGATGAATTGCGACAGGGCGCCGATTTTGTGGAAATGGTACAGAAACACTCGGGGGACGACGCTTCCAAGGCCAAAGACGGCTTGTTTGACAAGTGGTTGATTCGCGGTGAGCCCCACGTTTCCGGCTATTACACCACGGGTGTGTTTGAAATCGACGAGGTGGGGGAGTATTCGGACATCGTGAGTACTCGATACGGCGTGCATATCATTCGATTGGACGGGATTGAGGAGGAGCACTTCCTGCCCTATGAAGAGGTAGCGCCGCTGATCCTCTCAGAACTGGAAGGCGAGTATCGGCAATTGGCCGCCAAGGAATTTCGCAACCGCTTCAACATGACCGAAGAGGTTCTGCTGAATCGATCCGAACTGGATCAGATCTTCGGATCGGGCGATCAATAGCTCCCGTGGCGATAAAAGTGGGTGTTTTACCGCGCTCGATATTCGTCGCCGGGCGCGCTCTTTAGTACAATACGGCAAGGCCGGGTGATTGCAGGGGGCACGGACACCATGCTGATGCTAAGGGAGTCACTGGCGACGACCACATCAAGCGCAAACGACGATCGGCACGCGCCGCCAGCGGTGGCGGTGCTGCTCTGCACGTTCAATGGCGGTAACTACCTGCAGGAACAGCTGGATTCCATATCCCGGCAGAAAGACGCGCGAGTGAGTATTCATGTCTCCGACGACGGCTCTCGTGACGCCACCCGAGTCGTTCTCGATGAGTTTCACGAACGCTGGCGAGAAGGGGAGCTAAGGGTTTCGCAAGGGCCTCGCCGCGGCCACGTCGCCAACTTCTTTTCACTGATTTGCGCGCCCATTGATGCGGATTACTACGCCTACGCAGATCAGGACGACATATGGGACTCGGACAAGTTGTCCCGAGCGATTGATGGCCTGGCGGAGGTGCCGGCCGATCTCCCTGCGATCTACTGCTCCAGGACCCGACTGATCAGTGAGGGAGGTGCGGTGATCGGCCTGTCGCCCCTGTTCAAGCGTCCTCCCCAATTTGCCAATGCCCTGATTCACAATGTCGGCGGTGGCAATACGATGGTGATGAACAAAGCGGCCATGCAGTTGCTGCGAACGGTTGGTCCTGTGGATGTGGTGACCCATGACTGGTGGACCTACATGCTGATCACTGGTGCGGGCGGGGAGGTCATTTACGACTCTGAGCCCTCGCTTCTGTATCGCCAGCACGATGACAATCTCATCGGTTCGGACATGAGCTTACTTGCGCGAGTCACGCGCTTTCGCAAAGCTCTGGGTGGACGTAACAGAGAATGGAACCGTAAGAACGTGGGCGCTTTGCAGAAGGCCCGACACCTTCTCACCCGTGAAAACAGGCAAATTCTCGACGCGTTCTGTCAGGCCCGTGACGCTAGGCTCGTACCAAGGATCCTCGGCATGTGGCGCTCTGGAGTGTATGCCCAGTCCGGTCTGGGTAACCTCGCCATGTACACGGCAATATTCCTAAAAAAACTCTAGCGACACCAGATGATTGCGAGTTCGGTACGCTGCGACAGCGGTGGTGAGCGCTGCGGGTAAACATGGCTGACGCAAAAAAGATCGTCCTCGTATTAGGAGCCCATCGCTCGGGAACGTCACTGTGCGCGGCGGCCCTTGAGGTGTTAGGCGTCGATCTGCGCATTGGCGATGTCTATGCCAACGAAGAGAACCCCAAGGGCTTCTTCGAGCAGGATGCCATCATCAAGTTCAACGACCGATTGTTGGCCGCACTGGGTGGCAGCTGGGACAACCCACTGTTCATTGGTGCCAACGCGCTTGAACAGGCGGACACCAGAGAATGGCGGCAGCAGGCGCGCGCTTTGTTTGAGTCTGTCTTCGATGAGGCAACGGCTGTAGCGATCAAAGACCCCCGCCTGTGCCAACTTTTGCCGTTCTGGCTGCAGGTGCTCAAGGAACTGGGCTACGAAGCCGGGAACATCTATGCCATACATATGCTGCGAGACCCGCTGGAGGTCGCGCTGTCTCAACAGACCCGAACGCGTGCCAACCGGGTTATGTATGAAATGGGGGCCGAACTTGCAGAGGGTGCAGCGCTCTGGCTGTCTCTGACGCTGCAGTCTCTGGATACCACCCGCCATTTACAGAACTACTTCCTCAGTTACTACACCCTGCTTGCCAGACCTGCGGAGGCGCTGCAGGCGCTATCGGCGTTCTGCGGCCTGCAAATAGACTCCTCGCGCGCCGAAGTGTTTTGCGAAAAGTTTGTTGAGCGTAACCTGCACCGAAGCGTCGCGGATCCTGTCGCAGCGCAAACGCTGCGTTCAGAGTTTCCTCATGCGGTGGACTTTTACGACCGATACAAAGCCTTGGATGGAGTATTCGGCAGCGCCGACGAGCGGGTAGAAGAGTTGCTTGTAAGCAGCGCCATTAGTGATGTCAACGATCATATGCTGCATATCATGGCACCTGTGGTTTCGCGCTATAGCGTTGGCGCGCGAGAGGATCGCCAGGCGCTGGTGCGCAGTGCTGACGTGATTATCGATCTGAAGAGACGTGTCGCAGAAACGGCGTCCCAGGCCATTCCACTGCGCAATCAGATCTTCCGACTTGACGATGGTATTGCGGAGCTGAAAGCGCAGCGCGCGGCGCAGCACCTTGAGATTGACAGGTTGTCAGCAGATCTGTCGGAGGTCAGTGAGGAAAAAATCGCGCTGGAGGACACCGAGGCAGCGATGCGCGCCTCACTGTCCTGGCGTATCACGCGGCCCTTGCGCAGAGTTCGTACGGCGCAACTTCAGCTTCGGCAATCGCTGGGCTACAAGGCTTCGCATTTTCGACTACGATCAATCTATGCCTACCATCGACTGAGCGTGCGACACCCGCGAGTCGCATGGGTAGGCCGTCGCGTATTGAGGCCTTTTTTCAGTCTCTTGAACACGGTTTTTCCGGACTACAAACGCAAGGCTTACGAAAAACGCGATCAGGGTGCTGATGACTGGTTGATGGCCTATCAGCAGTACGGTACCAGCGGCCAGTACCGTCCGCTGATCAGCGTGATCGTGCCCAATTACAACCATGCCAATTACCTCAGGATGCGTCTGGATTCGATCTATTCGCAGACCTACGAGCACATTGAGGTTTTGCTGCTCGACGACGCTTCGACCGACGATAGCGCCTCCATCTTAACCGAGTATCGGGACCGGTATCCGAATAAGACTACGCTGCTTCTCTCTGAGCATAACTCGGGAGGGGTGTTCCATCAGTGGGTGAAAGGCCTCAAGGCCGCCACAGGCGACATTGTGTGGATCGCCGAGAGCGATGATTGGTGTAATGACGATTTTCTGTCGGCGCTGGTGCCGTTTTTTGAAAATGAGGGTGTGCAGATTGCCTATGGCCGAACGGTGTTTATGGATGGTGATGGCGATCGGGAAATTTGGTCCATAGACGAGTATCTCCACGATATGGAGTCGGACCGCTGGCAGGGGGAGTTCCTGGAGACGGGCCAGCGTCTGGTGGCGGATGCCTTCGCCGTGAAGAACATCATTCCAAACGTCAGCTCTGCGCTCATCCGCAACCCTTCAGAGTTAGAACTGCTGACGGATGAAAGCTGGAAAGCGATGGGGACCTGCGGAGACTGGGTCTTTTATCTGCATGCATTGCGAGGCGGTCTATTGGCCTATTCCCCACACGTCTGCAACTACTACCGCCAGCACGGTCGCAACACCTCCGTTCAGTCGCACACCGGTGATCCGTTCTATTCAGAACACGAGCGCGTGGCGATCGAGGTTCGCCGCCTTTACCGTGTTGATGACAGCGTATTTGAACGGCTGAAGACAAACCTGATCGCACACTGGCGGGAGCATCGCGATGACTTCAGTTGGCCAGCCTTTACCGCATGTTTCAATATGGATCGGATTAAGACAGACAGTTCACAATCCGCTCCAAACCTTTTGATGGCGTCCTACGGTTTCTGTAGCGGGGGAGGTGAAACGTTCCCCATCCAACTGGCCAATGTGATGAAAAGCGCCGGCTACAACGTGACCTATTTGGACTGTGCTCAGGAGCCTCGTAACGAAGGTGTCAGGCGCAACCTGCGGGAGGATATTCCGGTCGTCTCGGATTTTATCCAGCTTGAAAAGATCGTTGAAGACTTTGCCATAGAGATCATTCACTCGCACCACGCGTGGGTAGAAGGAACGATTCTGGATCTTTTGCCGAAGAGCCACCCCTGTGCAACCGTCGCCACACTGCACGGCATGTACGAGACCATTCACAAGTACGATCTCGCCAACATACTGACTCGTCTGGTCGAGCGCAGTGCGTTGCTGATCTACGTGGCCGACAAGAACCTGGATGCCCTGCGGGAATATCAACTGGAAGACCAGATAGACCTGGTGCGGATCGATAATGCGCTGGCTGATCGCCCCTATGAGCCCGTGTTTCGCGAGTCACTCGGGGTGGCGGAGGATGCGTTTGTATTGACTCTGGTGAGTCGGGCGATGGTCGAGAAAGGCTGGCAGGAGGGGATCGAGATTGTTTCGCGAGCGCGCGATATCTGTGGTTTTGACATACAGCTGCTGCTGGTAGGTGATGGTACAGAGTACGATCGGCTGGCTGAAACCGAGCTGCCCGCATTTATCCACCTGCTTGGCTTCCAGGCCAATGTTCGCGGTTACTTTGCCGTCGCAGACGCTGGCTTCTTACCTTCTAAGTTTCGCGGTGAGAGCTTCCCGCTGGTGTTGATAGAGTGTCTTCAGTCTGGGCGGCCTTTTCTGGCGAGCAAGCTTGGCGAAATGGGCAGAATGCTCGATAGTCCCGACGGATCCGCGGGCGTGCTCATCGAACTGGATGGCGACGCACTGGACATCGAACATTGGGCGCAGGTGCTGGCGAATTTGGCGACGGACCCCCGGGCTCGCGCGGAGTTGCAAGATCGTGTGGCAGCCGCAGCGCAGAAGTTTGATTCAAACATTATGGCGCGCAAGCACGACGAAGCCTATCGGATTGCCCTTGGGAATCGGGGATGAGTGAGTCGGGCGAAACGCCAA
The DNA here is from genome assembly GCA_039190425.1 of Pseudomonadota bacterium. Lineage (GTDB taxonomy): Bacteria > Pseudomonadota > Gammaproteobacteria > Pseudomonadales > Halieaceae > Marimicrobium. Next base: position 55,639 of record JBCCYE010000012.1, on the reverse strand, counting down.
GTGGCAGCTCTATCGCGAGCAAAAAACAGCTGATTCTGCATATTGGTCTGGGTAAAACCGGGACGACGATGCTGCAGGAATTTCTATGGGCCAATCGGCGCGTTCTGACCGACCTTGATATCGACTATCCAACCTATGGTGCCGTCGCCTGTGCTCACCACACCTTGTCACCTTTTTTGCCCGACGAAGTGCCTGAATGGACAACCAAACCGGTGTCTGAATGGGCGCCTGTCGTCGCGCGCACCAGCTGTTCAACCCTGCTGGTGTCGTCTGAATTGATGATATGGGCATCCGCGCAGGATGTGGCAGAGTTCTGTAAGCAGCTGCAGCAATGGTTTGAGCTGCGGATTGTGGTCTACCTGCGCCGACAGGACGATGCCATCATGTCCAACTACAATCAGCTGGTAAAGGTCGGTTCACAGCGCCGCCGCCTGGATGATGTGTTGACCAATATGCGGGCGCGGTTTGACTATCGTCGCCTGCTGGAACCGTGGGTGAACGCGCTGGGTGTTGAAGCGCTGATCGTGCGACCCTACGAACGCGACCAGTTTTACCAGGGTGACCTGTGCGCCGACTTTCTTCGGCATGCACTGGGTATCAACCTCGACGGCCGCTTTACCCGTGTGAAGAGGGATGCCAACCCCAGATTTCCGGATACACTGCTGGAGTTATTGCGCAGGCTCTATGTATTGTTTGATGCAGAGGAGCAGGTGGACGAGTTTAGTCAGTGGTTGAACCAATACGCGTCGGAGCTGCCGCATCGAAACGCGTCTTCCGGTGCAAGCTCGGCCCTGCTGTCGCCCCCCCAGCGCCGGGACGTACTGGCTGATGCGGAGGCGACCAATCAGTGGATCGCCCGTGAATTGCTCCAGAGGGAGGACGCTCTGTTGTTCTACGACTCGCCTCCTGACCCCGGCCAACCCTGGATTGCACCCGAGTTCAGCGCAGCCGAATATCGGGCAGTCTTCAGCGAGCTTTGTGAGCACCACCCCGCTTTGGCGGAGCGACTGGCGGTTGAAGTGGGTCGGCATCTGGCCTCAACGAATATCCAGCGCCGCAATGTAGCGCGCTTTTTTCTGCGCCAGCTTCCGGCGAAACAGAAAGCGCTGGCAAAACACCACAGACGGGCCGGTTCAAGCACCGAGCGGCCCCCATCGGACGGCTCGGTACCTTCGGTTGTGCTGATACTGCCGGAGCTGCCTGCTAATCAGCATTCCCATAACATACAACAGCTAAAACGCCTGTTCGGGCCGCACATGCTTCCCGACTACGACGACGCGCCGGTGAACAAGACGACGGGCGTACGGGTTTCAGAAGCATTGCGGAACGCACTGACCATGTCAGGATACAGTGCGGACGGTGATCGGGGCGTCTGCATCCACGGTCACTTCATGCCGGTTAAGTACAGACTGGTGAAGAGTCAGTTCCCCAAGTACTACGTGACCTGGGTCTCTGAGCCGGTTGGGCGCCTGTATCGTCACTACCGAATGTGGCGCTCTCAGGAGCACCCGGGTCCAGGCGGTGGTTTGCGTACGCGCATGAAGGATGAGGATTGGAGTTTTGAGGAGTTTGCCCTGCGCCCCGAGCTGCGCAACATCTGCAGCAAACTGCTGTGGGGCATTCCACTGAAGCGGTTCGACTTTATCGGCATCAGTGATGAATACGCAACGGAGTTTGAGCGCTTTTGCGACACTGTGTTCGGTGTCAGTGCAGCGGCGTTGGGCCTCGAGCCGCCCATGGCAGTGGAACGTGAAACCGATGCCACAAACCCAGCCCTCAGGAGTAGGATAGAGCGTTTTCACGCCCGCGATATGGCGATGTATCAATATGCCCGGCGGCGGCTAGCGCAGCCGCCTGCAAGGCAGACCGCGAGCCGGCATCAGCCATAGCGCGCGGCGACTGCAAACGGAGACTTGACGATGGATGAGGCATTGCTTGGCCTGGATCAGGAAATTGGCGCAGAACACTATCGCGCCTACATTGGTCCACCGGATGAGTACGACCTGGTCAGTGCAATGACCTTTGGGCTCCTGACCTCGTGTGGGTTGCGACAGCACCACCGCGTGCTCGATGTTGGTTGTGGATCGCTGCGGCTGGGGCGGCTGTTGATACCCTACCTGAACGTCGATAAGTACGTAGGAATGGAACCGAATCGATGGCTTGTGGAAGATGGTTTACGCTATGAGCTTGGCGATAATCTGGTGTCTCTCCGCAAGCCAACCTTTATCTTCGATACAACGGTTGAGTCACTGTCCGCGGAGACAAAGTTCGATTTCATCGTTGCGCAGTCGATATTCAGCCATACCGCTCCAGACCTACTTGAATTCTGGCTCAGGCAAAGCGCAGAACGACTTTCCTCCGCGGGTGTGCTGCTGGCAACGGTGATTGAAGGTGAGCAGGAGTGTGAAGGCTCAGGATGGATTTACCCCGAATGTGTCGAATTTCGACTGGAGACGGTAGCGGCAATGGCCAGAGCTGCGGGCTTAAAGATCAGCGTACTCGACTGGTTTCATCCCAGGCAGACGTGGACGGCGATTTATTCGGGAGGGTTTAATGACGCGGTGCTGAACGGCGGTCGGCCTTCCTGGAATCACCTGGCCGCGATCAGCGCGGAGTGACGACGGGCGTGCATGCTGCCAACGACTACCTGATTGCCGCGGAAGATTCTGCGCCCATTGTGATCGGCGGCCTGGGTGGGAGCGGCACTCGGCTGGTTGCCGAGCTACTACAGGATCAGGGTGTCGAGTTTGGCGGACAGCTCAACGAGTCATTGGACAACATGTGGTTCAGTTTGCTGTTTGTCCGGCGCAGCATTTTCCTAACGCCTGCTCGGCAGATTCGGCGATTGGCCTGGGTATTCAACAACGCGATGCGCCATGGCCAACCGATTCCTCCGCAGCTGATGGGTCTGGTGGATCGCGCCGCTCGTTACGATCGTGGCCCGGCACTGCGCAAAGCTGCCCTGGAAGACGCACGCGATTCTCTCCTGGCGGGTGAACCCGGACCCTGCCGCGGTGTTCTCTGGGGTTGGAAGCAGCCAAATACCCACGTCATGGTGCCGCTTCTGGCTCGGTGCTATCCGTCGATGAAGTACATCTACGTGATGCGTAATGGTTTGGATATGGCCTTCGGCTACAATCAGAATCAGCTGAAGTATTTTTGGGGTGATATGCTGCTGGATGGTGATACTGAGGCCACGCCGGAGAATGCGCTGCGTTACTGGATAGCCAGCTATGAGCGCATTTGCGGTGATGAAGAGCTTCTCGGAGACCGCCTCTACATCCTGGATTTTGACGCCTTGTGCACAGACACGGTAGCGGAGCTGACCAAGCTGTATGAATTTGTGGGGATAGAGGCCAGTCGGCAGACGTTGGAAGAACAGGCTGCCGGTGTGCGTCTACCTGACTCGATGGGCCGTTACAAGTATCAGGATTGCAGTCAGCTGAGCGAACACAGCGTGCATTACGTCGCCAAGCTGGGTTTTGAAGTGCCGGATTAGCCCTCGCGCCGTATGGGATTCGGGATCATGGTTGCGGCGATGGCGTTCTGATGAGGGGACGTCAGGCCATTAGTTTTGCCCCTGTAAATGGAGTAGGATAGGGCACTCGCGAGAGTTGGATAATACGAGCTCAGCCGTTAGTGCCACCGCAGGTTGGTGGGTGGCACCGACAGTCGGGAAGTCTGAGTCACTTTACTGCCGGTTTTAGCATTGGGCAGTTCGTGATGGGTGCGACTGATAATTATGATGCAGTGCTCAGTATGTGCGGGGGTAGTGGCGCACAACCCCGGGTCAGCGGAGATACGCGGATTGGTGTCCCGCCTTCTTCAGTCTGTCCAGTGGGTTGTCGTTGTCGACAACGCCTCCAGTGATGTTCAGTACCTGGCGGACCTTGCTGACGATCCCAGGATCAAATTGATTCGCAACGAAACAAATCGGGGCGTCAGTGCTGGGATCAATCAGATTATTCGCCATGCCCGCGAGGTCAATGCCCGGTTTGTCATTGCTTTCGATCAGGATACGGTCATTTCGGAGTTCATGGTCACTCGTTTGGTCGAAGACTTTGATCGTCTTGAGTCTGCCGGCGAACACGTAGCCGCGATCGGGCCCGTAGTGGTCGACGATTTCACTGACCATTGTCTGCCCTTCGTTCACTTCCGGTTTCCCTTTAATACACGCTTCAACGGCAGTCCGGGGCAGCAGGATCGTTTGGTCGAGTGTCACTTTTTGATCAGTTCTGGGTGTCTGATGTCGATGCGTGCCATTGAAGAGATCGGCTTGATGAACGAAGATCTGTTCATCGACAACGTTGATCTTGACTGGTGTTTTCGCGCCCTGGACAAGCGCTACAAAGTGTACGGTAACTTTGGCGGTATGATTCGACAGCGCATTGGTGAAAACTGCACGCAGATCCCCTTTACCAAATCCGTCATCCGGTACCACGATGCCGGCCGACACTACTATATGACCCGCAATCGATTTTGGCTGTATCGGCAGGCGTACGTGAGTGGTGCTTGGGTATTTCACGATGTCTGTCGTTTTGCGGCCAAATTTGTCTATCTGCTTGTATTCAAGCAGGGCCGACTCGATCTGGTGAGAAGCAGTGCCCGGGGCATTGTTGATTCCTTCCAGATGGAATCCTATAAGCATACCAAGGTACAAAGCATCTAGATGTTTGGCGGTTCCGGTCATGGATGACGGCGGCGAATTTGGCAGTTTTACCTTCCTGCTGGGTCCGCACCGTTCTGGCACATCGCTTACAGCATCCGCGCTGCACGCGCTTGGCGTGAGCCTTGGAGACGATTTCATTTCTGCCAACGCAGACAACCCGAATGGGTTCTTTGAGGATGAGAAGGTCATCAACCTTAACGATCGCCTGCTGCGCAGTGCCGGCGCATCCTGGGACAGTATTGCATTCTTATGGGCCGAATCCTTTGATACGCCAAGGTATCAGCCATTCTATCGTGCGGCTGAGCGTTTGCTGGCAGACCGTTTCGACGCTGCGCGTGCTTGCGCGCTCAAAGATCCTAGGTTTTGTGTGCTGCTGCCTTTCTGGCAAAAAGCAGTGGCTACCCGGATGATCTCAACACCCGGGTATATTTTTACGATCCGTCATCCCCAACAATCGGTGACGTCTCAGCGTCTCAGATACATCGCAGACAGCGACTTTCACCTGTTAGGCCGGCACAGCGTCCAGGTGCTTCTACTGTGGTTGACCTACGTTTTGCGTGCCCTCCGGTCGGTCTCGGCCGAGCGTCTTCTGATCGTGGATTACGACGCGATGCTCAACAGTCCTGACGCCCAGCTGCAGCGGCTGGCGGATTTTTTGCGGCGACCCGCGGGAGCGGATGTTCTGCGCCAGTTCAGTCGTCAAACGCTCGATCGACGGCTGAATCGTAGCGGCAAAGTGCCTGACCATGTGATCCAGCGTCACCCCGGTGTTTGGCGGCTGGCGGAAGAGGTTTACCAAGCGCTCAAGTCGCTGTCCAGCGATGATGTCTCCGCCGAGCGCATTGAGGCCATTTTGCAGATGATTGAATCGGCACAGCTGGATGCTCTGTACGAGCGCGAGCTGCAGCGCATGTACAGCTACGCCTATAAGAAAAATCTCAGTCTCAGACATCGCCTGATTCGTGTGATCGGCGAGCTGCAGTCTGAAAAAGATCACCTGGCGCAGGCGCAGAGTGCAAACCGGGATTTGCATGAGCGCCAGAAAGTGTTGGACGAGGACAATGCCGAGCTGTTGCGGTTTCGAGAAGACATCATGGCGAGTCGAAGCTACCGTTTTCTGATGTTCATTGCGCCCCCCATCGCAAAACTGAAATCTGTGCTGAGAAGCGGTTAGGCGGGTTTTTGTCGATGCCGATCGCAGGGCTGGTGAAAGATGTCAATAAGCTGGGGCTGCGGACAGCTTGGCAGCTGTTTCACCGGCAGATCAAACTGTACGGGTTTTCCGCCACCGTCAAAAAACTACTGCTTCGGTTGTCGACGGATGATGGCCTGTACGATCGCTTTCGGGCGCGCCTGGAGCGTGCCGAGATAGCACAGGTCGACAGTGCGCAAAGCCTGTTTGTTTCACCGTCGATTGTCATATCGGGTGCGCTGGACTTACCGCAGTGTAAGAAGTATCGGGTGATGCAGAAGGTGGAGTTCTTCCAGAACAGGGGATGGGACTGCGTCTATGCGCATTACAGTGACGCCACACGGGTATTGGATGCGATGCAGGTGGCCTCTGTCCTAATACTCTACAGGGTGCCCGACAGCGATGATTTGGACCACTGCCTGAACGAGGCGAGGCGACTCGGGCTGAAAGTCTACTACGATATTGATGACCCGATATTTGCACTGGATGTTTATCAGGAAAATGAAAATCTGAATCATCTGGCGCGATCCGAGAAAGAACATTTGCTACGCTCAAGCGTCGACTACCAGAGCGCTATGGCAAAGGTGGACGGCCTGATTGTGAGCACGTCATTCATGCAATCGCTGGCGCAAGAGCGGTTTTCGGTCCCGGTTTATCTCTGGCGGAATCTGGTAGACGACGCGACGCTGTCCGTAGTGGATTCGCTGCAAGATGAGCAAAAACAGGGTGCACAAGGCAACAGAATCATCGGCTACGCTTCGGGCTCCAGAGCGCACGATGCCGACCTCCGGCTGGTCGCATCCGCTCTGGCGGAGATCATGCTTGAGCATGAGGACGTTTCGCTGCGCGTCATTGGTCACTGCAGCCTGCCGTCGCAGCTGGCCAAGTTCAGCTCGCGGATCGAAATGCTGGGTTTCGCGGGTTATCGCCAGTACCTACAAGCGCTGGCCGATGCCGATATTAACATTGTGCCCCTTCTCGATGACCGCTTTAACGCGTGTAAAAGCGCGATACGTTTTTTTGAGGCGGCGGTGGTGGGTGTGCCGACCGTTGCGTCCAGCGTGGGTCAATTTGCGCAGGTGATCGAGCCGGGTGAGAACGGTTGTCTCGCCGCGACGGAGCGCGACTGGTATAACGCTCTCCATACGCTCCTGACAAACCCTGAGCAGCGGCTCCGGATTGCCGAGGGCGCCACTCGCTCGGTGCGCAAGAGTCACCGGCTGGATTCTGAGGGCGTTGTTGATGTGGGTTTGCTGTCGGAGCTGGAGCGCTCACATGCCTAGACTTCTTGCCATTAACCTGTACTACGCACCCGAGAGTTTTGGTGGGGCAACTATCGTGGCCGAGCAGACAATCGCGAGGTTACAGAACATACTGGGGTGGGAAACGCTGGTCATAACCACGACCCGGGATCATGCATTACCGGACTATTTCTTTAAGCGGTACCGCTACGGAGATATGAACGTCATAGCGATTAACCTGCCTTCGGAGCCCAAGGGTGCTGACGTTTATCGCAATCATGAGATGACATCGAGAGTCTTGCAAATTGCCCGCATCTTCCGGCCTGACGTCGTGCACTGTCACTCAGTTCAGAATATGGGCTGCGCTTTTTTTGCAGACCTGAAATCTATGGGGATCAGGCTGGCGGTGACATTGCACGATTGTTGGTGGTTGTGCGAGAGGCAGTTCATGATCAACTCGGACAATCTTTACTGTAATCAGTGGCGCATAGACGAGGCGCAATGCCGACACTGCACTTCTGACTATTCCGAAATGACCGTTCGTAACGCGTATCTCAAGCGACAGCTGGAGCACGCGGATCTGCTGCTGTTTCCAAGTGAGTTTCACCTGCGGCTACACGAAGTGAATGGGGTGGTCGGTGGCCGCGGCAAGATCAATAAGAATGGCGTTATGCAACCATTACCGGACTATCGCGCAAAGCGTCAGGCCGCCAGTGCCGCCAGGACAAAAACTGCGTTTGGATTCGTTGGCGGTCCGGGCGCGATAAAGGGTGCAGATCAAATCATCGCCGCGCTTCAACAGATCGACTCTACCGACTACGTGCTCAAGGTGGTAGATGCCGCGGGAAATCTTGGATCGAGTTGGAACGACGGTCGCTATTGGAATGTCCCGGGACAAGTGCAGTTTGTGCCGCCCTATCGACAGAGTACGATGGACGATTTTTTTGCCAGCATCGATGTACTGCTGTTTCCTTCCCAATGGAAGGAGAGTTTCGGCTTGACGGTACGCGAAGCACTTGCCAGAGATGTCTGGGTTATAGCGACCCGTGCTGGCGGTGTCGCAGAAGATCTGATAGAGGGCGAGAATGCCGATATCATCCCGTTTGGCGCAGGCTCCCAGGCTCTGAGTTCCTGCATTGAGCGGGCGCTTGGCCAAGATCGTTGGTGCGGTTATAAAAACGCCCATACTGATCGGATTCGCAGCTTTGATGAGCAGGCGCTGGAACTGTCCAGCTACCTGCGAGCGTTGCTGGATGAACCCACGCCATCAGCGCTGAGCGTCCGATCTTGAGCGGCGACCGTAAAACTCTGTACGTGCATATTGGGCGCCCCAAGGTGGGATCCACCGCCTTGCAGCGGTTCCTCCACAGTAACAGGGATCGACTGCGGCTGGACGGCGTACTCTATCCAAAGACCGGAGAGCGACAAAAAGCTTCCCACGGGCTGTCGGATGCATTGGTCAACCCTGACGAGTCTTCCGAGAGGACTGCCGTGGCGACGTCTGTCTATGGCCAACTGCGCGAAGAGATGGCTATGAGCAATGCCGAAAAAGTCATTCTTTCGTCTGAGAATTTTTACTTCATCGACCCTACGAAGCTTGCTCAACACCTTCCCGAAGATCTGTCTGTTAACATTCTCGTGTATCTAAGGCGGCAGGACGAGGTGCTCATTAGCAGTTATTTGCAGGAGTGGCGTGATGATTCTCTGTCCGCTACAGAGCGGGATGATCTCGATGCGTATTTGGCCAACCCCGCAAGGCTTGAATTGCTGGATTACGCAGCCGTGCTTGATCGCTGGGCGGCAGCCTTCGGTGAGAAAAATGTATGGGTAAGAGTGTATCGGGAAGGGCAGTCCCCACAGGATTTGTTTAACGACTTGCTGGTTACGTTAGGTGTATCGAGCCTCGCGGACTATGTGTTTCCGTCGCATCGGGTTAACCCGTCACCGCCCCGCGACGTCCTCAGTTTGATTGGTCAGGTCAATGGAATGAGTACGTCACCATTGATGAAACGACAGCTTCGGTCGCTGCTGGTCAATGTGGGGGTAGAATTACCCTACGATCCTCAGTACGACGCCAAGGCGATGTTTACTGCTGAGCAGCGCGCTCGCGCTCTGGCCTATTTCGAGGCGAGCAACCGAGAAACCGCGCGGCGCTATCTAGGGCGTTCGGACGGCACCTTGTTTGATGGCGATGTGAAGTCAGTAACGACACACGGCGATCGATCAGAGCTCGGCACTGGTGTGCTGGACGTGCAGCGGGTGGTAACGTTGCTGCTCACAGCGCTGGCCCAACAGCAGGAGGAGATGAACCGGTTGATTGTTCAATTACAGGCTGCGCAAGACTCAGCAACGAACAGGGGTGAATCTTAAGGTGGCTCGAGAGCCACAGCGGTGCCGAGGCAACTCGCGGTGACTGAGGCGGCCGTCAACTGGCGAGAGGCACTGCTGAATCGCCGTTTGTTGATCTGCGTGTTTACCGGGTTTGTCTCGGGCATGCCGCTGTACATTCTCATTCAGCTGCTGCCGGCCTGGCTTGAGTCAACCGGCGTCTCTCTGGCACAAATCGGGTTGTTCTCCCTGGTGGGTCTGCCCTATACCTGGAAGTTTTTGTGGGCGCCGATCATGGATCGCTGGGTGCCGCCGTTTCTCGGCCGCCGACGTGGCTGGATGATCATGACGCAGATCGGGCTGCTGTGCCTGATCGGACTACTGGGTATGCAAGATCCTGCTACCAACATTTGGGTAGTGGCCTACTTTTCGTTGGCCGTTGCCATGTTCAGCGCCAGCCAGGATATCGTTCTGGACGCTTATCGACGTGAGCTGTTGCCGGATGCTGAACTGGGCATCGGCAACGCCATACACGTCAACGCCTACCGACTGTCAACGCTGGTACCAGGCTCCCTGTCACTGGTGCTGTCTGACATGCTCCCCTGGTCTACCGTATTCTGGATTACTGCAGCGTTCATGCTGCTCGGTATAGGGATGTGCCTGGCAGTCTCTGAACCCGATACAGAGTTGCCGCGTTTGCGTGGCCCCAAAGACACCTTTGTTCTTCCCTTCAGAGAATATCTGGGCAGACGGAGCTGGAACGGTCTGTTGTTGGTCCTGTCCTTTATGTTTCTGTACAAGCTGGGTGACAATATGGCCACCGCGCTGTCGACACCCTTTTATCTGGATCTCGGCTTCAGCCGCACCGAAATAGGCCTTGTCGCCAAGCATGCTGCTCTGTGGCCGTCAATCGTTGGCGGGTTGCTGGGTGGGCTGTTGATGCTGCGGACGGGTATCAATCGAGGTCTGTGGCTGTTTGGCGTGGTGCAGATCATCAGTATTCTTGGCTTCGCAGTGCTGGCGGAAGTGGGCTACAACCTTTGGGTATTGGCGGGGGTGATCAGCTTCGAGTATCTGGGCGTGGGTTTAGGGACGGCGGCCTTCACGGCTTTCATTGCCCGTGAAACAAGCAAAACGTTCGCCGCAACTCAGTTTGCCTTGTTTACCGCGCTGGCCGCTGTACCCCGGACTTTTGCCAATGCCAGTACCGGCTATCTGGTGGAGTGGATAGGTTGGACGCAATTTTTTCTGCTCTGCACCCTGCTGGCAATACCCGGTATGCTGCTGTTGTTCTGGGTGGCGCCCTGGCGCCGGGATCTACCCCCCGGAGAATCACAGGAATAGGCTGGAAGCCAAGCGGGGCGCGGGTTTGCCGGCGATAAACCGGGAACAGGATCACGCTTGGAGCAATATGTTTGGCTGCTGGTAGTTATTGAAAAACGGGGGCGATATACTGTCGCTCCTTTGTGATATAACGATAAAAGTCTGTTATGAAACCAGGCTGTATTTCTTTTGGTCTTAAGCGGTAGTGGTGTGAACAACCCAGCAGTGAACACGGCCTCGAAGGTCCCCTCCAGAGTGGTCGGAATTCTCGGTATGCATCGCAGTGGTACCAGTTGTCTGACCGGGTCACTGCAGGAAGCCGGCTTGTTTCTGGGTGAGGCGCACACCTGGAACAAGCACAATCAGAAGGGTAATCGAGAAAACCAGAGAATTGTTGATTTCCACGATCGCCTGTTAGCCGACAATGGTGGTGCCTGGGACGATCCCCCCGCCCGGGTTGAGTGGGGCGAGGAGCACGTGGCTGCAGCGCGAGTGCTGCTCGCGGATTACGCCGAGCATGCCGTTTTTGGTTTCAAGGACCCGCGCGCGCTGCTGGCGCTGGACGGCTGGAAACAGCTGGTGCCTTCGATCGAGTTTGTCGGAATCTTTCGCCACCCTAATGCGGTGGCGACATCTCTGGACAAGCGCAGCACCAAGCCCTGGCATGAGTCTGTTGAACTCTGGTACCAATACAATTCAGTGCTGTATCGGGAGTACGAGAAGCAGCGTTTCCCCATTCTGAATTTCGATGTGGAGGAAGCTGTCCTCGACAAACACATCCACGGCATCGTCGGCGGAATGGGCTTACCGGGTCGGCAGGGAGAAAGCGATAAGTTCTACAGTTCCGATCTGAAGACCAACTCGGCCAAAGGTCCATTCTTACCCTGGAAAATACGACGCCTGTATCGAAAGTTGAAGAAGGCAAGTGTGTAGCGAGTACGCGCCTAGATGTTGAATTCACTGCGGCGGGAAATTAAGACCAGAATTGGTCGCGCAATTGGGTATCGACGCCCGTTCGTCAGCTTTGTGCTGATCGTCTACGATATGCCGGATCAGGCGGCCAATACCGTTCGGTCCCTGATGGCGGGCTATCAGAGAGGCGTCTCCCCAGACGATTACGAAGTGCTGGTGATTGAGAACGCGTCCAACAACAACATGGACCCCGCGTTCATCAAGCAAATGCCCGGAAATTTCCGCTACATTCTGAGGCAGGAGACGGAGCCCACACCCATTCACGCCATTAATGATGGCATTCGCTGGGCCAACAGTGGGAACGTCTGTGTCATGATTGACGGGGCCCGGTTGATCACGCCGGGTGTCGTACGCAATACGATTCTCGGCCACAAGATGGTACCGCGAGCAATCGTGACCGTGCCTGGTTACCACCTGGGTAGGGAGTTACAGCAGAAGGCCGTTACCAGCGGCTACGACTACGAGCATGAACGGCAGCTGATGGCCGCGATCAGCTGGCCCGATGACGGCTACCGGCTGTTTGAGATCGCGGTGTTTAGCGGCTCATGCTCTCCCGGGTTCTATCTGCCGCACGGCGAAAGCAACTGCATCAGTATGCCGCGTGAACTGTGGCGGGAGCTCGGTGGCTACGATGCCAAGTTCAATACTCGTGGTGGCGGATTGGTCAATCTCGATATGTACAAACGCGCTTGCGAGACGCCCAATACGCGCTTGATTATGCTGCATGGCGAGGGCACCTTTCATCAGTTCCATGGAGGTGTCACCACGGGCGGTGAGGACGAGGACACGCGGCAGCAGTTCATTGACGTGATACAGGCGCAGTATGAGTCGCTGCGTGGGCAACGGTACTCCAATCCGGAGACGGACCCGATTTATTTGGGCGAAATCTCTGGGCCTGCGTTACAGTTTATCCATAATTCATCGATGAAAAAGATGAAGCGTCTGGGGATTGCTCCCGAACCGGAATCTGTCTCCGCCTAGATGAATCTAACTACAGAGGTTATGACTGAACACTATGAGCAATAGCATCTATTTTCCACCGTCTCTGCAACGGTTCGAACCCAAGCGCATGGTTTTCAGCACCTGGGTTGATCACTTGTCCTTTGCCTACGATCTGGTCGCCGCCATCCGTCCGAAGCTGATTGTCGAACTCGGTGTCTATAATGGCCTGTCGTTTTTTACGTTTTGTCAGTCTATGGTCGAGCACGATATTGACGGTGTCGCCTATGGGGTTGATTGTTGGGAGGGCGATGAGCATACAGATGCTTATGACGACTCCATTTTCAACGACGTCAACGAGCACGCTCGCGACTATTACCGTGGCATGACGTATTTGCTGCGCATGTTTTTTAAAGAGGCGCTACAGCACTTCAATGATGAATCAGTGGATCTGTTGCATATTGACGGCCTGCACACCTATGAGGCGGTCACAGAGGATTTCACCAACTGGTATCCTAAAGTAAAGCCTGGCGGCATCATTCTGTTTCACGACGTGATGGCCAAGATCAAGGACTTCGGTGCATGGAAGTTCTTTGAAGAGTTGGAAGAGCAGCACGAGGAGACCTTTAAGTTCAATCATGGGTTTGGTCTTGGCGTTCTACGCAAACCCGGGGGAGATCGCAAGCCCGAGCCGCTGCTGGATATGATGTTTTCCAACGACGAGGAAACGGAAAAGCGACTGCGACAGTTTTATGTGCATGCGGGTGTCTACCTGGAAGCGCGCCGCCAGGCAGCGATTATTCGAGAGCGTCGCAAAAACATGAAACTGGGCGGTGATGGCAAGAAGCAGGCAGCTGGTGGCGAAGGCTAGGTGCGGAAAGCACTGATGGTTTGCGGTCTCTTGTCGAGATGATGAAGATATGACCATGGAGCTATCAACGTCGGTGGAACAGCTCTTGGCCAACCAGGACGAAGTCCTGAAAAGAGTGGACGAGCTGGTATCCGGTGACCGCTATGAAGAGGGCGTAGCGCTGTTGCAAAAATTGGCGCGAGCCAGCGGCAACGAGGATCTCATGACGCGACTGATCCACTTGCGGGCGGAATCCTTTGACAGAATCAATGAAAAGGTTGTCCCTGAGCCGATGTACGAAGCCAATGTTCTGCTCGATGATGCTTCGGCTTTGCGGGCCCGGTTAGCTGAAGATGGCTACCTATTTTTTCGCAATGTCATTCCGACTGATCGTCTGACTGGGCTGCGTGACCAGATTACAACGATTCTTGCCGATGAAGGCTGGATTGAAACCGGAGCTAGGCGAATGGAGGCGAGAGCCATTTGTCGTCCACGCCGCGAGGGTCAGCCTAAGTTCTTCCGGGCGCATGACCAGATTGTGAAACTGGAAGCCTTACACGCTATGGCTCACGAGCCTGCGCTGATGAGTATCATGCGTCAGGCGCTGGGTGATAGCGCGTTTCCTCACCCGTTAAGCATCGTACGGCTGATCTTCCCCGACAGTCCGGAGTTGGCCACGCCCCCGCACCAGGACTATCCGAACAACCAGGGCACGGAAAAGCTCACTGCCGCCTGGATGCCTTTAGCAGATTGCGCAATCGACGAGGGGTCTCTGGCGATTATGGAGGGATCCCACAAGTTCGGCGTAATGCCGCTGAAGTTCCACCTTGGCGCCGGCAATCGTCGTGCCGTGCTCAACGATGCGCTGCAGAGTTGCCGCTGGGTAGGTGCAGACTTTAAGCTGGGCGACCTTGTTCTGTTTCCCTCGCTGACGGTGCACAAGGCGATGGAGAATTACAATAAGCAACGCATGCGTTTGTCGGTAGACTTCAGGTATCAGCTGGAGGGAGAAGCGCTAACGGAAGGCTGTCTGCAGCCGCATTTCAATCGGGTCAGCTGGGACGAAATCTACAAGGATTGGGCGTCCGATGAACTGAAGTACTACTGGCGCCAAAAAGATTATGTAGAAGTCCCATGGAATGAGGCGCTGCATGCGCTGCCGGACAATCACTGGGATGAAGCCTATGAAATGGAACTGGCTTACAATCTCGCGCTCTCACGACGACAGGTCGCTCCGGAGTAGCCTCCAAGCCGCGGCCATTTGATTTGGCGAGGTGTGGCCGGCGAGGTGCGGCCGGCGAGGTGCGGCCGGCCAGGCGCGCGCCGCAAGGGTCTACCAGGACAGCGGTATCTGATTTTTCGGGAAAGCGGTCTCGCCGAAAAACCAGGTTTCGACGGCGTAGCGCAAGCTGTCGAATTCCAGACCGTACTGGGTACGGTGCAGGAAGAAGTGGTCGAAAAAAAAGGCGTCGCCTGCGGCAAATTCGGGCCGCAAAGGTCCGTTGCCGTTATAGTCTTCGGACACGGCATTCGAGCTTACCGACCAGTCAAACTGCGCGCCTTCTGCGGATGCCAGTCTGTGCAGGCGTTGTGGCAGTACATCCATCCCGGGTGCTCCGGTTGTTCCACCGCAGCGGTTCAGCGGCAACCACATGTTGACGCTGTTGATGTCAGTACCCATGAACGCCCCATCCTGATGCCAGCCGGCTTCTGCTACTGGAAGCTTGGATCGGCGAAGCACCCATTTTTTGGCGGTAATGCAGGGTGGTTCACCCAAATATTCGGTGAGAATGTCTTTGAGGCCATAGGCCTCGTAAAGGTCGAGTAGGCTCTCGGCAATCGCCGGCGACTCGATGGCCATCACCGAACCCGAGTCGCGGTGGAAGTTGCGGGTATTGGCAAGCTCCTTGGCTTTATTCGGCATGATGTTGAGTAGATTCCCCGGCGGATTGTAGTACGCATTGGCATCAGGCGGGTTGCCTCTGGTAGCGTGTTCCGCCGCGTCCAGAGTGCGATCGATGGCGGGGATCATTGCCTCGCAGAGCTCGTCTGGGAAAAGACTGCGCACAATCAGCGAACCGTGTTCGCTCAGCGCCTGACGAAGGGCTTCGCAGGAGAAGTCTTGCGCGCTGATCTCGGGCAGCCCGGGCGTGCCCGAGGAGCGGCCATCATTGGCCACAATCAGATCGGGACTGGAGGCCGGTTGTCTGTCCCGGTAACGCTCAATACGGTCGACCACGATCTGGTTGTCCTGCGCCAGATCCCGGGTTTCAAGGGTGTTGGTAGATAACTGAAAACGGCTCATGATGGGATTTCACGTCTCGAGATCCGGAAAAAGTGTACGTTATTCGGCCTGGAGAGTCGATCAGATACCCTCGATGTAAACCCGATGGGGCCCTGTAGGGTTGAAAACATGCGGCCGGTCACACTCGCTTACTGTAAACCGCTGGGCATTTTATCTACACTATGGCCGTTCTGAGAGCGCCACCCCCCCAGCCAATCGAGATGTGCATGAAACTATCGGTCATCCTGGTCTCCTACGATATGGCGAGAGAGATTCCCCGTACGCTTGAAGGCCTGGCTCGGGTGTATCAGGAAGGCGCAGAGACTCTGGAATACGAAGTTCTGTTGATTGATAACGGCTCTCCAACGCCACTCGACGCGGCCATCTGGAAAGGGATTGACGTTCCCGTTCGACTGATCGAGGTGGAGAATGCCAGTGCGTCGCCCGCCCGCGCTATCAATATTGGTCTGCAGGAAGCCAAGGGGCAGGTTGTGTGCCTGATGGTGGACGCCGCTCACTTGCTGACGCCCGGCGCCTTTCGGCTGCCATTGAGCTGTTTCGAGGCCTTTGCCGAGCCCGTCGTGGCCCTGCGGTACTTCTACCTGGGTCCGGATGAGCAAACGGTGTCGGTCGCCAACGGATACGACAAGGCGGCGGAGGATGCCCTGCTGGAAAAAATCGCATGGCCGTCGGCAGGTTACAGACTTTATGAAATCTGCACACCGCTGCGCTCGGGCGCCAAGATCGTCAACTGGCTGAACAGGATTTTCGAATCCAATTGTCTGTTCATGTCGCGGGCGCACTTCTGCGATATCGGCGGCGCAGACGAGCGCTTCGATCTGCCGGGCGGTGGCTTCGTGAATCTTGATATCTATAAACGTGCGGTGGAGGCCCCCGACGTAACGGCGGTACAGTTGATCGGCGAAGGTAGTTTTCACCAGCTGCACGGCGGGGTTACAACAAACTCTCTTGCACCGGAACGCAAGGTCACGCTGGAAAAATTTCGCGAGCAATATCGCGCTATTCGCGGACATGACGATTTGATGGCGGATACAGAGATGTTCTACTTTGGACACGTACCGACCATGCAGGCGAATATTACTGCGTTGCAGCGCGCACGGCTGCGCAACGCGGGTAAACTGGTCGACTAAGTCAAGCTTTGATAATAACGGAAAGACTATGAAGCTGTCGGTGATACTCATCTCCTACGATATGGCTCGCGAGATTCCACGCACTCTGCAGGGGCTTGCGAGGGACTATCAACGGGGCGCGGAGAATCTGCAGTACGAGGTTATCCTGATCGACAATGGTTCACCTGAACCTTTAGATCCTGCGACCTGGCAGCACGTGGACGTCCCGGTCAAGTTCACGCAGCTCGAGACTGCATCTCCCTCACCTGCCAGGGCAATCAATATAGCGCTGGAGCAGTGCAGTGGCGAGGTGGTCTGCCTGATGATTGACGGAGCCCACCTGCTGACGCCCGGGGTGTTTCGCATGGCGTTGGCAGCTTTTGCAGCCTTTGACGAGCCCGTAGTTGCTACCCGGTATTTCTGGATGGGCCCGGATTCTCAGAATGTCTCTATCGAACAGGGTTACAGCAAGGCCGTAGAGGATCAGCTTCTGGCGAAAATTGAGTGGCCCTCTGACGGGTATCGGTTGTACGAGGTCGGTTCACCCCTGACCACTGAGGGCGAAAATCTGACCTGGCTAAATCGCATGTTTGAGTCCAACTGTCTGTTCATGACGCGAGCCCACTTTGCAGCGCTTGGCGGAGCAGATGAGCGGTTCGATATGCCGGGAGGCGGCTTTATCAACACAGATATCTTTCAGCGGGCCATTGAGGCAGAGGGCGTCAGTCCGGTCCAACTGATCGGAGAGGGCTGCTTTCATCAGCTACACGGAGGGACGACGACAAACATTGGTCAAGCTGAAAGGGATGCGCGGCTGGAGCGGTTTCGCGAGCAGTTCGTAGCCATTCGCGGACATGACGATATGATCAC
This sequence comes from Pseudomonadota bacterium, assembly GCA_039190425.1. Lineage (GTDB taxonomy): Bacteria > Pseudomonadota > Gammaproteobacteria > Pseudomonadales > Halieaceae > Marimicrobium. Next base: position 37,841 of record JBCCYE010000012.1, on the reverse strand, counting down.
GACCAAAAATTTTTATTACCTGGGCCACATGCCCACCGAAGCCTCCAAGATACATCGTTGGCGCAAACGCAAGCTGGCCTGATCCGCGTCGTCACCAGCGAAAACGCTGCAGGTCCACCGAGCCTCCGGGTTTAAAGCAGACGCCTTCCTTCTCCAGGCGCCGACGCTGGCGTTTCCCCGCATCTGCCGGGAGGGAAACCCGGCCCTGAGCGTTGATAACTCGATGCCACGGCAGAGTGGTGTTATCGGGCAGTTGTTTCAGGACATGGCCTACACGCCTCGCCGCACCCGGGAGGCCGGCTCGCAGCGCGACGTCGCCGTACGTCGTTACCCGCCCTTCGGGTATGGCGGCGATAACCTGCCAGATACGTACCTGGGTCTCATCAGAATCGCGGCTCATGGTATCTCGCTCCCAACTTGGCTCGAGTGGCTTCAGTGTACGCGACCCACTCGTGATGTCGCAGTGAGAATCGCCGGGCCGGCCTTGCAAACGGACGAACTGCCCCCATACTGGGAAGCTCCTGAGGAGTTCCCATGCGTCTGTTTCTTACATTACTGCCCTGGCTAGAGCTGTTTACACTGATTCAACTGGGCATCATGACCAGCGCTTTGACGGCTTTGGCCTACGTGTTTTTAACCTTCTTACTGGGCTTGGCGCTGATGCGAAGTCAGGGGCGTGAGATGTTTGTTCACATGCGGCAGCAGCAGGAAGGCCGAATCTTGGGGCCCCAGCTGCTGCTGGATGATATGGTCCTGGGTTTGGCCGGTTTGCTGCTCATGATACCGGGCCTCATCACCGACTTTGCCGCCGTGCTGGTTATGATTGGGCCGTTCCGGCGTCGTCTACTGAGAGCGGTATCCGGCCCTAAGCCAGAAGTGTTTCGCGACGTGCCCGGTGCCAAGCAGGGTGAGACCATCGATGGCAGCTACCGCCGCGTCGATGACGATAAAACCCCCTAATCTATTGAAAAATAAATAGAAAAATTTCTATACCTGGCGCTTAAATGACGTGCTCCAGGGGCTTGACTCCGCCTCGTTCGTGACTAGAATTAGCACTCTCTTGAAAAGAGTGCTAAGAGGGCCTTGAAACCTGTATTCACGACCCCATTAGCAGGCTGAGTCCCCACTCGGGGCCACTAACACCGACAGTTTTTGGAGAATAACCGATGAAAATCCGTCCGCTGTATGACCGTGTGGTCATCCGTCGCAACGAAGAGGAAGAAACCAGCGCGGGAGGCATTGTCCTGCCCGGCTCTGCCAAGGAGAAGCCTAACCAGGGCGAGGTCGTCGCCGTGGGCGAGGGCAAGGCGCTGGATAGCGGTGATGTTCGGCCGTTGGCGGTCAAGGTTGGCGATACCGTAGTGTTTGGCCAGTACGCCGGCAGCAACACCATCGAAGTGGATGGTGAAGAACTTATTATCATGGGCGAAAGCGAAATTTTCGCAGTAGTCGAATAAAGCGGCCCGCCTAATCTCATACTCACACATATTGAAAGGATCTAGATCATGACATCTAAAGATGTGTTTTTTGGCGACGATGCTCGCTCACAAATGCTCAAGGGCGTTAACGTACTGGCCGATGCGGTGAAGGCCACCCTAGGACCCAAAGGCCGCAACGTTATTCTGGACAAGTCGTTTGGTGCACCCACGGTGACCAAGGACGGTGTATCCGTTGCGAAGGAAATCGAGCTGGATAACAAGTTCGAAAACATGGGCGCGCAAATGGTCAAGGAAGTGGCCTCGCAGGCATCCGACGCTGCGGGTGACGGAACGACTACGGCCACGGTATTGGCTCAGTCTATTCTCAATGAAGGTCTGAAGTCAGTCGCCGCTGGCATGAACCCTATGGATCTCAAGCGCGGTATCGACAAAGCGGTCGCCGCAGCGGTGGAGAAGATTCTGGAAGCGTCCACACCCTGTGAAGACAGCAAAGCGATCGCTCAGGTGGGCACGATTTCGGCCAACGCCGATTCTCTGGTGGGTGACATCATTGCCGAAGCGATGGAAAAAGTCGGCAAAGAAGGCGTGATCACTGTAGAAGAGGGGTCGGGCCTGGAGAATGAACTGGACGTGGTCGAGGGTATGCAGTTCGATCGCGGTTATCTGTCCCCCTACTTCATCAACAATCAGGACAGCATGAGTGCTGAGCAGGAAGACCCGTTCATCCTGCTGGTTGACAAGAAAATTTCCAACATTCGCGAACTTCTGCCCCTGCTGGAGCAGGTAGCCAAGGCTTCGCGCCCGCTGGTAATCGTAGCTGAAGACGTCGAAGGCGAGGCGTTGGCGACGCTGGTGGTCAACAACATGCGTGGTATCGTCAAGGTAGCAGCCTGTAAAGCGCCTGGCTTTGGCGATCGCCGCAAGGCGATGTTGCAGGATATCGCAATTCTGACCGGCGGTACCGTTATCTCCGAGGAGGTCGGATTGGATCTGGAGTCCGCGACGCTGGAACATCTCGGCAGCGCCAAGCGTGTCACGATGGACAAGGACAACAGCACGATCATTGATGGCGCGGGAGAAGCAGCCGCTATCCAGGCTCGCGTTGCTGAAATCCGTACCCAGATCGAGAACACTTCCTCTGACTATGACCGCGAGAAGCTGCAGGAGCGCGTCGCCAAGCTGGCCGGCGGTGTCGCCGTGATCAAGGTGGGTGCTGCGACCGAGATCGAGATGAAAGAGAAAAAGGCGCGTGTCGAAGACGCACTGCACGCAACCCGTGCGGCGGTTGAAGAAGGCGTGGTCGCCGGCGGCGGTGTTGCGCTGGTGCGCGCTGTGGCGTCTATCTCTGACCTACGGGGCGACAACGAGGACCAGGACCACGGCATCTCTGCTGCCTTGCGTGCCATGGAAGGGCCGCTGCGCCAGATCGTTGCCAATGCCGGCGATGAAGCGTCCGTAGTGCTGGACAAAGTGCGCCAGGGCGAAGGTAACTATGGTTACAACGCTGCGACCAGCGAGTACGGCGACATGATCGACATGGGTATTCTCGATCCTGCCAAGGTCACCCGGACGGCGCTGCAGGCTGCGGGTTCTGTTGCGGGTCTGATGATCACCACGGAAGTGATGGTGGCAGATGCACCTGAAGACGCCGCTGCGGCCGCACCGGCGATGCCGGATATGGGCGGCATGGGCGGCATGGGCGGCATGATGTAACCAGCCGCAAGCGGCTGGAGGATTCTCCAGCCCTCGGTAATCAAAGCCCCACTGTGCAGTGGGGCTTTTTTTTGGCGCCACGGGTTTTGACCCTAGAGAGTCAGTAGGGGGGTCATTCCCCGAAGAAGTTAGGTACAATCCAACACGCAAAACGACAAATAAAACCGCGGAGGCAGCAATGGAAAACACGATCGATTTCATTTTCAGATGGGCGCACGTCGTGGGTGGTATCGTCTGGATCGGTATGCTGTATTACTTCAATTTCGTCCAGACCGAGTATTTTAAGGAAGCAGAGGCGGAAGCCCTCAAAGACGCCAAGGCCAAGCTCGCGCCCCGCGCGCTGGGCTGGTTTCGTTGGGGCGCCATGTTGACCTTTCTAACGGGGCTGTATCTTCTGTACGCCATCGGCGCGCACAACAGCCTCGCCGGCAATTATCCGGTCATCTGGGTGGGCGCCCTGGCCGGTACGCTGATGTTCCTCAACGTCTGGCTGATCATCTGGCCGAATCAGCAGATTGTGCTGGGACTTAACGGTAAATCGGGTGATGCGGCGGCTGCGGCAGGCAAAGCCGGTCTGGCCTCTCGTACCAATACGCTGTTCTCTGGTCCCATGCTGTTTGGAATGCTTGGGTCCAAGAATCTGTACATCTCGGATCCAGGTGGCCTTGGGTTTTGGGCCTGCGTGGTCTTGATTCTGGCCATCGAAGGGAATGCGCTGGTCGGCAAGACCGGCCCCATGACCACCGTGCGAGGTGTGATCCACTGTAGTGTGGGGCTGACCGTACTCGTCTGGCTGCTGCTGGCATTTCTGTAAGTTCGATCTGAAGCTGCGAAGCTGGATCGACCAGGCTTCGCAGGGGTGACCTGTGCCACGTCAGTGCTCGCGCCGCAGCCTCTGCGCATAACGCGTGGACTGCAGCGCATTTTCTGTATAATCGGCCAATGTGTTGACGGGGCGCCAACCACCTATGTCGCAAGACGATATCGATCATATTCCTTCTATTGTTCCGACCCGCGAGGGCGCGCCGTCGAGTGGCAACCAACGCAGTGGTCGCGGCAGACGCCAAAGCGATCGTAACGGCACGCAAGGAAATGGCGGGGGAGGTGGCTTGCTGTCGGGGCTGCTGATGTTCGTCGCCCTTGGCGTTGCTTCGGGCGCGTGCTATTGGGCTTGGCAGTTGCAGCAGGAAATGCATCTGGCCGATCAGCAGCTACGTGACTACGCCTCTCGCATCAGTGATTTGGAAGCACGACTCTCCGATACGGATGAAGGCATGAGTCAAAATGCCGCTGTTCAGGCGGCCAAGCTGAAAGAGCTGGACTCGGAGGTCCGCAAGCTGTGGGACAACGTCTGGAAACAAGCCAAAGCGAGACTGGCTGCATTGGAAGCCAGCGGCAAGACTCAGGGTGAGGCCATCGATGCCATGCAGGCTTCGCTGGACGAAACCGAAGCGACGATGCAGAGCGCTTCTGAGGACATCGTCAAGCTCAACAGCGTAGCGGGTGATTTATCGCGGCTCATGGCCAGTGCCCGGTCTAACCAGGAAGAGGTTGAGCGAGTGGCGGATACGCTGAACCGGATAGACCTGGATCTTGCCAAGCTGAGTAAGCGTGTACAGGGCAATGAGGAATGGGTCGGCTCTATCAATGCCTTTCGACGCCAAATTAATGCAAGTCTCTCCGAATTGCAGGCACAAGTCAGAGCCCAGCAAGTCTCGCCGCAGTAGCTCGATGTCCGCCGCGGTGCGGCGTAACCCCTGCCGCCTCCATCGCTGTGTATAATATCGCTCCGCCTTATCTCGCCAGACTACAGGGGCAATCGTAATGACCGTTATACGACAGGACGACTTTATCGACAGCGTTGCCGATGCGCTGCAGTTTATCTCTTACTATCACCCCCTGGATTTCGTGCAGGCCGTCCATGAAGCCTACGAACGTGAGCAAAACCCCGCCGCCAGAGATGCCATTGCACAGATCCTGATCAACTCTCGAATGTGCGCGGAAGGTCACCGCCCTATTTGTCAAGACACGGGCATCGTAACGGTGTTTCTGAAGATTGGTATGGACGTGCAGTGGGATGCTGAGCTCTCTGTCGCCGATATGGTCAATGAAGGTGTGCGCCGGGCCTATACGCATCCGGACAACGTGTTGCGCGCATCCATACTGGCGGACCCGGCAGGAGCGCGCCAGAACACTCGGGACAACACTCCGGCGGTCATTCACATGGAGGTCGTAGCCGGTGACACGGTGGACGTTCAGGTGGCCGCGAAAGGCGGCGGGTCTGAAAACAAATCAAAAATGGTGATGCTCAATCCCTCAGACAGTATCGTAGACTGGGTCGTAAAAACGGTGCCTACTATGGGTGCCGGTTGGTGCCCGCCGGGGATGCTGGGTATCGGTATCGGTGGGACAGCTGAAAAGGCGGCGGTGTTGGCGAAAGAGTCACTGATGGACCCTATCGATATTCACGAACTACGGCGACGTGGCCCAGCCAATCGAATTGAAGAACTGCGCTTGGAAATCATGGAGGCCGTGAATAAGCTTGGCATTGGAGCGCAGGGTCTGGGTGGATTGACGACGGTGCTGGACGTAAAAATCAAAGACTATCCAACGCATGCCGCCTCATTGCCGGTGGCGATGATTCCTAACTGCGCGGCGACGCGGCACGCCCATTTTGTGCTGGATGGCTCGGGGCCGTCGCTGCAGATTCCCCCGAGTGTTGAGGACTGGCCGGATATCACCTGGGAGGTCGGCGACGATGTGCGGCGCATCAACCTCGACACGGTGACCGCTGACGAAGCGGCCCAGTGGCAGCCGGGGGATACTCTGCTGTTGTCGGGTAAGATGCTGACCGGTCGCGACGCGGCGCACAAAAAAATGAAGGAATTGATCGAGAGTGGTGAGGGTCTACCTGCGGAGGTCGATCTGAAAGGTCGGTTCATCTACTACGTGGGTCCGGTCGATCCGGTTAGAGACGAGGTTATGGGTCCCGCCGGTCCGACGACGTCAACGCGCATGGACAAGTTCACCGATTTTATCCTTGAGCACACAGGTCTGTTGGGGATGATTGGCAAGGCCGAGCGTGGGCCGACGGGCGTGGAAGCAATTCGCAAACACCAGGCGGTATATCTGATGGCGGTTGGTGGTGCCGCCTATCTCGTCTCCAAAGCGATTACCGCTGCGCGTGTGGTCGCCTTTCCCGAGCTTGGTATGGAGGCAATCTACGAATTCGAGGTCAAGGACATGCCGGTGAGTGTCGCGGTCGACGTGCGCGGTACCTCTGTGCATGAGGTAGGTCCGAAGACCTGGCAACAGAAAATCGAGGCGCAGGCCATTGAAGTCGCCTGAACGGTGAGCAAGACCAGCTTCTACTGGCACGATTACGAGACTTTTGGCGCCGACCCGGCCCGGGATCGGCCTGTACAGTTCGCGGGTTTACGCACCGACGACCAGCTGAACGTCATCGGTGAACCGTTGGTGATATTCTGCCGGCCGGCTAACGATTTTTTGCCTCAACCTGGTGCCTGCCTGGTCACCGGTATTGCCCCACAACATGCTCGATCCAAGGGTGTGCCGGAATGCGAGTTTATCGCACGCATTCACGACCAGCTCTCCGTGCCGGGTACCTGCGGTATCGGCTACAATTCTCTGCGCTTTGATGATGAGGTGACTCGGCACACCCTGTACCGAAACTTCTTTGACGCCTACGAGCGTGAATACCAGCACGGCAACTCCCGCTGGGACATTATCGATATGCTGCGCACGGCCTGGGCATTGCGCCCTGACGGAATCGAGTGGCCACTTCGGAAAGATGGGCTACCCAGTTTTCGGCTTGAAGAGCTCACCGCCGCTAATGGAATTCAACACCAAGACGCGCACGATGCGCTCGCCGATGTTCACGCGACAATAGCCATGGCCCGCAAGGTTCGGCAACGTCAGCCGCGTCTGTACGATTATCTCTGCAACCATAGGGACAAGCAATCGTCACTGGCCCAGTTGGACATTGAGACCATGAAGCCTGTCCTACACGTTTCAGGTATGTTCGGTGCAAGCCGCCACAACATTGCCTTGGTCGCCCCGCTCGCTCAACATCCGACCAACCGCAACGAAATCATCTGCTTCGACCTCGATGCCAATCCTGCTGCTTTGTTTGATCTGGACGAACATCAGTTACGGACTCTACTGTTTACCCGCAGCGACGATCTGCCGGACGACACTGAGCGTCCCGGACTCAAGTCGGTGCATATCAATCGCTGCCCCGTTCTGTTACCCGCCAAAATGGCAGACACCGCAATCGCCGAACGCGTGGGCATAGACGGTGATCGCTGCCGCCGGCATCTGGCGGAACTGCGCGAGGGTCGAGCGGCTCTGGGCGGTGCCTTTGTGCAGCGTTTGCAGGCCGTGTACGGGGCTCGTGACCTGCCCGAGCAGAACGACCCGGACCTGATGTTGTACAGCGGCGGCTTCTTTTCTAGCCGCGACAAGCGAAGCTTTGCACGCGTGCGTACGTCTTCTCCGGCAGAGTTGGCGCAGCAAAGTTTTGTGTTTGAGGACAAACGCCTGAATGAAATGCTGTTTCGCTACCGGGCTCGTAACTTTCCCGAATCCCTCGATGAGGCTGAAGCGGCTCAATGGGAAGAGTATCGCTTTTTGCGCATTACCGATCCCGACTACGGTGCCAGCCTCTGCATGGAGGCCTTCCAGACGGAGGTCGAGGCCCTGCTGGCGGAGCAGCACCGCACACCCCAGGAGCGCAGGCTGCTTGAGCAGCTGATGGAATACGCGGATGAGTTGCTGGCCTAGCTTGTTTCCGCCAGGCCAAGCTCAGAATTTTACCGGTATTTCGCACATGGGCAGCGATTTGGTCGGTACCTATAATAGGGATTGGTGCGACCACATGAGGAATTAGCTCCATTGGATTTCGCCGGTAGTCATATTCTCAGCATTCAGCAGTTTGAGCGCCAGGATGTGGAGCGAATTTTTGCGGTTGCGGATCGCATGGCGCCCTATGCAAATCGGGAGCGCGTTACCCGGGTGCTGGATGGCGCGATACTTGGTTCTATGTTTTTCGAGCCGAGCACTCGGACTCGGGTCAGTTTTGGCAGTGCATTCAACTTGCTTGGCGGTGAGGTACGCGAGACAACCGGGTTTGAAAACTCTGCCATTGCCAAAGGTGAGTCTTTGTATGATACAGCGAGGGTATTGAGCGGTTACTCCGACGTGATCGCTATGCGCCATCCTGCCGAAGGATCGGTAGCGGAGTTCGCTGCCGCCAGTCGCGTGCCGGTCATCAACGGCGGCGACGGCAGCAACGAGCATCCTAGCCAGGCCTTGCTTGACCTGTACACGATTCGCAGTGAAATCAGCGCGCGGGGTGGCTCGCTGGACCGGTTGCGCATCGCCATGGTTGGCGACTTGCGCTACGGACGCACCGTGCACTCGTTGTGCAAACTATTGTGTATGTTCGAAGGAGTGCAAGTGGTGCTGGTGTCACCTGATGCTCTGCGTATGCCCACAGACATCGTCGAGGCGCTGCGTGTTACCGGGCATCAGGTCCTGGAGTCCGACAAGCTTGAGGAGAGCATTGCTCACGTCGATATCGTCTACTCCACCCGCATTCAGGAGGAGCGCTTCAGTTCCCAGGAAGAGGCCGACCTGTATCGCGGCCGTTTTCGCCTCAACCAGAGTATCTATACGCATCACTGTGAGCCCAATACGGTCATTATGCATCCCCTGCCCAGAGACTCCCGCGCCAATGCCCGGGAACTCGATGAGGATCTGAACGATAATCCCAATCTGGCGATCTTTCGTCAGACGGATAATGGTCTGCTTGTGCGCATGGCCTTGTTTGCGCTGATCCTGGATGTGGTCGGACAGGTGGATGACCATGCCAGAGACGTCAACTGGTATACGGCGGGAAGGTTCTGATGGCCTTCGAACTCAGCTTTGGCGCCCAGGATGTCCGCATACTCGAGTCAACCACCGCCTGGTCGGGCTGGTATGCGGTGCGGCGACTGACGCTGCAGCACCGCAGCTTTAATGGCGGCTGGAACCAGCCCATAGTTCGGGAAGTGTTTGAACGCGGTGATGCGGTGGGCGTGCTGCCGTATGATCCGATCAGCGACAGTTTGGTGATGGTCGAGCAGTTTCGAGCCGGTGCGCTGCGCGGTAGTGCCAGCCCTTGGATGCTGGAGTTGATCGCGGGCGTTGTGGAAGCGGGCGAGGGCGACGAGGATGTAGTCCATCGCGAGGCGATGGAGGAGGCAGGTTGTAGCCTCAGCGAATTAGTACCGATTGCCACGGTGTTTCCCAGCGCGGGAGCTTGCAGTGAACAGGTGAGGCTGTTTTGCGGCAAGGTTCAAAGCGCGGGAATTGGTGGGGTACACGGCGTCGCCGACGAGGGAGAGGACATTCTGGTGCACGCCATCCCGCGTAGCGAAGCCATGACATTACTGGCGCAGGACAGGATTCCGAACGGTCACACCCTGATCAGCCTGCTTTGGCTGCAGAATCACGCCGAGGCCCTGCGGGAGCGGTGGTGCTGAGGCGCTGAGCCTGCGCATCCAAGACCATGTCTGACAGCAATCTACGCTCCGCCGCGCATTCCAATGCCGGATTGCTCCGCTCCAGCGTGTTGGTAGGCAGCATGACCATGCTGTCGCGAGTACTTGGATTGGCCCGCGATATGGTCATCGCCGCCTTTTTTGGCGCCAGCTCTTCGGCCGACGCGTTCTTCATCGCCTTCAAGATTCCAAACTTTTTGCGTCGCTTGTTTGCAGAAGGGGCGTTTTCACAAGCGTTCGTGCCGGTTTTGGCAGACTACAAGCAGGCAGGCAGCCTGGCCGCAGTGCAAAACCTCGTCAACCGGGTGGCCGGAGTACTGGGCGGCAGCCTGGTTCTCGTCACCCTCATAACGGTCCTGGCTGCCCCTGTGATCACCGCAGTGTTTGCACCTGGTTTCATCAGTCAGACGGAGAAGTTCGAGCTTACCTCGCATATGATTCGCATCACTTTCCCCTATTTGATGCTGATCTCTCTCACGGGTCTGTGTGGGGCCATACTGAACAGCTATGGGCGTTTTGCGATACCGGCCGCAACGCCGATCTGGCTGAATCTCTCGTTGATCAGTGCTGCGCTATGGGCGGGCCCCTACTTTGAGCAGCCGGTGTTTGCGCTGGCCTGGGCCGTTTTTCTGGCCGGTATCATTCAGTTGCTCTTTCAACTCCCGTCCTTGTATCGCCTGGATCTCATACCCAGGCCCCGCTGGGATACCAAGGACCCAGGGGTGCAGCGTATTCTGAAATTGATGTTGCCGGCTCTGTTCGGTGTCTCAGTCAGTCAGATCAACCTGCTGCTGGATACGGTATTGGCGTCCTTTTTGCCGACTGGCAGCGTGTCCTGGTTGTACTACTCGGATCGTTTGGCGGAACTCCCCCTTGGAGTGTTCGGAATAGCAATTGCCACGGTCATTCTACCCAACCTGTCTGCTCATCGGGCGGCCATGCGCAATGATCATTTCAGCGCGACGCTGGATTGGTCGGTCCGTATGGTGTTAATGATCGGCGTTCCGGCTGCTCTGGCGCTGATCCTGCTGGCAGAGCCCATCTTAATCACGCTGTTTCAGAACGGCGCGCTGACGCCAGAAGACGTGAAAATGGCATCTCTGAGCCTGCGCGCCTACAGCCTCGGACTGATAGCCTTTATGCTGGTCAAGGTACTGGCTCCGGGCTACTACGCCCGTAAGGACATGGTCACACCCGTGCGCATCGGCATAATATCGATGGTGGCCAACATGGTATTGAACCTGCTGCTGGTGGTGCCGTTGATGAAAATCTGGAACGTTGGGCACCTTGGGCTTGCCCTCGCTACCAGCCTTGCGGCCTACGTGAATGCGGCGCTATTGCTGCGAGGTTTGGTGAAGTCGGAAGTGTATCGGTTTCAGCCTGGCTGGGCCCTGTACGCGCGTCGATTCTTGCTGGCGACGGTCGCCATGGCCGCGGTCGTACTGTGGGTCTCTCCCGATACGGCTGTCTGGCTCGCCTGGGACTGGCAGCGCAGGGCGCTGGAAATGCTCTACGCCTGTGTGCTTGGTGGCGGCGTATACTGTCTGACACATCTGTTGCTGGGGACGCGAATGCGCGACCTCAGAGCGCCCAGCGGGTAAAAGTGGGTGTCTGAGGATATCTGTGCATTACGCCTCAACGGTCAGGACGTCGATACAAACGCGAGGGCAATTTCGCTATACTTCGCGGTTTGTTTGAACTGGGCATTTCTCACCGTATGGAGTTGATTCGCGGCTTGCACAATTTACGGCCCAGACATCATGGCTGTGTCGCGACCATCGGGGCCTTCGACGGCGTGCATCTCGGGCATCAGTCGGTGATTCAGCACCTGCTGGAAAAGGCCTCTGAGCTGTCTCTGCCGAGTGTGATCATAGTGTTTGAACCGCTGCCGAGGGAGTATCTCGCACCGGTCGAGGCCCCAGCTAGGATCATGAGTTTCGCGGAGAAGTTTCGCGCTCTGGCGGCGCTTGGGGTCGATCGGTTGCTGCGGATTCGCTTCGATGCATCGCTGCGCGAAATGACGGCTCAGCGCTTTGTCGATGAGATATTTGTCGCCGGGTTGGGAGTACGCTACGTGGTGCTGGGCGACGATTTTCGCTTTGGTGCTGATCGGCAGGGTGATATCGAGTTTATTCAAGATCAGGGCAGGCGCTACGGTTACGAGGCCTGTCCGACGTCAACCTTTTGCATGGAGGGAGAACGGGTCAGCAGTACCCGTATTCGGGAGGCGCTGGCGACCGCCGATTTTGCGGCTGCCGAGTCGATGCTGGGGCGGCCTTACAGTATTTCCGGGCGAGTGATACTTGGCCGGCAACTGGGAAGAGAACTGGGTACGCCTACTGCCAACCTCGAACTGCGGCGCCTGCGGTCACCCCTGTCTGGTGTGTTTGTGGTGCGCGTGAGCGGTGGTGGTCTTCACGGTGCTCACGGTGTGGCAAATGTGGGAGTGCGGCCGACGGTCGACGAGAGTATCAAGGCAAATCTCGAGGTCCATCTGCTGGATCGCGACGTAGATCTGTACGGTCAGCGGATAGCCGTGACGTTTTTACACAAGCTTCGGGAAGAACAAAAGTTTGGCTCTATGGAGGAATTGAAGCGCAATATCGCGGGTGATATCACCCGCGCTCGACACTGGTTCACTGAGTGGCGCCGAGAACAAGCATGACCGATTACAAAGACACACTGAATCTGCCCCAAACGGCCTTCCCAATGAAGGCGAATCTGGCGCAGCGTGAACCGGAAAGACTGAAGCGCTGGCAGGCGATGGATCTGTACGCGATGATTCGTGAGGCCCGGGCTGGGCGGCCCAGGTACATTCTTCACGATGGCCCTCCCTACGCCAATGGGGAACTGCATGTTGGCCACGCGGCCAACAAGATTCTCAAGGACATTATCGTCAAGTCGAGAACCCTGGAAGGTCTGGATGCACCCTATGTGCCCGGCTGGGACTGCCACGGACTGCCCATTGAGCTCAACGTCGAGAAAAAGGTGGGCAAACCTGGCGTAAAGATAACTGCGGAGGAATTCCGTAGGAAGTGTCGAGAGTATGCCCGCCGACAGGTGGATGGGCAGCGGGAAGACTTTGTGCGCATGGGCGTTCTCGGTGACTGGGATGATCCCTACCTCACCATGAACTTTCGTTTCGAAGCGGATATTGTTCGCTCCCTGGCAAAAATTATTGATAACGGCCATTTGCACAAAGGATTCAAGCCCGTGCACTGGTGTATGGACTGCGGTTCGGCACTGGCGGAAGCGGAGGTGGAATATCAGGACAAAGTGTCATCGGCAATCGATGTGGCGTTTGCCTGCGTCGATTCCGGGGCGGTCGCGGAGCTGATGGGGGCGACAGGTGTCGACAGCATCGCGGTTCCTATCTGGACAACCACGCCGTGGACGCTGCCCGCCAACATGGCCGTCAGTTTGAATCCACAGCTGGAGTACGTTTTGCTCCGCGACAGTAACAGAGCGCTGGTGGTCGCCGAGGAACTGGCTGAAGCCTGTGCTGCGAGATTCGGTCTCGATGCCGTGGAGGTGCTCGGTCGTTGCCGGGGTGCTGCGTTGGAGCATCAGCTGCTACAGCACTGTTATTTGCAGCGTCAGGTTCCGATCATACTGGGTGAACATGTCACGACGGAGGCTGGCACGGGCGCGGTTCATACGGCCCCGGCGCACGGTCAGGACGATTTCGCTGTGGGGCAGCGGTACGGTCTTGAGGTGTACAATCCGGTTGCCGGAAATGGGGTGTTTCTGCCGGATACGGAGCACTTTGCCGGTCAGCACGTTATGAAAGCGAATGCTGCGGTGATCGATCTGTTGCAGAGGAACGGTAGCCTGCTGCACAACGAAGAATACCGGCACTCCTATCCACACTGCTGGCGTCACAAAACACCTATCATCTTCCGCGCAACACCACAGTGGTTTATCAGTATGCAACAAGGTGGGCTGCTGGACGCAGCAAAGGAGGCGGTGGATGGTGTTCGCTGGGAGCCCGAATGGGGCCGTGCGCGTATCGACAGCATGCTGCTGAATCGGCCCGACTGGTGTATTTCCAGGCAGCGGACCTGGGGTGTGCCCATCACCCTGTTCGTGCACAAAGAGAGCGGCGAATTGCATCCGAATAGCGTAGCCCTTATGGAACCCGTCGCTCGGCGGATCGAAAGCGTCGGGATCGATGCTTGGTATGAACTGGACGCCTCAGAGCTGCTCGGTGAAGACGCAGACCTCTACGATAAGGTCACGGACACGCTGGACGTATGGTTTGATTCAGGAGTGACCCATGCCTGTGTCCTGGATCAACGGACAGAACTCTCCAGGCCGGCGGATTTGTATCTCGAGGGCTCAGATCAGCACCGCGGATGGTTTCAGTCTTCCCTGCTGACCAGCATGGCTATGACCGGAGCTGCTCCCTACTGCACGGTTTTAACACACGGGTTCACGGTCGACGGCGAGGGGCGCAAGATGTCCAAGTCGATTGGCAACGTGATCTCGGCAAAGAAAGCAATGAACGATCTCGGCGCGGACGTACTGCGACTCTGGGTCGCCGCCACCGACTACCGTGGCGAGTTGGCGGCGAGCGATGAGATATTCAAGCGTGTGTCCGATTCCTATCGTCGTATTCGCAATACCGCCCGATTCCTGCTGTCGAACCTGAATGGGTTTGACCCGGCAGCGAATAGCGTGCCGCCTGCTCAGTTGCTACCGCTTGATCGCTGGGCAGTCGATCGAGCGCTGATGCTGCAGGAAGAGTTGCGAGAGGCTTACGAAGGCTACCTGTTCCATCATGTTTATCAGAAGTTGCACAATTTCTGTGCCATGGAATTGAGCAGCTTTTACCTCGACATCATTAAGGATCGCCTGTATACCACGCCTCAGAACAGTCTTGCGCGCCGCTCTGCGCAAACGGCCATGTACCATATTATCGAAGCGCTGGTGAGGTGGATTGCGCCGGTGCTGAGTTATACCGCCGATGAAATCTGGGAAAATCTGCCTGGTGAGCGAGAGGCTACGGTGTTTGTCGCTGAGTGGTATCCGTTCCTGTCTGCGATTCCGCAGGACGATCCAATGGGTAGGGATTACTGGAAGCGTATGATTGATGTGCGCAACGCGGTCAACAAAGAAATGGAAGCACAGCGTGCGACGGGCGCTATCAAGGGCTCTCTGGATGCGGCGGTGGTCCTGTATGCAGGTCCCGATCTGCTCACTAACCTTGCAATGCTAGGCGAAGAGTTGCGTTTCGTCCTCATTACCTCCGGGGCAGAATTGCTGCCGATCACCGACGCGCCGCAGACGGCCCGCGCGACTGATCTCTCAGACCTGAAGGTGCAGGTTGTCGCATCCACAGATCAAAAGTGCGAGCGCTGCTGGCACCGGCGACCGGAGGTGGGCAGCATCGCGGAACACCCCGGTCTTTGCCAGCGCTGCGTGACGAACATCGAGGGCGACGGTGAACAGCGGCTCTATGCCTAACCAGTGGGGTGCCCTACCGTGGTATGGATTGGCTCTGGCAATCCTGGTTCTGGACCAATACACCAAGGGACTGGCGAGCGATCATCTGGTCTATGCGCGGCCCCGTGAAGTGTTCCCGTGGTTTAACTTGACCCTGCAGCACAACACCGGGGCGGCCTTCAGTTTTCTCGATGACGCGGGAGGCTGGCAAAGGTATTTCTTCAGTGTCGTGGCCAGTGTTATCAGCGTGGTGCTGATTGTCTGGCTATTCCGGATGCCGCGTAGCCAGCGATTGTTGGCACTAAGTTTGGGGCTGATTCTAGGTGGTGCCGTTGGCAATCTGTGGGATCGGCTGACGCTGGGTTATGTGGTGGATTTTATTTCCCTTCACTACGAACGATACTACTTCCCGGCCTTCAATATTGCCGACTCGGCCATAACCGTCGGAGCGATCTTGCTGTTGATAGACAGCTTTATACATCGTGAGCCAGAGGAGCAAACACAGTGACAGAGGTCACCGTCAGCGAGGGAACTCGCGTATACCTCAATTTTTCCGTCAGCCTGGACGACGGCTCTGAGGTGGATACAAATTTTGGCGGAGATCCCGTGGATTTTGTTGTCGGCGACGGAAGTCTGTTGCCCGGTTTTGAGCGGCTGCTGTTCGGCATGTCAGCGGGCGAGCGTCAGCTGTTCACCGTGAATCCTGAAGATGCGTTTGGGCAACCCAACGACAACAACGTGCAGAGGATGTCTCGCGATCAGTTTGAAGACGAAGTGGAACTGTCCGTTGGCGTCGTTTTCTCCTTTGCAGACGCTGGCGGCAGCGAGTTACCGGGCATGGTCATTGCCTTTGATGACGCGGAAGTGACGGTGGATTTTAATCATCCACTAGCAGGGCGTACCATAGTATTCGATGTGTTGGTGCACCGGGTCGAGCCAGTAGAGCTTCACTGAACGGTAGGTGCGTCCGCGGAGGTAGACAGCGATGAAAATTCAATTGGCGAATCCGCGTGGTTTCTGTGCTGGCGTTGATCGGGCCATCGATATCGTGAATCGTGCGTTGGATGTATTCGGAGCGCCTATTTATGTAAGACACGAGGTCGTGCACAACAAGTTTGTTGTTGAGGATCTGCGCGCCCGAGGCGCTGTTTTTGTCGATGAGCTTGAGGAGGTACCGGACGATTGCATCGTGATCTTCAGTGCTCACGGGGTTTCGCAGACCGTTCGACGTGAGGCGGAGAAACGGGATCTGAAAGTGTTCGATGCGACCTGCCCTCTCGTGACCAAGGTTCATCTGGAAGTCGCCAGTTACAGCAGAGAGGGGCGCGAGTGCATATTGATAGGTCACCGTGGCCACCCAGAGGTCGAAGGTACGATGGGGCAGTACGACCGAACAGCTGGAGGCAGTATCTACTTGGTGGAAGATGAGGCGCAGGTGGCGGAGCTGCAGGTGGACAATCCGGAAAAACTTTCCTATGTCACACAGACGACGCTATCTATGGATGATACCGCACGGGTTATCGACGCACTGCGGCTCCGCTTTCCAGGTATTCTTGGGCCGCGAAAGGATGATATCTGCTACGCCACACAGAACCGGCAGGATGCCGTCAAGCAGCTGGCCGCTGGTTGTGACTTGATGCTGGTGGTCGGTTCCCCCAATAGCTCAAACTCCAATCGATTGCGAGAGCTGGCAGAGCGCATGGGGGCGGAAGCCCACCTGCTGGACGGTGCGGAAGACATCGATCCAAACTGGTTGAAGGGCAAGTCACGCATCGGCGTAACCGCTGGAGCTTCTGCGCCCGAGGTCCTGGTCAAGGAAGTGATCGAAGGGTTGTGTGCGCTCGGAGCGGAGCAGCCGGTTGAAATGGATGGCCAGCCCGAGAACGTCACTTTTTCCCTGCCAAGAGAGCTGCGCATTCCCGCTACAAATCTCTGAGCAGCACCCCTCAGTTTCATCACCCGCTTCCGCTTTGATTGGGCAAATGCGCCCACTCGCTGGCATCTGTCAGCCTGTTCGTTAAGCTGACGGCATATCCGAGGGCGCAGCGCGATGGCGTTTGTTGAGCCCTTCGGCGCAGAACACCAGACAGAAAGGTAAGACTGAAGCGTCTAGAAGCGAGGGAGAAGCGAGGGAGAAGCGAGGGAGAAGCGAGGGAGAAGCGAGGGAGAAGCGAGGGAGAAACGAGAGAGAAACGAGAGAGAAACGAGAGAGAATCGAGAGAGAATCGAGAGAGAAACGAGAGAGAAACGAGAGAGAATCGAGAGAAGCGAGAAGGCAGCAGGACAGCAGCCTTACAAAATCGTGGAGACAAGGAGTCATGACGAGAGCGTGTGGTGTTCGGATTTGGGAGTCAGCGCGTGTCCGTTGCGCGTGTTCTGGTCCGCCGGGTTCGAGACGGGCGCGGATGGTCGCCTTTTCGCTGGTTGAGCTGTCGGTCGTTCTGGTGCTGCTGACTCTTGGCCTCGTGCTGGCAGCCCCCGATCTGTCTAACGCTTTCGCGAATCGACAGCTTGAGGCGGTAGTCGGGCGGTTCCAGAGCGCACTCAACCTCGCCCGCAGCGAGTCAATCAAGCGTAATCACGTAGTCACTCTGTGCCCCTCTCGCATGTCAGTCGATCGCCAGCCCCGGTGTGGCGGCGGCTATGCACAGGGTTGGCTGGTGTTCGCCAACGCCGGTCGAGGCTTGGTGCAGGACGTTGAGGAGGGCGCCGTACTGGGCGTGTTTGCCGGCGTCCCCGGCGCAATAACGGTAACCAATCGCAACGGAAACCAGTCTGCCCAAGATATCATTCACTTTGCACCGGATGGCTCAGCAGGAGCGCCGCGGACCTTGCTGTTCTGTCGGTACGCTGCGCGCCAGATCAACAATCTCAGCCTGGTTATCAATGGCGTCGGGAGAACCAGTCTGGTTCGCAACTGGGGCCGTTGTCCCGCAGCAGAAGGGGTGTGAGCTGGTGAGGGGACTTGCGCTCTCTTGCCTGCCCAGAAACCAGCGTGCCGGTTTCGCTATGTTGGATTATCTGATTGCATTGGCCTTGTTCGGCACCGCGATTGGAGGTCTTTTGACCGCACAGTCGATGGCAACCCGGATGTTGACGGAATCTCTTCAGACGACAGAGGCGACCACGCTGGTGTCCGGTTTGTTGGATCGTGTAGCGGCCAATCCGGGACAGCTATCTCGGTATCGTTCACACGCGTTGGGCGAGGCGGGGGCCCATTCCCTACCGCTGCAAAACTGCAACCAGAGGCCCTGTTCACCGGCCGACATGGTGGCTTTTGATCTTTCGCAGTGGCAGCGAAACGTGCAGTTGGGAATGCCGGCGTTGCCCATGGTGAAGCCTTGCCTGGAGGGTGGACCATCACAACTTACGGTGGCTATCGGCTGGCGAGCACCCAGCGAGGCCTACGGAATGTCCCTGGACGATTGTCGTCATGTACTGTCGAGAGGTCGTCGCGTCATCGCCCTTGTGGCACGTTGGCCGAAGGCTTCGTGAATACTGTTCGAGCTAGGCTGCGGCGACGCACTCAGGGTACTGGGCTGATAGAGCTGATGCTTGCCATGCTGCTGGGTCTGTCGCTCGTCAGCGCCTTGCTGACGGCCTATCTGGCCAGCTACCGGCAGGCGCTGTTAGGGGCAGCGTTGGCGGAGGTGATGGAGAACGGTCGCTACGCAGTCCGCTTGATTGCCAGAGAGGGGGCGATGGCGGGATTCTTTGGCGGAGTTGCGCCGGTGCATTCATTGACGGTACCTGCGATTGCGCTGGATTGTGGTGCAGAGCCCTGGGCTCTGGACCCCAATACACCTCTGGATATGGTGGACAACTTTGCGGATGAGGCAGCGCCACCACTCAGTCAGTCGGGCAGGCACCTTGACTGCATCGATGCAGCTTCTGTCGTCAGGGGTAGCGATCTGCTGGCGATCAAACGCACTGCGGCGAGAGCCAGTTACAGCGGCGGTCAGGCCGCTCAAGACTTGTCCTCTAGCGGCGCGTTGCGCTGGTATCTGCGACGTGAGCCCGACGGTGCTGCCCAATGGGAGCAGTGGCAGCCAACCGCTCTGAGTCGGCTCGTCGGAGAACCGCAAGGGGTCAGTTTCTGGCAGGGTGCCTCCCGTGTGTTGTTCCTGCGCGCCTACGCGCGACTGCCAGGCGACGGTATTCCTACGCTGTGTGCAGAGACTCTGGGTGGTGGCAGGATGAGCGCCAAATGCCTGGTTGAGGGAGTAGAGCAGCTGCAAATTGGCGTAGGCGTTGACACAGATGGTGACGGGTTTGCCAACGTCTATCGATGGCGCCCATCCGCGTCCGAACTCAGCGCTGCCGTGAGTCTTCGCGTTCAGCTTTTGCTACGCAGCCACCGGCCTGTCCCCGGACTGCAGGACCACAGGCAGTACACGATCGGACAGGGCAGCGTCGTAGTGGCTGGCGATGGATATTTGCGCCGGATTTTTGAGAGCACCGTGCGTTTACGAAGTCTGGCACCGGCCTTATGAGGGAACCGGGAATACGCCGCGGACAGTCCCATCACACTCAACGCGGCTCGGTTTTGCTGGTGACCCTCATCCTGCTGCTCGTAAGTGTGTTGGTATCCACTGCAACGCTGGAAGGCGCCATGCTGCAAGCGCGCCTTGTGCATAACAGCCAACTACATTCCCAGGCCTGGTTGCACGCGGAGGGCGTCGCCCGTGCGATGCTCTTGTCCCGGGACCACTACCCGCTGAGCGCGCCGGTTGGCCACGTGGGCTGTGCCGATACAAGAGCGGTACCGATCTGCGATGATCCTGCGCTGGAGCTGCCCGCTGCAGGCAGTGGGCTCGGGTCGAGTATCCGGGTGCAGGTGACCCGGAAGGCACCCATGACTCTGGACGGCGGCGTTTTGGATGAAAGGCCCTGGCTCGCCACCGCGCCGGGGGTCTCCTGGGCTGTGTTTGAACTGCGTGTGGACGTCACTGGAGACAGTGCCCTCCAGGGGCAGGCGGCGCTTGTGGCAGGTGTGCTGGTGCCATTGAGTGCCGGTGCGCCGAGGGCGGTCTACTGGCGAGACTTGACGCTGGACAGACTGTAGGTGTTGATTCGACCAAGGCCACGAAAGAATTGTTCAGCGTTTACGTTGATAGAACTCCTTTTGGTGACGCTGATAATCACAGTGTTTTTGCTAGCGGCCCTGCCCTTGTATCGACAGCAGCTTCTTGGAGCCCATCGTCAGTTGGCAAAGCTCGAACTGCTGAGCGCATCGGCGCGACAACAACAGTACTTCGCGGAACGGACATACTACGCCAGTTCACTGACAGAGTTGGGATACGCGGGCAGTCCTTACGCCATTGACGGTACAGGCGAGCAAGTGACGCCTGGCAGCGATCAGGGCATTTACCTGATCGAACTGGAAGCCTCAGATCCTGGGGGTGGTTACACACTGCATGCGCGACCTTATGGCCTGCAGGCGCGCGACCGGACCTGTGGTACGCTGAGCGTTACGGACAGAGGAGAGCGCCTGGTGACCGGTAGAGATGCCGGGAAGTGCTGGTGAGTTCAGCTGTCGAGATCCAGCTTCTTTAGCCGGTAGCGGAGGCTGCGAAAACTCACCCCAAGCAGTTTGGCTGTCGCTGTCTTGTTCCAACGGCACTCTTCTAGCGCCGCGCTGATGATCTCCCGCTCAATGTCCTCCAGGTAGCCTTCAAGGTCTCCCTCAACCAGATCCAGGGAAACGTTGGGGTTTGTCCTCTCGGAGGTCGTAGCGGTGTCCTCCCCTGGGGTGGGAGCCCGAGTGGGTGCTGCGGAAGCCTGTGAAAGCTGTAGATCTTGGGCCGTGATGTGCTCTCCATCGGAAAGCGCGAGAGCGCGTTCGATGATGTTCTCAAGCTCACGCACATTGCCTGGATAAGTGTACTGGCTGAGCGCTTCCAGAGCAGAAACATCCAGGGTTGCCTGCTTCCCCTCCTGCTCGCTGATTCGTTTAAGGATGCTGGTGGTCAGTGCGGGCAGGTCATCCAGGCGTTCGCGCAGGCTGGGCACAGCGACATCGATCACATTGATGCGGTAGTACAGATCCTGGCGAAACCGGCCCGCTTCGACCTCTGCGGCGAGATCTTTGTGCGTGGCACTGAGGAGACGTATATCGGTGGCCTGTTCCTCGCTGGCGCCTACCGGACGCACGGACTTTTCCTGAATGGAGCGCAGTAACTTCACCTGCATGGCCAGCGGTAAGTCGGCGACTTCATCAAGGAATAAGGTGCCTCCCGCTGCAGCCTGGAACAATCCGGCCTTGTCCTGTGAAGCACCCGTAAAGCTCCCTTTGACGTGGCCAAACAGCTCACTCTCCATAAGCTCGGGTGGTATCGCACCGCAGTTGACTGCGACAAAGGCACCGGCAGCTCTTGAGCCATTGTTATGTATGAGCCTGGCGACCACCTCCTTTCCGCTACCGGACTCACCGCAGATGTGCACTGGCGCCTGGCTACGGGCAAGCTTGGATATCTGCTCGCGCAGCTGCTGTACGGCGGGCGTAGATCCGATCAGCTCACGATCCACGGCGTGCTCGGTTCGGCTGGTGTCGACATCCAGCTGCAGTGCGCTACTGACGAGGCTGCGCAGGCTGTCCAACTCGATCGGCTTGCTGATGAAATCGAACGCCCCTGCCTTCAGTGCTGAGATGGCGGTTTCTACGCTGCCGTGTGCTGTTATCATCGCCACTGGAATGTGCGAGTACTCCTGCTGGATGTACTCCACCAGATTGATGCCGTTGCCGTCAGGTAGCCGCATGTCAGTCAGGCACAAATCGGGCATGACCTCGCTCACCATGCTGCGTGCCTGGTCCAGTGTTGCGGCACTGTGGGTTTCGAGGCCCATTCGGCTCAACGTGATATCCAACAACTCGCGGATATCGGGTTCGTCATCAACAATCAGGACGCTCTGGTTGCTCATTACACGGCTCGTTGGTTCATGGAAATACGAAAACAGCTCTCGCCCTGATCCGTCGGTCGATAGCTGAGGTCGGCATTGTTGATTTCACATAATTCCTTGCACAGGTACAAGCCCATGCCACTGCCTTCTTCGCGCGTTGTGAAAAAAGGCTCAAACAATTTGGCCAGTTCTGAGGCTGGGACCCCGGTACCGTCATCAATTACGTCGATGTGACACTGATGGGTGGCAAAATCCAAATGAACCTCAACACGCGCTGTTTCACTGTCTGTCTCCAGCCTGGAGTATCGCAGACCATTGTCCAGCAGGTTGGCGAGCACGCGCTGGAGGTTTTCCGGGTCGAATTCCACCAGCAATTCATTGTAGTCGCACTCGATCGTGACCTCAGCGGGTCGATGCAGGTCATTCAGATAGTCGCCGACGAACTCCGTAAGCCAGGGCGTGAGCAGCAAATACTCAGGTTTGGGTGGTTCACGTCGTGAAATCTGCATGACGCTTTCCACAATCTGATTCACTCTACCGCAGTGATTCTGAATAATGTCCGCCATGCGGTGATCCGCCGGAGACAAGTCTTTGGACTCTAGCAGTAGCTGAGCGGCGTGACTGATTGCCCCCAGAGGATTGCGAATCTCGTGCGCGATGCTGGCGGTGAGCCTGCCCAACGAGTTCAACTTCAACGACTGGGCGTATTGGGTGACCGGAGTGTAGTCTTCGATGAACACCAGTGCTTCCCGATGGGCATTCGGTTGCAGTTCCCGAAAGTGTGCGATGACGGGCGGAGAGCCCTCTACTACGGTAAAGGGTCTGGCTCTGTGCAGACCAGTGTCTTTCCAGTGCTCGTATTGGTACGCCAGCTCAGCACAGTAGTCACCCAACTGCCTGCCCTGCTCAACGGTCACCGGACGTTCCGGCGCCAACAGCGCAATGGCTGCCTTGTTCACAACCCTGACGACGCCTTCGCTGTTGACCAGCAAAATGCCCGTTTGCATGTGTTGGACGATCTGTTCATTCAGGCGCTGCAGAGAGTACAGATCGCTTGCGCGGTTTCGCGCCAGCTCCTCCGCGCGGCCCAGCCGATGAGCGATGGGCTGGACCATAAGCGATACGGCGAAAATCAACAGCCCAAGAATGCCAGCGGGAAAGAGGGAGCCGGTATCCAGCACACCCCTGAGTATCAGCCATACGGTGTCCAGCAGGATGGCCAACACGCTCAACGCTGCGATCAGCGTGGCCAGCGTGCGGTTGGACAGCATCACCGCGCTTGCCGCCACGGTGATGACCAGCAGCACCGGCAGGCCGCTGATCATGCCACCGCTGCTGTCAGCCATGATGGTGATCGCAATGATGTCGATCAGGAATACAACCACCAGCAGGTTCTGACTGTCGCCCAGTCGGCTGGACAGGGAGCCAACCAACGGAATACTGGTCGCGAGG
The DNA here is from genome assembly GCA_039190425.1 of Pseudomonadota bacterium. GTDB lineage: Bacteria > Pseudomonadota > Gammaproteobacteria > Pseudomonadales > Halieaceae > Marimicrobium. The sequence goes on along the minus strand of JBCCYE010000012.1, from coordinate 14,329 downwards.
TAGACAAGCGCGGTGGTCGTGTAGAGCCCCGGATTCAGATTGCCGACCAGTGGCCGGGTATTGGGACTGACGAGCATAATCAGCAGCACGATGGAAAGAATGGAGCGGTAGCCGATGTAGACCCGAAACAGTGCCAGGTTCTGATTGCCCGCCGACAGCTTGTCGGGCCGTGTGAGTATGGCCGGTCGATTCACCCTACGCCTGCCCGTGTCCACTCCGTTATTATGCAGAGGTAGTGTATCAGGCATTGCCCTTCAGCGGGGCTGGCCTTGCCGATCAGTTTTCCGGACAATAGCGGCCCCTGGATAATGTGCCCGGTACGGACATGAGCACCCTGAATATCGTCATGGCCCAGTTGAACACCCTGGTGGGTGACTTCGAGGGTAATGCAGAGAAAGTGATCGCCGCTGTGCAGGCCGCGACCCAACATCACAACCATCCTGTTGTCGTCTGCCCTGAGCTGACACTGAGCGGTTATCCGCCGGAGGATCTGTTGCTTCGGCCCAGCATCGAACGGCGTGTCAACGCCGCACTGGAGGCGTTGTGCGAATCCGTCGACGCCAATGCCCATGTCGTTGTGGGGTACCCCTGTACAACGGGAGGCCGCCTTTACAATGTGGCGGGGGTTATTCACGACGGTGCGGTGGTGGCTGAGTATCGCAAACAGTGCCTGCCGAACTATCAGGTATTCGATGAGAAGCGTTACTTCGCCGCCGGGACAGACGCCTGCATCGTTGATGTGCGGGGCCTGCCCGTCGGCCTGAGCATTTGCGAGGATATCTGGGAGTATGAGCCAACCCGCCAGGCTGCGGAAGCGGGCGCGGCCCTACTGATCAACATTAATTCGTCGCCGTACCACAGGGGGAAGCGAGTTCAGCGTTGGCAGCTGGTGGCGGAGCGTGCTAGCGCCAGTAAGCTCCCCATCGTCTACGTTAACCAGGTGGGTGGCCAGGATGAACTCGTGTTTGACGGGGGATCCTTCGTGGCGACCAGTACCGGGGAGATTGCAGGCGCCGCTCCGAGCTTCGAGGAAGGGCAGTTCGCTGTCCGGTTTGACGGCGCCTCTGCCGGCGCTGAATTCTTTGACCTCGACGTCTCGCCGCCGCTCGACGAATTGGCTGCGACCTGGCAGGCGCTGGTGCTCGGCGTTCGAGACTATGTCGAGAAAAACCGTTTCAGCGGCGTCGTGCTGGGTCTGTCAGGCGGCGTGGACTCCGCCCTGACGCTGGCAGTGGCGGTCGAGGCGCTGGGGCCCGAGCGTGTCGAAGCGGTGATGATGCCGTTCCGGTACACCTCGCAGATGAGTGTTGAGGACGCAGCTGAGCAATCGCGCACCCTGGGAGTCCGGCACAAAGTGATTTCCATAGAGCTCATCTATGAGGCGTTCATGACCAGCCTGGCGGAAGAATTCGCCGGTACGGAGGTGGACATCACCGAAGAGAACCTGCAGGCCCGCTGTCGCGGTGTGTTGCTAATGTCGATCTCCAACAAAAAAGGCTATCTCGTACTGACCACCGGTAACAAGAGTGAAATGGCCGTAGGTTACTCCACGCTCTATGGGGATATGGCGGGGGGCTTCGACGTGCTCAAAGATGTGCCCAAAACACTGGTTTTTGATCTCTGCCGATACCGCAACAGCCTGGGGCCCTGTATTCCTCAGCGCGTGATCGATCGACCACCGTCTGCCGAACTGCGGCCCGACCAGAAGGACGCGGATAGCCTGCCCCCCTACGAGGTTCTGGATCGGATCCTGGAGCTGTATGTGGAGCAAGACTACAGCGCAGAAGCGATCGTCGCCACCGGAATGGATCGTGAACAGGTGCAGCGTGTGTTGCGGCTGGTTGACCTCAATGAATACAAGCGCAGGCAGTCCCCCATAGGGGTGCGGATCACTCAGCGCGGCTTTGGTCGCGATCGACGCTATCCAATCACCTCGGGATGGCGATTGGGGGACTGAGGCCGTGCATCAGTTGATCGCCGGACGATTGTCAAACTGGGGTGGCTGGGGGGGATCCAGCAGCCCGAAGGACAGCTTGTTGATCCAGGAGCGTTGCTGGCCCTCCAGATTGTAGTCGCTGACAAACTCTCCATCGCTGGTGATTGAGGGGTGATCCGGGTATTTCATCGCCAGTACCTGAATACTGTCTCGCGCCAGTTCATCCATTCCCAGCAGGATGTAACCCTGAGCCATAACGGCCAGTCCGTCGGCGACAGCGGGTGTGCGTTGAAAGTTCTCCACCACGTAAGTGCCACGGTTGGTTGCCGCCAGGTACGCACCGCGGCGCAAGTAGTAGTTGGCGACTGTGATCTCATGTCGAGCGAGTAGATTCCGCAGCGCCACCATGCGCGCCCTTGCGTCCGCTGCATACGGGCTGTCCGGGTAGCGAGACACCAGCTGAGCAAATTCTGCGAAAGCCTCTTTCACGTGGGACGTGTCGCGCTGTGTCGGATCGGTGGGTAGGAACCGGGCGAACACGTCTTCATTACCGGTGTAGGCGGATAGCCCCTTCATGTAATAGGCATAATCAACGTTGGGGTGCTGGGGATGAAGGCGGATGAACCGATCCGCCGCCTCTACAGCGGCCTCGTGCTCATAGGCGTTGTAGTGTGCGTAAATCAGTTCGAGCTGAGCCTGTTCGGCGTACTTCCCAAACGGATAGCGTGATTCCAGGAGCTGCAGGCTGCGCACCGCCAGGTCAAAATTCCCATTGCGCAGGTAGCGCTGTGCTTCCTCGTACATTTGCTGCTCGCCCGCATCGGGCGCGATGTCGGGTTGCTCGTCATTGCCTGAGCAGGCACCGAGGAGTAAGGCCAGCAAAGCGGCTGACAGGGTAAGGGCTAGTACTTTCAACGTGTTCAAGGGTCGTGGCAGTCTCGATAGTGGATCAGGCCGCCGTGCTACTATGGCACCGGGCGGTCTGACAGACGCGGTATTTAACCACAGCCGCCGCGTCGCATAAACAGGGTTGGGCATGGAAGACAGGGTGGAAAGAAGCGCAGAGGTGCCTGCCGAACTGCACGGGGCTCGCCTTGACCAGGCGGCGGCCCAGCTGTTTCCGGAGTTCTCCCGCGCTCGCCTGCAGGCCTGGATCCGCTCCGCGGACCTACTCAAGGATCAGCGTCCCTGTCGGCCCAGGGACAAAGTGGAAGAAGGCGCCGTGCTGTCGTTGCACGCCGCGCTTCAAGAGGCCGTTACCTGGGCTCCGCAGGACATGGAGCTCAACATCTTGTACGAAGACGACGCCATGATTATTCTCGATAAGCCTGCCGGCCTGGTGGTTCATCCTGCCGCCGGACACGCAGATGGCACGCTGGTAAACGCCCTACTTGCCCACGCGCACGAGCTTGCCCGGCTGCCTCGTGCTGGCATTGTTCACCGCCTCGACCGTGACACCACAGGTGTGATGGTGGTGGCACGTACGCTACAGGCTCATCATCATCTGGTGGCGCAATTGCAAGCCCGGCAGGTAAAGCGAGAGTATCTGGCGGTTTGCATTGGGGCTATGACCGGGGGCGGGAGTGTTGACGAACCCATCGGCCGCCATCCCAAGCAGCGTAAAAAAATGGCGGTTGTCGCGACGGGGGGTAAATCCGCGATCACCCACTACCGGGTAGAGCGTCGTTTTGCCCACCACACGCAGATTGGAGTGAGTCTGGAGACGGGACGCACCCACCAGATTCGGGTGCACATGGCTCACCGCCATCACCCGCTGGTGGGTGACCCAGCATACGGTGGCAGGCCGAGGATACCCGCTGCCGCGACCCCGCAACTGATCGAGGCGCTGCGCAGTTTCCCGCGACAGGCGCTGCATGCGCGTGCGCTGGGGCTGAGCCATCCTGACTCGGGAGAGATGCTGCAGTTTGACTGCCCTGTGCCCGACGATTTGTGTAACTTGTTGTCCGTACTGCAGCGGGAAGACGCGGTTGAATCTAACCCTCATCGAACCTGACTGGCCTGCTCCAGAGCGTGTTCTGGCTTTCAGCACCACCCGCGCGGGTGGTGTCAGTTCCGGCCCCTGGAGTAGCCTGAATCTCGCGACCCATGTGCAGGATGATCCGGCCAGTGTGGCTGAAAATCGGTGTCGGTTGGAACAGTATCTGCCGCGGCACAGCCAGCCGTGTTGGCTGCAACAGGTACACGGTGTCGCAGCGGTTGAGGCCGGGCAACCCGCCCTTGGCGCGCGGGCTGACGGCGTTTGGAGTCGCGCTGTCGGAGTTCCCTGTGCGGTGCTGACGGCGGATTGTCTGCCGGTGTTGTTCTGTGATGATAAAGGCCAGGCGGTTGCGGCTGCGCATGCGGGATGGCGTGGTTTGGCGGCCGGTGTGCTGGAAACGACCGTGCGGGCGATGCAGGTGGCGCCCGAGGAGGTCATGGCATGGCTCGGCCCTGCGATAGGCCCCGAGCACTTCGAAGTGGGGCCTGAGGTGAGAGAAGCCCTGTTAGCGCGAACGGCACGGGGTCTGCCGGTTGAGTCCTGCTTCATTCCCAGTGGCCATCGACCGGGCCATTTTATGGCGGATCTTTACGGTCTCGCCCGCGCCCGCCTGGCCGCACTCGGGCTCAACAAGGTTTATGGCGGAGACCTCTGTACCTACCGGGACAAAGAGCGATTTTTCTCCTACCGTCGCGATGGTGCGACGGGCCGTATGGCGACGCTCATTTGTCGTCTGTAAACCCGGGAGGGACTCGGCAGTGCTGTTCCAATAGGTCAGAGTACTCCGTGCAGTCATTGGGCGAATGGCCCCACTTGAAATAGGGGCTCTAGACCCCATTGATAGGGCAGTGACTGTGAATCACCCTGCGGGGTGGTGACCAAGGAGAATTGCCATATGCGAATGGACAAATTGACCAACCAGCTGCAGGGTGCGCTGGCGGACGCCCAATCCCTGGCGTTGGGGAAGGACCACAATGTCATCGAACCCATCCACTTATTGAGCGCGCTGCTCGATCAGCAGGGGGGCGCCTGTCGCCCATTGTTGCAGCAGGCGGGGGCGGACGTACCTGGGTTACAGCAGGCCGTTCAGGCGGCGGTAAGTGAGCTGCCCACCGTCACTGGCGGTGATGGAGATATGCACCTTTCCGCTGACTTGGGTCGTATTCTCAACGTCACGGACAAACTTGCCCAACAAGGTGGCGACGCTTACCTGTCAAGCGAGTTGGTGCTGTTGGCGATGTTGCAGAGCAAGACGCCTGCGGGCGATCTGCTGCAGGCGTGCGGGCTGACACCGATCAGTCTTCAGGGCGCGATCGAGACGCTGCGAGGAGGCGAGAGTGTAGACAATCCTGAAGCCGAGGAATCACGCCAGGCGCTTGAGAAGTACACCATCGATCTGACCGAGCGCGCCGAGCAGGGCAAGCTCGACCCGGTTATCGGACGTGACGATGAGATTCGCCGGACCATTCAGGTATTGCAGCGTCGGTCAAAGAACAATCCGGTTCTGATTGGTGAGCCTGGCGTTGGTAAAACCGCCATCATTGAAGGTTTGGCACAACGGGTCGTGAATGGCGAAGTTCCCGAGAGTATGCGGGACAAGCGCGTTCTTTCACTCGACCTGGGTTCGCTGCTGGCTGGCGCCAAGTTCCGTGGCGACTTTGAGGAGCGTCTCAAAGCGGTGCTGAACGAGCTAAGCAAGCAGGAAGGTCGCATCATTCTGTTTATCGACGAATTGCATACCATGGTCGGCGCCGGTAAGGCGGAAGGGTCCATGGATGCGGGTAACATGCTGAAACCTGCCTTGGCGCGCGGCGAACTGCACTGCGTTGGCGCAACGACGCTGGATGAGTATCGCCAGTACGTAGAGAAAGATGCGGCGCTGGAACGGCGCTTTCAGAAAGTGCTGGTGGACGAGCCAACGGAAGAAGACACCATCGCTATTCTGCGCGGCCTGAAAGAACGGTACGAAGTGCATCACGGTGTAGACATTACCGACAGTGCCATCATTGCGGCGGCGAAGTTGTCGCAGCGCTACATCACGGATCGGCAGTTGCCGGATAAAGCCATCGACCTGGTGGACGAGGCCGCGAGCCGTATCCGTATGGAGATCGATTCCAAGCCAGAGGCAATGGACAAGCTGGAGCGCCGCCTGATTCAACTCAAAATCGAGCGCGAAGCGGTCAAGAAAGACACGGATGAGGCCGCGCGCAAGCAAGTTGATTTGCTGGACGAGCAGATCGATAGCGTGCAGCGCGAGTTTTCCGATCTGGAGGAGATCTGGAAAGGTGAAAAAGCCACGGTACAGGGCGCGGCTCACATTAAGAGCGAACTCGAACAGGTGAAGCTGGAACTCGAGGCAGCCCGTCGTGCAGGCGATTTAACGCGGATGTCAGAGCTTCAGTACGGCCGTATGCCGGAACTGGAGAAACAGCTGGAACTGGCCCATGAAAATGAATCGGCTGACACAGTGCTGTTGCGCAACAAGGTAACCGATGAGGAGATTGCCGAAGTCGTATCGCGCTGGACTGGCATTCCGGTCGCCAAGATGATGGAGGGCGACCGCGAGAAGCTGCTGCGCATGGAGGAGGGCTTGCACGAGCGTGTGGTCGGTCAGGACGAGGCCATTACCGCCGTGTCCAATGCGGTACGCAGGTCCCGCGCGGGTCTGGCGGACCCGAAGCGTCCCAACGGGTCATTTCTGTTTTTGGGCCCGACCGGCGTTGGCAAAACCGAATTGTGCAAGGCGTTGGCGGAGTTTCTGTTCGACAGCGAAGACGCTATGGTGCGAGTCGATATGTCCGAGTTTATGGAAAAGCATTCGGTCGCCCGCCTCATAGGAGCGCCGCCCGGCTATGTGGGCTACGAAGAAGGGGGTTACCTGACCGAAGCCGTTCGACGGCGACCCTATTCGCTGTTGCTGCTCGATGAGGTAGAGAAAGCCCATCCGGACGTATTCAATATTTTGCTGCAGGTTTTGGAAGACGGCCGCCTGACGGACGGGCAGGGACGTACCGTGGACTTTCGCAACACTGTGATTGTCATGACGTCGAACCTGGGCTCCCATCTCATCCAGGAAATGGCGGCAGCGGGCGACTATCCCGCCATGCGAGATGCGGTGATGGAGGTGGTCAGCAGTCACTTCCGACCGGAGTTTATCAACCGGGTAGACGAATGCGTGGTCTTTCATCCGCTCGCACAGGAGCAAATTCGAGGTATCGCAGAGATACAGTTGCGTGGATTGCAGGCCCGATTGGCGGAGCGTGGTCTGTCGCTGCACATCACGGAGGCCTTCATGGATCGACTGGTCAGTGCTGGGTTTGACCCCGTATACGGCGCAAGGCCGCTGAAGCGTGTGATTCAGCAGGAACTTGAAAATCCGCTTGCGCAGCAGATTCTTGCAGGAGAGTTGGAGGCCTCGGACGAGGTAACGGCGGATCTCAAGGATGACGAACCGGTGTTTGAAGCTGCGTAACGCGGCTGTACGCTCACCCCATTTGGCCGTCCGGCTCTGAGCAGGGCGGCCAGGGTCACTGAACAGGCCTTGCTAGAGATCCGCCTCGCTCAACTGTGCCTCATCGCAGTGTTCGGCGGCGGTTTCCTCCGCGCGGCGCACCTGCTCCTGCCGCTGCTCATCGCTCAGAAACACCAGTTCCCCCTCGCTGTTGCGGACCTGAATCTGTGCCTCGGTTGCCAGCGTCGTCAGGTTGTCCAGCGCCCGCTGGCAGAATTCGGGGTTTTTCTCAATGCCGCCGCTGCCGGTATCGATCCGCGTAAACTCGTCGCTGGGATTGGGATCGACACTCAGCGGAACAGCGCCTTCATCCGCCTCTACCGGCCGCATGAAGCTTGATTCCGTCGAGATTACCTCGTACTCCACACCCTTGGGAGGCGGACGATCGCTGTGGACCGTGTGACCGCGATCGTCGATCCAGCGGTAGTAGGTGGCTCCGAGGGGGGCCTGGGCGGCGCCTAGCGTTAACACGACGGTTGCCGCGGTGATTATCAGAGTGTGTCGCACTACCTTTGCTCCCTGATCGCAAATACATCAATAGGCGGGGTGTTCAAAGTAACCTACCTTTCCTCCACAGGCAAACGGGTCCCGGTGATAATCAGAGCACGCGTCAACCTGCAGATTGCGCAAAAGAGCCTGCAAAGTGAGGCTTGGTACACACTTCTTGTCACTGCTTTTTCGCCACGCCGTCAAACTGTGAATTGGCTCACGGTTGCAGAGAGACCTGTAACGTTCGCCTCTAATATACTGAGGACGCATAGGGTTAAACATCCAGTAGGCAGGAGTTGGAAGGTACAATGTCCGTCAAGCGCAAAGATGACTGTGGCAACGCCACTCGATTTCGCACTGATCGCATGATCAACGAAGACGGGCAGTGGTATTTTTTCACGCGTGAGGGCACGATCGAGGGTCCCTTCTCCGATCGATTGCAAGCCCGCAGTCGGCTGGATGCCTACATTGCTGTTGTGACCTCCGGGCTGCTGCCCAGTCACAATGACTACGTTGTGCAGTCCAGCGGTACTTCCTGAGCAGCACCGCACGACCAAGACGTTTCTGATTTTTGCCCGCTTGCAGGCTAGACAGCCCCCAGGCCGGGGTGCGGGTTCTGCCTGTGCGGTATGCGCTTGGGCGTGGATGCTGTCCATCGAATGGCGGCCGGGGAAGGCTCTTTACACCCCTGAAAACGCCTAAATTGGCGATTTTTGTGAATTAGTTGGCATTTTCGCCCGGGTTCACACCATTCATCGCTTCAAGTGGCCGCTCATCGGAGCACCCGTTCCCCAGCGCGGCCGGACGCGCTAGTTTGCACCCTTAAGAAGGTCCGTAAAGGGCTCGAACACGGGGAGATGCGACTTGAGCGCAAGTATTCACAGTCTTCAGGGGCAGCAACGTGGCGTCACATTGGTGGAGCTGATGATCGTCTTGGTCATCGTCGCCATCGTGGCCATGGTCGCAGCACCGGCATTTCAGGACACAATTCAGCGCAATCAGCGGCTTTCCGCTGTTGAGAATATGGGCGCCATGATTGCCAATGCCAGAACTGAGGCGGTCAGTCGCGCCACCGACATTGCGCTGTGCCCAAGCGCGGATGGCGCGACCTGCAGTGGTACCGCTAACTGGGAAGACGGGGTGATCCTGTTTGAAGATAACGGCGAGGGTTCTGGTGTCGCGCGAGACGGGATTCTCAACGGCGACGAAGAACTCATCCGCGTGTTCGGCGCCGCTGGCGGTGATCTGCAGGTTCGCAGCAATACCAACTTTGTGAATCGGCAGGCCATTTTGTTCGATACCCGCGGTGCGGTATTCGACAGCGGAACGATTACCGTATGCAACGAACCCGGGGCCACCAACACGATGGCGTTGATCATCAATCGCTCGGGCCAGGCTAGGCTCGCGGTCGATGAAGACGCTACTCCGGATGACATTGTCAACGACGACGGTGATCCACCGCAAAACGTCGGGAGCTGTTAAATGACCGCAATAGCTAGACATAGAGCTAGACATAGGCGTGATCTGCCGACGCGCCATCGAGCGCAAGGCTTCTCCATGATCGAAGTGCTGGTGACCCTGTTGATTTTGCTGGTCGGATTGTTGGGCATTGTCGGTATGCAGCTGCTCAGCGTGCAAAACAACCAGAGCGCCTATCTGCGCACTCAGGCTACGTACATAGCGTCGGACATGCTGGATCGCATCCGGCAGAATCGTATTGGGCAAGACAACGGCGATTACGATGGCTTCGACAGCAACAGCGTGCCCGGCGACAGCGCTGGCGGTTGCGCCAAGGATGCGGATGGGTGCGAGCCCAGCCAGTTGGCCAATCTGGATATGCGTCAGGTCAGCAACCACTTTGATAACGTGTTCAATCAGCCCGACCATCGGCCGACGCTGCCCGCGGGCAGAATTCGCGTAGACCGCGTCGCCGGCGCCACCGTGGATGAATTCGTGGTGACGGTGTCCTGGAACGAGCGCGGCTGGGATGGCAGCGGCGCTGACGCTGTGCGCACAGACGATGTCGAGCGCAGCGTGGAACTCAGATCACTGATTCGCGACAAGGCACCTGGCACATGAAGGACTCTCTGATGATGCTTCCGAAACCCTCGAAAGAGCGCGGACTGTCGCTGGTCGAGCTGATGGTGGCTCTGGCACTGGGAGGCTTTCTGGTGCTTGGCGTGGTGAACGTGTTCCTGACCACCAAGGAATCCTCCGGTGTGGAGGCCGCTCTGGCTCGGGTACAGGAGAACGGCCGCTTTGCCATGGACCTGCTGGCTGAGGACATCCGTCAGACGCAGTATTCCGGCTGCCGCAGTGTCAACACCCGCCCCGTAAGCCTGGCGGCACGCATGGATGTGCAGGGTGCGCGAGGCTATCGCCGCTCTGGCGGCAGCTGGGCGACGGCCCTGGACCCCAACGATGTAACGCTGGATGAACTGGCGCTCAGCGGTCTTCAGGACGACATTCGCGACGACACGGATGTACTCAACCTGCATTTGGCAGAGCGCATTGGGTCGGACCTGTTGACGGCTGACCTTACGCCTACCAGCACGGACATCGTGCTCTCCGCCAATCCGGATTGTGCCATCGGCGATCAGGACTATGTGATGCTGGCAAACTGTCTGACTGCTCACATTGTTCAGATTGGTTTAGGCACAGCCTGCGGCACTACCCTGGATATGACGGCCGGGGATAATCGACCCTTGAGCATTGAGCCCGGTTACCTCTACAACAGCACCGAAAGCCGTACGGAAGTACTCAAATTTGAAAGCGTTATCTGGTACGTCGCCGACACCGGACGCAATCGCAACGGCATGGACGTGTTCGCGCTGTACCGCAAGGTGTTTGATCAAGCACCTGAAGAAATGGTCGAGGGCGTCGAGTTCATGCAGCTGCAGTTCGGGGTTCGTGAAGGTTCTGTGGCCAGCCCCAGCACACGGTTTATCGACGCGGGTAGCGCGGGTATCGAGTGGGATGACGTGGTCAGTGTCCGCATCTCACTTATGGTGCAGAACTACGATCTGGTTCGAGAGGACGACGATAGCCGCTCCTACGTGATGAACGATCCAAACGCACCCCTGGACGACAGCGTCCATGGCGGCTCGCGAGTATTGCGACAGGTGTTCACACGCACCCTAGCACTTCGAAATACAGAATTTGACGCGTAGTGATGTAAGGCACGGGTAAAACGATGATGAAGACGACGACACGCCGAATACAGTCCGTCAGCGCGCAGCGCCAAAGAGGCGCCGTGCTGCTGGTGTCGCTGGTGATCCTACTGTTGATCACTCTGGTCAGCTTCTCAATCATGGAGACCAGCAATCTGGAAGCCAAGATGGCGACGGCCATGGAGCAGAAGGAAATCACGTTCCAGATGGCCGAGGCTGTGATCGAAGAAGCGACCGACGATTTTGGCTATCTCGGCGAAGCCTACCGTGAGTACCTGAAGGACCCCAACAGTCCTCTGTGGCCGGACGACAAGACGCATGCGCTGGTCGGCTATGACACCGGATCGCGCACGGTTTCTGCGGCGGGTAAAAGCGAGATGCGCTACCTGACCAATGCCCCGACCGAGGGGTTTTCCATGCGCAAGGGTGCTGCTGGCCTGGATACCTTTTACTACGAGGTCGAAGCCACGGCGACCGTCAACAACACTAACATCAGTAATGTACATACCCAGGGCGTTTATGTTCTAGCGCCCCGGATCGACTAGGGATGGGGGTAGATCACCATGAAGCTTAAATTCGATACCAAAAAGGCCCAGCCATTTTTCGGCGCGCTGGCCGCTTCCTGGTTGTGTCTTGCCCCGGTGTGGGCCGATGACACGGAAATCTTTTTTGCCGAGACGACGGAGTCGAATGTCTGGCCCAACGTACTGTTTGTCATCGACACCTCTGGCTCTATGCGCAATGAAGTGGATGACCCGAACAATCCGGACAAAGACCGCCTCGAGCATGTTCAGGAAGCGATGCGTACCGTGTTGACCGAGCTGAATGAGGTCAACGTGGGCTTAATGCGATTCAGTAACCCCGGCGGGCCCGTGTTGTTCCCGGTGACCCGGCTGGATCAGGAAATCGTGCGTGACCCGATGGTGACCATCGTGTCTGAAGTGTCCAGTGACGACGACGATGCAAGCGAGATCCGCTCCAGCAACGTCGTGCTGTTGAATGACAATACCTTGTATTTGACGAGTGCGCTCGTCGGCGGCAGCACCTGGACCAGCTTTATCGATGAGTGGGAGGACGACGCCGAGGAAGACATCGACGACGGTGACGTCACGCGTAACAGCAATGACCTGGATTTTTATGGTGCTGACAATGGTAGCGCTCGAATCATTGGTCTGCACTTTCGTGGCTCGGATATCCCGAACGGCGCGACCATCAACTCGGCGTTTATCCAGTTCACCGGTATCGACGGAGGCGACAGCGATCAGGCGGACGCCATCGTTTACGGTGAAGACCTGGACGGGCCCAGCGATAACATCGGTTCGTTTGGTAGTGGCGATGATAACCTTTCCGATCGAGATTTAACGACAGCGAGCGTCGCCTGGACCGTCACCGACAGCGTGGCGGACGGCGACAAGATCACCACGCCCGACCTGTCTGCCATCGTCCAGGAAGTGGTCAATGACAGCGGCTGGGATCCCGGCAGCGACGAGGACGATATGAACTTCCTGATCTATCCTACGGGGAACAACGACGGCCACAAACGGTTCGTGTCGTTGCAGGATGATGATGCGGCGGCGATCGAGGATCGTGCCACTCTGGTTGTGAACTACGGTGCCACGTCTACGGAAGACGTCGTCAGCGCGATGCGTTTTCAGAACGTCAACGTCCCCAAAGGCGTCGACGTCACCAACGCCTACATCGAGTTTGTCGCTCCCACTAATTCAGCAGGTGCCTACGATCTGGTGATTTACGGTGAAGACTCCAGCACGCCGGCAGCGTTCACAGATTCCAACGGCGATATCTCAGGTCGCAGTCCTGCCAGCACAACGGTGGCCTGGAGCGGCAGCGACAGCGTGGACGCCGGCGACACCTTTAGAACACCGGATATCTCCGGCATTGTCCAAGAGATCGCCGCGCGCAGCGACTGGTGTGGCGGCGACGCCATGGTACTGGCCGTGAATGGAAGCCCCGGCCCGCTGTCGGGCTTCTCTCACGATGGTGACCCAACGCAGTCGGCCCGGTTGGTGGTCACCTACGATCTGGATACCGTGCCAGAGGGAACGTCGTGCTTCAACGATGTCGCCAGTCGCCGCGTCACTTCCAGCCTGGACGACGCTGAGGAAAACGGCAGTGACGTTTCCATCACTGGTGACACGCTGAATCTGGAATCAGGCAACAACATCGGCGTACGTTTTCGTGGACTGGATGTGCCCAAAGACGCCACGATCAAGCGGGCTTACCTGGAGTTTACCGCGCGTGATGACGATGACGGCAACACCACTCTCACGATAGCGGTTGAAAGTACCGATGATGCAGACTCTTACCAGGGCGTGGACGATACGGTGGATGGCCGCAGCTACGGCGGCAGTGTCAGCTGGTCAATCACCGAAGATTGGGACGACGATTCGACGTACAGGTCCCCGGATATCAAGGCTCTGGTGCAATCCATTGTGGACAGATCCGGCTGGGCCGCGGGCAACGCCATGGCCTTTAGGGTGGTTAACAGCGGTTCCAATGATCGGGAAGCGTTTAGCTTCAACCGCAGCCCAGGAGACGCGCCAAGGCTGGTGGTCGAGTTCGAATCCGACGGTACCGGAGATGAGATTTATACGGCGCGGGACGAACTGCTGTCGATCATTGATACCCTGAGCCACAACGGCTATACGCCGATACAGGACACGATGTACGAGGCGGCCCAGTATTACACCGGCGGTGAGGTGCTGTACGGCAAGGCACGCGGCGCCGACGACGGTGGCCCGTTTGCCTATACCCGCGTGTCCAGCGAGGGCGCCATGGTACCGGGTACCTTTAACATCAATTACCCAGACGGTTGCTCGGCGGCGAATCTCGACGACGAGGCCTGCGCCGACCAAACCATTACCGGGGTTGGAGGGAATCCCAAGTACGAAAGCCCCATTACCAACGCCTGTCAGGGCAACCACATCATTTTGCTGACGGACGGTTACCCGAATCGGGATAATTCGGAAAGTCTGGTTCAGAGTTTCATTGGCAGCTCAAGCTGCACAGACACCGGCGCGGTCGATGATGACGGCGATGTTACCGGTGGTGTGTGCGTTCAGGACCTGGTCAAGCATATCGCCAACACAGACCAGTCCCCTCTTGGCGGCGATCAACTGATCAAAACGCACCCGATTGGCTTCGCGTTCAGCGACGATTGGCTGAGAAATCTTGCTGGGCAGGACAACGGTGCTGATCCAGATGCG
>JBCCYE010000011.1:0-126851 GCA_039190425.1 Pseudomonadota bacterium | reverse complement strand
CGGTAAACCGCTTCGGGCATGGTGGCAATTGACTGCTGATAATCCATTGGCTCGCCGAACTTGTTGGGCCTACCATTATACCCGTCCAGCAGAGCCGATGTCGCCGCTCGACCGACTCAGCAAGCCAAATATTGCACCCAGCAACCCGCCGCAAAGCAGGCCGCCCACATGAGCCGCGTTAGCCACCTTGCCAAATCCCAGTGTTTCAACAAGGCCGAACAAACAGGCCAACAGCCAACCAACCATGAACAACATAATGGGTGCAGAGGGCTGAATGGGCCAGCGGGGCTGCAGCAGGGGGGCTACCCAAGAAAACCCCAACAAACCATAGACAACACCGGACATTCCACCGAACAAACCGTCGCCACCGAACTGGTACTGACTGACATTCGAAACCACGGCGATTACCAGACACAGCATCAGGCAGTTAAAGTGGCCAATCACCGACTCAACACGACGGCCCAATTCCCACAGCCACAAACAGTTGAAAACGATGTGCAGCCACCCGAAATGCAGAAATGCTGGTGTCACTAGGCGCCAGTACTGATCACCCATCGGGTACATTCGCAGCTGATTACCGACCACCTCAAAGGGCAAGAACGTAAACCAGTGCACTGCTCCCGACAGCGGCGGCAGTGCGACCGTCGCAAACCCCAGAACACTCAATACAACCAGGATGAGAACCACCGGCGCGCGGTGCCAAGAGGCTGATGATAGCGCTGGGGTCGGTGTTGTCTCGGGTGGTTTATACTCGTGCTCGACTTCGCCCCTGCGAAGCGCACCGTACAAGACCTCCACCTGCGCTGCCGATTCGCGGGAAGCCACCGCCACGACCTGCTCGCCACTTTGCTCGAAGATTCTATGGGGAATGCGCCGCTGCTGCAGCAAGCGACTGAGTGGCAGGAGATTTTCGTCTGCGGGCACGCGTAGTGCTGTTACGTAATCCGCCATCAATTGACCAACGCGTTGCTCCAACGCAACTTGTCTCGACAGCTGGCATAAAAGCTGTGATCGTTCGGATGCAACAGCGTCAGATATTGTGGCTTCTTAACAATGTGCACCGAGTCTCCGGGCTGTGCGGTCAGCTGGACCTGTCCGTCGCAGGTCACCGGAGGATGGATCCGGTTG
Source organism: Pseudomonadota bacterium (assembly GCA_039190425.1). Taxonomy (GTDB): domain Bacteria; phylum Pseudomonadota; class Gammaproteobacteria; order Pseudomonadales; family Halieaceae; genus Marimicrobium. Next base: position 125,723 of record JBCCYE010000011.1, on the reverse strand, counting down.
CGCGCCAGGATATCGATGCGTATTCGACAATTGCCATCAACCACAATGGGCCGACTGGACAAAGCGTGCGGGTACATCGGCACCAGCACAACAGCATCCAGTTGCGGATGCATGATGGGGCCGCCCCCAGACAGGGAGTAGGCTGTTGAACCCGTCGGGGTTGCCACAATCAGTCCGTCGGCGCGCTGGCGATAGACAAAGTCATCATCGATGTACAGCTCGTATTCAATCATCTGGGCGGAGGTACCGGAGTTAACCACCACATCATTCAGTGCGTCCGCCTCGCCGATAATCTCTCCGCTCCGATGCACCTGTGCGTCGAGCAAAAATCGACTCTCTGCATCGTAGTGTCCCTCCAGCACCGCGGGAATCTGCACGGCAATCTCGTCAGGCGTGATGTCCGTCAGAAAACCAAGGCGGCCGCGGTTAATGCCCAGCACCGGGGTATCGTGATGAACCAACATACGCGCGGCGCTGAGCAGGCTGCCATCACCACCCACGACAACCGCAATATCTGCCCGCGCGCCAATCTCATCTCGCGACGCCAAGTCTACCCTTTCGTCCGGGACAACCTCAGCCAGCTTGTCCTCCAGCAGCACAGTTGCACCACGCCCCTCCAGCAAGCGCAGCAGCAGGCGCAGTACCTCGGCTAGATCACCTTGTTCACTGCGACCCAGCAGTCCTATCGTTTGAAAACTGTTCGCCATGTCTGGTTGGATCCTTTCAGTCGTAGGTGTCGGCCGGAACCCTGCCCGGAGGGGGATAGTAACGCATGGCTATGCGTTGCAGGAAGGCTGCTATGATGACTTAAAACGTCAGGGCAACCATGGACTTCATAGCCTCACTGGTAACACCTCAGGTTCGCGACCTGGCCTGGGCCTGCTTCTCCGCGCCTCCAGTACTAGCCCGGGGCTTGCCCGACGCGCATGCCGAGCTGATAGACGTTACGCCAGCGCTAGACACCCAGCGAATCCATTGGCTACGAACCCTGGATAAGAATCCAAGAGCGCTGCTGGAGTATCTTGAGGTTCGTCGCGGGGCTCGCCTGGGAATCTACTTCGAGCAGTTGTGGCACTTCTTCCTGCAGCAGGATTCCGACATGGATATGATCGCGCACAATGTCCCGGTTCGGGATTCCGGTCAGACTCGGGGAGAGTTCGACTGTCTCTACCATGAACAGGGTAACGATCGACCGGTACACCTGGAGATGGCCGTCAAGTTCTACCTAGCCGTTACGAGAACGAGTGGGGAGACGATCTGGTTAGGACCGAATCGGCGCGATCAACTCGACACTAAACTGTCCCACTTATTGAGCCATCAAACCCGACTGTCGGATCATCCCGTCGCTGCGGCGGTGCTGAGTGATCACCAGGTGGTGCGACCCAGGCGAGCGCTGGCACTGCGGGGGTATCTCTTCCAACCGTGGCAAAGCACCACCCCCTCGCCGCCAGGTTTCAATGTTCAGACATCGCTGTACCACTGGCTGCCACACGACCAATTGGAAACGTACCTGTTGACCCGCGACGCGCAGGCTTACCGAACACTGCCTAAAGCGCGCTGGCTTGCGCCCGCAAACCTGACGGATCCCGGTGATTCGCCGCTTTCTCGAGAGGCGCTGCCAGCGATGTTGGCAACACGGCTGGACGCCCTGGGCGGACCGGTGATGGTCAGCGAGTTGTCCGCGCGGGGGACTGAAGCGTCGCGGTTTTTTGTGACGCCCGACGGTTGGCCTGAGGACACGATTGCAGCGTAGCCAGCGGCGGCCCAGATAACCGGTCCTCGGCTGTGTTCAGCGCAAATTGATGTCAGAGTTCGCCGTCAGGTAGAGAAACGCCACGTACGCGGCGACATTTTGACTCAGTGCGCCCGGCGCTATCTTATCCAGCGTATCGTTGGCCGTATGATGGAGATCAAAGTAGTCCGTCCCTTCCTGAACCAGACCAATGACCGGCACGCCGGCTTCTCTGAGAAATGTGATGTCGGGCCCACCTCGAGCCTCATTATTACCTCGCTCGATGCCCAGTTCAGAGAGCAGGCCCGCCAGCTGATCCATGAAGGCCTGACCTTGTGCGCCCACCCGAGTATCAAAGCGCCAGATGTTCTCGGCGCCAAAGTCGGACTCAGTGGCAACGATATGCTGGGGCAGGCTATCCTCGTAGGCATCCGCATAGGCGCGAGCACCGACCAATCCAACCTCTTCTGCTCCAAACAAGACGACACGGATGGTGCGCCGGGGCGGCTGCGGAGCGTGGTCGAGTATGTGTTTCGCCGCGCTAACCACAATACCGATCCCCGCTCCATCGTCCAATGCCCCAGTGCCCAGATCCCAAGAATCCAGGTGTGCGCCGACCAATACAATGTCTTCTGGTGCATCTTGGCCAACGATTTCAGCAACCACATTGCCCGAGGGGACAGGCGCAAGCGTCTCGGGCGTAAGTACGACTCGCACGCGCACTGGATCACCGTAGGCCAATACCCGTGCGAGCTGATCGGCATCGGGCCCCGTCAAGGCAGCCGCTGGAACACCTGGACTACCTGACTCTGTAATCCTGCGCATCTGACCCGCATGGGCGAAACGGTCGCTACTGGTACCCACCGAACGTATCAGTACCGCGAGAGCACCGCGCTGTTCTGCAAGATAGGCGGCGTGGCGACGCTTACCCACCGCTGCGCCATAGCCAGCGCCGTCTCGGCTGCGGGAAGTCGACTCATCGACAAACAGTATTTTCCCCTTCAGACTGCCTTCCGCCAGCGCTTCGAGAGCAGCCAGTGTCGGCACACTCACCACCTCCCCTTCGACACCGTCGGGCCCGGTGCTAGCACTGCCGCCCAGGGTAGTAACGGTCAACGGCTGCGGGAAAGGTTGAGTGATGGCGACCCGCTCAGCACCACGGCGCCACAGAGGAACGCTGAAAAATTCCTCGCGGACATTCGCAAAACCCATGCCGCGCAGCTTTTTCATTGCCCACTGCCGGGCTCGTGACTCGGCTTCTGAACCGGCAAGCCTGGGACCCACTTCCGTAGTCAATGAACTGACAAGGGCAAAGGCCGGGTTGTCCGCCTGCGCCTGTTGCATCAAAGATCGCGCCATCGCGATTTCGTCCGGCGCAATGACCGGCGATTCCGCCCGGTCGGCTTGCCCTACAGAGGACAGCGCCAAACAGTACACGCCCAGTGTGACTAGAATACATCTCATAATCTGTCGCGACTCCAAAGCACAGCTGTAGCAGTCAGTCTAACCAAAGCCCTGTGCAGCGGGAAGTGAACCGGTACACTTGTAGCAAACCCGGCCCTATACTTAAGTTGTCTTGACAGGACCGACCAACAAACGGACCAAAAACATGCCAGATCCAGGCGAACCGCTGTGGCCATTCCGCTGGGATTTATTACTCCGCTACCGATTTATAGAGACCATTGCTCTCTGGGAGGGACGACTGACCACTCGCCACCTCTGCGACACCTTTGGCATTGGCCGCCAGCAGGCAAGCAAGGACATTAACAACTACCTCCGTAAGGTGGGGCCCGGCAATCTCGAATACGACAAGTACCTGAAGGGCTATAAGCCATCGACGATGTTCCAGCCCAAGCTGACTCAGGGTTTGGCTGACGAGTATTTGCATCTGATGGCGCGCAACAACGAGCTGCTGAATGTCTTCGAATCGCTGGCGCTGAATGTCGCCAACGTCGAGGTCCTGTCGCAACCCGTGCGCGACGTAAAGCCGGATATTCTGCGTCCCATTATGCAGGCCGCCCGCCAACAAAAACGCCTGGAGGTGGACTATGTGTCCATCAAAAACCCCGATCGAGAGGGCCGCATCATCGTCCCGCACACGCTGGTCTACACCGGTCTGCGCTGGCATGTGCGGGCCTGGTGTGAGAAGAACCAGGCCTACCGGGACTTCGTGCTCAGCCGTTTTCGAGCGACGCCGGAAATCCTGGACGACTCACCTAACGGCGTGGACGCTGATGAGGAATGGAACACGCGTGTTACGGTGCGCTTGACGGCCGACCCAAGACTGTCGTCCGCGCAGCGTGAGGTGGTTGAACAGGACTACGGGATGACAAACGGCGCACTGGAAGTCACGACGCGTGGAAAACTGGTACCCTATGTCCTAAAGCTGTTGTACGTTGAAGCCACGGAAACAGCATCGGACCCAACGGCTCAGCAGATTGTGGTCGCCAACCGAACCGAACTCGCACCCTGGTTGTTTCAGTAGGAGTTGCCAATGGGCACATCGACATCAGACCGCTACAGCAGCGCGTACACGGAAGAGGGTTTCTGGAACACCCTCGCAAGGTTCGCAAGTCGAGCGGGTCAGGAGGTCGTCGAAAAAGCCCTGCTGCTCTTCTATGCCGCGCAGCGTGAGCAAGCCCCCGCCTGGGCCAAGGCCACCATTGCCGGTGCATTGGGTTATTTCATCCTTCCCACGGACCTGGTGGCCGATCTTATTCCGGCCGTGGGTTACTCAGACGATCTGGGCGTATTGGCGTTGGCCATCGCCGCGGTCGCCACCTACATCAATGACGACGTGCGCGAACACACCGCAACTCGCATGCGCGCCTTGTTCGGTGATTCAGTCTTAGATGATCGACGCGCCGACAGGCCTCAGGATTGAGATGTTGGGGTGACTCGTCTGCTGGCAATGGGCGGCAGCGCTTTGCGCATCGCCGGATTACTGGCCTTGTTAGTGGGACTGCCATTGGTTACCCTCGCCCACTTTCATATGCCACTGGCTTCTCTACTGGGCGCCTTCACGGAGCGCTATCTTGCGAACCCAACCCTTTTGCAGGCGGAGCGGAAACGGCACCACCAGACCCGCAACCAACTGAATAAACAGCGCACCGCCCATGCAAAACGCGCGGCAGACCAGGGACGGCTTGCCCGCAAGAGCCACCAGGCGGCACACAGCAAGGGCCGTCGCATCTTAGTGCGTGGGGCGGGCGCAACGGCGGTCGGCTGGGTACCCGTTCTTGGGCTGAGCGCCGATGTCGCCTCCCTAGCCGAAGACTACGCGGACATATGTGGCCTCTACGCCGCCATGGATGAGCTGCTGCACGCGCTGGTGGACGATGCCGACAGCCTGTACAAAGACAACTACTGTCACCTGCCAGAGCAGGGCCTGCTGGAGTTGCAACAGGCCGCAGAGCAGATGGACTTCAGCTGGACTGGGGCGGAGAACCCCCCGGCGCGGTGACGCCCCCCTCGGCCACGCGGCGCCTGATCAGCGCTAGAAACAGCGCCGTAGAAATGCCCGCTGACGCGAAAATCATGCACATCACCATGATCTGGTAGCGGGCAGCGATCAGAGGCGATACGCCGGAAAGAATTTGACCCGTCATCATGCCTGGCAGCGACACCAGGCCGACTGCAAGCAAGGCGTTGAGTACCGGTATCATCGCGGCCTGATACGCCATCATCCGCGCTTCTGCCCAATCAGCATCATGCGCGAGTTCAGCGAACAAACGTTCCGCTGCCAGACTGACGGCGGTCATCGAGTTCGCAAACACCATGCCTGCCAGCGGAATCATGTAGCGAGGGAGATACCAGGGCTCCAGCTGCAACACCATTTGGGTCACCAATGCCAGCGTGAGGCCGCCCCCCAGGATGATCGAGATCAGCGACGCCCCTAACAGGGCGAAGCGCTGGCTCGGGGCCGTCCCGGTCGCGATCCACCCGGACGCCAGCAACATGATGGTTAACACCAGCACAATCAACCAGCCGTCATCGGCCTCAAAGATCCATGCCAGCACATAACCGATGAGCAGCAACTGCGCCAGCATCCTGGCAAGCGCATGCAGCGCCTTACCCACACCGAAGGACCAATACAGCAGGATGCCCAGCGTGATCGCAACCGGCACAAATGCCAGTGCAAGCTGAGGCAGGCTCAGTATGATGACCTCGTCGTTCAAAGCGCCTCCGGGCATGACTCGAACCATGCTAACTGCGTCTTGGATGCCGGCGCAACCTCCCTTCCCCGGCACTGACACCCGACTAATTCGCCTGGCGCAATCTTAATAACTGAAATTAGAAATAGACTTTAAACATTTATTATTATTGTTATTTTTTTGAATATCCCAGTGCAATGATCGTGGCGCCTGCCAGCAACGCAAAGAGCAGCTCCTGCAGGTAGCTGCCCAGTAGAAACAGACCGGCAGTTGTGGCGAGCACGCCAATCAAACGGCGCGCCAAGGGCGACCGGGCTGCCGAAGTTGCGGGGGCTGACTGTCGCTGATTCATCAGTTGGCGGGTGATGTGAAGCTCGAGGGCGCGGGCGGCTGTCATCGGTTAATCCTCGTTCGGGTGACTGCCGACCATGGTCGCGCAATCGATTCAGACTGGCCATCTGTCGCTCTTTCAGTGCGATCGAAAAAGCGACAGGTCGATACCGGCCGATGACTTCTGCGTTATGCTGGGACAATGCGCGATACCTTAAAGACCACCTGGTTGCTAGCCGCCATTAACGCGGCCACCATGAGCGCGATGACCATGATGGTGTTTATTGGCAGCATTATTGGTGACGATCTGGCCCCCGCCGAAAGCTGGTCGACAATACCCATCGCTGCGATGGTGGTCGGGTCCGCCTGCGGTGTCCTACCCGTCACGCGGAGCATGCATCGGTTTGGCCGCAGGATCGCTTTTGGGCTGTTTTTCGCGCTGGGCGCGGGCAGCTGTCTGCTGGCTTCTTCGGCCATCGCCAGCAAAAGCTTCGGCTTATTCTGTCTGGCAGCCGTCGGCCTCGGCGTGATGGTCTCGGCGGTGCTGCAGCTGCGCTTCGCCGCGATGGAAAGCGTTTCCCCAGAGCGCGCTCCGACCGCGGCGTCCATCATTCTCGCCTCGGGTATCGCCGCGGCGTGGATTGGACCTGAAATCACCCTGCTGGGCAAAGATCTTACCGCGGCGACGTATCAGGGGAGCTTCCTGCTCGGCGCCGTTTGCCTGGTGGCCGCCACTGCTCTACTCAGCGCTTATCGTACCGAGGGGGTTGCCGCAGAAGATGCGCACGGTGAGGGCCGAAGCTGGCAAGAGCTGATACGAAACCCCACCATGGTCCTCGCTGTCGCAAGCGCCGCCACTGCCTATATGGTTATGACCTTCATCATGACCGCAACGCCCATCAGTATGCATGTGGAGCACCATCATTCACTGGAAGATACCAAATGGGTGATTCAGTCGCACATTTCCGCCATGTATTTGCCTTCACTGTTTACCGCGTTTCTGTTTAAGGTTCTCGGTATACGCGCACTGATGGTGATCGGCATCCTGTGCTTCTGTAGTACCATCTCGATCGGACTGTACGACGCAAGCGTGCTGGGTTTTTTGCTTCAGCTTGTGATACTTGGCATTGGCTGGAACTTTCTATTTGTCGCAGGCACGGCGCTACTACCCACTACCCATCGACCTGAAGAACGTTTTACCGCGCAGGGTTTGAACGATACGGTCATGATTTCAGTGCAGGCCATCGGTTCTATTTCCGCAGGTTTCGCGGTCGCCGCGTTAAGTTGGGGCAGTCTGGTTTTGCTGGGGCTACTGCCTATGGCGGTTATGGCGGCGATGCTAGTGTGGGAGAGAACGGCCACAGCCGCCGGCATCTAGTCCAGGTTGGCGATCGAGAAAGTATCACACTCGGCGATATCACCGCTGTCAAACCCCTTGCGAAACCAGCGCACACGCTGCGCGGATGTGCCGTGAGTGAAGCTGTCGGGTACGACCTCATGACCTGCTTCTCTCTGCAAGCGATCATCGCCAATCGCCGTTGCCGCAGCCAGCGCCTCCTCAAGATCACCCACCTCCAAAAACTGTTGCTGCTGGTTTGCGACGTGCCCCCAAACACCGGCGAAGCAGTCCGCCTGCAATTCCTGTCGAACCGACAAAGCATTGACTTCCGCCTGACTGCGACCGCGTCCCATTTCCTGCACGCGGCGGCTGACGCCAAGCAGCGTCTGTACGTGGTGACCCACCTCATGGGCAATCACATAGGCCTGGGCAAAGTCTCCAGGTGCACCAAAGCGGTCCTGCAGATCATTGAAGAAGGACAGGTCGATATAGACCCGCTGATCGGCCGGACAGTAAAAAGGGCCTACCGCCGAGCTGGCCGTTCCGCAGGCGGAGGAGACGCGGTCGGTAAAGAGTGTCAGAGTCGGTTCTCTATAAATCGCTCCCTGCTCGCGAAAGATACCGTGCCAGGTATCTTCGGTGTCGGCCAGCACTACGGCGACAAACTCGGCCATTTCCTGTTGCTCCGCACTGAACTGCGCGATGCCTCCAGCGGGCGCACTCGCGGGACCACCGGCCAGCAGGGACAGCACGTCGACACCCAGCATGCGACCACCCACAATCAACAGGACGGCGCCTATGAGCACCGTCCTGCCGAGCCGCGAGCGCATGAGCGCTGGCAACAGACGCAAGACGACGGGCGCTGCAGCCATGGATCCATAAGATGCACTCTCACCGCGCCGATCATCGATGTTGTCGCTCTGTCGACGTCCTTTCCAGCGCATTGTCGACTCCTGTACTTACTCGGAGCATTGAGTATAGTCCGCAAGGATTACATCACCAACGACAGGGAGAGCAACGGGCATGAGCAGTGGCATTTTGATCGGCGGGGCAACGTCAGGTAACGTTTTTCTCAACCCCCGCTACGCCAATCGGCACGGATTGGTCGCAGGCGCGACCGGCACGGGTAAGACCGTCACTCTGCAGTGTCTAGCGGAAGGCTTCTCAGATCTCGGTGTGCCGGTCTTTCTAGCGGATATCAAAGGCGACATCTCAGGTATGAGCCAGGCCGGCACGCCGCACCCCAAAGTTGACGAAAGAGTTGCCCAAATCGGCTTCGAGGGTTACCGGCAGTGCGCCTACCCGGTCGCTTTCTGGGATCTATTCGGGCAGCAGGGCACACCGGTGCGCACCACCGTATCGGAGATGGGCCCCCAGCTCCTATCACGGCTCCTTGACCTGAATGAGACCCAGGAGAGCGTTATGAACCTGGTGTTCGAATTCGCCGACGATGAAGGCATGCTATTGCTGGACCTCAAGGACCTGCGCTCGAGCCTCGAATATCTTGGCGATCACAGCAAAGAGCTGGGTACTGGCTACCGAGTCTCGAAGGCATCTGTTAACGCCATCCTTCGGCGCCTACTAATGCTGGAACGAGAGGGAGGCGAAGCTTTCTTCGGCGAGCCGGCGCTGCAACTGACGGACTTCATCCAGCGTGCAAACGACGGACGCGGGCGCATCAACATCCTGGCGGCGGACAAACTGATCATGAGCCCCAAAGTCTACGCCACGTTCCTGCTCTGGCTGCTGTCCGAGCTGTTCGAAAACTTGCCTGAGCTTGGCGATCCTGATCAACCGGTGATGGTGTTCTTTTTTGACGAGGCGCATCTGCTGTTTCGCGATGCACCGGACGCATTACTGGAAAAAATTGAGCAGGTCGTGCGACTCATTCGCTCCAAGGGCGTCGGTGTGTATTTCATCACCCAGAGCCCCAGTGATATCCCCGACACCGTCTTGGCTCAATTGGGCAACCGAATCCAGCACGCGTTGCGCGCCTATACCCCTAGAGAGCAAAAGGCGGTCAAGGTAGCCGCACAGTCGTTTCGACCTAACCCCGACCTGAACACGGTGGCAGCCATAAGCGAACTCGGCGTCGGGGAGGCTCTGGTCTCTACACTCCAGGACAAGGGCATACCCAGCGTTGTGGAACGCGTACTGGTCAGACCGCCCCAGTCGCGCATGGGGCCGGCCACGCCGACCGAGCGGCAGCAGCAGCTTACAGGCGATATCAATCAGACCCGCTACGGCACACCAATTGACTCACGCTCAGCCTATGAGATCCTTGCCGAGAGAACCGCAGAGCGACAGAAAGCCGAACAGGAAGCGGAACTCGCGGAGCGGGAGGCACGGGCGGGCAGGCGCACGACCAGCGGCCGGGGTCGCAGTCGGGAAACCGCCGGCGAAGCGTTCATGAAAAGCCTCGCCAGGTCGGCAGGCAGTAGTGTGGGCCGCAAACTGTTCCGCGGCATACTCGGCTCGCTGCTGAAGTAATCGCGCTGCAACTTCAGTCAGCGCGCAGCCGCTGGGCCGCCGTCACGACCGTCAGCACCAGAGCGCCGGCCAGAAGTCCAACCGCAACACCGCCCAACGTGGGCGTGAGCGCCGCCAACAGTCCGCCGACGACGGAGACGCTTTCGAGCTGCGCAGCGGCAGCGCGCAGCCACGCATCCAGTGCATGGAAGCTGTGGACCAGAATACCGCCTCCCACCATGAACATGGCAATGGTTCCTACCACGCCCAAAAAACGCATGAGGTAGGGCGCAAAGTTGATCATGCCCTGCCCAAACCATCGCTGCAGCGCTCCCCAGCGACCCGCCCCACCGCGGCACAGTAGTAACAGGCCGGCATCGTCCAGCTTGACGATGCCGGCTACAAGTCCGTAAACACCCACCGTCATCAGCAGTGCGATGGCGCTCAGCACCAACGCTTGGGTCAAAAACACTTGTTCTGCCACCACCCCCAGCGTTAGCACGATGATCTCCGCAGAAAGGATAAAGTCTGTGCGCACGGCACCTCTGATCTTGGCTTTTTCATAGGCTTCCACATCGATATCTTCTGATGCTGCACCAGCTGCACGACTCGGCTCCCGCAGAATCCAGGAATGATAGACCTTTTCAAAGCCTTCGTAGCACAGATACAGGCCACCCAGGACCATTGCCGGAACAATCAACCAGGGTGCAATGAGCGAGACGGCGAGTGCCGCCGGCACCAGAATCAGCTTGTTTTTCAGCGACCCCACCGCCACGGCCCAGACAACCGGCAGTTCACGTTGAGCACGAACGCCCGTGACTTTTTCTGCGTTGACGGCCAAGTCGTCTCCAAGCACACCCGCGGTCTTGCGCGCGGCCACCTTGGTCATTGCGGCTACATCGTCCAAAACGGAGGCGATGTCATCCAACAGCATGAGCAGACTGGCTCCAGCCATGACACTCCTTATACATTTCCTGACCGGTGCAGAGATTCAGCACCAGCCGTGGCATTATCCCGCCCGGTACCGAGGAGTCAGTTACGGACGCTTCCGGCGCCGCTTTCTGGCAGGCTGATGCATACGCGACTTAGGGTAGCGTGGCAGCTTACCGGTCTGCAGATAGCGATGAATAGTCTCCTGGGAGCGAATTCGGTTGGCCTTGGGTTTGCTGGGAACGTACTCGTTGATCTGATTCTGATCCAGTACGCGAGCGCGCACATTATCGTGCCATTGCTGATCGAGGACATCCTGTATCAGCTGTTGGGCATCGTGATCAAAAATCGGACACAGAACCTCTACCCGATAATCCAGGTTGCGGGTCATGAGATCAGCGGAGCCAATCAAATAGCGGGGAGCACCTCTATTGTAAAACACGTAGGCTCTCGGGTGCTCCAGATAGCGATCAACGATACTGATCGCTTGAATGTTCTCGGAAATGCCTTTCACACCAGGCAGCAGGGAACACATACCCCGGACGATCAGCCGGACTTCGACACCCGCCTCACTGGCCTCGTACAACTTGGTGACCATTTCCTTATCGACCAGACTGTTGCATTTCAGCGTCATGGAGGCGCGATATCCCGAGCGCGCATTGTTGATCTCCTGATCCATTAGCGCCATCAGTCCGTCCCGGCAGGAGTGCGGTGAAACCATCAGCAATCGATAGTTGGGGCGACGATAGGTGTATTTGAGGAACTCGAACACACTTTGAACGTCTTTGCCGACGTTTTGGTCGTAGGTCAGGAAGGTAAAATCCGTGTAAAGCCGCGCCGTCTTCTCGTTGAAATTCCCGGTGCCAATGTGCGAATAAAATCGAGTTGACCCCCCCTCACGACGCTCAATCAGCAGCAGCTTGCTGTGCACTTTAAGACCCGGTATCCCAAAAATCACCTCAATGCCGGACTCGGTGAGACGCTGCGCCCAGCCGATGTTCGCCTCCTCATCGAAGCGTGCTGCCAGCTCCACGACCGCCACCACCCGCTTGCCATTCTGCACCGCGTTGACCAGGGCATCGATGACTCGGGAGTCCTTCGCGACCCGGTAAAGACAAATACTGATGCGCTTGACGCTTGGATCAAGCGCGGAAGTTTTCAGCAGATCTATCACATAATCAAATGGATGGTAGGGATAGTAAAGAAAGACATCCTTATCCCAGATCGCCTTGAAAATGCTAACGGGTTCTTCCAGGCGCGGTATACGCACCGCCGGCAATGGCCTGAAGGCAAGATACTTCGGGCCAACGTCGGGAAAATCAATGAAGTCTTTCGAATTGTGATAACGACCACCTGAAATCAGGCTGTCGTATTTACCAAAATCAAACCGAGCGCACAGATAATCCAACAGCCGCTTTGGCATCTTTCCATCGTAGACCATGCGAACCGCATCCGCCCTCCGTCGCTGTTTCAGACTGCGCGCCATCTTGTCTATAAGACTTTGACTGATGCCGGTGTCAATCTCCAGTTCCGCATCGCGAGAAAACTTGAAGCAATAGGCCTTTGCTTTCTCCATTGGGATCGCGTGGCGAAACATCTGCGATAGACAGGCGCGAATAATGTTATCCAACACAATAAACACCTTACCCGAGCCGCCCTTTCGCTTGGGTATCTCCACGAATCGATCCAGCCGGTCAGTTGGCACCTCCACTACCGCGTAGCGATGTTCTCGCTCCGACAGAATGTCCACCGCCAGATACAGCGATTCGTCATTCAGCGCAGGAATTTCCTGCCCTTCCTGCAGCAGGATTGGTTCCAACTCGGGCAAAACGGTGGTACTAAAAAAATCCTGAACGAAACTAGCCTGACCAGAATCCAGTTGCTTTTCGTTAATCAGGAAAATACGTCGATTTGCAAGCTCTCTTATGATGTCGACGTAGATGCGATCGAACTCCTTCTGCAACTCGCCGACGCGCTTCTGGATCGCCGTCAGGAGGTCTTTCGATTGCTGACGATTGTCGCCTGAAGACACTGAGATCAAACGCCGGACTTCCGCCACGCGTACGCGGAAAAACTCGTCTAGATTGCTAGAGAAAATCCCCAGAAAGCGCAGCCGCTCGATCAGCGGCACGCTATCGTCCGCCGCTTCCTGCAACACCCGCGCATTGAAGGACAGCCAGGAGAGTTCACGCGGCGTGAACAGATCCTGATCGAGTAGATCAGCAAGCCGTTTCTTGATCGGGTTGGACATCGGCCCTCCATCTACAATGCCGTGGGTGTAGCCCGCATGTCGGGCCGAGACGGGCGCTTCCTCTAATGTAAAGCAGATAACGAATAAACTGTAGACCCTGAAAGGGTAGACCGGGGCGTATGACTGTTTGATGAACGGGCAAAAAAAAGCCCGGCGCGTGGCCGGGCAAGGTAGGGATCTCATTCCCTAGGAGTCATTCGATGACTCTCAGGCTGCAATATCTGCAAACGCGTCAGGGTATTTCTCAATCACAGCCTGAAAGCTGTAGTCTTCCATGCCAAGCTCCCTGAGGGTGCCCAGCATGTCCCCGCTGTCGCGGGCGCGCAGTCGGCGAGCGATCGCGGGCAGCACGCCGTGGCGGTTGACCATCTGCCAAGTCCCCGTGGCCCTGGTCCGCTTGCCCTTGCTGTGGCTAAGGGCTTCCTCGTAAGCGTAGATTGCTCGCAAAGCGTTTAATTCGGCGTCGCTGGTAGGCCCGTGCTCCTGAGCCTTTAGATCAACCGCTCGGCGGTGAGCCTGCAGGGCCAATTCCGGGTGTCCCTTGCGTCGCGCGTTGCGCGCAAAGATGTAACACAGGTCCGGTTCCATAATCCTCATCACCATCTCATGCATCGCCCTTTTCTCCTTGTGGCTGCGTGTTGGGGATATAGTAGGGATTCACCGGCCAGCACCACATTGCCCGTCGCGACAACCGCATGGCAGGGAGCGCCATTCATCGCCTGAAAACGCGGATTCGCCGACGAAACGCAGGAGAGAACACTAGAAACTGCTTTAGAAAGATTCTGTAAAGCTATGAAGAGAAATAAAAAAGCCCGCATTTCATGGTATGAAAGCGGGCTAATAGCCGTATGCTTCGGGGCAGAAACATCGGCCAGGGGACGTGTTAGCACGCGCGGGGAACGCGACGTGCTGCCTTAAAAGTAGACCGAAATTGGCGGATGGCAAGTATTCTGGCGAAAAAATTTACGGTTTGACGGCCAACACATCCGTTTTCATATGCTGCAGTACCTGCTCCGCAGTATTACCCAGCAATTTCGCCGTGACGCCTTTGCGTGCGACAGTCCCCATCACAACAATCTGAGCTCGAACCCGCGCAGCCTCACTCACCAGCACCTTTTCAGCGGGCCCGCGCTTGCGGTGGAAAGCCTTGATCGGCAGATCAAACTCGGCAGCCAGCTTGTCCATGACGGGTTGTATAGCCTCGCAGGCCTGGTTGAAGTAGGCGTGTGGATCCACCAAATCGAGGTCCGAGAGCAAGGCCGGAACTTCGATGGCTGCCACCACCTCCAGCCTCGTATTCAAGGCCACCGCCAAATTCCGGGCAGCTGCCAGCACCTTTCGATCCAAGGCGCGCTTGCCACGAACGGTACTGGTGAGATCGAGCGCTGCCAGTACTGGCTTGGTGCGATGCCAGCGTTTTTCTGCCACCACCAGAACCGGCACGGAACACTCCCTGAGCAACTGCCAGTCCGAGGACGTGTGCAGCAGCGTTTCGCTGCGACGCCCGGTTTTTACCACCATACGAATGTGCGCCGCACGGCATCGCTTCGTGACCCATCCAACGATATCCTTTTTCCAAATAGACTTTAGCTGAACGTTTTGCTGCGGGTCGCGGTACTTGTCAATTCGGGCCTGCACAGCCGCTTCGCGCCGCCTGAGCACGTCCTGGCGCAGCGCTTTCTCGCGGTCAGGAGTAAGCCCAAGGCCCTTCATGGAGCTGTAGCTGAACGCAACGATCTCAACAGCGAGATTGAGCTTGGCCGCCAACTCCAGACCCCTGGGGGTCGCACAGCATTGGTCTTTTTCATCGGCGATGATCAGCAGAGTATCCATACAGACTCCCAGCAATAGGCGAGGCAAAATTATAGTGGGGTATCAGGCGCCGTAGACAAATGGACCTATCCACACTGGCTCGCCCCTGTACCCAATTGGTTCGACAGATATCCCCGTCAGCGCTGCAATGATCCGCCGCTGTCGCGGTACTCAGCGGGCGAGACGCCGGTCCACCGCTTGAACGCCCGGGAAAACGTGCTGGGCTCAGAAAAGCCGAGGCTGTAGGCCGTCTCGACCACGGAGCGACGGCGCTCACCCAGGTACCGCCTGGCCAGCTCGAGTCGAGTATCGTTCAAGAGAGATTTATAGCTGGTACCCTCTTCTTTCAGCTTGCGCTGAAGGGTGCGGGCACTCATGTGCAGAGACTCGGCGACGTCTTCCTGTGCCGGGGGACCGTCCGCCAGCCTTTCGATGATCTTGTCCGCGACCTCACGGCCCAGCGACGCCTTCAAAAATCCGTCGAGATAAGTCTGCGTCTGCTCGTCATTCACCCGGGCGAGGACAGGATCGCCGGTGACCAATGGTTCCAGAATATCGGCACGAGACCAGGTGATGGCCGTTTGCTCGGCGGCGAAGTTCACACGACTCGACAATAAGTATTCCCAGCGCTCAGGATTGGCCGGCGGGGCCCGCTCCAAATCCACGCACAGTGGTGCCAGAAATTCGCCCAGCGTCAGCTCGCACATTCGATTCACAATGCCAACGCCGTAGTCGCGTCCGTAGCCCGGTGGCAGGCCAACGGGGGTCTTACCCAGCATGCGAAGATGCACCCTATCCTCCACTTCCTCCAGTTGCAGATTGGCGCCCGTGTTGACGAATCGGCAAAAACGCACCAATCGCTGCAAACCCTGCAGGACCGTGTCGCTGGACAACCAAGCCAACCCCAGGCCCTGCAGCACCTGAGGCTGAAGGTTTTCAGAGGCGGCGAGACCAAAGGCCTCATCACCCGTTGCCTCGGCGGATGACTGCAGGAGCTGGATGAACTGTCGATGCGGCACCCGCCAGTCTGGGTTAGCAGCTTTGGCCATGTCGATGCCCTGATCTTCGAACAGCTGCAGCGCATCAAAGCCCTGCAAACGCAGGGTCTGGGCAACCGGCAGCAACAGAGTCGCCAAAACAGAGTTCTGAAATGAAGTCGTATCCGACATGGACGTCCACAACCGGGATGCTTGGAGCGAGACTATAGCATCTGCCTATGCTCGCGGAAAAAGCTTGCGCCATTGGCTGACTGCCATTACTGTATATCTATACAGCATCAAGGCCATCTGCCCGCCATCTTTTTTGGGCGCGGTCGCGCAAACCGAGTATCTCTCGACTCGATAATCGGCCGACCACGACACTCGATTATGGGCAGGCGCGAGCGGCGGGCGCGGAAAAACCCAAGAGGGAAACAGGGTGATCAAAGGCAGGGGCACGGCGAGCAATCCCGACAATCGATACCACCCGCTACAGTTGGAGCGCGAGTCTCCCTATATTGAAAAACCCTCGCAGACTGAGTGCCGGCCGGTACACGCCCGCTCCATGATTGCCCGCAACCAATCACCCGATGTCCCATTCACTCAATCCATCAACCCCTACCAAGGCTGTGAGCACGGCTGCATCTACTGTTATGCCCGCCCGACGCACGCCTATCTGGATTTGTCCCCGGGGATCGACTTTGAAACGCGCCTGACGTGCAAAACCAATGCACCCGAGGTACTGCGGCAGGAGCTCAGTGCACCTGGATATCGATGTCTACCCATCACCCTGGGCGCCAACACCGACCCATATCAACCTGTGGAAAGGCGCTATCGAATAACGCGACGGATACTCGAACTGCTGCTGGCCTGCAAGCATCCCGTATCGCTGATCACAAAAGGCAGCCTGGTGACCCGTGATCTGGACATTCTCGAAGCCATGGCCACACAGGGCTTGTGCTCTGTGGCGATCAGCCTGACCACACTGCAGGACGACCTCAAGCGCACACTCGAACCTCGCGCGTCGTCGGGCGCCAGTCGCCTGGCAACAATCGCCTCATTGAGCAAGGTCGGTGTTCCGGTGTCTGTATTGTACGCACCGGTCATTCCAACCTTGAATGACGCAGAACTGGAAGAGATCGTGTCAGCTGCTGCCGACTCAGGCGCCACCAGGGCGGCCTACATACTGCTGAGGCTCCCCGGAGAAGTGGCAGACCTGTTTGAGGAGTGGCTGCATCTCCACTATCCAATGAAAGCCAATCATGTCATGAGCATCCTGAGACAATGCCGTCAAGGCGAGCGCAGCGACACCCGGTTCGGACATCGCATGCGGGGCACCGGTCCCTTCGCAGAGCTGCTGGCGCAGCGCTTTCGCTTAGCGTGTAAACGGTATGCGCTAGTGCCCGGAGACATCGACGAATTGCGCACCGATTTGTTCCAACCTCCAGGCGAGCCGACCAACCTTGCCGTGGATCAAATGCGACTGTTTGACTAGGCCCCCAGGGCTGCAGCTCTGGGGAATATCAACTGCCGCCAACTGCTGCGTTCAAACGGAGCCCACTGCTCCTCTGGCTGTGCCAGACGGTCGGCAACCAGGTACCACACCGCAGGGTTGAGTGTCATCCCGCAGTGACTACCGCAAACCCTAATGCTCTCGGTGGTCTCGCGCTGGCCCGGCTGCACCGTGGTGCGCCAATTCACAATGCCGTCTCCCTGACTGTATATTGCCGTGGTCGGCACGGGAGGCGCTTCCGGTAGCACGTCCTGATCCACGGGCAGCTCCTCCGGCGGATTGAGCGCCGTGAACAGCCGCGCAGGTAGCGAACCGGACATCCGACCCTCGCCGAAAGGGCTGCCCAGTGAAATCACCTGCCGAACCCGATCGGGATACTCCCGGGCCAATTCCCGGGCAAATATGCCCCCCAGGCTGTGCCCCACAAGCGACATAGGCGCGCCGCTGGTGTCGGTCAGCTGAATAAATCGCTGCTGCAAGGCCTCAAGCACACCATCTCTCGGGCCAAGGTTTTGGCCCTGGCCCCAGCCATGGGTGGTGTAGCTCAAATGGTCGAGAAAGGTTCGCAAAGCGCGGTTGTAGGTGTCGCTGCCAAGAAATCCGGGCAACACCATGACACTGTGCCCATCGCCTTTGGGCGCTACCCTGCGCAGCGTCCGACGGGTAAGCTGCAGTGAGAATATTTCGCTGGCTGCACGCTGCGCTTCCGTCAATGACAACAGCAGATTAGGCGGGGGTAGCTCGACGTTGGCGCCTCGCATTCCGGGTACCTCTTGAAACAGCAGCGCAGATGATAGCGAACATTAATCTCCTGACGATAGGCTTGCTTTTCACCCGCTTCGCGTATACTACCCGGTTCCTTTTACACGCTTCCTCACTGCCCAGGTTTAACCCTGCGCACCGGCTGCCCAACCCGCACCAGGCGTCGTCACTGGCGCGGATGCACCACTCCTCAACACAGAGACGCGGGCAGCGGGGGTTCTGGTGATCACGACAGCTTGGAGAACTCTTTGTTGAGACCGTATTGTCTAGAGGTCACATAGGACTCCATGTCCTCGACCCGGCGCAGCGCGGCGTCTAACCTTTCACGGGCACGCTGCAGGCGGACGGTACTGCTTTCACTGTATCGAAACACCTTTCTGGGACGATAGTTGTGAGCACGTTCGTCGTACTCCATGTCGATCTCAACGTTTTCATAGTCAAGCTCATCATTCAGTGCACCCCTGTCCCGGCGAAAGGGGCGCGGCGCCATCGCAATCCAGGCGCCCGCATACAGCCACAGTGCCAGCGTACCTGTAAACAAAAAGGCGCCTACCCAGCACAGTCGCACCACCCAGGGAGCGACATCGAAATAATCGGCGAGCCCGGCCGCGACACCGGCAATCTTCCCATCCCGGGTGTTGCGGTAAAGGTTCATGCCCCATCCCGCTCGGCGCCGGGAACGATAGCGGCTTTGTCCGCTATGTCCATTTGTCCGACGGCGGCGACGGCTGCCGTTACGGTTCTGATTTTCCATAGCTCAATTCTCCTGCACGGTTTCGCGGCGCACGCGATCGCGCCAGCCAGGGTGATCGTCGTCGAGGATGGCCTCCAGCGTCCCGATACGATCCGTCAGTTTGTCCACGGTTGCCAGCATATGTTCGATCGACTGCCGATCCTCCTGAGTCAGACTGCGGGACGAACGATTGACACTGCGGTAGTGCATGGTGATCCAGATCGGCGCCACGATGGTGAGAAACAGAATCGTGGGGACAAACATGAATTTCCAGAATTCCATTACCTGCTTCCTCCTGAGCCGCGGTCAATGGGACCGCTCCATGAAGCGTAGCTTAGTGGGTGTCTGACGAATTCGCTCACGCGCGCCTGTCCGGATCGCTCATCTCTGATTTGAGCCGAGCTAGCTCATCATTGATGACCTCGTCATCCTCAAGCGCCGAGATTTGCGCGGCCAGATCGGGAGATACCTCCCTCCCCATATCCATCGCCTCTAACTGACTCTCCAGCGTATCCATGCGACGCTCGAAGTGCTCAAAGCGCGAGAACGCGGTATCCAGTGCTTCCCGCTGAATCTGACGTTTCACTTTTATCCGCGATTCCACGGTCTTGCTGCGCATCATAAGCGCCTTCTGCTTAGCACGCGCATCATCCAGTTTTTGCTGCAACTGGCTCACCTCATCGTTCAATTGGCTGATGTGCTCATCGGTCGCAACCAGCTCCGCTTCAACGACCACAATCTCTTCCTCGATGGCACGCTTTTCCTGCAACGCCGCTCGAGCCAGGTCCTCGCGCTGTTTGGCGATCGCCAGGCGAGCTTTCTCCTCCCAACTTTGTGCCTCGGTCTGCACCTGCTCGAGTCTCCGAGCGGCCGCCTTACGGTCCGCCAGCACTCGCGCGGACGAACTGCGCACCTCAACCAACGTGTCTTCCATTTCCTGAATGATTAAGCGCACCATTTTTTCCGGTTCCTCTGCCTGATCCAGCATGGCATTGATGTTGGAGTTGATGATGTCCGTCATACGCGAAAATATACCCATGGTTACTCTCCTCCCAAATGGCGGCGTTTGTCGTGGCCCACACCGCGGCGCGTACCCAACCAGTACGCCAGTTCAATCATGATCGCGACCTGCAGGAAGCTCCAGGCACCGACCGCGGGGCCGGCTCCGAGACCAATAACAGCACAGGCAATCAACAGCGCTGTATACACTAGAGGCCTTTCCTGACTGTCCTGCATCGCTTTCACTCCCAATCAAGCCGACGGATCGGCACAACTTTGCAATCAGCTAGCCGTTAACGCCACGGGCCAGCGGTTCGCAATCTGTTTTTCATCTTATGCTTTACAGGAATCATGCCATATCTCCTAACATACTGTTTTATATACTTTATTTAGGATATAGCCTGCTTAAACGGTCCATTTTCGGAATTTATTTGGTAAATAAAACCTTCAAATAGGTTATTTATACCACCTATATTAGGTATATTTTGCCTATGCGCGAACCCAGCGGTATCATTGGCAACTCCCCGGCTCTGGCCCAGGCTTTGGACCAGATATCGGCCCTCGCCCCGATCCCGCGCCCCGCCCTCGTGCTTGGCGAGCGAGGCACCGGCAAAGAACTGGCCGCAGAACGACTGCACTATCTATCACCGCGCTGGCAAGCCCCCCTGGTAAAGGTCAACTGCGCGGCTATGGCGGACACACTCCTGGAGTCTGAGCTGTTCGGCCACGAGCAGGGCGCGTTCACTGGGGCCAGCGCCACACGACAAGGACGCTTCGAGCGGGCCGATGGCGGAACGCTGTTTTTGGATGAACTGGCCACTATGTCCTTGCGACTGCAGGAGAAGCTACTGCGTCTGGTAGAGTACGGCGAGTTTGAGCGCCTTGGCGGCCAACAGACCCTGGCTGTGGACGTGCGCGTCGTCGCCGCTACCCATGGCGACCTGCCTGCACTGGCCGACCGACACGAGTTTCGCGCAGATCTGCTGGACCGACTGAGTTTCGATGTGGTGCATCTGCCGCCTCTACGCTTCAGGAAAGGTGACATTGCCGACTTGGCCAACCATTTTGCGGTCGGCATGAGCGCCGAACTGGGTTGGGAACTATTCCCCGGATTTACATCGAGCGCGCTGTCCGAGCTGGAGCACTATCCTTGGCCGGGTAATGTGCGTGAACTGAAGAACGCGGTAGAGCGATCCCTGTACCGCTGGGGAGACGCAACCCGTCCGGTGAACGAATTGCTGATAGACCCCTTTGTTTCACCGTTTCACACAATCGAAGATGGTTCGACTCGGGACAACTCTGCCCCGCCTGTGAAGAAGGCCGAGACTGTCGATTTCCAAGCGGAAATGCGTGCCACAGAACTTGAGCTACTGCAGCAAGCACTGCGCAGCAACGGATTCAATCAGCGCAGAGCCGCCGAAGCGCTAGGGCTGAGCTACGATCAGATAAGGGGGCTGGTCCGCAAGCACGAGCTGTCCGCGCCGCGCAAGCGAACAGGCTGAGCAGGACTCACTGCTCAAAACTGGGCCCGGGTCAGTGCGCCTTCACCTTGATTTTGCCGCAACGTGCACAGCGATACACCGTCACCAAGCGTCCGAGTTTGACATCGAACTGCTTTTTTTTATCCACCTGCCACTTATGATGACCATGGCGACACAGCGTTGTGCCTTTGTGCCGATCCGCAGGGGATCGCGGTTTGAAAGGAATAATGTCTGCCATACAGGATTACAGTAGCGTTCGCCTGATAGCGGTATTCCAGGAGTCGAATCTGCGCCGCCTCGCCGCGGGCTTCATTTGCACCGCAAACTCCCGGTCCGCCTTCCAGATGGACTTAATGTGGCTCTGGCTGGGCCATAGACCCACACCCAGGCCCGCGAGATAGCAGGCACCGGCAGCCGTGGTCTCAATCACCTGTGGCCTGACGAGACGCCGCCCCAGCACGTTGGCCTGTATCTGCATAAGCAGATTGTTGGCAGCAGCGCCGCCATCCACGCGCAATGGCTTCATTCTTTTACCCAGGTCCGATTCCATCGCTCGAAGGATATCGGCATTCTGCAGCGCCATGGCATCCAGGGTCGCTCGCGCTATATGACCCCGCTGCGTTCCACGGTGCAAACCCGTCAGAGTACCTCTCGCTTCGGGTGCCCAATGAGGTGCACCAAGGCCGGTCAGAGCGGGCACAAATTCAACGCCGTCGTGATCCTTTACTTCATTCGCCAGCGGCTCAATGGACGGCGCATCGGGGATCATCTTCAAACCGTCTCGAAGCCACTGTACCGCGGCACCACACACGAAGGCGCCACCTTCCAGCGCGTAAACGACGCTACCCTTCTCACCAAGCTGCCAGGCGACAGTGGTAAGCAGGCCCGCGTGAGAGTGCAGCAACTCTGAGCCCGTGTTCATCAGGATGAAAGAGCCCGTGCCGAAGGTACATTTGGCATCACCAAGCGCAAAGCAGGCCTGGCCGAACAGCGCCGCCTGCTGGTCGCCAGCGACACCCGCGATAGGAATACCATCCGGTAGCCCCGGCACCCCGCGCGTCCGACCCAGCACGGCGCTGGAAGGCGCGATACTCGGCAAAATGTCCGTTGGCACCTCGAAGAGTTCCGCGAGTTGAGCATCCCAGCGACCGGTTTCAAGGTTCATCAGCGAAGTGCGTGAGGCATTGGACACATCCGTTACGTGCGCTTCACCCGCGGTAAGACGCCAGATCAGGAAGCTATCGATGGTGCCCGCAAGCACCTGCCCCCGATTGATTGCACGACCGATGCCAGAGGTATTGCGCAGCAGCCAGCGGTATTTGCTGGCTGAAAAGTAGGGGTCAAGGACCAGCCCGGACTTTCGCTTTACGAGCTTTTCGTAGCCGCCGGAGCGCAACTCTTCACAAAAATCTGTGGTGCGCCTGCATTGCCAGACAATGGCATTGTTCAGCGGCTCTCCACGGGTCCGATCCCATACCAGCGCCGTTTCACGCTGATTGGTGATACCGATCGCAACGATGTCTCTGGCTTTACAGACTTCGCGCCGCAGAATCGTACGGATGCACTTGAGCACGGACGTCCAGATATCTTCGGGATTGTGCTCTACCCAGCCGGGGCGGGGATAGTGCTGCGCAAACTCGTGATTGACAGAAGCACGCAGCCTTCCGCGCGCATCCATCAGAGCCACGGTGCTACCCGTTGTCCCCTGATCGATGGCGAGGATAAATTGGGCCACTCAGCGCTAGCTCCCGTAACCCGCTACGGCTTTGATTTCCAAAAAGTCGGTAAATCCGTGACTACCCCATTCCCGGCCATTGCCGGATTGCTTGTAACCGCCAAACGGCACGTCGAATCCTCCCGATGCGCCATTGATGTTGACGTTCCCCGCGCGAATCTTTGCGGCAACGTCTCGCGCGTGATCGATATCCCCGCTCTGGATGTAACCCGCAAGTCCGTAGGGCGTATCGTTGGCGATGCGAATCGCTTCTTCTTCCGATTCATAGGGGATCATGGTCAGGACCGGACCAAAAATCTCTTCTTTTGCGATGGTCATGTCGTTATTGGCCTGTGAGAAGACGGTGGGCCTGATAAAGAAACCCCTTTCAATCCCGTCCGGGCGACCGGGACCTCCCGTTACCACCTTGGCGCCCTCTTCAATCCCTTTTTCGATCAGCCCCTGAATCTTATTGAACTGCACTTCTGATACCACCGGCCCCATGGTTGTTGTCTCTTCCGTCGGGTCGCCCACGACCACGTTCTCGGTGACCTTGGCCGCAATGGCCTCGGCTTCTTCCAGCTTGGCCGCTGGGACCAGCATTCTGGAAGGCGCGTTGCAGGATTGTCCGGTATTGTTGTACATGTGCATAACGCCACCGGTAACCGCTTTTTCAAGGTCCGCATCATCGAGAACAATGTTGGGTGACTTGCCGCCCAGTTCCTGAGTGACACGCTTCACTGTAGGCGCTGCGTTCTGTGCGACATGGGAACCGGCCCGGGTGGACCCGGTGAAGGACATCATACTGACATCGGGATGCCCAGACAGTGCGGCACCCACCACCGGGCCCTCACCATTGATCATGTTATAGACACCGGCTGGAACGCCAGCTTCATGCATCACTTGAGTGAACAGGTAGGCTGACAGGGGCGCTTCCTCGCTGGGCTTAAGAATCATCGTGCATCCCACCGCGAGCGCGGGTGCCACTTTGCAGGCAATCTGATTCACCGGCCAGTTCCAGGGCGTGATCAATCCGCACACGCCGATCGGCTCTTTGATCACCCGGTGCTCGCCCAGGTCTTCCTCAAACTCAAAGGTCTTGAGCACGCGCAGAGCCTCCTCGAGGTGGCCCTGACCACAGTAGGCCTGAGCGGAGTTGGCCAGGCCCACGGGTGCACCCATCTCTTCCCGAATAGCGTCCGCGATATCCATGTAATGCTTTTTATAGGTCTCCACGCAGGATTCCAGCAGTTCGATACGCTCCTGACGAGTACTCCGACCGAAACTCTCAAAAGCCGCACTGGCGGCGGCTACCGCCTTATCGACATCGGCCTCGGAACCGAGCGAAATCTGCGCACAGACCTCCTCGGTGGCGGGATTGATAACGTCGTGAGACTTTGGCGTGATCGGGTCTACCCACTCACCGTTAATGTAGAAATGCTTGTACTCGCGCATGATTTATCTCCGGTTCAGCGACTGCAAAAGGACGCTAAGTGTAGCACTCTGAGTATCGCTGCCAAGCGCCCGCCGCAGCTCTCGTTCTGGCACAGATAAACGTTGTGTCTGGCTGCACAATCCCTCAAAATCTTCGGCCTCGACCCGTCCCGACAGGAGGTTTTGTATGATGGACACAGAAGAACTGACGCTGTTTCGCGACATGGCCAGACGCGCCATGGAACAGGAAATCGCCCCGCACTTTGAGCGGTGGGAGGCCGAGCAGGCCGTCCCTAGAGAACTTTGGAATACGCTGGGCGCAGCCGGGTTGCTGTGCCCCGACATGCCAGAAGAGTACGGAGCCGCAGGTGCGGATCCACAGGTTACCTTCGCCATTCTGGAAGAAATGTCCCGTATGGGTTTTGGCGGCATCGCCACGGGTTACAGTATTCACAGCAACATCGTTGCGCCCTACATCAACAATTTCGGTACCGACGAGCAAAAAGAGTACTGGCTCCCGAAAATGGTGGCCGGTGACGTGCTCGGCGCACTGGGCATGACAGAACCCGGCGCAGGCTCGGACGTCCAAAGTATTAGAACCAATGCAGTACGCGATGGTGACGACTGGATACTGAACGGCTCAAAGATTTTCATCACCAACGGCATGTTAGCTGACATGGTCATCGTGGCCGCTATCACAGACCCCGGCAAAGGCGCCAAAGGGACCTCTCTGTTCCTGGTGGACACCTCTCTGGCGGGTTTTGAACGCGGCAACAAGATCGAAAAAATCGGACAGCACACTTCAGACACGGCAGAGCTGTTCTTCCAGGACGTCAGGCTACCGGGCAATGCCCTGCTCGGTGAAGAGAACAAGGGGTTCGTGATCATGATGACAGAACTCCCCAGGGAGCGCCTTGGGATAGCCGCACAGGGCATAGCGGCCGCAGAGGGTGCGATGGAACTGACCGTCAACTACGTCATGGAGCGAAAGGCCTTCGGACAGACCGTAGCGAGTTTTCAGAACACCCGCTTCCAACTCGCTGATGTCAAGACCGAGATCGCTCTCAATCGGGCGTTCTACGAAAAGTGCGCACAGCAGTACGCAAGCGGCGAACTCACTGCCGACGACGCGGCTATGCTGAAATACGCAAGCACAGAGATGCAGTGCAAAACCATCGATGATTGCCTGCAATTGTTTGGAGGGTATGGGTACACGGTAGAGTACCCGATCTCCCGATTTTACGCCGACGCGCGGATACAGCGAATCTATGGCGGAACCTCGGAGATCATGCGCGAACTTGTCGCACGTTCCATACTGGGCAGAGAGCCCGCTCGTGAGGCGGGCTAGACCAATCCCATCAGTTCGACGATACCGTGGCTATGGCCGGCGGTGTAGCCGCCGTCGACCACCAGCGAGTGGCCGGTGACAAAAGACGAATCATCGCTCGCCAGAAAGCAAGCTGCCCCCGCCACTTCTTCGGGCTGACCAAAGCGCCCAAGCTTGGTCTCTCGCGTAACGTCTTCGCGAAAGTCGGGCATAGCGCCCATCACGTCTTCTAACATTGGCGTTTCAATGAAGCCCGGACAGATGGCGTTGCAGCGTATTCCGAGGCGGCCATAATCAATCGCAACATTTTTGCTGAGAATGACCACCCCCCCTTTCGACGCGTTATAAGCGCTGCCACCTTCCGTGCCGTAGAGCCCCTCCACGCTCGCAACGGTGATGATGCTACCGCTGCGTTGAGCACTCATCTGATCGAGCACTGCTTTTATGGACAGGTACGTCCCGGTCAGGTTAATGGCGATCACCTTGTCCCAGGTCGCGTTATCCAGTAAACCGACCGGGCCACCGTCTCCTACGCCAGCCGCGGTCAACAACACATCGATACGTCCGAAATCTGCGATGACCTGCTGCACGGCAGCGGTCTGCGCCCCACCATCGGTAACATCGAGCTCTACCAGACGACTGCCGCTCGTCAGCGCCGGGACAGCGGACCATCCCTCACTCCCCTTGAGGTCAATGCCGACCACCGTAGCACCCTCTTCGGCGAAGCGTTTCGCGCTGGCCAGACCAATACCGGAGGCGGCTCCTGTGACAATAGCAACTTTTTCAGACAACTTACCCATGGTGAACTCCGATGCGTGTTGTAGGTATTTCGATGGTGGCGGATCTCAATGCGCGAAATGGTAGTCCTGCGGATTGACCTCTTTTGTCCAGCGCCACATATCGATGATCTTCCACGGCCAAAGCAGCGTCACTTTACCATTCGCGTTCTGATAGAAGGAGGTCTTGATGGACTCGTGTTCCCAGATAAGACGGGCGTGCAAATCACGAAACCGCTCATAGTAAGCATCGTGCACTTCCCCTCGGCACTCCAGCGTGTTGGACTCTGACTGCAGTAAAGCCTTGATACACTCCATAATGTAGCGAATCTGACATTCGCCGTTGAAGATCAGACTGCCGCCAAAGGCCAGATTCGTACCAGGGCCGTACATGCAATAGAAATTCGGAAACTCTGGTACGGTGATCCCGAGGTAGGCTGAGGGTTCGAGGCCCCACCGTTCGGCCAGCAGCGCACCGCCCCGACCACAAATCTCCATGGGCCAGAGAAATCGGTCTGTTTCAAAACCCGTCGCATACACAATGACATCCGCCGGGTAGCAATTGCCCTGCGCATCAGTCACGCCGTCCGACTGCACGCTGGCGACCGAGTCAGTTATCAGTGTAACGTTGTCCCGTTTGAGCGCGGTCAGCCAGCTGCCGTTATCCTGTAAAGTCCGCTTGCCCATGGGAGCATAATCCGGGATGACCTTCTCCAATAGCGCATCATCATCACCGACCTGGCTCTTTATGTAATCGCTGAATACCTGGTACACCATGTCGTTCAACTCGCTGACCGATCGCTCCTGGTGCGGCCAGTCGCTATCGACAAACACCGTCTCGTAAGCACCATCACACGCGGGCCAGAACAACAGAAACCGAAACCAGCGCGTGTAAAAAGGCAGGTATTGCAGGCACCACTTCTTTCCTTCGGGTACGGCGTCGTGGTAGATGGGATTTTCGAACATCCAGGGTGCAGAACGCTGAAAGACCGTCATGCTGGCGACCTGGTCGGCGATCGCCGGCACCAACTGAAAGGCGCTGGCACCGGACCCGACCACAATGACTCGTTTACCGGTTACATCGATCGAATCATCCCAGGCGGCCGAATGGCACCATTGCCCTGAGAAGTCTTCAATGCCGTTAATCGAGGGCAGCGTTGGCCGGTTCAACTGACCTACGGCGCTGATCACCGTTTCAGCTTCGAACGTCTGTTCACGACCATCGGCATCCAGCGCTTTAACGACCCACAGTTTCCTGGCTTCATCGAACTGGGCGCTGACCACCTCCGTATTAAAACGAAAATGGCTGTGCAACTCATGGTGATCGACAACGCCCTCAAAGTACTGTTGAAGCTCCGTCTGCTGCGAAAAGTACTGCGTCCAGTGATGCGCGGGCTCAAAGGAGTAGCTGTACAAGTGGTTACCCACGTCGACTCTCACACCAGGATAGCGATTTTCGAACCAGGTACCTCCAACCGAGGCGTTTTTCTCCAGAATCACAAATGGCAGACCGGCCTCGCGCAACCGATAGGCGGCCAGCACACCCGACATGCCGCCACCGATGACCAACACGTGGTGTGCTTCTCGTCGGCTCTGCTCGACTTCCGAGCCCCAATCGTCGCTGCGCTGATCAACGCCATCCAGCTCCATCTCTTCCATCATCATGGGTACGTATTCGGCCGGCACATCCTGACCGACAATAAAATTCATCATTTTATGGATCGCCTCTGCCGACGGCGGCGGCGGCAACCGGCAGCCGCCATCGCGAAAGGCCTTGATCACGTCAAACGCCTGCGACCGGACCGCACGCTGCTCTTCTTCTGACAGGTAACCCTGGTATTCATTGATGTAGACACCTGCGGGCTTTATCGGTCCGTCCAACAGGCTCTCATCACCCGACATGTGAATCATGCACATCATCAAGGTGGGCACGCTCGCATCTTCCAGCATGGCTGCGATAAGCGCATCATCATCGGGCAAGGCAACGTTTTCTGAAGTCATGATGGGTATTCCGTTTGCACAACAGGTAGCGCGGCGCTACATCGCAATGGGCGGATTGAAGGTAGGATTGCGGGCCGCCCGGATATCGTCGAGTCGCACGTGTGCGGCATCCCGCCAGGCTTCCTCCGAAAGAATGTAAAACCGTTGTTCGAAAATCGCGTCGAGAACCCGCTGAGCCATAACTTCGGGTCCAATACCGGCGGCGACAGAGTCAGACAAGGCCTGCATCACCAGCTCTCGCTCACCGGTTTGAACGATGTCGCCGTCCCGGGTGTAGCCGCCCGGTCGATTGCGTTCCGACTGGGCGATGCCGGTTTTGATCGCCTCGGGGCATAGCACAGAAACATGTACCTCCGGTGCGTGAAACGACAACTCGTGGTAGAGGGACTCGCTAAGGGCCAAAACCGCATGTTTGGTCATGTGGTAAATCCCGGAATACGGCATGGCCGTGACGGCTGCCATGGATGCCGTATTAACAATATGGCCGCCCTCTGGCTGTTCTTTCATGATCGGCACAAACGTGCGAATGCCGTGCACCACACCCCAAACGTTGACGTCCATCTGCCACTGATAGTCGGCAAGACTCTCCTCCCACAACAGACCACCGGCGAACACGCCGGCGTTATTGCAGGCGACATGTATGGCACCGTAAGCGTCGAGGGCGGCTTGTGCCAACGCAGCGACCGATTCGGGTCTCGACACATCCGTCACAACTCCGATGCAATCACCCAGAGCACTCAACTCGCCAACCGTAGCATCCAGCACGGACGCTTCGATGTCCGCCAGGACGACCTTCATACCCTGCGCGAGGAACAATTCTCCCATCGCGCGTCCGATCCCGTGTGCGCCACCGGTAATGACCGCTGTTTTGCCCTGCAAATCCTGCATGGTTGTCCGCCTTAGTGGTTGTTTTTAGGCTTCTAGTTCGAACCCCGCAACACCGTCTGTTACAGAGCGGGGCTGTCCTCGATCAGACCCAACAGCAGTTGACCGGCTTCTGTATAAGTCTTTTCGCTGATAAAGGCATGCTGTGTACCGGTGTACATATCTCTGAACGCTCGTTCCAGACGACTGCCCTCGCGGATCGCGGTCGTCCCCGCCGAGAGATGCGCCCACTGTACGATTTCACGACTGGCCTCGGTCGCGTAGGTGGCTGCAATCCGCATGTCCGCTCGCATCGCTGGACTTAGCTCCTCACCCGCGGCTACCCGCTCTTCCATCCGCGTAAAGACGTCTACCACCTGGCTGTGGGCTGCGCGCCACATACCCTCATGGTGAGCAAGGTCTCGCTGGAAGGTCAGTTTGTGCGCAATAGAGTTCTCATCGCCCATGCGCGTTTTACTGATCGCAAGTTCGACCACATCGTCGATTGCACTGCGCGATACGCCCAGTGCCCAGGCCGCGTGACCGCAGCCCGTCAGCGGCATAACGCCGAACCGATAGAGGCTGCCTCCCCGCTGCGCTACGCGCGTAAACAAGGGATAGGTGCGTGACTCCGGCACGAAGACAGCATTGAGCGCATAGTCGTAACTACCCGTTCCCTTGAGGCCTTGCACGTGCCATCCATCCTTGAACTCCACCTCCTCGCGTGGCACTACCGCGACCATCATCATCGGCATGGTGTCATCCGCCATCACCATTTCACCGTCCTTCATGGGCAGGAATCCCGCGCAGATATACTCTGAATGCCCCGTGCCACTGCCGAACTGCCAAGCTCCGGTGACGCGATAACCACCCTCCTCCACGTCTCCGGTTCCATTCGGGAAAAACTGACCCGCCAGGGTGACCTTGTGATCGTTGTGGGCGAATACCTCTTGAAAGCCTTCCTCCGGCAAGTAAGCCGCTGCAAAGCAGGCCGATGGGAAGTTGGCGATGCCAATCCAACCAAGAGATCCGTCCTGACGAGCGAGTTCGATCCAAGTCTCAATCAGTTCGGCAAATCCAGGCTCCTGGCCACCCGCTTCGCGGGGGTTCATAAATTGCATCAAGCCACTGTCCCACAGAGCATCGACCACCGGCTGGGTCAGGGTGCGCTGCCGCTCTGATGCAGCGGCTTGCTCGAGGGCAATGGATTCAATCGATCGGGCCATCAATAGACCCTGACTGGGGGCAATCGCGTTCATACCGCTCTCCTAACTGACTTCCGTCTGGCAACCGACCCCAAACCTAGCCAGAAGAGGCCGCTGCCGTCAACGTCGGCGGCGTATCGCAGAGAAAAAAAACCGGAACAGGCTACCAGTGCAACTCTCAACGCAACTCGCCGACCAGTGATAACAGCGACAGCCCAAAAATGCCCAGGGTCACCGTTACCGCAGACAGCAGCGTTGTTACCACAATGAGATTGGCCGCCAGGGCACCATCACCGCGGTAAGCGATAACCATGATATGACTGGACGCCGCCACGGGCGTTGCCAGCAGCAGAAAGAGTACGCCCAGCGCTTCACCGCGGACGCCCAGCGCGAGGCCGATCAGGACACCGATCAACGGGCTTGCAATCAATCGCCAAGCACTGGCTTCCCAGCTGAACGCTTCCAATGGCAGCAGCCGGCCAAGGCGCATGGAACCACCGATGCATATCAGCACAAGAGGGAGAAAAAAGGCTGACAGCAGATCCCCCCCAGGCGCGACAAACGACGGCAACCGCATCGGTAGAACTGACAGAACAACACCTGCGGTGATGCCCAGTATCAGCGGGTTACGCAGAATTCCCACCAGACTGTCTTTGACGCCCGCCCCCGAACCGTGAGTCCGATTGAGGACAATCACCGCCAGGACGTTGTATAAAACCGTCATGATCGCAACCGGCAGCGCTGCCAGAGCTGTGGCCATCTGCCCATAGGCGGACACCGACAGGGCAACCCCGAGGATGGCCAAATTGGAGCGAAAAGCGGCCTGCACAAAGACACCGCGGCTCTTATCTGTATAGCCTCGCCAGCCTGCGTAGGACCAGGAAAGACAAAAGGTAATGAGCGCGGCAGACACGCCAGCCAACAAATAACGAGCCTCATTGAGCTGCGAGTAATCCACCTGCGCCGCCCCGGCGCAAAGCATCAAAGGCAAGCCAAAGTTAAACGCTAGAAGCGAGATCCGATCGTTGAGCGTCTGCGGCAGAAGGCCCACTTTGTGCAGCACGAAGCCGAGCGTCAACCAGCCAAAAATAGGCAGTGAGATGGCCAGCGCACTGACGAATAGGGACAGAGCGTCACTGCCAGACACGTTTTGCAGACTCTTCGCTGACGGTGGGGGTAACGCTCAATCGCGGGCCGTATAATGTGAAATTGCGCTGCTTTATTCAGGCACATTCGGCCGGTGCTGTCCAGAACCCGCCGAAGGTCTCAGCGACCGCTCGAACGCACTGACGTTATTCGCGATATCCGGTAATGGCTTTCGCCGCTTGGTAGCCAAACGTCATCGCCGGGCCAAGCGTCGCGCCCGGCCCGGGGTAACAGGGCAGTGTGGGTGCGCTGCAGTTTCCGATGGCGTAAAGGCCTTCGATCGGATCGCCACTGTCGTGTAATACCTGTGCATCCGCATTGATGACCATGCCACCTTGCGTCCCGAAATCGCCCGGATCGACACGAATTGCATAATAGGGTGCGGTGTCGACGGGAGCCAGGCAAGGATTGGGCGTTACGCGGGGATCACCATAGTACTTGTCGTAAGTCGACTCACCGCGATGCAAATCGGTGTCCTCGCCAGTGCGCGCGTACTCATTCATCTTGCGAACCGTGTCTTCCAACCCGGCCGGATCGACGTCGATCTTCACCGCCAGTTCCGCAATCGTATCCGCTTTGGCGAAGAAGCCTTCCTCCTCATAGCGCTTAGGTAACGCCCAGTCCGGCATAAACTTGCTGTTGTACAGCGGTCCGACAAAGTAGGTCGCTCGAAAATTTGCATCGAACACCTGCCAGGTGGGATAACAGGGATTGTCGTCCGTATGTTTCTCGAACGTCTCCTGCTGAAACGCCATGTAGTTCTGTGATTCATTGCTGAAGCGAGCACCCGCCGGATTGACCACAATCGAACCGGGGTAGGATTTCTCCATAACGCTGAGGCGCGGAATGTCTTCGCCCGGCACGGAAATGGTGTTGCACCACCAGGCCTCGTCGAGACGATGCATCTTCGCACCCAGACGAATACCCTCAAGTATGGCATCGCCCGTATTGTCCTTGTTACCCGCGCTCCAACTATGGTCAGTGGGCTTGGGAAGGTACTGTTCACGCATCTCTTGATTATGTTCGAATCCGCCGGCGGCAAGGATGACAGCTTTGCGGGCCTGTATGCGCAACGGTTTGCCCTTGCGCATCACTTCCACACCCACCACTTTGCCGTCTTCGTCCACCACCTTGGTCATGGGCGTGTTGAGCCACAGGGGAATATCGCGATCGAGCATGGACGCTCGTAGGCGCGCGACACCGGCACAGCCTGTCGCCAGGCGTCTGGCGTAGCGATCCTTAAATCGCCACGGCAGGTCAATGATGTAGTCGAAGACAAGTTTCACAGCCGTTTTCCACCAGCCCGGTTGCTGTCCCACCAGCAATGCCGCCTCAACCTGGGTGAACCCAATCACTCCCGCCAGGTGCATCATCGGATGAGTTCGGCGCAAGCGGCGCCACTCCTCTCCCAACTGGTCTGCGTCGAAGGTTTCTGGCTCCATGGAACGATGCCCCTCCATCGAACCGTCAAGGTTGGTGTAATAATCGGGGTAGTGCTCCAGCGTGACATAGCGCATGCGCGTGCGCTCGTGCATGAAGTCCACCATTTTGGGCCCGTTTTCAAGGTAACTGTCGAGTTGGTATTCGGGCACCTCTTCCTCGGTAATCAACTGTCGCAGGTAGGTCTTGGCTTTTTCCGGCGAATCCTCTGCACCGGCGGCGGCCGCGTAACGGTTGCAGGGAATCCAGACGCCGCCGCCCGAAATCGAGCTTGTGCCACCGTAGAGATCCGACTTCTCGATAACCAATACATCCTTGACACCCATTTCGTAGGTACACAGAGCGGCGGTCAAGCCACCATTGCCGGAGCCTACGACGACTACATCAAAACTGTAGTCCCACTTTTGTTCATCACTCATTGCACGCGTTCCGTCAATTTGAGCAGGCATGGTAGCGTAATCGCTGCGACTTGCCGCGTCGGGCGTCACGCTTAGAGCCAGGAGGTTTAAAAAGTTGGCCGTGCCCAATGCGGGGTTTGAGAAGTCGGACCGGCGGTTTGCCCGGCGGCTTAAAAGCCCTCAGGCCGACGAGGCGTATCGGCGTCCAGGACTTCCCAGCAGGCTTTGGAGTCGGTGTAGATATGATGGGTCAGACGAAGTTCGGGGTCTCCGTCCAACAAGCCTGCCGGCATCCAGACCAGATCGTAGTCACTGAGAAACTGTGGCAGGGGAGAACCGCACTTGGGACAGAAACGGCGCAGGAAACCGCTGTCCGTCCGGTACTCATTGATTGTTTCTTCGCCTCGCAACCACTGGAACTGATCCTGCGCAACCAAAATAGCGGCGCTGGATGCGCCACCGAACGCCTTGCGACATCGCGAGCAGTGGCATTTGTAGACGCCACTTTGAAAGGAGGCGACTGCAAATCGTACAGAACCACACAAGCAGCCACCCTCATGCACTGAAGGCACTTGCATCAGGGTTCCACCAGCGGTGGATAGGCTTCATCCACGTCCCGATAGAGATATTCCCAGCGACGGTCAAGTAGCATGGCGCGATGCCTCGCTCCGGGCGTATCACCATCGGCGCTGTCGTAGCCCGCATCACCGCGAAACATAACGACCATCTGCTCCCCGTCGCTGGCAAAAACCGGAAAAACTTCTGGCACATCTGATTCCCGTTCAACGGTCACCATCTGCGCAACCGAGTCGTAGCGGCACAGGTTGCGAAGCGTGAGATAGGTGGGCGGCAACATGTTCAGCTGCCCTGCCTCGTGCTCCGCCACAGCGTCGCGAACGACAATCCACCGCGAATCGTGAATCTCTCCGCCATCAATCACCACCTCATCGTCGACGGCCAAAGGCGCTGCATAGATCCAGGTCGAAAAACGCTTCGGTTCTGCTATGGGAGTGGTCCAGTGACTCAACAGCACCATTTCCTCCAGCGCAGGCTGCAAGCCGGACTCTTCCATCGCCTCCCTGGCCGCCGCGCGACGTGAGGCCTGTTCAATATCGCCACCGGCTTCATCCATCTCTTCTGCGTCGATAGAACCTCCCGGGAATACCCACAGGCCGCCGGCAAACAGCAGCGCCTTGTTGCGCTTGAGCAGCAAAGTCTCCAGCCCATGTTTGCAGTCACGGAGCAACACGACAGTGCTGGCAGGTCTCGCTTCGGCAATCTCAGATACGGAATGGTTCACACTTGGTCTCCATCGAGGCTGTCAGCACTGTGCTCAAGGTGCTCCTGCACGCCGCTGAACGCGCTGTACGATCCATTATTATGTTAAACAGAAGCGCTGCCACTGTGATCGCGTCCAATCGCTAGCCGCGACGTTGCAGGAACCGAGCTGCCATCGACAGATCGAAGCCGCGCCCCTGCACAAGACTGGCAGCAGCCTGAAGCTCGTCTGGCGAGCGGCTAGAGAGCCACAGATTGGCACAGCGTGTTCCAGATCGACAAAATGCCAACACCGGGCTCTCCGAATCGTCGAACAGATCGCACATCGCGGCAAAATCCGAGCCGGGAAAATCCATCGCTGACACTGGCATATGGTAATACTCCAATCCCTCTGCCTCGGCTGCTCTGGCTATCTCTGCCGCACTGGGTTGGCCTGGCTCCTCACCATCCGGCCGGTTGTTGATCAAAACGCGATAGCCGGCTGCGGCGATGTCGGAAACATCTGCAGGTGAGATCTGCGCGGCCACCCCGATGCTATCATCCAGTTTGATAATGTTCATACCAGCCTACTCCGGAACCCTCGCCAGCGCCGGTTATACCAGAGCATCGTTCCCGGCTCCAGAGTCTCGTCTGTTCGATGCTTTCGAAACACCTGCAGGGGTCTGTGTGCATTGAGCCTTGCCCTACACACCCGTCAATCAATCAGGTTGAAATCGCGTCGCATGATATCAATGATCTCAGCCTTTGGATGCTCGGACACGGGGAGTTTGTTGCCTGTAATCCTCTCGGCCATCCCCACATACGTGTCGGAGACTGCCAGCAAGATTTCGGATGGCAGTGCATTGTCCCTCGCCAGCGCCGTTCGTTCGGCCATGCGCGCCTTGTTCAATAAAATGTCAGGTTCTGGAAAGTGCTGCAACAGCCGTTGCCGAAAACTTTCTTTTGAGTTTTCAACCACCCTCCCTTCGCGCAACGCTGTGCCGTCCCAGATGCGTGAAGAGTCTGGGGTACCCACTTCATCCATGTAAATCAACATGTCTTGTCCGCTAGCGTCAGCCACATAGCCAAACTCAAACTTGGTATCGACAAACACCTGATCCAGTTTCGCAAGCGCGTGACTGATTAGGGCAAACCCATCCCGCAGCAGACATTCATACCGGTCCACATCCGTCGGGCTCCGAAAATTAAACGCTTGATAGCTATCCGCTATTGCCTGGCGGGTGATGTTCACATCGTCTATCGCTGGAACCCCGGGAATGCCTTCCAGTATGCCCTTGGTAGACGGAGTGATCAGCAGCGCAGGCAGTTTTTGATCTCGCTCAAGCCCGTCCGGAAGTTCAATGCCACAGAAAATTCTCTCACCCTGGTCATAGGCGCGCCACATGGACCCGGTAATGTATTGCCGCGCAATCGCCTCAATCATCACAGGCCGCGCCTTCTGAACGACCCAGACCAGGGGATGGGGAATCTCCAGAATATGGCTATCAGCGAGACCGGCCTCGCGAAACAGTGTAAACCAATGATTGGAGATAGCGTTGAGCGCAGCACCTTTTCCGGGCACTCCACGCATCCCACCTTCGCCATGCCAAATGCAATCGAACGCCGAGATGCGATCGGATATGACCATCACCGCGAGCGGGGTGTCGGGTGCGACCGCATAACCACGGTCAGCTATCAACCTCGCGCTGTCGGCCGCGCTAAGCCAGTACACTGAGCGCACCTTGCCGCTGTGCACCGGAGCCTCGGTACGGATGGGCAGATCATCGTTCACCGCTAGTACCGCCTCGGTAAGACTCATAGTGATCATCCATCCTGAAAGCTGTCGGTTTTTGAACGCTGGGCTGACCCACGTGTGCCCAGGGAAGCGCGAGATTCTAGCAAAGGACCCGCACCGGTGTCCCGCCCGGGACAGCAGGTAACCTATCGAGGTAAACTGTGCGCAATCATTACTTCGGAACCCGCTATGAACGCGTCAGCACAAACGCCCTTCGAGATCCTCGGCGAAGCCGGGATTCGTGACCTCACCAGCGCGTTTTACGACATTATGGATCGTTTGCCGGAGGCGGCTGCGCTCCGCGCGATGCACGCGCAAGACCTGGAGCCCATGAAGGACAAACTCGCCGAGTATCTGATCGGCTGGATGGGGGGGCCTCCGCTGTATGCAGCCAGGTATGGGAGTGTTTGCATGACGGAACCCCATGAGCCGTTCCACATCGGTCCGGAAGAGCGAGACATGTGGTTACATTGTATGGACCTTGCTCTGCTGGAAATCGGCGCCAGCGCGACGCTGATCGACATGCTCAAGGTACCCCTGTTTCGCATCGCAGATGCGGTGCGCAACAAGGAAGGACCCAGCTCCGCCGCGACCGACCCAAACATCATCGCCGCCGGCTGACACGCTGCAGGACTACTGCTCTTCGAGCTGCAGCGGCGTCACCAGCGGGTCATTGGAGCGCCTTTGCAAAGCCAGGATGCCGCGCCGCATGCTGTTTCCCCAGGAGCGAAAAATGAGATCGATGGCTGGCTCCTCATTATCAATTTGTTGAAAAGACCAGATATCCTCGGTGGACTTGGTGTCGACCGAGCGTACCAGCACGGCGCCCGATTCGGCATCAACCAGGGCAAGGCTGATCGTCACAGCACCCCCTGGCGGCTCACCTGCGGCGACCTGTTCACGGGTTGCGTTCGGGTGCAATGCAACGACCGTGGTGTAGACAATCAGCTCCGCCTCTTCCGGGGATTCAACGATATTGAAGGCTGACTGGTAGCCCAGTGCGTCGATAAACTCGCGCTCGATGTCCTCTTGCAACACCGCCGCCTCTTCATCGGTCACCACCCAGGCCTCGTCGGTCTCAACACCTTCAGGCTGAATGACCACCATACTGTCCACGTTGGCATCGGCAATGTAGACATCCCGGTAGCCCAGAGCACTCGGCGGTGCAGAACGGCTCAGGTACAGCTCGTCGGCCCGGGTGTTAGACGCAGCGTAAAAGCCGCTGTCGCCCTCTTCGGGCGCGGCGTAACCATCGGCAGTGTTCTGGGCGCAGGCACCTAACAGAATAAGGGGGGCGGACAGGGCAGCGGGAAGTAACAAGCGCATGGCAGTGGATCCTTTCTCATGTCGTGGCTAATAAGCATGGCGCCGCCCAGCAACGCGCTCGGGCCAGCAGCGACCTGAGTATAGCCCATTCGAGCCTTGGGCAGGATGCCCTTGCTTTTAGTCTGGGTAACGCTTCGGCTACAATCGCGCCAGCCGTATCAAGGAGCAAAACGCATGCCCATCCACCGCACTACACCGCTGGCCATTCTGATCCTGGTCCACGCACTGTCCAACGTCGCCTCCGCCAATGCCGCGCAGGAGCAGGTCCTGGTCACGGCGAACCGCGTTTCGGAGGATGCCAAGCGATTGCCCTTGAGCTGGTCGGCCGTCGACTCAAACGCTTTGCAGATGGTTGCCCCGGTCCATATCAACGAGATCATGCAGCAGGTACCGGGTGCATGGATCAGTCGAGGTAACGGTCAGGAAAGTCTGATCTCCCTGCGCTCGCCCGTTTTAACCGGCCCGGGCAGCTGTGGCGCATTTTTCACCGCTGCGGATGGCATCAGCCTTCGGGCCCCCGGCTTCTGTAACGTTAACCAGTTGTTCGATGCCAACTTCGAGCAGGCCAGCAGAATCGAGGTCATTAAAGGTCCACCCAGCGCAGTCTACGGGTCCAATGCGATGCACGGGGTGATCAATGTCATCAGCGCACCACCCACGTCAGAGCTGGACCATGCGCTCAGCGTCGAGGCTGGACCCTATGACTATTACCGGGGCAAGTACCACTATCGCAATACCTTTGGCGCCCACGGACTCAGTCTGAACGT
Source organism: Pseudomonadota bacterium (assembly GCA_039190425.1). Lineage (GTDB taxonomy): Bacteria > Pseudomonadota > Gammaproteobacteria > Pseudomonadales > Halieaceae > Marimicrobium. The sequence continues at coordinate 86,791 of JBCCYE010000011.1, read as the reverse complement.
CAACGGCGTGACGGATGGCGGCTACAAACGGGATTCCGGCTACGATCAGCAAAAGACCACCCTCAGGCACGATTACACGGGCGCCCTGTGGGACATTCAAAGCGTCTTAGACGGCGCAAATCTCAACCAGGAAACCGCGGGGTTCATCGAGGGCTTTGAAGCGTACAAGGACGGCGATCTGCGCAGGACCAATCCCAACCCGGAGGCCTACCGAGATGCCTGGTCTGTTCTTGCTTACAGTCGCGCCGAGCGACAACTGGGAGGCGATCACAGCTTGACGCTAACGCCCTACTTTCGCGATAACGATATGGAGTTTTTGCAGCACTTTCTTCCGTGGCAGCCGGTCGAAAAGAATGGCCATACAAGTTACGGGCTACGCAGCAGCGTTCGCTCAGACCTGTCGGCTCTGCGCTGGATCAACGGCATCGACCTGGAGTACACAGACGCGTTCTTGAAGGAAGTGCAGGCCGAAGATTTTAGCCCCAATCAACCGGCTGGCGTGCACTACGACTATCGAGTAGACGCCACCACAGCGGCAGCCTACACCCAACTGCGTTCCAACTTTGACTCGGCCTGGGAAATCGACGGCGGCGTGAGATTTGAGTACACAAACTACGATTACGACAATCGAACCGGCGACGGGTCGGCCTGCGGCCCCGAGGCCACCAACTGCCGGTTCTTCCGGCCCGCCGACCGGGATGACGACTTCAATGACTGGTCATTTAACGCCGGTGCCAGCTACAGTTATGCCACCACGCATCTCGTTTACCTGCGTGCGGCACGCGGATTCAGAGCACCTCAGGCCACAGAGCTTTACCGCCTGCAGTCAGGTCAGGAGGTCGCCAATCTAAAATCTGAGGAGTTGGAGAACATTGAACTCGGGCTGCGCGGCAACTGGGCGACTCTACTGAGTTACGATGTTTCGGTGTACTACATGGAAAAGGACAATGTCATTTTCCAGGATGCCAATCGGCAAAACATCAGTGGCGCAGCAACAGATCACTATGGCATGGAAGCCAGCGTGGACTGGTTCCTGGCTGAGAATTGGCTGCTGGAGATCGACGCCAGTTTCGCCAGCCATACCTATGCGGACGACGTGGAACTGCTCGGCAGCGATGGCAATATCGGCGGCAACGACATAGACACCTCGCCGGAAGCGTTCGGCAGCGCCAGACTGAACTGGGACTTTTCTCAATGGGTGGGTCGCCAGGCCGAGGCAGCGCTTGAATGGGTCTACATGGACGATTACTACCTCGAGCCCAACAATGAACACAAGTACGATGGGCACTCCTTGTTCAACCTGCGTTTCAGCAGTCAACTAACCCCTCGCTGGGGTGCCAGTCTGCGAGTCACTAATTTGCTCGATGAAGAGTACGCGGAACGCGCCGACTTCGGTTTTGGAAGCTATCGCTATTTTGTGGGGCAGCCAACAGGCGTGTACGGCGAAATCAGCTATCAGTTTGGGGTAGGCGGTTAGTCGCAGCGTTCCGCCAGCGCCGTTCAGCTAGACTCCTGTCCGAGCCCGACATTGTTTTTGGCAAGGGCCTGTTCGGCGCGATAGCTGGAACGCACCATTGCTCCGGATACGACCTCAACAAATCCCATTTCCAGGCCCCATTGCCGATACTCATCAAACTCCTTAGGCGTAACATAACGTTCAATGGGTAGATGGTGACGAGTTGGCTGCAGGTATTGGCCGAGCGTCACTATGTCGACTCGCGCGCGTCTTATGTCCCGCAGACAATCACGAAGTTCGTCTTCACTTTCTCCAAGGCCGAGCATCAGGCTCGTTTTAGTGAGTACGTCCGGCCTGTGCGCCTTGGCGTGTGCCAGTACGTCCAGCGTCTGCTGATAGCCCGCTCGCGGATCGCGGACGGGGTGGGTGAGCCGGCGCACGGTCTCCACGTTTTGCGCGAACACCTCGATCCCTGAGTCAACCACCGTTTCCACATCCGCCAGCACGCCGAGAAAATCCGGAGTCAAAGCTTCGACGGCGGTATCGGGGTTGAGGGACTTCACTCGCTGAACGCACGCGGCGTAGTGCCCCGCTCCACCGTCCTCGAGATCGTCGCGATTGACGGACGTCAGCACGACGTAGCGCAGGCCCATCAGCTGCACAGAACGCGCAGCCTTGTCGGGCTCATCCGGATCAAGCCAACCCTGCGGATTACCCGTATTGACTGCACAGAATCGACAGGCCCGCGTACACACATCCCCCATCAACATGATAGTCGCCGTGCCGGAGGTCCAGCATTCGCTGATATTGGGACACTTGGCCTCTTCACAAACCGTGGCTAGGCCGTGTTCGTGAACGATGGACCTCACGGCTTCGTAGGCCTCGCCTCCTCTGATGCGAACCCTCAACCAGTCTGGCTTGCGCGAACTGGGCGGAACGGCAGCAGAGGCCTTGATGCCATCCTTGATGACTGCCATGCCTTTATCGTTAACGAATTTTTCTCCGCTTCCGATCTGTACGAGAGGAATACGGTCTTGCTTATTCATGCCGGTAGCTGCCCGCCGCTTCACCGCCCCCATTATACCGGAGGTGGGGTGGTAGATCCCAGGCGCATCGCTGGTCAGTCCAGCAGCTTTGCAACCGACTTCGATACCGCTATGACACCCTGATCAAAGTACGCTTCATGATTCTCTTCGATTTTGGGTAGGTCGTAGAGGTAATTGACCATAATGCCAGCGGACTGATCCCGCCCTTTGGCAGACATGTCAGCCGCACCGTGCAGGCGATGCAGACGAGCGCCATTGCCCAGATGAAATCGCGCGACGGGATCGCGCGGCAGACGCCCAGACTTTTCATTCAACAGATAATGCGCGCATAGCGCCAGCAGGGCGTCGTACACTTCGGCGTCCACTACTTTTCCCAGCGGCTCCCGCACGCGATCCACCATCGAATCTGCAACCAGGTGGTCCAAAGGCGCATCCAGTAGCCATTTGCGAAACCCCGGGATGGGAGACAGCGTCACAAAGGTTGTCAGCGAAGGCTGCTCCTTCCGCAGCTCCTCCACAACGCTTTTTATCAAGAAGTTGCCAAAGGAAATCCCTGCCAGACCGGGATGGCAGTTGCTAATGGAGTAAAACACCACCGTAGTGGGCGATTCAGGCGCGGACGCCTCACGATCCTGAGTCAGCAGCGGTGCCATTGCGCCGGGCACCTGCTCCGTCAACGCGATCTCGACAAACACCAGTGGATCGTCCGCCAGCGCCGGGTGAAAGAACGCAAAACAGCGGCGATCATCGTGCAGTCGGCTGCGAAGATCGTCCCAACCGTTGATTTCGTGCACTGCCTCGTAATCGATGATCTTTTCCAACACAGCAGCCGGAGAATTCCAGTCGATCCGCCGTAACTCAAGAAAGCCTTTGTTGAACCAGGATATAAAAAGATGCTTCAAGTCCGAATCTACGGACGCGAGCTCTGGCCGTTCGCGCAGCACCTGCAGAATGTGCCCACGCATGGCCACCAGGGTCCGGGTTCCACCGGGCGCGGTGTTGATACGCCGGAAGAGCTTCTGCCTCGGTGCCTCAGCGTGCCGGGCGATCGACAGAAGGCTGTCCAAATCGTCGGTTTCCCGATACCGATCCGCCGCGGCGAGCACCGCCTCGCGATCAACATCGAAATCGGCTGCAAGACTGACAAAAAATTGCCTTCTGCCAGCTTCGTCGAGTCGGTTGTAACCGTCGACGATCTCCCCTGCAAGAGCAAGCCCGGAGGCCTCCCCACGATGTTCCAGCAGGTCTTGGCACAACTCAGACAGCGATGCGGGTGTCGCTTCCAACTCCGCCTGCGCCCTGCGCCGGGCGAGCAGTTCCCTACCGACGACGATGACCGAGCCGAGCGTTCGACCCAGTGAGACAATGCGGTTTGGCGCTGCATCCACGCCACTACCGTCTGCCCCTTCATCCATCGCGCGCTGCTCGATGTCCTGAGATAACTCTTTGGCCACGTGTGTCCCCGCTGATCCATCCCGCTTTCCAGGCCAACCACTATAGGCGAAAAGCACGGCCCGAAGTCAACACATCCATCGACTTACCGTACCCGAGCAACAACCGAGGCGCATTTTTGCCCAAGACTGCGACTTGTCGCACACTTCGAGAGCCATGGTCAGCGTCTCGCAAATCGCCTATGCTGTAGCCCCCCGGGAAGAAGACCATGGACCACACTATGACCAATCATCGTATCCTTCTGACGCTGCTAATGGCGTTCGGATTGCTGCAGGGCTGTGCCCAATACGAGAACAGGCGCGGCGTCGATGTTAACTGGCAGAACACCGTGACTGCCGAACTCACAGCCGGACAAAGCACCCGGGAGGATGTATTGAATCTGCTTGGACCACCATCGCAGATCATTGCATTAGGCGACGAAACCGTACTTTACTACCTGTTCGAACACTCCCGCGGCGAAGGGCTCATCCTGATCGTCTACAACCGTATGCGCATCGATACGCGCTACGATCGCGCAGCCTTCTTTTTCGACGAGAACGATGTGCTGACCGAGTTCGCCACCTACATTGACCACGGCGATGACGATGCCTAACACCGGCACCCTTTGCCTATTGGCGGTGCTCACGCTCTTGGCAGGTTGTACTCAATGGCGCTACCACCTCGGTGACCCACTGGACTACGCCCAACAGCCCCCACTTGAAAAAGGGATCACTCTGCAGCAGGCCTTGGACGTGCTCGGGCCTCCACTGAGACTGTCCGCATCGGACGGCGGCTATGTGATGGCGTGGGAGCACTGGCACATCAGCGAAAACACCATCGGTGTCAGTCTGGGCGCGCTTGGGGCCGACTTTTTGTCAGTGGATTGGGGTGCTATGCATGCGCAGGGCGAGTTTCTGCTGCTGACCTTTGATCTCGATCGGACTCTTACCAGCGTCAGTCACTCGACCTGGGACAGCAAGCGAGGTGGCGGTCAGGCCGTACAGCCCTTCGTCGGCGTGGTGTCGGTCGTGGAAGCGGGCGACCTGCTGGAAGAGCTACCGCAGCACCGCTGGGGTTTTATGCAGCTGCAGCGGATGCCAACCGCCTTGAATCAGGGCAGCAGCCCCGATTCCGGAGACGCTGGACTGGAACAACGGGGTACGCCTCCGTCCATGGGTCAGCGTAGCCTGGAGATGCCTTGAAGCCCCATCATTTGCCGGTCAGAGTGCGATAGACAATTTGGGCTGAGGTACTCACCAATTCTTCCTGAGAGACCCCGTCAATCACCATGATGCGATGATAAGCCGCAAGTCGGTCCAGCACGGCGCTCATGGCCAGTGCCGCGGAAGCAGGCACGATGTCGGGATTGCGCTTCACCGCCCCAGTGCGTTCCATGAGTGCTGCCATCGCCGCCAGAACGGGACGCATCGCCGCACCGCGTAATTCCATGAACCGCATATCGCCTTCATCAGCAGCCAGATTTCGAATCCGCAGGATAGGACCATGGCGATCCCAGTAATCCATGAAGAACATCACGACCTCGCGCGCCCGCTGCAAGCCCTCACGTCCACTCCATTCACCTTCAAACAGTGACAACAGTTGAGGAATCTCTTCGTTGGCCTGTTCAGCCAGGTGCAGCACCACGTCTTCAACGTCGGCAAAGTACTGGTAGAAAGTGCCCGGTGACGTGTCGACTTCACGAGCGATTTCCGCGACGCGTAACTCTCGCAGGCCCCGGGTCGCCAGCAGATCGCGAGTTCGATCCAGGATCAACTGCCGTCGCGCCGTTGCTCGTGCGCCCAGTGGACGCCCCTTGAGATCCAGCAACTGCTCAGTCACCCGCTAGACCCCGGCTGCAGGTTACTGTCCAATTGCCGCCAAAACCTCGCGCGATCAGGATTTTTCGACGAAGGCATCCGCCAACTGCTGCACTATGTGACCGGCAGTGACAATGCTGCCGTCGTCGTTGGCCGCGGTACCGCCCATCCCGGACATCAGAGTAAGGTCTACGTCTTTGCCCTCTTCGCGCAGGGCGCCTACCGTGCAGCGCTCCTTCGGACGTCCAGAGAACGGATTCCACTGGAACTCGCGCAGCGCGTTCTCATACGTCATCTTGTGAATATCTGCGTCCGGTACGCCCTCTAGACTGTCCCACAGCGTTTCAGGCGCCGTCGGCCAGGTTGTGTCAGAGTGCGGGTAATCACACTCCCACATGATCGTATCAATACCGACCAGGTCACGATTGCGCACGCCCGCCTTGTCATCAATAAAGCAGTTGAAGATGTGCTCCTGAAAGACCTGGCTCGGCAGCTTGTCGCCAAAATCCTGATGCGTCCAGGCATGGTGATGGCGGTACACATAGTCGACACGCTCCAGGAAATAAGGCACCCAGCCAATGCCGCCCTCTGAAAGTGCAAACTTGAGTGTGGGGTACTTGCGCAGCATCTTGGAAAACAACAGGTCGGCCGCTAGATTAACGATACTGATGGGCGTGGTGCTGATCATCACTTCCACGGGCGCATCCATCGTGGTGAACGTCATGCCACCGCCCGAACCGATGTGGATGAGTATGACCACGCCCTCATCCACACAGGCTTCCCAGAACGGCTCCCAGTGCTTGTCATGGATACTTGGCAGACCAAGCTTGTCGGGGTTTTCGGTGAAGCTGACCGCGCGGCAGCCCTTTCTGGCTGCTCGCCTTACCTCGCTGGCCATCTCTTGTGGATCCCAAATCGCTGGCATCGACAGCGGGATGAAACGATCTGGATAGCTGCCCGCCCACTCATCAATGTGCCAGTCGTTGTATGCCTGTAGCATCACACGTGCCAGCTTCTTGTCCTCGCACGAGTTCCACAGCTGGCCCACGAAGCCTGGAAAGGAAGGAAAGCAGATCGAACCCAACACCCCGTTGGCATTCATGTCTTTTACCCTGGCATGAACGTCATAACACCCCTTACGCAGTTGCTCGTAAGAGGTGGGCTCCACTCCGTATTCCTCCGGGACCCTGCCAACGACGGCGTTGAGGCCAATGTTGGGTAGCTTCTGGCCATTGAACTCCCAGACATCGCAGCCGGAGGCCATGCGGATGACCTTTGGGGCTTTTGATTTGTATTCGTCGGTCAAGTGGTTCTTGAACATGTCCGGCGGTTCGACCACATGGTCATCCACACTGACAAGAATCATGTCGTCCATTCGCATATCGTGTACTCCAGTCGCTGGATCAGGGACTCAAACCGCCACTTAACATAGCCAGAGCACTTTTTTGTGGCTGCCTGAAAGGCCGGAACAGCGGCCAGCTTGTCGCGGCGTCGCGTTTCAGCGCATTATCTGACGGTTCGTCAGATTTTACAACACACCCGGCAGGTCTCAACCACCGCGGTGTCGCGCCAGCCGATGCGGCGGCTTCTAAGTCTAGCTCCCTCAGGCGAGAACGCCTGCAACCTTCAGTTCAATCATGCGCTCCGTGTCGATGCCGGCCTCAGCCAGTATCTCATCACAGTGTTCGTTGAATTCCGGAGCACGATGGGTCTGTGCAGCCTGCTGGTCAAACTGTACGGGCGTGGTAGCCAGCTCATAGGCACGCCCATCCTGCGTCGTGCTGCCACTGATGTAGTCATTGGCGCGCACCTGCGCGTCCGCTGCGACTTCAACTGTGTTTTGCACAGGCGCCCACTGACCTTGCAGCGTTTGAAACGTTTCGGTCCATTCCGCCAGAGAGTGCTTGGCGATCTCTTCACGAATAATGTCACCGGCTGCGCCTGCGTTAGCGGCCAGATTCTCGTGTGAGCTGAACCGCTCGTCCTCGATCAAGTCAGCACGGCCCAGGTGCGTTACGAAGTCCGGCCAGTACTTGTAGCCTTGCAGCATGACGAGTGAGATAAAGCGCTCGTCGGAGGTCTGGTACAGACCCGTCAAAGGGTTGCTGGAGCCGGTCGAGGCTCCCGCACCAAGTGCCCAGGGCTGACCGCTTTGGGCGGACAGGGCTATCGCAGGCCCAATAGACCAAACGCCGGTTCCAAGCAGCGACACATCGACGACACTCGGCTCACCCGTTCGCTCGCGTTTGAACAGAGCGGATGCGATACCGCCAGCGATCGTCATACCGCCAATGGAATCGCCAAACCCCGGTCCAGGCTGGGGCAACACAAACCCCATTCCCGGCGGACTCACGCTCTGTGCGCAGCCGCTGCGACACCAGAAACTGGTCATATCATAGCCGCCACGATTGCCGTCAGGGCCCTTTGGACCCGATGCGGTGCCCCGGACATAGATAATATTGGGATTGTGCTGCCGAATGTCGTCGACATCGATCTTCAGCCTGGCGAGTACCGCCGGCAACTTGTTGGTTAGGAACACGTCACAAGTCTTGGCAAGTTGATACAACACCTGCACGCCGTCGTCACTTGCCAGGTCCAGGCCAATGGAACGCTTGCCCCGATTGGCGTGCTCATTCAGAACGTGAACACCCTTGGACAGGTCAAGCACGCCGGTGGACCCTAGACCGCGCATTGCATCACCGCGTTCATGATGCTCGACTTTGATCACATCAGCGCCCCAGTCAGACAGTATCGCCGCTGCCGCCGGTACAAACATATGCTCGGCCACCTCCAGGATACGCACGCCTTTCATCACATCAGTCATAGTGGACACCTCTCAAGCAGTGACTTTGCAGAATCGCCTGTCCGAACCGTGACCATCACGCATCCGGGGTCTGACCACGACTGCCCCGTATACAGGCAACCACTGTGGAGAGTTGGTTCGCAAGCAGCGACCGGGTTCGGGCTACATCAGCGGCGGCAAAAAAGTATGGCACGCAAATCTGCGATTTTACAAGGTATTTGTCATGTAATAGCTTCGTCGCCATACTCAGCGTGTGTACATCGCATCGATCCGGGCGCAGTATTGAGCGGGCATCGGCGCGACGGGCTGGATCCTGTGGTGCCGCCTGTAGCGCAAGTCCGAAACCACTGGCTGAGTTGCCCTTTGGACACACGAACCCATTGCCAACGCAATGAAACACAGGAGTTGCACGTGGACTACTCACAATACGCCGAGCACCATCTGGACATTGTCATCGATGACCGGGTGGCGACTGTCACATTGGATCGACCGGAAGTCCACAACGCGGTCAATCACGCAGTACACACCGGGCTGGAACGCGTATTTCGCGACCTCGCCCACGACCGTGACGTGGGTGCTATCGTGCTCACGGGCGCAGGAAAATCCTTCTGTTCGGGCGGAGACGTAAAGGGCTACGGCAACGATGACGATCGGCCTATCGATCAACTGCGCGGCACACGTTATCTTGTGCAGGAGATGATCGGCTGTGAAGCCCCTATCATTGCCGCCGTCAACGGCACGGCTGCCGGGCTGGGAGCAACCATCGCCCTGCTGTCCGACGTCATCTATATGGCCGATACGGCTCGCATCGGGGATACCCACGTAAAAATGGGCCTTGTTGCCGGGGATGGTGGCACCGTGATCTGGCCGCTCCTGATCGGACCGCATCGAGCAAAGGAACTTCTGATGTCGGGTAGACTTGTGACGGGCGCGGAAGCGCATGCAATGGGCCTGGTGAACCACTGTCGACCAGAGGAGGAGATCTTGCCTGCGGCATTAGGGTATGCGAGAGAACTGGCACACGGACCCATTGCCGCCATTCGTTGGACAAAGATGGCCATCAACCAACAGATCCAGCACAGCATCAACACAACTCTGAACTTTTCAGTTGCTGCTGAGCATCTCACCACGCACACGCGGGACATGCGAGAGGCGGTGGCAGCCTTTATCGAAAAACGCGAACCGAAGTTCACCGGCGAATAGGTTCGCGTCGAGCGGCCGCTCAGAGCAGTTTGTCGGCGAAACGTTGCAATCCCTCGACGGCATCGCGTCCGCGCTGCCAGGGCGTCACGACCAAGCGGGTCACGCCAAGATCCTCCCAACAACGCAGTTCGCCGGAGCTCTGCACCGTGGCCGCAGTGATGATTTCCAAACTGTCGAGATCACGTCCCTCCGCGCGAACGACCTCCCGCAAGCGCTTTAGCACGGGCTGTATACTCTCGAGCGTATGGCCGATACCGAACCAGCCGTCCCCCAGACTTGCGACTCGACGCAGTGCGGCTGCTGATTCCCCGCCGATATGCACAGGCGGAGCGGGCCGCTGAATGGGCTTGGGTTCGAACATCACCGGGTCGAAAGTATAGAACTCGCCCGCGTGGCTTACGACGGGCTCCGTCCACAGGCGCCGACACACGGACAGAGCCTCATCGAGACGGCGGCCGCGACTCGCCGGATCGAACCCTACCGACTGCCACTCACTGCGCAGCCAGCCGGCGCCCACACCCACTTCCGCCCGACCGCCGCTCACGATATCCAGAGTTTGAATGGCGCGCGCTGCAATGAAGGGATGACGCAAACCCAGCAGGTAGACATTGGTTCCAAGTCTGATTTGGCGGGTTTGACCAGCGAGATAGGCCAGATAAGCAAACGCGTCAAACAGTGGTGTCTGCGGTGGTACGGGTGGATGGGCAGCATCACCCTCCTCTGCTGAGAAAGGAGACCCCGCCATCCGCTCGGGGAAAACAAGGTGCTCAGGCATCCACAGGGATTCGTAGCCAAGCTGGTCTGCGGCCTGCGCCACCTCGACAAAGTGGCGCGGGTGCAACATACCGATGGACGTGCCGATCTTGATCGCCATAATGGTTCCCCGGTCTCACTCAACACCTTATCATGACAAGCGTCATATTATAGAATCAGCTCCTGCCCGCACGGGCCACTAAGGTTGAGCGCATGGATCTGTTGCCTACAGAAGAACAACAACACATTGTCGATTCCGCGCGGCACTTTCTCAGTAATGAATTCCCTGTTGCGGATGCTTTGAATCTGATGGACGGGGAGGTTCGCATCACGCGCCACGACTTACCAAAGTTCGCCGAACTCGGCTGGTTCGGCATTGGACTGGCTGAGCCGCACGGTGGCGTTGGATACGGTGCCTGCGAAGAAGCACTTTTGTTTGTAGAGCTCGGTCGCGAGCTGATGCCGCCCTCCCTGCTCGGCGGCGTTTTGGCCACCCGCCTGGCGGCAACGGCTGGCGCGGATGAGCTGAAGGATGAACTTCTGGAGGGCCGCTGCAAGGTAGCGTTGGGCTGTGCTCGTCCCGGGTCTGGCGACTTCACTAACGATTACTCGCACGGTGAGTTTCTAGTGTATGAGGCAGCAGATGCAGACTACGTGCTGCTCGCAAACTCGCAGGGCAGCGCTCTGCTGTCATTGCCAGAAGCGGGAAGGACGTTCGCGGAGTACTGTATCGACCCGACGATTAGCCTGTCGCAACTACACCTCGACAATACAGGTTCTCACTGCCATCTTTCCGTCAACGAAGAAGATCTGTTCTTGCGCGGATCGCTGATGGTGTCTGCCATGCTGCTGGGTATTGCCGAAGCCACGCTGGACCGTTCGGTCGACTACGCCAAGGAGCGTGAGCAGTACGGTAAACCCATTGGCAGTTTTCAGGCGATAAAGCACTACTGTGCAGAAATGGCTATCCGCTGTGAATCCGTACGTGCCATGTTGTACCACGCCAGCATTACTGCCGAACACGCTCACGACGCCGCGCGGTTCGACGCACATACCCTGAAGGCGCTCGCCATCGAGGCGGCACAGCTGAATGCCAACACCGCAGTACAGATACACGGTGGTATGGGTTACACGCAGGAGATGGATATTCATCTGTTCGTCAAGCGCGCCCAGATACTGGCATCCCTGTTTGGCGGCGAACGCTTCCATCTACGGCAACTGCTGGACCAGGGCCGGCCAGACCAGGGAGAACCCGTGCAATGAATCTGGACTTTACGGCCGAACAGCTGCAGTTTCGCGAGCGCGTCAGAGCTTGGCTGCATAGCCACGTTCCACCCGAACCGCGACCACCTGATGGCGCTGAAGGTCGGGAGTTTGATCTCGCCTGGCAGAAAACGCTCTATGCAGGCGGTTGGGCCGGCATCAACTGGCCACGCGAGTATGGCGGTCAGGGGTTCGACACCTTCCAACAGCTCATATTCCTGATGGAGTACACTCGCTGTGGCGCGCCCGGCGACCACTACCGCTTCAATGGACTCAACCTCGCCGGCCCAACAATCATTGCCTGCGGTGACGAAGAGCAAAAGCAAACCTACCTACCGCCCATTCTTCAGGGGGAGGTGATTTGGTGTCAGGGTTTCTCAGAGCCATCCGCCGGTTCGGACCTCGCCGCCCTCAAGACGCGGGCCATCATTGACGGCGATGAACTGGTCGTCAGCGGCTCAAAGATCTGGACAAGCTGGGCGAGGTTTGCTGACTGGCAGCAGGTACTGGTGCGCACTGACCCCGACGCGCCCAAGCACGCAGGCATCAGCTGGGTCATCAATCCGATGGATAACGCCGGCATGGACATTCGCCCGATACGCGACATGGCGGGCGGCACGGATCTGCACGAAGTCTTCTACGACGAAGTCCGAATACCGCTTAAAAACGTTGTCGGTGGGCTCAATAACGGCTGGAAAGTCAGCATGGCGCAGCTGTCTTTCGAACGCGGTACGGCCTTTATGCCGTCACAGATCGAAACCCAGAACATGATGGAAGATCTCATCGATCTGGCCAAAAACACCGCACTGGACGATGGGCGCTTCGCTATCGCCGACGATCACATCGCCTACCGGTTGGCGAAACTACGTGCGGAAACCCGTTCACTGCTGGCGATGACTCTGCTGGGCATCTCCCGCAATGAGCGAACTGGGATACCCGGCCCTGAAGGATCGATGCTGAAACTCTACCAGTCTGAGCTCTACAAGCGCATCAGTCTGCTGGCACTGGAAATCGTTGGCAACGACCGCAGCAGACTGTCCAAGTTGGGCGGGCGCTGCTGGCCACAGACGTTTCTCGGCTCCTTCGCCAACACGCTAGGCGGCGGTACCTCTGAAGTGATGCGCAATATCATCGGCGAGCGCTGCCTGGGATTACCCAAGTAAGTTCACACCATCAGGTGCACAACCAGCCGCCATCAACCACCAGGGTTTGCCCGGTTATGTAAGCACTGGCGGGGCCGGCTAAAAACACCACCACACCTTTGATGTCGTCCTCGGTTCCCGAGCGCCCCTGCGGGATGCTCCGCTCGAACTCGAGGAGTCTATCCTCATCGTGTCGAACATGGTTCATCATGTCGGTGAGAAATGGCCCAGGCGCAATTCCATTCACGCGGATGTTATCACCCGCCAGCTTCACTGCCATATCCCTGGTGAGCGACACCACAGCGCCTTTGCTGGCGTTGTAGGCAACGACCGGCTCCGCTTCATCGTCTGCACTTCGCCAGGCAGACACCGAGGCGATGTTGATGATGTTGCCACCACCTCGTTTCCGCATCCCGCGGCCAAGCTGCTGCGAGAGATAGAAAAGACCCCGGACATTGAGCCCGAAAACCTTGTCCCAGCCCGACATGGGATAGTCCAACGTCGGAGCGGCCCACGCTAGTCCAGCATTGTTGATCAGGATATCCACCCCGCCGGACAGCTCCTGCGACCGCGCAACCACTTCGTCGATGGCCTCCAGCCGTGACAAGTCCGCCGCAATAGCCCACGCCTGTCTCCCCATTGCAGTGATCGTAGCCAGCGTCTCATCCAGCGGCGCCTGCTTGCGGCCAACCAATATGACATCTGCGCCCGCTTCCGCCAGCCCGATGCTCAGATGACGACCAATACCGTAGCCACCGCCGCTGACCAGTGCAGTTCGACCATCGAGCTTGTACATATCAAGCGTATTCATCTGTACCCTTGTTAAACGACTGCGCCAACCGCGGCGCATACTCCTTGTCAGGTTGCTCCGCTGACACGGCACGGGAGCGCTCACCCGACAATGACACGACAGGTGTCTTATCTTAGAGCGTGGGCAAGATCGACGCTATGAATTTTCCTGAGATCACCCGCTGATGACGTCACCCCAAGCGGGCGCTGCTCTTCTCACCAGCCGGCGCTTGGTTTATCATTACATGACATTTGTCTTGTATAAAACCAATGGCTGCCGGCTCCGGTAACGCAATGGGCAGACGCCCACACGGACAGGCGCCCGTCGCTATCGGCCTAGCGAGGAGTTGAACGTGAATCTTGACTGGAGTTCTCAGGAAGTTGCTTTTCGCGAGGAAATACGCGACTTTTTGGATAAAGAGCTGACCGAGGAAGTAGCTGGCAGTATCTTTATCGACACCCCACCTCGGATTGAGTTTGTCACCAAAATGGCCGACAAAGGCTGGCTGGGTATGGGCTTTCCGGAGGAGTATGGCGGCTCGCCCAACCCCTTCCCGCTGGCCCAGTTTATTCTCAACGCAGAGTTGGACAGAGCCGGGGCACCAATCATCGGCAAAAACGTCGGTACGATTGCAAGTACCATCTACCACGTCGCCAGCGAGGCGATGAAAAAAGAGTTTCTACCGAAAATTTTCCGCAATGAAGGCCAATGGGCCATCACCTACACCGAGCCAAATGCGGGAACTGACCTGGGTTCTATGCAGTGTCGCGCCGTTGACAAAGGCGACCACTTCGAAGTCACTGGTATGAAGCACTACATCACGTCAGCACATTTCTGCCGCTGGCATTGGATGGCCCTGCGCACTGATCCGGACGCGCCCAAACATCAGGGCATCAGCATCTTCATTGTGGATCATGACACTCCGGGCTTGAGCATTTCTCCTATGGATACGCTGGGGCGAGAGGGAACCACCCACCGCACCAATCAGGTATTTTTCGACAAAATGATCATTCCACGGGAACGGCTGGTCGGCGAGCAAAACCGCGGCTTCTACTACATGATGCAGGCGCTCGACTACGAGCGCTTCGCCATTCTGTCCTTCGCGTCTCGGGTGAGACGGTTCGACAACATCGTCAATTGGTATCGCGACGCGGACTTTGATGGCGAGAAACCCGCGCAGGACCGCTACACCCGACGAGCCCTGGCGCGCATGGCGGCGCGCGTTGAAGTGGGCACCATGCTTGAGAGACTGGCGATTTGCAAAGCCCAGGATGAGGTTCCAGCCGTCGAAGCCGCTATGAACAAAGCCTGGGGTGCCAGCATCGGTGATGAATTCGCACAGCTTGGCCTCGAACTGATGGGACCCTTTGGCGGCCTGTGGGGTGGTGAACACTCACCGTTTGCGGGCGGGCTGGCAGACGAATACCTCATGGCCGGCCACGCCCGGGTTGCGGCTGGCGGCGTTGATACCTCCAAGTCCATCATCGCACGACGACTGCTGGGCTTGCCAAACGCACTGGGCAAACCCGAGTTGCCACAGCGTTAGCACCAAAAACGCCATACCAAGATTTCGCAAGGAGACCCTGCGTGGACATTAAACTGACCGAAGAACAGTCGCAGTTGCAGGATATGGCGGCCAAGTTCATGGACAACCATTGTTCCTTCGACTTTGTCCGCCGAATGGAAAAGGAATCCGAGCTGGGTTTTTGCCGCGACATGTGGCAGCAGTTTGCCGATATGGGCTGGCTTGGCATCATTGTGCCGGAGGAGCACGGCGGCATGGGCATGGGAACGCTTGATCTGGTGGTGCTGATTCGCGAAATGGGTCGCCACGTGTGCCCCAGCCCTTACCTATACACCGCGGTGCTGGCTGCGGATGCCATTGCGACGGCGGGCACCGACGCACAGAAGACCGAGCTGCTGCCACAGATTGTCGCCGGCGAGAAGATTTTTGCACTCGCTTACCAAGAGTTTTCAAGGTTCTTCAAGCCGGAACACATCAAGCTGACCGCCCACAGCAGTGGCGATCATTTTGTACTCAACGGCAGCAAGCTGTTCGTTGAGTTCGCCGAGGGTGCCGATACGCTGCTGGTCGCCGCCCGCACGGGTGAGGCAAACTCGAGCCACGGACTGACGCTCTTTCTGGTCGACCGTGCCAGTGCCGGCATCAGTACTCAGCACATGCCCACCATGTCCCGCGACCGCCATTATCAGGTCGACTTTAAAGACGTCGAAGTACCGGCCAATGCGATACTGGGGCAGATCGATGAAGGTTGGCTTGCGCTAGAGCCGGCGCTACTGAAAACCATCGTTGCATTCAACGCTTTTACCAACGGCGCCGGGTTTGAAATGCACGAGCATGCGACCCAATACGCTAAGGAGCGCGTCCAGTTTGGTCGCCCCATAGGCCAGATGCAGACTATCCAAGGCTACCTTGCCCAGCTTATCATGGAGCTGTACGGCGCCGATATGCTGACCATGTTCAGCGCCTTCCAGATCGACAAGGGGCGTCACGCCCGGGGCTACGTCGCTAAAGCCAAGGCGTTTTCTGCCGAAACGGTCGGGCACGTAATGGACGTGGGCTCGCAGATTTTCGGAGGCATGGGTTACATGGAAGAGCAGGACACCACTGTGTTCCTGCGGCGCGGCAAACAGTACCAGCTCGCACTCGGAGGCACCGAGTACTGGGAGGATGTGATTGCCGAAGAGATCATTGATCGCGAGCCTGTGGTCCTCACTTAGGCACCTACGCCAACTCATGTCCGTACAGTCCCAAGCCGACGATTTTACCATCGGGCTCGACCTGGTTGAGGCATGGATCGACATCGAGCGACACGCCGTCGTGGGAGAATTCGACGTCGAACGCGGCTACTTCTGGACGACCTGTGCATCGGTACAGAACGGCAACCCCCTCTATTGGGACGACGCCGTTGCAGACTTGGTGACCGGCGGTCCCACTGCGCCTTTGACGTTACTGTCAGCCTGGTTCCGCCCGCACTACTGGATGCCGGGCAGAGACACCATACCCCTGCCCTGGCAGACTCACTTCGACCTCAAGGAAACGCTCGCACTGCCCGAGGCCGTCGCCACCGACAGCGAAGTCGCGTTTGGGGAACCTGTCAGACCGGGTGACCGTATTCAATGTGTTGAGACGCTGCGATCATTGAGTGATGTCAAGACCACCAAGCTTGGTAGAGGGCGCTTCTGGGTCATCGACGCGGTGTGCCGCAACCAGGACGGCGTCTGGGTGGGCACAGAAACCATGACCGGATTCGGCTATCGCAAGGTATGAGACAAAGCACGTGAACATTTCCGACATTCCCAGCCTGCATCTGAATGAGGTCAAAGCCGGCGATTCGTTGCCTGAGCTTAGCCATGAGGTCTCAACTACTTCTATCATTTTGGGTGCACTCGCCAGTCGCGATTGGCGGCCTATGCATCACGACAGGGATTTCGCACAGCAGCGCAACGGTACTCGAGACATCTTCATGAATACGCCGAACCAGGCTGCCTGGCTGGAACGCTTCATAACGGACTGGGCGGGTCCCAAAGCACGCATTGGACGCTACCGATTTCGCATGGGCGACTCCATCTGTCCGGGCGACAAAATCGTTTTTTCTGGCTCGGTGGACAGCACCAGCACCGACAGCCTGGGCTGCGGCTGGGCGAACCTGGTCATTGAGCTGTCCGCCAACAACGAAGTGAAAACCCGTTTCACCGCGCGTGTGGCGCTGCCCATCGATGCCAATGACAATCCGTGGGCGCGCAGGGGTGACAACTGGCAACCCTGACGGAAGCTTTCCACCGCCAGCCGTTGATTGCGCACATCCCACATGCACCTACTTGAGAACCGACTATGGCAAAGCTACCGCTGGACGGTGTAAGAATTCTCGATCTGGCTCGGCTGGGGCCCGGCCCGCACGCGTCGCAGATTTTGGGTGACTTTGGTGCCGATATCATCAAAATCGAACCACCCAGCCGAGGCGGCCAGGAGCTTACCATGCCGGACGTTCTGCGCCGTAATACCCGCAGTATGCGCCTGAATCTGAAGAAGCCTGAAGGACGAGATGTGTTCGAAAAACTCGTCGCACAGGTGGACGTCGTTGTCGAAGGATTTCGTCCCGGCGTGGCCACCAAACTGGGCATGGACTACGGCACACTGTGCGGGATCAAGCCCGATATCGTCTGCGTATCCCTGTCGGGGCTCGGGCAGAGTGGACCCTACAGCCAGATGGCCGCCCACGATCTGAACTACCAATCTCTGGCTGGCATCCCGCACATGACCGGCGACCTCGAAGGCCCGCCCAAAATCCCAGGCAACGCAATCGCCGACGATGCCGGCGGCATCAGTGCGGGGCTTGCGATCATGATCGCCCTGTTCCACAAGGAGCGCACGGGAGAGGGCCAGTACGTTGATTTCGCCATGGTGGACACACTGCTCAACATGATGCTTCTGCAGTTGAATGAAGTTCAGGAAAGCGGCGTTTCGCCAAAGCGCGGTGAAACAACGCTCAGTGGTAAGTACGCGTTCTACAACATCTATGAATGTGCCGACGGCAAAAGCGTGTCACTGGGGACGTTCGAGCCCTGGTTCTGGGAGAAACTCTGTGAATTGATCGGCGTCCCAGAGTTCGCAACCCGTCAGTATCCGGAAACTGAAGAGGAAGCCGAAGCGCAGAAAGCCAGGCTGCGTGAGATTTTCGTCACCCGAACTCGGGACGAATGGGTTGACCTTCTGATGCTCGCCGACACCTGCGTGTCTCCTGTACTGTCCCTGGATGAAGTGATGGACAATGAACATCATCGGGCGCGAGGTGCTATTCTCTCGGGTGGAGATATCGGCGAAGGCTTCACGGACCAGGTGGGCATGATCTATCAGTTTTCAAAGACGCCGGGCCGTATTCGCCGCAAAGCCCCTCCGACCGGTGCGGATACGGCCGACATTCTCGCCGAAATCGGCTTCTCAGGCGAACAAATAGCATCGCTGCAGGATGTTATTACCACCCCTTGATCGCCTCTCCAGCCGGTGAATGTCCGCTATACTGGGCGCCATGAAACACCCAGTACTGCACCTGCATGCGGGATTGCGAAAAACGGGCTCTACCGCGATTCAGAATTTCCTGTTCGACAATGATGTCGACCCCCGATTCCACTATCTGCATACAGGCATGGCCAACTCTTCTCTGGTGACAGGCCAGGCCTTCCGCGCTATTCGCGCAGACGATCCGCGATTTCCTCGAGCGGAACAATCGGAAGCAGAAATACGGGAGAAAAGGATTCGGGCGCGTAAGTCACTCTCTTCGGCACTAGGATCTATGACACGCCCGCACGCTATTTTTTCTGCTGAGACGGTAGGCATATTGAGAGCAGAAGAATTAGCCTCACTCCGAGATTTCTTTGCGCCTTCGTGTCAACACATTCGCATCTACCTGTATTTGCGGCCCCATAAGTCGAGGATGGAGAGTGTATTCCAGGAACGGTTGAAGCATCACTACACCGACCTCAGCGAGTCGTTTCCTATGAACCTTAAGCGAATTGTGGGTCGATTTGACGACACCTTTGGGCCCGAGCGGATAACGCTAAGCCGCTTCGCACGGGAAGACTTCCCCAACGGCAGCATCATAAATCACTTCTTACAGTTGCTCGGGATAGCGCAATCACTGCCCGATGTGGGCAAAGACAATTCTGCACTCTCTCTGCGGGCTACCCAGCTTCTGTTCATCTACCGCAAGTTCTTCCCCAATCATGACGAGGCAGACCCTGCGCGCATTGAGCAATTGCGTGAGCTCACAGGTAAACCGTTGCGCTTTCACAGCGAGCTCTACGCTCGATTGCAAACCTCGCAAGCAGACGACGTCCAATGGGTTGAACAGCGAGCAGGCTTCTCACTGAAAGAGGATATCAATGCGGATGACAGCACCGGCATCCGCTCAGAGCAAGACCTGATCGATATCCCTCAACAGTCGCTAGAATGGTTGCGCAACAGCCAACCCGGTCTGCTGGCCAGACTTCGTTTTCGCAGCCGCAAACAGGAAGACATTGCCAAAGCCGTCAGGCGCTTGGCCTAGCCCGAGGATTTTATGCCGTCAACCAGACCCTGCGCTATATGTTCCAGACTGGCCGAACTAAAGTCTTGCCCGCTTTCGAGAAACTCGAGGTCGGGGCAACGCAGTTCCATATGGTGGGTATCCCGCAGCCAGTCGAGATGCTCCTGTAGGTCTTTCGACAACCGATCGTAGACCTCCGGCGGTGCCCGAAACTTCCTGCCCGGTACTTTCATAAGTCGCTGTAAGTCCAGGCCGCTGCGCCGCGGATTGGGCGAGCCGTCGATCAGTACCGGCCGCACGCGATTCAGCGCGCTGAGTAATTCGGCGGCCTCCTGGCTCATGCTGGTATTGCTTGGTTCGGGCGGCGTCTCAGAGGCGGGCAATTCGATGCCTAACTGGTCGATGAAGGCACCGGCCGGACCCTGTGGGTGTTCCAAAGCATCAGCGAAATCGTAAAGATGCATGCGACCGCCAGGGAACGCTTGTTCGAGGCGTGTGAATAGTGCCTTCAGTTTATAGCCCGGTGGGTTCGCGTACAGCTCCTCCAGCGTATGACCGATCTTCAAACGTTGCTGGATTTCACTGGACAGCGCGGAGATGGGGTGTCGGACACAGGCAATAATCACCACGTGCTCTGTGTGAAGGCTTAACCAGTCCGCCAGCTTCACCAGAAGTTCATACTCAAAATGGCCGATGCCTTCGGCCGACAGCAGCAAGTTTCTTGCGCTGGTCTTCGCGAAGCCTCGTTCAAACATTGCTCTAAGCGAGTCTGCGTATGCACTCGCCTGCTCCGGCGTGGTAAAACCGGCCAACCGTTGACTGCGCCCGGGGGTAGCTGAATCTTCGCAAATGGCCCTAAGAGGAAAGGAATGGTTACCATTGAACTTGGGCCGGATGTCCAATCGGTGCGGAAAATGCACATCACATGACGACTCCAAGGTCTGGACCTGATGCAACAGCTGCGTTTGGATTGCAGTGCTTCCGGTCTTACCCAAGCCGATGTGGAGAAATGCCTTGCGAAACTTCACAATAATGCCTAGTCGACAGTCTGCCCGTGCAGTCGCGTGTTTGGGACGAGCGCCAATTATGCACACTCACTTGCTCAGACACCACGCCCTGTGCATTGCGCTCGCAGGCCGAATGTTTCACTGTAAAGACACCGGAAACCGAAAAAAGCAAAGGCTCTCGTGGATTTCATTGGTATAGGTGCACAGAAAGCGGGTACCACCTGGCTGATGCACAACCTGGCCCAGCACCCCGATGTGTGGACGCCCTTTGTCAAGGAACTTCACTATTTCGACGTGCTGCATCTGCATTTTCCGACCGCTAATCTACTCCGGCACTTTCGCCAGACGATCGGTAGGCTACGATCGCAGTCGGTGGATTCGAGGGAATTGGCTTATCTGAACAGCCTGCTGGATAAGTCCTTGCTGTTCACCGATGATTGGTACAGACATGTGTTCTCCGCCGCTCCAGAGGGCCGTTTACGCGGGGAATTCACGCCACACTACTGCTGCCTGCCCGATAAAGGCATTCAGCACCTGCAAAAACTAACCTCCGGCTCAAGGTACCTTTACCTGGTACGCGATCCGGTGGATCGGGCCACCTCGTCGCTCCGCATGGCCATTTCGCGCGGTCTGGCAGAAGCTCAGCTGGACACCTGCAGATCACTGCCGTTCAGGCGACGCGGTGATTATGCGGGCAACATTCCACGCTGGGAGCGCCTGGTCGGCGCAGAGAACATCCTCTACATCCGCTACGGCCGGCTGCGCCGGCACCCCAAGGCTGTTTTGCAGGAGGTCGAAAGCTTCCTCGGCCTGCCGCATTTTTCGGGCTACTCTGCGCTGGAGCAGCGCGTATTCCGAACGACCCCTCATGCCATAGATCAAACAGCTTTGCAGACCATTACCGACGATGCGGCGCACCAGCGGGCATTCCTGCGACAACATTTCGGCGAGGACTTTGTCTGTGAGCTGCGCTAGCGAGCTGCCGGTTACGGCAAACCAAGTGTACCGCTACAGGTGTAGGCCGGCCCAAGTTGGGTTTCTATGTTAATGGACAGATCCACAAGCTTATGTCCATCCCGCTCCCATTTACGCGTAACTTGCCCCGTCATGATGTAGTCCTCGCCCGCGCCAATCGTACGTCGCATCTGCAGTTGGATGCGATGCACCACGCTGTCGGGCCCACCGTAGTCGGTCATAAAGCGCGACAGCATGCCTAGATTAAAGTGGGTGCCCAGAAACATTTCCCGGGTACGACTCTTGTTATGGCAATACCAGGTATTGTGATGTTGCGGTGCAAAATCGCGGCTCGCGGACGCCATAAAAACACAGCGAGTAACGGTGATAGGCATCAATAGGCGGGGCATCGTATCCCCTACCTCAACGTCTTCCCAGCATTTTCCAGCGGGCTCAGTGCCCCGCCAGCCGGTCCGCCAGGCTTCCAACATCTCTTCGGTACCGTTGTGCCAACCACCGTGGAGCCAGTCTTCAGCGGGCGGCTCATTGGGCGCCTGATCCTCTAGCGTGCTCGGCTTCGCGCGACGCCCGGCAGCAGCGTCTGCTTTACTTTGGGACACGTCATCCAGCGCTCCATCTTGAGATGCACCGCCATAGGAGAAAAGGTTCGTAAATGCCTGGCTGACCAATTCATCCCGCTGATTATAGTAGCTGGTCTCCAGCTTGGTAAAATATCCGCCGCCCAGACGTGTCTGTTTGTAGTCCGAAATCTCAACCAATCGTCCCGTCGTACTCAATCGATCACCGATCTCCACAGGCCGATAGAAAAAGGTCTCGTAGTTAGCGAGGATGCCGACCGGCTGCTCCAGCAGCTCTTTGACCTCAAAGTGCAGCAACTGGCGCGTTTTGTGGAAATTCTCCATAGGCCATCGATACGGCATGACCAGGGTGCAGATGTACATACCCGGCTGAGCAATGATGTCACAGAACCCACGGCTGCGCGCATAATCGCGATCGTTGTAAAGTGGATTCGCATCCTCCACGGTCTCAAGCCAGTGTCGAATCAGATACTCACTGCATTCGACGTCCGAGAGCTCTTTTTCGTTAGGCTCCGACAGCTCGAGTATTCGATCCCGATTCTCGGGTTTTACATACTCGGGAATCATGCCGAATCCATGCTCGATAGCCATGGCCTCTCTCCAAGACGGTGACTGAGCACCAGCGAGCTGTTCGGACAGCGAGCGGGCGACGCGTTTCGGCCAGTATGGTTGCACACCTGAGTTTTTTCAAGACGACCGTCATATATAGGCAGGCGCTGCTGCGTGCGCGGTTAAATGATGACAACTTGAAGCTTGCTTTTCTTAAAATCGGTGATGGGATACCATGCGCCCCAACCCTCCGACTGAAAGGTTGCCATGAAAGAGCACCCCATTTTCAATCGCGAAGAGTTCGACGCACAGGCCTACCTCAACTGCTACGATGATGTTCGCAACGCACTGGAGCGCGGCGCTATCGACAGCGCCTGGAGCCACTACAATAACCATGGCCGCACCGAAGGTCGGCGCGCATTCCGGCGCGATAGCGCACTGCTCGACGAGGGTTTCTATACCCACGCCTACCCCATCGTTCAGCAAGAGATTGCCGCGGGCATTGCCAACGACCCCGCAGCTCACTACGACCTATTGGGACGGGGCCGCGGCTTTCTAGCGGCACCTAATGCACTCAGACCCGACAATGCCGCCGGGATGCCCTCGGCTTTCGGTGGCCTTTGGCCCGATGCTCGTAACGGTGCTGACCTCATCGAAGGCAAACTGGAAACCGGCCTGATAAGCGAACAGCAGGCTGAAAAACTCAGGTTCTGGCGACACAACGGTTACGTCATACTGGAGCAAGCAATTGCTCCGGACATTATCGACGCCGCGGCCGCTGAATTGGACAAAGCCTACGCGGGCGGATTCAGGAGGGCTTTGTTTGAATGCCATAAGGTCAAGGCAGGCAATACAAAATGGGATCCCGCCGTACTCGAACATGCCGCCAAGGTTTTGGACTTGCACCATTTCTCGATACCGATGCGTGAAATCATGTTTGCGCCGGCCATCGAAGAGTTTCTTGGGCTGATTTTTGAAAGCAAGGCCTTCGCGACGCAGAGCCTTGGATTTTTACGTGGATCCGGACAGGAGGGGCATCAGGATTCCGCCTACGTACCCTTCACGATGCCACGCAGCTTTGCTGCCACCTGGATCGCCTTGGAAGACGTTACAATCGGTGCAGGTGAACTCTTCTATTATGTCGGAAGTCACCTTTTTCCTGATTTTCTTTACGGCGGACGCTACAAGAGTATCGCCGAGGCCGAGCGAAACGGCTATACGGTAGAACGCGATGAAATCCAGCAGCATGTTTCAAGCTTGGTAAACCGCGCTCAGGAAGCCGGCATGACAAAGCAGCTGTTCGCAGCAAAAAAAGGCGACGTGCTGGTATGGCATGCGGATCTTGTCCACGGTGGCAATCCGGTGTCAAAGGCCATCACTCGCAAGAGTTTTGTCACACACTACTGTCCGAAAAGGCTATCACCCGTATTCAGCGAACGCAGTGATATTGATCTGCACTCTTTCCGAGGGCATCTGATGACCTCCCACCTCTACAACTTGCAGGAATTTATCGCTGGCTGATCTCCTTCCCAAGACGTATGTCTTGCGATAGTATCGATCGGGTCGGATTGGAGGTCACCATGCAACTCGATTGGACCGAAGAAGAGGCTTCTTTTCGTCAGGAAGTACAGGATTTTCTGGCCGCAGAACTGACCGACGAGGTCAGGGGTAGCATGTTTGTTAACACCCCTGAACGGGTGGCCTTCGTCGACAGGCTGGCGGCAAGAGGCTGGCTGGGCATGGGCTTTCCGGAGGAATATGGAGGTTCACCCAACCCCTTTCCTTTGGCTCAATTTATCCTCAATACCGAGTTGGAACGGGTCAACGCGCCCACGGTCGGCAAAAACGTCGGCACCATCGCCAACACCATCCTGCACGAGGCTAGCGAAGAGATGAAGCGGGAATTCCTGCCGAAGATCTTTCGCAACGAGGGCCAGTGGTCCATCACCTACACTGAACCGAGTGCCGGTACCGATATTGGCAGTCTGCAGACTCGCGCCATTGATCGGGGCGACCATTACGAGGTCACTGGTAACAAGATTTTCATTACCTCCGCGCATTTCGCCCGCTGGCACTTCATGGCGGTGCGCACAGACCCAGACGCACCCAAGCATCAGGGCATCAGTCTGCTCATCGTGGACACCGATTCACCTGGCATCAGTATGTCCCCCATGTACTGCGTTGGCAGTACAACCGCGGAGCGGACCAACGTGCTGTTCTTCGACAAGGTCAAGGTTCCCAAGAATCGTCTGGTCGGCGAACTGAACAAGGGCTTCTACTACCTGATGCAGGCATTGGACTACGAGCGCTTCGCCATCATAGCGGCCGCTCAACACACGCGCCGATTCAACACCGTGCTCGGTTACCTGAAGGAGGCTGAGTTCGACGGCGAAAAACCGCTGTACGATGACCCGGTGGCACGGCGCAAGGTTGCCCGCCTCGCCTCGCGCATCGAAGTCGGCAACATGCTGGAGAGACTGTGTATTTGCATAGCAGCTGAACGGGTGCCTGCTGCCGAGGCGGGCATGAACAAGGCCTGGGGCTCGGCAATGCAGGATGAAGTCTGCCAGGTGGCCCAGGACATCATGGGGCCGTTCGGCTACATCACCCAGGGTGAACACTCGGGCCTGGAAGGCTACATGGTCGAAGAGGGGCTGATGGCGGGCCACGGCAAAGTGGCTGCCGCTGGGCACGACGTTGCAAAAAGCATCGTCGCCCGCCGCCTGTTAGGCCTGCCGAACGCCCTGGGCAAGCCGCAGTTGCCGCAGCGCTAGGACGGTGTGCGGTCTCAGAGCTACGGGGCCGGATTGATGTCCAGGCGCTCCTGGCTCTGGGTGTCTTCACTCATACTCACCACGTTACTCGTTGCAGCAGGTGCAATTGGCACCGGCATTCTCGGTACCAGCGAGGGTCCAGGAGCGATTACCGGCGGCGGCGTGGCGGAACCGGTGATCGAGGCGCGTACTAACTCGCAGCGCCAGGCCAGAGCCGCGCACGGAACACCGGGCGACAAAGACATTCTGTTCGGTGACTTCCATACTCATACCACGTTATCTATGGACGCCTTTCTTACCAGTCTGGATATGGCGATCGGTGAAGGCTCCCATCCCCAGGCCGACGCCTGCGACTTCGCCCGCTATTGCTCGGCTCTCGATTTTTGGTCAATCAACGATCACGCTGAGTACCTCACGCCCCGCCGCTGGCGGGAGACGGTCGAGTCCATTCGGGACTGCAACGCTCGGGCGCCTGACCCGCAGAATCCCGATACGGTCGCGTTTTTGGGGTGGGAGTGGACGCACATCGGCGACAGCCGGACCACACACTGGGGTCACAAAAACGTCATTATTAAGGAGCTGACTGACGACCGGATTCCAAGCCGGGCCATTCAGGCCCACCCGACTCGAGTTTCAGATCTTCTGGATACGCTCAGCTTCACTGCGCGTACGGCCATGGCACTGGCGTTCATTGGCAATCAGCGAATACAAGATTTTGCGCGCTACGTTTACCAAGGCTCTCGTATCAAAGCGTGCCCCGACGATGTACACGTAAAGGATTTGCCCCATGACTGTATGGAGCGAGCATCAGATCCCGAAGTGTTACATCGTAAACTGAATGAGTGGGATTTGGAGATGCTGGTAATCCCGCATGGCAACTCATGGGGTGTCTACACTCCTCCGGGCTCATCCTGGGACAAACACCTGAATCATCGACAGCACGACGTTCAACTCCAGACGCTAATCGAAGTGTATTCAGGACACGGTAACATCGAGGAATATCGCAACTGGCGGGCAATGCGGTTTGATCAACAGGGCAACCCTGCCTGTCCAGCCCCAAACGACGAGTATACGCCCATGTGTTGGCGCGCTGGAGACATCATCCAGACGCGCTGTTTAAACGAAGGCGAAGACCCCCAAGAGTGTGCAGGACGTGCCCTCGAGGCGCGCAACAACTACTTGGCAGCACCGACGCTGCAGGGAGAGGCCACCGTACCGTTCGCACGAGATCAGGACTGGTTGGATGCGGGACAGTGCCGCGACTGTTTTCTGCCGCCCTGGTACCACCGCCCCGCCAATTCAGCACAGTACGCTCTGGCGTTGACGAACTTCGAAGACCCCAACGAACCGCTACGATTCCGCTTCGGTTTTATTGGCTCCAGTGATGTACACACGGCCCGACCCGGCACTGGATACAAGGAATACGATCGATTCTACATGGCCGACTTCCAACTACCGCAGGGCAGCATGCCAGTTGAACCCAACACGCCCATGCCATCCCGCTCGCTGCCCTGGGAGCAAGTGCCGCAACCCTCGATGTTCAGCAATGACGGCCTGGTGGATGATCGACAGAGTAACTTCTTCTTCACCGGCGGCCTGATCGCAGCCCACACTGAGGGGCGCAATAGATATGCCATATGGGATGCGCTGGAACGCCGCGAAGTTTACGCGACCAGCGGACCGCGTATCCTGCTGTGGTTTGATCTGCTGAACGCGCCCGAAGGACGCGCGCTGCCAATGGGTGCAGAGGTCAGCATGCGTAGCAGCCCGACGTTCAGAGTCGCCGCCGTAGGCTCGTTCGAGCAGCTGCCGGGTTGTCCCACCTTTGCCGTGGGTGGACTGACTTCCGAGCGTCTTCAAAGGCTGTGTCGCGGTGAGTGTTACCACCCATCGGATCAGAGGCGTACCATCAGCCGTATCGAGGTCATCCGCATTCGCCCACAGGCCTACCCGGGGGAGCCCATCGAGGCGCTGATCGAGGATCCATGGCGCGTCTTGCCCTGTGAGCCAGACCCGACAGGATGTCAGGTAGCGTTTAGTGACGGCGACTTCGACGGAGACATGCGCGATACTGTCTACTATGTGCGCGCCATCGAAGAGCCGGGCTTGGCAGTCAACGGGGCACAGCTTGAGTGCGAGTACAACGACGTAGGTACCTGTATACGCATCAATCCAAGCGCTGCCAAAGAAGACGATCGGCTGGCCGCAGTGGAAGAGAGAGCCTGGTCGTCACCCATATTTGTCAACTACGATCAGACACCTCCGCCCTAGCAGGCAGAAAAGTCGGGTTCTCTCCTCTCCATAAACGCGGCAATTGCCTCGCTGAACTCCGGAGTGCGCATACAGGCATCGAAGGCCACGTTCTCACGTTCAATCGCCCGCTCTATAGCCTCCAGGTGCGGCGCTCGCAGCAGCTGTTTCGTTGCCCTAACAGACGCTGGCGGCAACGCCGCCAGGCGTGAGGCAATGGCCAGCGCGCGTTCCTGATACTGCCTGCTGCTGTGCACCTCTGAAACGAGACCGCAGGCCAAAGCCTGCCCTGCATCAAGGGATTCGCCCAGCATCAGCATTCTGGCCGCGCTGTCGTAGCCAAGCCGAAGCGGCATACTGTAGCTGGAACCGGCCTCGGGACAGACGCCAAGACTGACGAAGGGTGTCTTGAAGACAGCTCGTTCTCCGGCCACCACAAAGTCAAAGTGCATTAGCAGCGTGGTTCCCACACCGATCGCAGGACCATTCACTGCGGCCACCAATGGGAGAGGCGTCTGCGCTACGGCCCTGATCAGTCGCATGGGCGGCGCTTCATCGACACTGTTACCCGGGGCCGTTGCTGGCTCAGCAAAACTTGACACATCGTTACCACTGCTGAAGCACTCCTCGGTGCCGGTAACAAAGATCGCCCGCACCTGTCCATCGTCTGCCGCTCGCTCCACTGACTCCGCCATGCGGGAGTACATGGCATTGTTCAGGGCATTTTTCTTATCGGGACGCGCGATACGCATGCACAGCACCCGGTCGCACAGTTCTACTCGGACATGCTCAGTCTGTTCACCAAACTCCATAATGAGCTCCTTTGTGCGGGGTAGCTTGCCGCGGCTCAAAGTGACCAAAAAAACCAGGGGCCGCCCACGGCGGTTTACACCGCCGCCGCAAGCGACTACCGGACCACTACATAACGACTACCTACGACTTGTTTGCCGACGCTCGAAAGCGTTACCCATCACTCAGACTCGCCGATAAAGAGCGACAACGCAGGCACCGCCCAAGCCAAGATTGTGTTGCAGAGCCGCACGCGCTTCTTCGACCTGCCGTTTTTCCGCCTGCCCCCGCAGCTGCCAAACCAGTTCAGCACACTGCGCCAGACCAGTCGCACCCAGAGGATGTCCCTTTGAGAGCAACCCGCCGGAGGGATTGACGACCCATCGACCGCCGTAGGTCGTTGCCCCGTCACAAACGAGCTGCTCTCCCTTTCCAGGCGGGCACAGGCCGAGGCCTTCATAAGCGAGCAGTTCAGCCGTACTGAAACAGTCGTGGAGCTCAATCACTTGAACGTCTCCGGGCCCCAGTCCTGAGGACTCATATACTGCCTGCGCCGCGCGTTCGCACATACCGATACCGACCATGCCGATTGGCCCGCGGGCGTAGTCTTCCGCCTGATCGGTCGTCATCGACATCGCAGCGATCTCCACCGCACCTGGGTTGGGATGTTGCTTCCAGTATCGCTCGGAAACGAGGATTGCCGCGGCCGCTCCATCGCTGGTGGGGCAAGCCTGCAACAGCGTCAAAGGCGAGTGAATCATGCGCGACGCCAATACCTCCTCCAGCGTGCACGCCTCCTGGTACTGAGATCTCGGGTTATTCACAGAGTGTAAATGGTTCTTTACGGCGATTTGGGCGAATGTCTCGGCCCGAGTGCCGTAAATCCCCATGTGCTCGCGGCCGGCATCACCGAACATGCGCGCCGCAATGGGTGCTTTTTTCTCCTTCTCCGTCTCTTCGGCAATCTTTTCCAGACCTTGCATCTGATTTTCCAGCGGGCCCTTCTGCATCTTTTCAAAACCTAATGCCAGTACGCAGTCGCTCATCCCTGAGCGGATGGCGTTGTAGGCCATATACAGTGCCGTCGAACCCGTCGAACAATTGTTGTGCACGTTGAATACGGGTAGCCCGGTCATACCGATGCCATAAAGAGACTGCTGACCCAGGGTACTCATGCCATTGATGTAGCCGCAGAATGCCTGCTCTACTTTGTCATAGGGCACATCGGCATCCGCGAGTGCATCGCGAGTGGCGGACTGTGCCAGTGCCTTGACATCCGTGTCACAGCGCCGGAAATCTGTCATCCCGACGCCGATTACGTACACCCGATCACTTGTCATTGCATTTGACCCTTCAATCAGCCAAAACGGTCGCCTGCCCAGACACTTTGACCTCACCGTCCTGGTTTAGCAGGCTCACCTCGGCACTGACCAACTTGCCCTGGCTGGTTTCCTCTTTGGCTGAAACTACAATCTGGGTGCTCAAGGTCTCCCCGGGCCATGTCTGCTTGGTAAATCGAACGCCGTAAGTCTTGAGATTGCCCGGACCAGCCCAATCACTTAAGGCCCTCCCAAGCAAACCCATGGAGAACATGCCGTGCCCAAAAACGCTCGGCAGACCCGCCGCTTGCGCCGCCACCTCGTCGGTGTGCATTGGATTAAAATCTCCGGACGCACCCGCATATTTCACAAGGCAGGTGCGTGTCAGCTCATGACTCACCACCGGCGCCTTGTCACCAACGCTCAATGCGTCAAACTTCAATCTCAAAATCCGTTCCGTCATTGCCTTAGCCCTGTCCGTTAATCTCGTTGATGCCCTACTGTCGAGGTCACTTGCGGTGAATCAGGTTAAAGATCTCTGTCACCACGGGTTCGCCAACGGCGTTTTTATACACCGTCTCGGTGACGATAAACGTCATGATCTTGCCCTTGGACTCGCGAGTGTAGATGTCAGTGATCTCACCTGACCAATCGAGCACATCCCCACACTGCGGTGCTAAGTGGTAGCGAAACTCCTGTTCACCGTGCAGGATCAACCCTCCCTCCTGCATGAGTTCGCCAATGATCTTCATCATCGGGCTACCCTGCCCCGCGGTAACATCCTCCGGCTGATCCTCTGGATAGGTGCCCAGGAACGCAGACGCAAACGTCCAGGTGGGCGTGACCGGAGGCGCCTCGAAGCCGGCCACCTGGGCGGCGTCGGTGTCGTGGTAGATTGGGTTTTCGTCGGTCAGGGCGTGCGCGAATCGGCTCACCGCACCCCGCTCCACGTGCACTTTACCCGCGCCCGTCGGTTTGCCTATATAGTCCTGCAGGTCCATGGTTGCCTCTCCTGTTGTTCATTTTGATTGATGCAGTTCATCAAAGATCTGGCGACGACCGACCCGCACCCGAGGCGAACGTTGAGTTACCCGCTTGACCCCACCAGCAGCAGGATCAATCTCCACGACGACCGCGCACTTCGACGCTGCGCCTTTTTTCATTTGCAATCGCATCGGCCAAGTTTGCTCCTGCGCCGTAGCGCAGCGACTGCCTAGCAGCCGCCAACACTTCGGGCTTCTTTTCGGCCATCCTAAGCGCCAACACCTTCGCCTCTTCATAGACGGAACCGGCAGTACAGACCCTCTGCACCAAGCCTGCTTGCAGAGCCTCTTCGGCCGAGAACTTGCCGCCGCTCAGGACCACCTCCAAGGCTTTTCCCATGCCGATCAATCGTGGCAAATGGTGTGTACTGCCCAGGCCAGGCAGCAAGCCCAGAGAGGTGAAGTTCAGTCCCAGCGTGCACCCCTCTTCGGCATAGCGCACGTCGCAACCAAGTGTCATAGTGACGCCCACACCGTAAGCCGCTCCGTTGATGGCCGCGATCACGGGCTTAGGGTAATCCACCAGTTCCAACGGCCAACCATTGACGAAATGCTCCTGCCCGAGCTCAGGTCCGTCCAAAGGCAGCTCACCCGCCATATGCGCCTTCAGGTAGTCCAGATCAACGCCGCCACAAAAGGCATCTCCCCGCCCGGTCAATATCACTACCCTGACGGAGGCATCGGCCATCGCTGCGTTTAACGCAGCCACAATCTCCTCACCCATTACGGGAGTGTAAGCGTTCTTTTTCTCCGGCCGGTTGAAAAACACCGTACCAACCGCATCCGACGCCTCGTAGTGAATGGTCTCGTACACGACTCTCCGCCTAGTTCATATCCAGAATAGCGAGCCCACAGGTCTGCGGCGCCCCGCCAAGATTGTGGCTCAACGCAGTGGTCGCACCTTCCACCTGCCGGTCACCGGCTCGGCCCTGCAGCTGCAGCACGTTCTCATAGAGCATCCTGACACCCGTCGCGCCAGTGGGATGACCAAAGGTCTTGAGCCCACCGTCGGTATTCACCGGCAGTTCGCCGTCCAAGGCAAACGTGCCGCTGGCGATGTGTTCTTTCGCGGAACCTTTTTCAATAAAACCGAGATCTTCATAGGTCAGCAGCTCCGTCATCGTGAAACAATCGTGCACCTGAGCCAGGTGTATTTCTTCTCGCGGGGCGCTGATCCCGGCTTGCCGATAAACGTCTCTGGCTGCGGCCACGGTCGGCTTCCAGGCGAGAAAGTTGAAATCTGGGTCCGTCTGCGGGTTCGCCGACAGCGAAATACTGACGCCACGCACCCGTACCGGGTCGTCACGATAAGCCCTGGCGAGATCATCTCGCGTCAGAATCACCGCCGCTGCGCCGTCGGACTGAGCAGCGCAGTCATAGAGTGTGAATGGCCAGGAGATCATGCGCGCCCGCATGACGTCGTCGATCGTGATTTCCCGCTTCAACATGCTTTTGGGAGCAAGCGTTCCGTTGTGGTGGTTTTTTACGGCTATTTGCGCCAGCTCCTCTCGACCGGCGCCGAACGTTTCAAAGTAGCGTGCGCAGCACAGCGAAAACCAGCCGGCCGGCGTCATTGGCAAGCCACGCGCGGTGTTCATATGAATACTGGGGCCGGACACACCGCGATCCTTGGGCTTATCGAACCCAACCACGAGTACCGTGTCATGCATCCCCGAAGCGACGGCGGCCACCCCATAGCGAAACGCATCGGTGCCCGTCGCGCAGTAGTTTTGCACCAACGACACCGGACGATCAAATAACTTGAGCGACTCGGCCACCTCCGCCGTACCCCTGGAGGGGTACACAGAGCCACAGAAAACCGCTTCAATTTGTCGCTGTGGCTCGTCGATGCCCGCGTCCGCGTAGGCCTCGTAAGCCGCTTCAACAATCATATCCTCAGGCGACTGATGCCAGTTCTCTCCGAACTTGCAACACCCAACGCCAACAATCGCCGTCTTGTTCCTCAAACTGCTTTTCATACCTCGCCCACCGACTCCAGGGGTCGACTTTTCCAAAAGTAGTTGGGTTTGTTACCCGCATCATGGATTTTACGGAACACAAACTCCACTGGCAGATCACAACGCAGCTGGTCCATGCGCGCGTCAGCCATCTGTACGTACACCCTGGCACCGTTGTCGACCTCACAGACGCCGACGATAACGGGCGGCTCCGTGCTTGGAAAAAAGTAGTCAAAACTGTAGCTCAATACCCGGCCCTGCCGGTCCGACAAACGTTCAGGTTCGAAATCATCCTTCGCAAAGCAGTGATAACACACACGGCAGGCGGGGAAATGCACCGTTCCGCAGCGTCTGCAGCGCTGCGCCTGAAAACTGATGTCCGCGTCACGTTCACGAAAATGTACGGTCGCCGGGACACCATCGCCGCCGCGCGGATCGTGCTCTGTCGACGACAAATGCCTCGCGTCCAAATAGGCGTCGTAGGATCTCAGCGCGCGCCCCCGCTGCAGATACCAGTCGGTGGTCCGCTTGGGCCTAAACTGGCTCGAGACTACCGTGCACGTCATCGCTTCAGCACCATCTCCGTACAGAGCCACCAAAAGGCGATCTCCTAAAGCCGCTGTTTCCAGTGCCGCTACGAGCATTAGCGGCCCAAATGCGGCGCCGCAGTTGCCGACCTTGCCGAACCAGGGGTCCTGCACCTGCTCGGGCCTGAACCCCAGTTTTCGTGCAAGGCCGCCATGACTGCGAGCGTCGGGGCCGTACAATACCGCGCCCGCAAACGACCCTGGCTCTTCACTCAGCGTATCCAGCAGCGCCTCACAAACCGCTTGCACGTTCGCCGTATAACCGTGGATGACATTGAACCGATCTTCCCAGGAGCGCACATACTCGTCGTGTTCACCGCGCCAAACATCGTACAGCTCGTCTGCCCGCACTACCCGATCCTGCAGGGTGGCCACCGGGCTGCCCGCGCCTATCAGAAAGGCCGCCGCCGCGTCGCCGCTATTGGCCTCCAGGGGAGAACGTGGCGCAGGCAGCCTGGCGTCGCTCGCGAGCACCAGTATCTGGCGTTTCGGGTCCGATCGCACCGCGTTGATCGCGGCCTGCAGCGCGGCGCCAGCAGCCCGCAGTGTGCCTGAGAAATCGATGGTTTCGGTGTGTTGCGGAAGATCCAGAGCTTTGGCAACGAACGCCGCGGCCTGCTTTTCACGAAAAGGTGAACTGGTGGTCGCCAGATACAGGCCCGTCACCAATTCGCGCTGGATATCGTGCAGGCAATCGGCCCCTGCAGTGACCGCCATCGTGATGGCATCTTCATCAAAGTTTGCCACCGCTTTCTGCGGCCCACCATCTTTTACCATGCCACCGCGAATCGCGGCAAGCGGCAGCCGGGTCGGCGGAATATAGCAGCCATAGGCGAGGATGCCGATGGAATTATCCGTCATGGAAACGCCTCCCGAACTCAATCCGCCGAGGGCGCATCAATGCCGTCCGCAAACGGGTAAGGTCGTTTGGTGATGCCCAGTGGTTCCAGCTTGTTGCCCAGGTTGGCTTTGAAATGACTCTGCACCGCTTCAAGGGTCCAGCCACCTGGCATAAACAGCGTGTGACCGTACTTGGGATGATCCAACAGCGCGATACGCTCACCGCCTGTTCCGAAGACCTGGCCAGATATGTAGTTGCCCTCATCACTGCACAAATACACGATCATGGGCCCGTTCAGTTCAGGGTCGACATAGGGCATCGGGTGCTTTTTGCCATCCGGCCCAACGTAGGTATCGGACATGCGCGTGGTACCCTGCGGAGAGATAGCGTTTACGCGAATACCGTAGCGGGCCAGCTCCAGAGCCATTGTGTAGGTCATGGAGGCAATGGCACCCTTGGCGCCTGCGTAGTTGGTTTGCCCAAAGTTGCCAAAATGGGCTGCGGATACCGTAGACAACAGGGTGCCGCCGGTGTTTTGCGCTTTCATGCGAAGCGCGGCCGCCTGATGACACAAAAACGTGCCTTTCACGTGGACGTTGATCACATCATCAAACTCTTCTTCGGACATTTTCAAAAAGGTCCGATCACGGGCGATGCCGGCATTCGCCATCATGATGTCGATTTTACCGAAGGCTTCAACACAGGCAGAGACGATACTGTCGGCACCCGCCTTGTCTCCCACGCTGTCCGTGTTGGCAAGGGCCCTGCCCCCAGCCCCCTCGATTTCGGCCACGACCTCCGCTGCGACTTCGGCATCGATATCATTGACCACGACGCTGGCGCCGGCTTTCGCGAACTGCAGGGCGTGCCCCTTACCAATGCCCCTTCCGGCTCCCGTCACTACTGCCGCTTTACCCTCTAGTAGGCCCATCGTCTTTTCTCCTAATCTGACTCGTTAACGGCCTGCACTCAACGGCCGGTCACCGTGGAACAAATCATGCGTGCACAGGTCTCCACAAGATCATCCCTATTCGCATTGAAATGGCGCAGGCTGCGCGCATACGCAGACAACTTCTCCAGTATCGAAACCAGCGCAGATGCTGCGAGATAAGGATGCAAATCGGCCGCAACTCGGCCCGCCCGCTGCGACTCGGTAATGAGTTCCGTTAGCTTGTCGATCAGCGGTTCCAGTGCCTGTCTGCGGACTGCCAAAAACGTTTTGTCGCCGCGATCCGCCGCCTGATTGCGCAGCAACAGCACACCGTGGTTACGCTCCCAGTGCGCGAGATAGGCGGCCGCCAGATCACGCGATCGCTGCAGACCCTGGCCACCAGACCAGTCCCCGTCTATCAACACCACCATTGCCGGTACTTCTTCTGCAACCGCCAGAGCCAGCTGTCGCGCGGCGTCCTCTACATCCCTGAAGTAGTGGTAAAACAAGCTCGACACGCTGTCGACTTCGCGGGCTATTTCGGTGACCGAGATATCGAGAATGCTACGCTCAGCGAGCAGCTTGGCAGTCGCGTCGAGGAATCGCTGGCGGGTTTTCTGCGCTCTAGCGCCGAGCTTACGTCCTGATTTGTCCAGCGTTCGCGAGGTGGTCAATGCGCTATCCGATGGCTTTCTTTTTCTTGGCCACTTACCTCAGGCCTCCATGGCACCGACTGACAGGGCAGCTCGCTTGTTCGACTTCGAATCCAGTCCCTACTTCAGCCTGCTTGTCTGAGTTATAACACTTTTTGACATTCTGTCAAATTGGGCAAAGGACGTTGCGAAGGGGGCGTGCTTGCCCGCAACACTGCCATGCGCCTTGTCGATAGAGCTTCTGATCAGCTGTCCGGGATGCCAAGCACCAGTTGTGCATAGGCCAGAACGGCGTCGGCACTGACACGCTGGCGATACCCATCGAGGAAGATCTTACCGACAATTTCCCCCTCGGCATCGATCACAAAAATGCCCGGGTAAGGGATGCCGTAAGCACTGTCTCCAGGGCTGTACTCTGTATTCAGGATGCCCAGCGCCTTGACCGTGGCAGCGCTGTCGTCCGACAGCAAGGGGTAACCGATACCGTTCTTGTCGACAAACGCCTGCTGGAGTTCCGGCGCATCGTAAGTCAGCCCCACGACGCCGATGCCAGAGGCCTTAAATTCACCTAGATACTCTTGCAATTGCACGAATTGCGCCATGCAGAAGGGTCACCAGTCGACGGATCGATTGGCGATAAAGATCATCCCTTTGTCCAGTATGAACGGATCGATGCTGGTGACTGTCTTGCCCTGGTAAAGTGCGCGAATCGGCGGGAAGCGTTCCCCCTGCTTCAGGCCCGGGTCGAATCCGTCACCGTCGTCAGCGACGAACATATCCTCTGTCACCTTGGCCTTCGCAAACTCGATCAGGGGCGCTCTGAACAAGAACCCTAGCCCGCCCACCAGCAGAACCAGTGATGCCAATGTGACAATGGTTTTTTTCATCTCTTCACGCCATCTCCAGACTCGTTAAATGTTATAGCACAGCTCCTGTCAGACCCCAACAGCCCACGGACGGTTGAATGACTGTCACTGCGGAACCAAATTGGCTACCATCTGCCCAACATGAACTCCGCCCGGTCCTTGGTGAACTATTCATGAAAACACTGCTTCACTGCCTCCTGTGGTTGACGATGTCGGCCTCGGCGCTCGTCAGCGCAGAATCGCCCGCACACGTGAGCGACTGTGCGCCCCAAGGTATCGCCCTTGGCGGCTACGATGCGGTCAGCTATCACCAGCAATCAGGGCCCCTCATGGGGAAGCCGGGGCTGGCAGAGGAAGTCGATGGACTGCAGTATCTGTTCACCAGCGAGGCCAATCGCGCGACGTTCAACGCGGCGCAGGAGAAGTATTTGCCGGTCTACTCCGGCTGGTGCGCCGCCACGCTCGCGATGGGACGGCTGGCCTGCCCCGACTACACAAACTTCAAGATCGAGAACGGACGGCTATTGTTGTTCGAGTTGGCCGGCTTCACCAACGGGCGAACCTTGTGGAACACCGATCCCAGCGGCTTTCGACAGCGCGCAGACACGAACTTTGAACAACTGGCGCCCTGACCGGTGATGCCTCGCTGGTTCCTCGCCCTGGCAGGCTGGTGCCTGTCCGCCGACGTGCTGGCGGCACTAACCCTCGGCATTCACTCTGACGAACCGGCGCCCAGCCTGGGAAAACTGCTCGCTGAGCGCTTGCCGGCAGCGTTTGACATACAGCTACGTCCTTTCGACGACGTCGCTTCAATCACCGCTGCGCTCGCCAGCGGAGAACTGGATCTGGCCTTTCTGGAAGAACCTCTTGAGCCCACTCCGGGTGTCACCACTATCAGTGAGCTCTACCCGGCCGCGCTGCACATACTCATTGATGAAGACCACGGCGCCGACAATATCGGCCAGGTTCTGGCGGCTGGACCAGTGTGGGCGGGGACACCGGGCGGGATCGGCTACACCCTCGCCATGCATCTGGCGACAGATTACGGCACTCCGGCACCGCAGCTATTGGACGACCCCTGGTCAACGGTGCCTTCCGTGTACTTCATCTTCGGCGGCCTGCTGCCTCAAGACGCGCTGCAAAGACTTGACGGCTACCGTCTGTACAGCATTGGCGATCCGGACGGGAACATCGCAGCCAGTATCGCTCGCGGCGTGGCATTGCGTTATCCAAATCTGCGGCCCTTCGTATTCCCCGCCGAGCTGTACCCCTCGCTATCCAAGGCACCTGCACTTACTCTGGCTGTACCTACGTTACTGGTCGGCCGGGAAAGCCTGGACACCGAGCTGGTGTATGACCTTGCACAGACTCTGGATCATCTCGCCCCCGAGATCGCTTCGGTGTACCCGCTGGCCGGTGTAGAGGATGTGCACCATGCGCCCAACGCACCGCGAGCGCTCCCCTGGCATCAGGGTGCACGGCGCTACCGAGATCGGGAACTGCCCACATTGGTAGAGCGCTATGCGGAGTTTGTCGGCGCGTCGGTGACCGTCGCACTGGCTGTCATCAGCCTGGGCATCGCTTTTTATCGCAGGCGTCGACAGGCTCGTAAGGATCGTCTGGACACCTACTACCAGCAGGCACTGGCGTGCCGCCAGCACCTGCGCGACGGCGAGCAACCCGGCCGTATTGCCGAGCGACTTCGCGCCCTGCAGGAGGAGGTGTTTGAATTACTGATCGCCGAGCGCATTGATGCCGACAGCGCGCTGATTGCATTTCTCAACCTGTCCAACCAACTCTTACTCGAAACCTCCGGCTTGCAGCCCGAAGTCGTCAAGCGCTAGGCGCTTGCGTTTCGCGGCGTGCGGGAGAGACGCCAGCCGCATACCGGAATCGGATCAGAAAGATGGATATGTGAAAAAACACGGCTCAGCAACACAAAGGCTGAGAGACAGCCGTTTCGACCCATCCTGCTGCATTGCAGTCTTATTGACTGCGAGGTTACTATTTTCCATGCAGCGCCAAAGCTGGCTTCCTATCCATTGTTATAAGGGCACACTACAAGTTGCAGCCAACTTCTAAAATCGCAAATCTGTCCTTCGAAAGTTATCTAGCCCTGTTTGAAAAACATGGCGGCACGGATGCGAACTACCTGCAAACGCATTTCACCAGGTTTCATAATACCTATCTCCGCCTGGCTTCCACTTGGAACAAGAGTGACAACCAAACGGTCGTCGATGTTGGCGCACATTTTTTACATCAAGCACTAATGTATGCGGTTGAGGGCTTTCATGTCGAGGCTATCAATCTTCCTACGACCTTCAAAAAAGCCAAAGTCAAGAACCTCGCCGAGGCCTATGGAATCAACCTCATTCCGTCGGAAGACCTGGAACAGGGCACGTGCTTTGACTCCCTATCCGACAACACAGCAGACTTAATCTTGTTTACAGAGATTTTAGAACATATCGCATTTAATCCAATATCTTTTTGGACCGAGGTTTATCGCATCTTGAAACCTGGTGGAAGAATTTTGGTGACAACACCCAACTACTACAGTATCGCGGGCCGAGCTTGGGACATCCCTCGATTCCTGGGCGGATTGGGAGGTGGCATTACCGTCAATGAAATTCTCGAGGTCAATACCTATGGACACCACTGGAAAGAGTTCAGCATGAAAGAGGTCCAAGCCTATTTCAGATTGCTTTCTCCAGATTTTGTATGCCTGAAGAGCTTGTATACCGACGATAGAGGGCCAGGGACACCTCGGGAGAGTAAGGTAAGTGAGTGGCTAATGGGAAGGATTGAAAACTTTCGACCAAATCTGCACCTTGAGATTGGCTTGATGGAAAAAGAGGTTGGCATAGCGATCAAACCAAACTGGTCGAAAGTCAAGCGGCAGACCACTTAGCGATCAGCTTGCCAAGCATTCCCGCAGCACTTTTTGTGTTGTCTAGCCAACGCTTTCCGTACACCGTACAAAAACCTAGTAGCGTAGCGCTTATCCGAAGGTAACCCTGTTGTTATGTACAGCGCTGAATGATTCTTTGGGCTTAAGAACCAAAGCCAGCAAGCGCTAGGCGCTTGCGTTTCGCGGCGTGCGGGTTGACCACCAGATCAACGCCAGCAGCGCGACCTGCAGTACCAGACGGAAGGTGAGAAAAACGGGCGGCACATCCGGAAACAGGTCGGCATTCAGCCACATGTGAACGTTGGCGGGCGTGACGCACAGCACCAGTAGAATCAAACCATTGCCAGCCCACTGTCGCAAGCCAGGGAGCAGTATGCCGATGGCTCCGATGATTTCTAACACGCCACTGATGTAAACGATTTCTTTGTGATAACCGATCCACGGCGGCATGATCGACATGAAGAACTCGGTATTCGTGAAGTGGGCGACACCCCCGGCCATAAACCAGACAAAGATGATCGCCAGTCCAAGTACTCGCCACCGCGTCATTGCATAGTCTCCGAGGCCCTCCAGAATTGCTGCAACAACACTGGCTTAAGCACCTTGTTCATGGCGTTGCGGGGCAACGTTGGTATGCAGCGTATCTCCGCCGGTACCTTGTAGCGCGCTATCTGCTGTTCACAGTGGGACTTCAAGTCCGCTTCCAGAGTCGCTTCGTTCGCCACGGCCCCCACCGGTTGTACGACGGCGACCACCCTCTGGCCAAGCCGCACATCGTCCACCCCCATCACCGCCGACGCCTGCACCTGATCGTGCGCATCCAGCACGCGTTCTACCTCAGCGGGATAAACATTTGCTCCACCGCGAATGATCAGCTCCTTGGTACGACCTTTTACGTACAGCTGCCCATCAGCCGTGAGGTAGCCAAGGTCGCCAGTATGGTACATCTCGCCACCAAGGGCCTGGGCGGTTGCCTCTGCATTGTTCCAGTACCCTAGCATTGTTGTGTACAGTCCGGCGTAGGCGCCGCTCCGTGCCGGCCGTACGCACACCTCTCCAACCGTACCGGGGGCAACAGGCAAACCCGCGTCATCAATGATCAGCAGTTCTACCTGGCTCACGGCACGCCCACAAAGGTCCGTCTCGGGCGCCTGACCTGGGGCGGTTTTGCTGACGATGGTAGGCGCTTCGGTCATGCCGTACGCGACCGTCATCGGTTGGCCGAAACGCTGTTTATAGAGCGTCTGAAACGACTCGGCGATTCCAGCCCCACCGATGTCCGGTTGCCCAAGTGTTGCGAGATCGCTCGGATCGACCTCAGCAGATGTCAACAGGTCCTGAATGACGGTGGGTACTGAAGCGAAATGATTGATCCGATAGTCGCGCACCCAGCGCGCGATGGACGCAGGCTTCATGCTATCCATGCAGACACACGCTGCACCGTATTGAAACGCGGTCAGCGGCGCCAACACCATAAGATTGAGAATGGTGAGGGGCAACATGACGCCCTGATTGCCGGGTTCTGCATAAGTCCTTTCGAGCGCGCGCATGGCTCCGGGCAGCAGAATATTGTGGTGGCTGTGTACGGCACCCTTCGGCCGACCGGTGGTGCCGCTGGTATAGGCGATTGCCGCCGGCTCGAAGGCGTCGATATCTCTGCGGACACAGGTTTCCTCTGCTCCGTCCAGCAGCGTGCGCCACTGCTCGTCGCCGGCATGCGTGCCGACGCTCACCACGGTTTTCAGGGCACTCAGCCGGCGGCGCTGATCCTGAATTTCGCTGGCCCCGTTGTCGTCGGTGAGGTAAACGTTGGCGGCACTGTCCGATAACAGAAACGCTTTCTCCGGTGCCGCCAACGGACGATTGACACCGACCCAAATCGCCCCGAGTCGGGCACAGGCCAGCATGGCAATGACGATGTCCAGATCGTTATCCAGGCAGGCCGCTACCCGATCGTATCTGCCAACGCCCAGACCAGCCATTGCAACACAGGCACGCCGTACCTGACGCTCTAGCTCGGCGTAGTCAAGACGACCGCTGCGACCAGCCAGGGCCAAGCTCCGAGGCGTGTTTTGCAGCGGTCGATCAAGTACCGCCGCCAGAGTCTGGGGTCCTGCTCCAGGCAACGGCAGCTTGATCGCCGATTCGATCAATCCGTGCCCGGCAAAGTCGAACATGAATACGCCTACAGTGTTCGCATCAGCAGGGCGCTACCGGGAACGCCACCACCGGAGGTAGCGATGGCGGTTTGGGGCGATCCGGGTACCTGCCGTTCACCCGCTTCGCCAAGAATCTGTACACAGGCCTCGTGCAGAAATCCATAACCGTGCAGACGACCTGCCGACAGCTGGCCACCATTGGTATTGAGTGGCAGTTCGCCGTCCCGAGCGATTCGCTCGCCACCTTCCAGGAACGCGCCAGCCTCACCCTCACCGCAGAATCCCAATCGTTCTAACCAGCACAGCGCATTGAAGCTGAAGCCGTCGTACAACTGCACCATGTCAATGTCAGCGTGTCGAAGGTCGGTTCGCGACCACATCATCGCCGCCGCGGCTTCCAGACCCGGCTCATAGCGAATGTCGCCCTGATCCCAGGAAACCCGCTCCGAGTTGGCCGTGCCCACGGCCTCAAAGCCAACCCCCCTGCCTCGTCGACTGTCCTTCACCGTATCGACGTGGGAGATCACGAAGGCCACCGCGGCATCGCACGGCACATCGCAGTCGTAGAGGCCAAAGGGTGTAGAAACGATACGCGCGTTCAGGTAATCCTCAAGCGTAAGCGGATCCTTATAGACTGCGTAGGGTGTCAGCGCAGCGTTTTTGCGGTTGTTCAGGGGAATTTGACCAAGCTGCTCGCGGGTCAGACCGTAGTGATGCATGTAGTTACTGGCGTACAGCGCGATCCAGTTCGCTGCTGAAGCGGCTCCGTAGGGGATGCGCCACTCCATACCGCCGGACAAACGGCCTCCACCGCCAGAGTAGCGTACCGCGCCCGTACGCTGCAGCTGCGTGTAAGTCGCCTCCCATACCGTTCGAAAACACAGCACGTGCCGACACATGCCCGTGGCCACCGCCATCATCGCCGCCACCACCGAGCCAAGCTGGCCGGGCTGCTCCAAACCGCTGTTGTACCAGTTCACTTCCAGGCGCAGCGCGTCCATAACGTCAAACGCACCGGCACCGCTGATGCCCGGCGCGCCCGTTACCATCCCAGGGTAGGTGCAGACGCCATCAATATCCCGGCGCTCAAGACCCGCATCCGATAGAGCCGACAAGCACGCATCAATCGTCAAATCCATCGGGTCGCGCATCAATCGGCGACCAATATCAGACATGCCCATGCCGGTGACGGCGGACACAGATTCGAACTTGTCCATCACGTCGACCTCCTGTTCTCAACAGGACGGAACACCGGCAGATACACATCTTCATAGTGTTCGAACGTTACTTCTAGGGGCATGCCAATGGCCAGATCCTGTTCCTGGCAATCGATAATGTTGGTTGTCAGGCGCAAACCCGACTGTTCTACGATTTCCACGAGACCGATCACGTAGGGAGGCTCAATCATCGGCAGCCACATCTGGTGATTCACTGTGAAGCCAACCAATGTCGCCCGCCCTGATACTTCAACGATATGCTGCTCCCGCGACAGGCAGTTGCCGCAAACGTTTACCGGGGGGTGAATCAAGGTGCCACAGTCGCTGCACTTTAGAAAACGCAGCTTGCCGTCTTCACCCGAGG
Source organism: Pseudomonadota bacterium (assembly GCA_039190425.1). Classification (GTDB taxonomy): domain Bacteria; phylum Pseudomonadota; class Gammaproteobacteria; order Pseudomonadales; family Halieaceae; genus Marimicrobium. Next base: position 43,272 of record JBCCYE010000011.1, on the reverse strand, counting down.
TCCAGAAAAACCGATTGGTATCGTTCAACAGCGGCAAGGGCCGCCTCATAGGTTTACTCACAAGAACTCCAACTTGTTTACTGGTCGGGCACCATCAGCGCGCCATCGATGGACCCGTTGAGAACACCGGAACAGGCACCGCCGTCCGTGTACAGATTCTCGCCACTGATGTAACTCGCCGCGTCGCTGTTGAGGAACGCCAGCGGCCAGGCTTGCTCCTCGGCTGTGGAATTGCGACCGATGGGCTTCGGGTAGCGCTCGAAAAACGCCGCGCTGGTCTGCTCAACAAAGTCCGGCATCATCGCCGTATCGGTTGGCCCGGGACTCGTACAGTTTACCCTGACTCCGGTTTCACTAGTGATAGCCCCGCCGGCACGCAGGGCAAATACGATGCTGCACATCTTGGAAAACGAATAGGGCTCGAACCAGTCCTTCTGTTGATGCTCCCCGACCCATTGGCGCGCTTGTTCAAAATCAGTGATCTCCAAAAAAGGATTCAACTGGGCTCCAAAAAAACTGTAGCCCATGCCGGCACCGGAGGAGACGCTGACGATCGCGTCACCCCGTCGCAGGTGGGGCAGCAGTCGATCGATCATGTGCCGCTGTGAAATGAAGTTGACCGTTACCACATCCGTCGCCGGAAACTTGCCCCCCGGCAACCCCGCGCAGTAGAAAAGATTATGCAGCCGGGTGCCGGTCACTTCATCCACCGCCTGTTCGATCGCGGCGACGTCTCTCAGGTCGACTTCGAGATAATCGGCGAAATCGTAACGCGGCGCTTGTACGTCCAGCGCCACCACCTCAGCGCCCAGGGAATGCACCAGACGCGCTGTTGCCTCACCCATTCCAGAACTGGCACCGGTAATCAACACACGTTTATCGGAGTAACTGAACAGGTTCTTCATCGTGCTCCCGGCGCTTCTTATAAATGCTGTAAGGGGTAGCGACCGCAGCCGGGCATTGTGCCTTTAGCGGGCAAATAGGCCTCCCCAGCGGGGTTCGCCGAGTCTAGCATTTTTTTCAGACACTTGACTTGTTTCATATAGATATTTCTGACACTCTTTTGACATTCAATAAGTTAGGCAAGTCTCTCCCATTTTTCGCTTGTCTGTGGGCAGCGATGGCTTCACCTTATCAAGAGGTCCGGTCACACGTCAGGAGGCCGCCATTGGAATTCGACTGGTCGCAGGATGATATCGAGCATCGCCGGGAAATTCGCGAGTTTCTCGAAGCGGAGCTTCCGGACAACTGGGCGGAAATCTCGCGCAACGGACCCGGCGGTGATTCGCAGGCAGAATTCAGCCGCTACTTCTGCGGCCGTATGGCAGAGCAGGGTTGGCTCACGCAGCACTGGCCAAGTGAATACGGGGGTCGCGATTGCGAACCCTGGCGCCACTCCATTGTCGGCGAAGAAATGTGGGCAATCGGCGAACCGCGGGGCTCCCAGTACATGAACGTGAACTGGATTGGCCCGGCGATCATGCACTACGGTACAGAGCAACAGAAGCAGTTTCACTTGCCCAAGATATCCGCCGGCAATGTACTCTGGTGTCAGGGCTTTTCAGAACCAGAGGCGGGTTCCGATCTGGCGGCGCTGCGCACTAGCGCGGCGCAAGCCGATGATCATTACATTATTAACGGCTCGAAAATCTGGACCTCCTACTGCAATCACGCAGATTTTATTTTCCTACTGGTCCGTACCGACCCAGACAGTAGCCGACACCGAGGTATTTCCGTATTGCTCGTCCCCATGGACTCGCCGGGAATTGACGTTCGCGAGATCCCCTCCGTCGTTGGCAAGCGTTACTTTCACGAGGTGTTTTTTACAGATGTGAAGGTGCCCACCGACGTGCTCCTCGGCGAAGAAAACAACGGCTGGGGTGTTGTCAACTACGCGCTGCAGTTCGAACGCATCGGTGCGGCAAGATACGCACGAGCAGCCGTCACCTTGGACAAGATTGCAGAAGTCGCTGCGGAACGTGGCCTACTGGAAGATCCAATCATCGTCGACCGGCTCGGCGAGGCGCGTGCTTTGTGCGAAGCGGCCAGAGTGCTGGTCTACAAGGTGATCGATCTAAGAGCACGAGATATGCCACCCACCGCAGACACGCAGCTGGCCCGAGTACTGAGCACCACTTGCGACAACGCGATTGGCCGCCTGGCGCTGGAGGTATTCGGGCCAGAATCTCGTGAGTACGCCTCCTTTGCCGACAGCAACTTTCGTCTGGCAATGACTGCAGGTGTGGCGGTGGGCGCAACAGAAGTACAGCTGAATTTGATCGCTTCGCGGTTCCTTGAACTGCCGAAGGAGTAACAACGCCGGTGGATTTCGAACTCAATCAAGATCAGCACGCGATCGTCGAAGCGGTTGATCGCCTGCTCGATCAGCGAGCCGGCGCAGCACGGGCGATCGAACTGGCACGCGACAACGACTACGATGCGGTGCTGCACAAGGAACTTGATGAGGCAGGCTTCTGCCAGATTGCACGCGACCTGGCCAGCGGCGGCAAACTTGCCGGACTTGAGGCGGCGCTGATCGTAGAGGCTGTGGCGAGGTCAGCAGGCATCGTGGCTGCCGGGGCACAGCTCTTGGTCGCACCCGCGGTCAGCGAGGTCCCGGTAGCGGGGCCGATCGCGCTGTGCACAGACAGAGAGCTTGCTGCCGGGACGCCGATACGCTACGCGGCACACGCTCGCCATCTTCTGGTCCTGACGGACGAAGAGGCTGTTCTTGTTGCCCTACAGGATCAGGACATGATGCCCGTGCAGACGTCGTTCGGCTATCCCATGGGCAGACTGCACAACACTCAGCGCACGGCTGAACTGTGTGATGTTGGCGAGTCACTGGGACGTGTGTCGCACACGCTGCAGAATTGGTGGCGACTGTCGCTGGCGGTAGAGGCGGTCGGCACCATGGAGGCAGCGCTCAATCATACGGTCTCCTATCTGAAGCAGCGGCGACAGTTTGGACGAACCATTGGTTCATTTCAGGCTGTGCAGCATCGTCTCGCACAGTGCGCCATTCAGCTGGAGGCCAGTCGTTGGCTCGCGCGCGAGGCCGCTTACCACAATGCAGGAGCCGAGGCGACGGCCACGGCGGCCGCTTTTGCCCTGCACGCTGCCGATCAACTGTTTACAGAAACGCACCAACTTTCCGGCGCCATCGGCTTCACCCGGGAGTTCGATCTGCACGTCTGGAGCATGCGCCTGCTCGGACTGCGACAAGAACTCAACGGCGTGGGAGGCGCACGGCGGGCTCTGGTTGAGGCTCGCTGGTCAACATGAACAGTCCGCTGCGGCTCGGCTTCGACGAACAGCAACTGGCTGTGAGCGAGGCGATTACACGATTCTGCGAGCAGCACGACGTAGAGACGCTGGTCCGCGAACAACATGCGCACTTCCCGACTGACCTGTGGCGCCAGCTGGCGGCGCTCGGTGTGTTCGCTCCCGCAGCACCTGGCCACTCGGACTCGGGCGGAGCGGTGACCGTCTGCGCCATCAGCGAGGCATTGGGCCATGTCGTGTTTCCCGGGCCCATCGCCGATACCTTTCTCGCCTTGCAAGTGCTCGACGGCAGCGAGTTCGAGGCCATTCTGTGCGGCGATGTGCTCATTTGCGTGAGCCGCTCCGACAGTCAACTGCTGCCATTGGGGACAGTCGCAAGCTTGTTTTTGCAGGTGGAGGATGCGTGTATTTTTCGCGCAACCCCGCGTGAGACGCTGCAGCCCATTGCGACACTGGGCGGAGAGACCTGGGCCAGAGGCGCGCTGGCGACCGGCGAAACACTGAGCGGAGCACCTCAGGCGCTGACGCTGGGCAATCTCAGTCAGGCGGCCTACATTGCCGCCCTGGGTCTGAAACTGCTGAGCAACACCGCTGAGTACGTCGCACAGCGTCAACAGTTCGGGCAACCGCTGGGAGATTTCCAGGCCATCTCGCACCCGCTGGCGGATTGCATGATTGCGCTGAGCGCTGCGCAGCGCATTGCCCGCGCCGCGGCCCGAGACTTTGACGAACTCGGCGGTGACCACCTAAGTACTCAGCAACAGGCCGCAGGGGCGATCCGATCCGCTCGCCGCGCTGGCTTGATGGCCGCCCACACCTGCCATCAGGCCTACGGCGCCATCGGCGTGACCCTGGAAGGCCCGGTGTTTCACTGCAGCCGGCGGCTGAGGCAACTTGCCTCACTGATGGACGGACAACGCGAAGAGCAACTGCTGGTCGCTAGCGCCGGACTGAGGGGACATTGATATGGCGAGCATCGACCCCAACCAGCCCATGGAAGGCGTGCGCTATACAAAGATCGACGGCGTCGCCACCATCACGCTCGATCGCCCGGAACGCGGCAATGCGCTGACACCCGGCATGCAGGCCATGTTCAAGGCCATTTGGTCCGACGTGCGTGACAATCCGGAAGTGCGGGTGGCCATCCTGTGCGCGGCGGGCGACCGGCACTTCTGTACGGGTTTTGACGTTGATGAAGCCGACGGCGACGAGGCAGCCGAGCAAGTTTTTGTGGACAAACCACTGCGAGAGTCCGTGTTCTGGTCGCCTTATCAAAACGATGTCTGGAAGCCGGTCATTTGCGTGGTCAACGGCACCTGCGTAGGCGGCGGCCACCACTTTGTGGTCGACGCAGACATAGTCATCGCCGTGCAATCGGCACGATTCATCGACGCCCATGTAAACGTCGGGATGGTTGGAGCCATCGAGAACATAGGGCTTGCTCGCCGTTTGCCACTTGGGACTGCGCTGCGCATGACGCTGCAGGGTTCGCGCTATCGCCTCAGCGCGGAGCGCGCCTTTGCTCTTGGCCTGGTGGATGAACTGGCCGAGAGTTCCAGCGAAGCTATGTCGATCGCTCACTCCATTGCACAAGACATGCTCCAGAACTCACCTCAGGCAATGGCACTCTCAAAAAAGGCCATTTGGGGCTCGCTGGAAAAGGGTTATGCGGAGTCACTCGAGGACGGTTGGACTCTGCTGCGCTCCCACTGGCGTCACCCGGACTTCATCGAGGGGCCGCGCGCATTCGCGGAGAAGCGGGAGCCGAATTGGAATCCCGATCCCGATCCCGATGCAGAGCTTGATTGAATGGACCACCAAACGTGAGCTACGGTTTCTCAGCCCCGGAAAATGCCTTTCGAGATGAAGTTCGTGAATTCTTGACGGAATATGCGGAACTCGACGGGTTTTACCGCCAGGGGCACAGATGGCCCGAAGTGCGCGCGATGTTCTTCGCCATGGCTGAGAAGAACTGGCTGGCTCTAACCTGGCCCAAAGCGGTCGGTGGTGAAGGCCTGGGGCCAACGTACGAGTACATACTGTGGAATGAGGTCGCCTACAGCCGCGCAGCGCGTAACCCCCTCGCGGCCGGCATCGTCGCCAAATCGATCATTCGCTACGGGACAGACCGACAGCGTCAGGATTATTTGCCGCGCATCCGCAGCGGTGAACTGCACTTCTCGTTGTGCTACTCCGAACCCGAGGCAGGCTCCGATCTGGCCGCATTGAGGCTCAAGGCGGAACGCAATCCCGCGGAAGATCACTACCGGCTGAACGGTCAAAAGTGCTGGCAATCCTACGCCCAGGACATGGATTATCTGTGGGTGCTTGCGCGAACCGGCTCTCAGCAGAGTCGCGGTCGCGGCCTGAGTCTTTTCATCTGCGACAAGACCACGCCCGGCATCCGCGTCTCTCCCCTGCCCACAGTGGACGGCGATCAACTGAATGAGGTGTTTTTTGATGAGGTCGTGCTGCCCGTGGCCAATCGTGTGGGTGCTGAAAACGGCGCGTGGCCAATCATCGGTGAAGCGCTGGCGGACGAACGACATATCCAGTTCCCACCCGGGCGGGTACGTCGCGACCTGGAAGAAATGGTGAACTGGCTCAATGTGCAGGGACTGGCCGACGATGCCCGCGTGCGTCAGCGCGTCGCCGAACTGGCAACTCGCGCTATGGAAACCGAGATGCTGGGATTGAACGTGTTGGCTAGCATGGTCAGCGGCCGCGACGCCGCCGCGGACGCGGCCATGAACAAAATCATACACACTGTCACCTGCCAGGACATCGCTCGGACCGTGCTTGATCTGGGCGGCCCAGAGGCTCTGGTCAGCGACGCGGGTCCGGAACTCCTCTGGCGTCAAAGCCTGACGGAAACGATCGGTGGCGGTACGTCTGAGATCATGCGCAGTATGGTATCTCGGCAACTGTTGGGGTTGGGTGGCTGATGCACAGAGGTGCCGCGATGAAGGCCGATACACCGCCACAAGGAGGTTGTTAGTATGACATGGGATTTTGAGACCGAACCCGAGTTTCAAGATAAGCTCGACTGGATGGACGCGTTTGTGCGCGAAGAGATCGAACCCATCGGGCTGATCTGGCGGAAAGCCACCGACCCTTTCGACGTCCACAATGCAACGACCCGCAAGCTGGTGAAACCCCTGCAAGAAGAAGTCCGTAAGCGAGGTCTGTGGGCCTGCCATCTCACGCCCGAACTCGGCGGTCAGGGGTACGGGCAGGTCAAGCTCGCACTGATGAACGAGATCCTGGGTCGCAGCACCTGGGCATCGCGAGTGTTTGGCACTCAGGCGCCCGACACGGGCAATGCCGAGATCATTGCCCACTATGGAACGCCGGAACAGAAGCAACGCTACCTGGAACCTCTACTGAACGGCGAGATGGTGTCCTGTTATTCGATGACAGAACCCCAGGCCGGGTCTGATCCGGGAGAGTTTCGCTGCCGAGCCTGGCAGGAAGGCGATGAGTGGATACTGGACGGTGAAAAATACTATTCGTCGCATGCCGACTTCGCCGAGTTTTTGATCGTTATGGCGATTACCGATGAAGACGTGCCGGTGCATCAGGGTGCCACTATGTTCCTTGTACCCCGACACACTCCGGGCATCGAAATTCTGCGAAATGTCGGGCTGATGCACGAGAGCCTGGACGAACCCGGCAGCCATGGCTGGGTCAGGTACAACCGCGTACGACTGCCCGCAGACGCGGTGCTCGGCGAACCCGGCAGGGCCTTCGAATTGGCCCAGAAGCGCCTTGGAGGCGGTCGCATTCACCATGCAATGCGCACCGTAGCCTACTGCCAAAAAGCGCTGGATATGATGTGCGAACGTGCACTGAGCCGCCACACCCAGGGCAGCTTGCTGGCACAGAAACAGACGGTGCAAAACTATATTGCCGATTCGTTCATCCAGCTGGAACAATTCAGACTGCTGGTTCTGTACGCAGCCTGGTGGTGTGACAAAGGCGATCGCCATAAGTCGCGGGTCTACATTTCCGCCGTTAAGGTGCAGGCCGCTGAAGTGCTGCATGACATCGTACGACGCTCTGTACAGGTGCACGGCGCCCTTGGGTGTTCCAATGAAACGCCGCTGGCTGGCCTTTGGATGACGGTGCCCACCATGGGCGTCGTGGATGGACCCAGCGAGGTACATCGGATCACTGTCGCTAAACAGGTGCTGCGCGGCTACCAACCCTCGCCGGACCCTGTCTGGCCCAGTGAATGGCTGCCCGCGCGCATTGAGGAGGCACGCACAAAACTGGCCCACCACCTGGACAACACCATAGGCAACCTGTGATGCAAGGCGACCACCCCACCCACGCACCGACCATCGACACCCCAGCGCTAGCCCGCTGGATGGATGGTCAGGGATTGCCAGGCAGCGGGGAGCCTTTGCAGGCGACCTTTATCAGCGGCGGTGCCTCAAACGAGATCTTTGCCCTGCGCCGCGGTGACAACACCTTTGCACTGCGAAAACCACCGGCGAAAGTCCCCAAAGGGCGCAACGAGATTATGTTGAGAGAGTACCGGGTCATCGCCGCGCTCAATGGGACCGACGTGCCCCATCCACACGGCATCGCCGTCTGCGACGATACCACCGTACTGGGCTCGTGTTTCTACATCATGGCGCAGGTGGAAGGCTGGACACCCATGGGCGACTTGCCAGAGCCGTTTCGCAGCGACCCGTCGCTGCGCGCGAACATGGCCTGGGAACTGGTGGATGGCATAGCACGGCTGGGTCGGGTGGACTGGCAGGCGCAAGGTCTGGAAGGCTTCGGAAAACCGGAGGGATTCCTCGATCGACAGGTGGACCGCTGGCTGGCGCATCTAGAAACGGTACGCTTTCGCGATATACCCGGGCTGGAGAGCGCCGCACATTGGCTGCGTTCGCACATACCCAAGCATTTCACCACGGGTATCATCCACGGTGACTATCAGTTTGCCAACGTCATGTTTCAGCACCAAGCGCCCGCAACTCTGGTTGCCATTGTCGATTGGGAAATGGCGACCGTCGGCGATCCACTGCTGGACCTGGGCTGGATTCTTATGACCTGGCCAGACCCGGACGAAGATCGCAGCAGCGGCTATGTCGACTTCAGCGGAATGCCTTCCCGCGAGCAATTGATGCATCGCTATGCGAGCACCAGCGGACTGCCTGTGGACAACATGGACTACTACATCGTTCTGGCCCGCTTCAAAATGGCCTGTGTATTGGAAGCCGGCTACGCGCGCTACGTCAAAGGTGGTGCGGACAACCCCAAGATGGCCATGTTTGGCGACGTGGTGCTGGACATGGCGGCCAGGGCTGCGCAGTTATCAACACGCTCAACGCTGGCTGCAACGCGGTGAGACGATTTTTTGACCAGCTTACGCTCACCCCAGGCGAGCGTTTATACATGACAGATGTCTTGTTATAAGTTATATTTTTTCTGACCAGCCGATAATGGGGACTGACTCGGTCCCCAACGCCCATTTCCCCCATTGCACCAGGACGGCGATATGCACTACCGAACCATAGACTGTGACCAGCACGTTATCGAGCCCCCTGATCTGTGGGAGAAGTATCTGCCAGAGAAGTATCGGGATTTGGCGCCAAAGCTGGTCAAGGACAAAGACGGTGGAGACGCGTGGCAGCTGGGCGAAGCGGTTGAATCGCTTGGTCTGGTGGCGGCGATGAACAAGACGCCCAAGACGCTGAAGTGGACGGGCGTGAAGTATGCGGAAATGCACCCGGGCATTTTCCAGCCCGCGGAACGGCTTGAGTTGATGACAGAGGACGGCGTCGATGCGGCCGTGTTTTTTCCACCACAACGCACCATGATCTACTTCATGGGTCAGGACAATGATTTTTCATTGGCCGGCATGCAGGCGTACAACAACTTCATCTCCGACTTTTGCAATCACAGCCCCGAGCGCCTCGGGGCAATCTGGCAAATGCCCGCCACGACCATCGATGACGCCGTCGAAGAGTTGAAGCGCGCACACGATGCCGGCGCCAAGGGTGTGGGCCTGGCCACCTGGCCCTCCGGCGAGGCAATCCTCGGTGAGGTGGATGAGCCTTTCTGGCGCCTGGCGGAAGAACTCAGCATGCCCATTCACATACACATCGGACTCACACCGCCCACCGTCAAGACTAAGCGAGTGGCACAAAAAGGCGGCGTCCCACAGCTGGTGCAGTTTTCAACCACCATGAGCCGTATGCCGGTGCTGTTTGCAGAGTTTATTTTCAACGGCGTGTTCGAACGCTATCCCGGGCTGACCGTGGTAGGCGGGGAAGTCGGAGCAGGATGGGTTCCCTTCTTCAAGCAAGAACTGGACGACCGCTATCGGCGCAATCGCTACTGGACCGGCGTGACGCTTTCCATGCTCCCGAGCGAATACTATCTGCGTAACTGCAAAGTAGGGGTTGTGTCCGATCAGTTTGGGGTGCAGAACTGCGACGCGGTCGGGGTCGACACCATGATGTGGTGCTCCGATTTTCCCCATCACATTACCGATTGGCCCAATTCCCAGCACCTGATCAATGCCATGTCCCAAGGCATTGATGAAGGCAAGAAACAGCGCATTTTCTGCGAAAATGCTGGCAAGCTGTACGGATTTATCGACCGCTAGCCCCTCTTAGCCTCCACTTCGTGCTCCGCCGGGCAGGAACTGTGCTCTGCATCACGTTTTTTACGCCTTAGCGACCATTCGTCGGCTCATTGTCACATTTCGGCAATAACCTCTGGGAATGAAATATCCCACAGGGATATAGTGTAACGGCATAGTAGTCGAGCGAGTTTCAGCCTGCCAACCAGAAGGGGTCGCTATGAGCAGGGACGTGGATGGGGACAGTACGCCCGCGGCGCCGAAAGGCTCCGACGTCGCCGTGCCGGAAATCCGCGCGGTGTCCATCCTGAACGCACTCGGATCGCTGGACTGGCTCATTCCGGATGATTTGATCAACGACACCCGTCTCACCCACTGGACCAAACACTCAGTGCGAGGACGCACGATTGCCCATCTCATCGTCGCCGTATTCCTGATGTCCGTCATGTGCGCATTGGGACAGGGTGTCATGTACTACAAGATGACTGACAGCCCGGATCTGCGCTTGAGCATTTCCCTGCTTTACACCTTCTGCGTCGTGTTCGCACTCGCTTCTCTGCTGACCTTCAAGTACGTCCACCGGTCCGCGGCACTGTTGAGTAATTCCTACGCCGGTTTCTCTTTTATCATGACGTTGGGCATACACGCGCTCACCGGTCTATCGATGACGTCGCCCGTTGTACCGCTTTACTTTTTCATCCCGGCCTGGGCGTTTCTGAGCTGCAGTGTGCGCGCCGGCATTTGTTGGACATTGATCATCGCCGGGCTGTTCGTCGCGATCAGTGCAATCGAACCGCTGCAGCTGCCCTTCCCTCAGATCATTCCCGCCGAGGCGCTTCCTCTGAACCGGCTTATGTGTGCGCTGACTGCCATAGTTCTGACCGGATTTTGCCTGTACGCCCACCAGACCAGTTTTCTGGCACTCACCGACCAACTCGATGAGGATCGGTCTCTGTTTGAGCACAAAGCGCAGCACGATGCGCTGACCGGGCTTGCCAACCGTGAACAGTACGATCTGCGCCTGCAATCTGCCCTGGACCAGGTCAATCGCGGCCGCGGTCAGGCGGGTCTCATCTACATTGATCTCAATGACTTCAAACTGGTCAACGATACCCACGGCCACCAGGCCGGCGATCGGGTGTTGCAGATCGTTGCGCAGCGAATCGAGGCTTTGGTTCGGGACACAGACACCACGGCACGTCTGGGCGGCGACGAATTCGGTATCGTGCTGCCACAGCTGGAAAACATGGACAGTGTCTCGCGCATACTGCGGGAGCTGGATCGCAGCCTCTCAGAACCGATGCGAGTCAGTGACTTGACGCTGGAAATTTCTGGCAGCATCGGGGTTGCGCTGGCTCCGGATCACGGTCGAGACGCGGTGAGTCTGACGCGGCATGCAGATCGAGAAATGTACAAATCAAAGGTCCGCAGAAGCAACACGGGGCTGTCGCGGGTCGTCTGAAAAACTGGTTTCCGTTCCTGATCTCTACCGGGTGTGATACACATCGATCATCTTGGCGTCCGCGTAAAACGGTAGCCGGGCGCAAAAACCATCGGCCAATGGCAGGCTCGATGGCCGCCATAAGGGCTCCCAGCAGCCGGTCTGCTCCAGACGCTCTCGCGCCTGCAACTGCACCACTTCGGGGAGCGATCGATACTCCTCCCGCAGCCGCTGCAGACACCACACCCGATACGGCGACCAACGAGCGCCTCGGTAGCGCACCCCGCCCACCTCTGCATCGAACTTCCGGGTGCCCGCCGCAACGGCCTCAACGTTGGCACACAGGTAGGGCAGGTAGTGCTCCCCTATTTCCTGTAGAAGCGGATTCCAGTCCTCAGGTATCCCGTCCAGCCACTCGCCGCTCTTCTCCGCCAACCGGGTGTTCCAGAGTCTCGTGATCCAGACCATGACGGCGGGAGCCGATTTGCGCATGATTTCTGCGGGCACCGGGTCCAACCCAAAGTGGCGAAAGAACGGCGCAGAAAATCCAACGTCCGCCAGGGACGGGCTGTCACCCAGCAGGAACGGTCGGGTCTCCAAGATCGCCTGCAGCTGTTCAAGCGTGCGGTGGTAGATGCTCTCCACCGCTGGGACCTGATCGCGGGTAATCCCGTCACCGAAGGTGTAGCCAGACCGCTGCCGCCGTCGGATCATCCAGCGCTTGAAATGTTTCGGTAGCGGCAGCTCGCCGGTCAATTCTTGCACCAAATGCGCACCGGCAAAGGTGGCTCCCACATCGTAATACCATCGGTAGTGCATGGCCGGGCGCCATAGCCATTCATCCGCATAGTCCTCCAGCAATAGGCTGAAAAAGCGCTGCAGTGGGTCCTGTGGTATCACAGGGTGATCTGGATACTCTGTCTCAAACCACTGAATTGCCGGCGTAGTGTCCGTAAGCCAGCGGCCATCCGCCAGGGTCATTGCAGGCATTTGGGTAGCGCCCACTTTTTCTTGGACCAATGGATAGATGGACCGCGCCAGCATGGGCCGAAGCTCATAGGCAATGCCTTTGAGCCTGAAGTAGTTCTCCATCTTGCCGGTAAAGTAGGAGATACTCGAGCCGTACAGCTGCACCGGTTCCAACTTCGCATCAGTCATAGAGCATCTCCTACGGACGGTGTGTGACGATGCGCTTAGCCAGCCTCTGCAAGCTGCTGGCGCACAACCCGTCGCAGCAGTTTACCAGTCTCATTGTAAGGCAGAGCAGCGTCGAAAAAGATCTGGGAAGGTACCTTCGATGAACGCAAATGCTGGCGCACCCACGCCTGCAGTTCTTGTACGGTTACCGCGGCGTCGGCGTGAAGAACCACGACGGCTGCTACCGCTTCGCCCCAGTGGTCATCCGGCACACCCACGACGGCAACATCAGCGACGCTTTCGTGCTTCAGCAGCACATCCTCGATTTCTCCCGGCGACATGTTCTCCGCGCCGCGCACAATGACATCGTCCTGACGGCCCTCGAGGTATAGAAAACCGGCCGCGTCCAGCTCTCCCGCGTCACGTGTGGCAAACCAACCCTGAGCATCCAGCAAGCTTCCCTTGCCCACGTATTCGCCCGACACCTGCTCCCCGCGTACAAAAATTTCGCCTCGCTCCCCTGGCGCCAGCACGTTGCCTTCCGAGTCGCGGATCTGCAGCTCTATACCGGGCAGTGGATGCCCGAGAGAGGAGAGTCGGCGGCGTACGGCTGGATCCTCACTGACCAGAGCTTCCCGGTGTTGCTCAGGCAACAACACGCAGATGGTCGAGCTTGTCTCCGTGAGGCCATACGCCTGAGTAAACCGGCTGTCGGGTAACAGCTCCATCGCTCTTCGAATCACCGCCTGCGGCATCTTTCCACCGCCGTAGGAGATTGACCGCAGGCTCGATAGCTCAGGCTCGCCCCGTTGCTCCAGTACAGCGACGATTTGTCGCAACATCGTCGGCACCAGAAACGCCGTGCTGATTTCGTGTCGCTGCACGAGGTCGACCCAGGTCTCGGCATCAAAGTTCGGCATTTGTACGACGGTGCGACCGGCGTAGACGGAGCTCACTACCGACGACACGCCCGCTATGTGGTAGGGGGGCACGCAGACCAGGGCTTTCTCACCCAACGCCGAACCGAATTCAATCGAGGACAGGATGTAGGACGCGAGGTGGCGATGTCGCAGCATCGCCGCCTTGGGTGCACCGGTTGTCCCACTGGTAAACAGCAGTACGGCCACGTCCTCCGGATCCATGGTCCAATTGTGCTCCGGTTGCGGACCCCCGTCTCTGGCCATTTTGATGAAACGGTCGCGATCAATCGCTTGCACACCTTCGACCGCAGTGGTGATCGCGCTGTCCACAATGACCTCGGCGGGCACGATACGTGTGAGCAGCGCCTCAATATCATCTTCCGCCAGACGATAGTTCACCGGCACGAACGGCCTCCCTGCCCAGGCGGCCGCAAACAGCGCTATCGGGAGCGCCAGGCTGCTGATATCGAGCATGCCCATGTGCGCCACGTTCTCGTCACGCAGCCGTTCTGCTGCCCTGCCGGCCGCCGTAAACAGCTCCTGATAGCTGAGTGAATCGTCGCCGTGGATGAAGGCCGTACGATCGCCAAAACCCTGGGCCGACATTTCGAGCAACATCATCAAATTCATGTGTAGAAAAACCCCTTAGACTGTATCGCAATGGGTTGGCGGTCGGCTAATCGGACGCGGGCAGTGGTTTAGCACCCTTCAGAGTGAGCGGTTCGCCATCGACCGTTAGCGAGCCTGCGCCGGGCTTGACGCACAGTAGTTCAATATCCTGCGCGGCATTTGTGTATCGCTTGCCCAGTTCGGTACCACCGGCGGAATCTTGCGCAAGTTCCATACCGGTAGTCGCGGTGTCATCCTCAGCAAGCATGGGCGCACCGCCGCAGCTCACAACTGTATCGCTCGCGGCTGCCGCAATCACCACCACCTCCGTATCGCAGACTGCACTCGCTAATCGAGCACCCGGTTTTAACTCAGCCATGCCATTGTCTCCCTCTTGATGGTGTTTAGTGTTCGTGTTCGGCACGCGCGTCAATAGCGTCGATCAGCCCCCATTCGAGCGCCGTTTGCGCCCGCACACGCCGCGCCGTCAAGGCGAACCAGGCAGTTCGATGGCGTCCTATGCGACGGGGAATACTGACGCTTCCACCGGCGCCCGGCAAGAGTCCGAACTGGATTTCGGGAAGTTGAAAAAAGGCGCCAGGTGCGGCCACGATGCGTGCGGCAAAGCTGGGCAACTCTACGCCTGCGCCAAGGCAGGCGCTGTGCACGCGGCAGCACAAGCGATCTGAAACCGCCAGCATTCGCTGGCCCACGTTGCGTTGACTTCGAATGGCATGAGCCGTCGCTGGATCCGCAACGCTACCAAACTCGCGCAAATCACCACCGACACTGAAGCAGGCGCCACTGCCACTGATTTCGGCTGTTACGATGCGGGTGTCCTGTTCGATGAGCAGCAGCGCCTCGTAAAGGGCATCGCGCATGTCCGCGTTGTAGGCGTTGCGAGTGGCAGGTCGATTCAGGCGGATGGACAGGCGATTGTCCTGCCGCTCCAGCAAGATTGGCGGCCCGTCATCCTGCTGCAGCGCCCCCTCCTTCGCAAGGGTCGGTAGCGCGGCAGCAAATTCGGGCCCTGACTGAAGCGTCGCGTAGGCGAGCGACTCGGCGATCAGACCCTGCGTTGGCGTAACCTTGGCATTGTGGCGCAGCAACTGCACCAGCGTCATCGCCGCCCGCGGTGCTCGCCGGATGTTCTCCAGCAGCTGATGGTCCACCTTGTCACCGTCCAGCACGATATCCACGCAATCAGCCAACTGTGGCGGTAGAGCACGCCGCCCGAGTGCAATCACGGGACAGGGCACATTCACCAGACCATCGCACAGCGCGTCCAATTCGGACACAGCCAGTGCATCGAGACCTGCTGAATAAAACTGCAGGTAAGGCTGCCTACCCAACGGGCCAAGATCCTGCTGGGCGAGCGGGGATTGACTGAGGATCTGCAGCTCTGCAATTGACAGAGGTTCGTGAGACACGATCTGTCGATCAGGCAACTGCTGAGACACGCCGCTTCCCTATCAGCCCCTGACGATCAAATACGACGTTGCCAGCGCACACCGTCGCCCGTACATCCTCCGACTTCAGCCGCTGACGTGCCTGCGACCAGGGCCTGTTGAGCAGACACAGGTCTGCTGGTGCACCGGGCAACAGCGACCTGGGTCCGCTGCCCGGCGCTTCAGCGGGACCGGTGAACAGCGCCAAAGCCTGCTCAGGGTTCAGCCGCTCTGCAGCGCCCAGTACGCCGTCCGCATGACGGCGGTGCACGGCGGCCCGCATCGCACGCCAGGGGTCAGCGTTACCGTAGGGTGCATCGGTGCTACCGGCCAGAGGAATGGCGTGCCGTAAAAGGCTTGCGCACCGGTACAGGCTACCGAGTTGATCGGCGTGAAGGTCACGACAGTAGCGCGCACCCCGCTCAGCGATAAAGCCAGGCTGCGTGATCACGGGCACTCCGACGGTTTTCAGCAACGGCAAGACGTCGTCGGGGATCAATGAGCCGTGCTCTATCCGATCGTTGCGATGCACGCCACAATGGTTCAAAACCGACAGCGTCAGCACCAGCTCCGTGGGTGTGACACAGTGCACGGCAACACCGCGACCCTGTCGATGCGCGCGCTCAACTCGCTCGACCAGGGTATCCCAGTCCGGTAAGCGGTCTTCGTCGAGCAGAATCTTGTGCTCGCCAACACTCAGCAGATCATGACCCGCGGGTGGTAAGTCCAGTTGGCCCATCAGGCGAACTCGCAAGCGCCATTCGCCGGCTCGCATCGCCTCATCGAACTGCATGAGTGCGGCGCCGTCGTTGTCGGGCGAGGTGTCGGTAATGCCGGTGACGCCGCGACTGGCAAGCAGATCAGAGACGACCCCCAGCGGCGGCATGACGCGCTGTCCAATGGCGGCGAGTCGCTCTCCAAGCCAGTCGTCCGAACGGTAGAAACGCCCTGTGAGTCGCCCGTTCGCCTCCAACTCGATACCCTCGGGCAGTGCCTTTTGCGGCGGGTCGATTTCAGCGAGCGCTGCGGAGTTGAGCACCCAGAGTTTGCCGCTGCTGTGCTGCAGGCGCAGCGGTCGATGACGCACCAGCGCATCCAGCTGCCACCGGTCCAGGTCTCCCGCAATGGATTCATGGTAACCAATCGCGCGAATCCAGCCATCGCCAGGTGCCCTCTGCAAGGCGTTGCGCAGCGCATCAACGCTCGCGATACGGCTGCGACCGCAGTCCACGGAGGTCAGGCTGGCACCTAATGCAAATATGTGCAAATGGTGATCCTGAAGACCCGGCAGTAACGCACCTCCGAGGGCAGGAAGCACGGTCTCTCCCGTATGTGGTTCTAACTGCTCAGCGATATCTGTGATTCGACCTTTGCCACACCGCACCGAGTGCAGCCGGGCCTCTCCCGGCAGTTGCGCCTGGGTAATCAGCATACCGCTGCAAACTCCGCACTCAGCGCGTCGGTATCAGCGCCTAGAGAGCGCGCCTTGGCCGCGGGCATGCGAACGCGAGGGGCGCATACCGGGGCCTGTATCCCCGCGCATTCCAGTCGCCAGCGACCCTCTTCGAGACGCGTAAGTCCCACGGAGGGACTGCGGTAAAATCCACTGCTGAACGCTGCTACGGTGCGCAAGTTGATGTCCAGGCGTCCGCCCCATCCGTTTTGCCACAGCGCCGTGACTGCCAATGCCGCGTGCAAACCCGTCAGCGGGTCCGCCACCGCATCACCGCAAAACACGGGGCCGTGGGCCGTGCTTACACTCAAGCCACCCGCCACCGATGCGTCGTCACCAAACGCTACCCACTCACACTGCGGCTCGCTCAAGCCATGTCCGCTGATGCTCAACCACAGCAGACCCTGACGTTGGTTGATACATCGCTGAGCGTCGATACCCATTTGCGCAAGCGCTCGAGGTCGCGAGCCTTCTATGACAATGTCAGCGCTGCACAACAGCGCTTCCAGTTGTTGTCTGCCAAACAAACATTGCAGATCCAACAGACAGTTCTCCTTGCCTGCGTTCAACAGATTGAAGAACGCCGCCGACTGTTGGCGACCCGGATCGGGCCGATGACGGCTTTCGACGCGGATGACACGCGCGCCACCCAACTGCAGTAGGTGAGAGCACAGAGGCCCGGCCCACAGTGCCGACAGGTCCACAACAAGGGGCCGTCGGCGACGGCAGCTAACCTGCCGGGCATCGCGCAGCCGATACCAACTCGCAGGTGGCGTAACCGCTGCCACAAGCGCCACCGCGAGACCGAGGCCTCGGCCGCGTGATTCGAGATCGGCACCGCTTCGCGACAACAGCAGCGACGCCAGGTGCGGTCGACTTGCAACTGGCTCGTTGATCGCCAGCCACGCCGGCAGCAGAGCCCAGTCGTCATCTCGAGGAAGACTTACCGCAAGGTATCCGTCCGCTACCTGGAACATCTCGCAGGCGCCGCCCGCGGACACCGAGCCTCGGCGCGACATGCCCAGCAGACCACTGCGTTCGGTGAGCAGGTCCGCGCCCATATTGGGTTCACCGTCGCAATAGTCGCGCAGCTGACGCAGGGCCAGCAGTGCGCCGTTGGCGCAGCTGGGCAGCGCATGCGACGCGCGCAACGGCGCTTCGCCGGGCCTGCCACACAGCCACATCAAGCCGGACTCCGCCCAATCCATGGCAGCTGCTGCTGCACAATGCTCTACCCGTGCATCGGCCAACACTGCGTGGACGGGCAGGCTCCCCAGCAAGGTAGCGGCGTATCGCTGCGCCAGGCTGGAAGGCTCCGGCGGTTGGTCTGAACCGGGCGATACATGCGACATCAAAGGTTCCGACGGTGTCATGGAGTATTGAGGCATACCCTTACGCTGTTAATGGAAGAAGGTCACCATCCATAGGAGCTAGACCAGACTTGTCGAGAACCGCAGTCCATAATATCTGACGCTCCGTCAGATTTCTATTGAATCACGAATGCCCATCCGCTCCAAGCGTCCCGTCGAGCCGCTCTCGCCGCAGTGCCGAACGGCGCAGCTTGCCAGCGTCATCCCGCAGCAAAGTCGTCACCAGCTCGAAACTGAGCGGAACTTTGTAATGCACGAGTCGCTGCTCCAGATGAGCCCGCAATTTCTCTTCGTTCAGCGTCACAGCTTCCTCACCGACATCAACGATCGCGTGCAATCGCTCCCCGAGATCGTCGTCGGGGAGGCCAATGACGGCACAGGAGCGCACTCCGTGGAAGGCATCGATGGCCGCCTCCACCTCCGCCGGGTAAACGTTGCGCCCACCGACCAGCACAAGATCGCTGCGACGATCCCCTAGATAAACGTACCCGTCATCGTCCATGTAGCCCATATCACCTACCGACTGCCAGCCGTCGGGCGTCAGTTTCGGCTCGGCACCGACATAGAACGACGTGGACCCTGGCCCTTGCGCAGGCATTATGTAGATCTCTCCCATCTCACCCGGAGGCAGCTCCACGCCGTCCTCCCCCAGGATTCGCATACGCGCGCCGGCCGCCGGTTTACCGACTGATCCGGGGTGTTGTAACCACTCACGTCCGGTGATAAAGGTACCGCCGAGACGCTCACTGGGGCCGAACGCTTCGTGCATCACATCGGCGCCCAGCCACTCTATCCAGGCGCGCATCAACCAGGGGGGACAAGGCGCGCTGCCGGTGAGGACGAACTCCAGACTGGACACGTCATAGGACTCGCGCTGTGCCTGTGGCAAGCGCCACACTCTCTGCATCATAGTCGGAACCACCGTCATCCGATCTACCTGGTATGACTCGATCAGCTGCAGCATCCGCAGTGCATCGAAGCGATGCATTACCACCACCGTGCAGCCGGCAAACAGACCCTGCCAGGCGGCGCTAAAGGGCGCACCGTGATACAGAGGGCCCGGCACCAGTACCGCTCGTTTGCCCCGAAACAAAGGGGATGCGGAATCTGGATCGTACCGGGCTTCATTGGAGGCTACGATGAGCTTGGGGAGTCCGGTGCTACCGCCAGACGCCATCGCGCGCTCGTAGGGGGATACGACTTCCGGCAGCGGCTCGCTGTTCGCAATGGCATCGGCGATTGCCGGCGTAACACTGCGCCGTCCGGGGATGTCCAGAGCCGTGTCAGCGACCACCAGGCGCGGATCGGCGCGGTCAATGATCCCGTCGCGCTCTATCACCGGCAGCCGATGTGATACCGGGTTTGGTACAGCCCCCAATTTCCACAGCGCCAGGCAGGTGCAGAAGTAGTCGACACCGTTGGGCAGCGCAAGCGTGACAAAATCACCGGCGACAACGCCCTCGGACATCAGTGCTCGCGCCAGCCGATTCGCTCGCTGCTCCAGTGCCAGCCAGCTGACGGTGGTCAAATCCTGCGGTCCGTCACAGACCAGGGCGAGGCCTTCAGGATTTCCGTCTGCCAGCAGCGTGGCGGCGGAACCGAAGGAAACGGGGCGTTCGATGAGACTCACCACCCCGCCCGCTTACCGAGCCTTTACAAACTCTTTCATAATATGGTCCAGCGCGCGAATCTGCCGCTGGCGGGTGAAATAGCTGGGCCGCAGAATCGCATTACAGCCCAGACCGTAAAGTCGATGCAACAGACTGTGCGCCAGTGGCTCCAGGTCGACGTTCGCGCCGATCTCGCCCAACTCGCGCGCCTGCTCAAGATATCCCATGATGAATTTCTCAGCGGCGTGGATTCGCTTCGACTGCTCGCGTCGATGCTCGTCAGAGATAGCCGCCATACCCCAGAACTGCATGCGAATCTTCCATTCATTGCGCTGCTCATTGGTCACTGGAAGCGTCAGCTCACTGAACGTACGCAGCGCACTGAGGCCTCGCTTTCCCTGCAGTGCCTTCTCGGCACGCTGCAAGGAGCGCTGATTGATCCAACCGATGGTCTTGGATATCAGCTCCTCCTTATTGTGAAAGTAGTGTTCAATGAATCCGCGCGAGTATCCCGACTGGCGGGCGATTTCCCGGATAGTGGTTTTCTCTGCGCCTACGGTCGCCAGCATTTCCGCCACGATTTCGACTATTCGTTCTCGCCGCTCGTCGTGATCGACAATCTTGGGCATGGGGCATCCTTGGTATCAGTCGCTATTGGCTAAAACAAAACCGAGATTATAAGACAATTGTCTTTCATCGGAACGCATTAATTGCGCACCCTGGTGACCTTTGGCCCACTTTTATATATGCCACTTGTCTGGTAAATTCGTTGAGCACAGCCGCTTATCCTGCCGAGAACTATGCCCTTCCCAGACTACGAGCCATGCACTCCAGCGTTCATCCGCTCGTTGGCGCAGCGCTATGGCAATCACGATCTGATTGTCTATGAGGGCCGTCGACTGACGTACGGCCAGGCAGAAGCGGCCTCTGCGACCTTGGCCCGCGGGTTTCTCGCCCGTGGGGTCGGCAAGGGGACTCGTGTCGGGCTGCTGATGCCCAACAGCCCGGAGTTTGTTGTCGCCTGGCTCGCCGCAACGCGCGTTGGCGCCATCATCGTGCCAATCAACACGTTTTATAAGCCCAGAGAGCTGAGGTTTGTGCTGCAACACGCGGACATTGAAGTGCTGCTAAGTGTTGACCAGTTGCTGAGCAACAATTACGTGGAACGGCTGGATCAGTGTTGCTCCGGCCTCGCTGACCACAGAGCTTCTGCAGGCCCATTGCTGGACAGCGAATTCCCTTATCTACGTCATGTCTACCTCCTCGGCGACACAGCGCCGGCCTGGGCACACGATTACACCACCCTCATCGACGCATCCGAGTCCGTCGGTGAAAACATGCTCGAAGCCACTGAGAACTGTGTCGTACCCGCTGACACAGCGGCAATCATCTACAGTTCGGGCAGCACCGCTGACCCAAAAGGCGCGGTGCATACCCAGGGATCCGTCATTCGGCATTCCTTCAATCTGAATCATAGGCGAGACCTGGTCGAGGGTGATCGCATGTTTTCCCCGATGCCTTTTTTCTGGGTCGGGGGCCTGGTATTTACCTTGCACTGTGCCATGCACGCCGGCGCCACCTTGATCTGCGAACAAGCGTTTGAGCCAGGCGCTACATTGGCGCTGCTGGAGAAAGAGCGGGCAACGCTGGTCACCGGCTGGCCTCATTACGGCACTGCAATGATCGATCACCCGAGTTTCACACAACGGGATTTGCGCGCCATACGCGGCGGCAATATCTACCCTTTGCTACCACCTGAAAAACGCCCCGCTGACCCAGAACTGCGCTCCAATGCCCTGGGCATGACCGAAACCTGTGGCCCCCACACCATCGATCGTATGGACGTCGACCTCCCGGAGGAGATGCGAGGCTCCTTCGGTCGCGCTCCGGAGGGCGTTGAGCACAAAATCGTCGATCCTGACGGTGGCGAGACGCTGGCGCACGATCAAGATGGTGAGATCTGTATTCGCGGCTACAACCTGATGCAGGGCTTGTACAAGATGGAGCGCCAGGACTGTTTCGACGAAGACGGCTACTATCATAGCGGCGACGCAGGGCGCATGAATCAAAATGGCGTCCTGTTTTTTCAGTCACGTCTGGGAGACATGATCAAGACCGCAGGGGCCAATGTCACGCCGCGAGAAGTGGAGATCATCATCGACGAGCAGGACGAGGTACAGGCGTCCTATGTTGTTGGCCTGCCCCACCCGGACAGAGGACAGGAGGTAGCCGCGGCGGTCGTACTCATTGGCGGTGCGGACCTCGACGCTGACGCCTTGCGCGACAGGCTGAAACAGTCTCTGTCCGCCTATAAGATTCCCGGTCAGATCTTTTTTTGCACCAAAGAAGCCATTCCTTTCACCGACAGTGGCAAAGTCGACAAGCGCAGTTTGACAGACTACCTGGAGAGTTTGCGGTCCGATGCTTAAAGACGCTACAGCCCTGGTCGGAGTTGGGCAAACCGAGTTTGGCAAAAAACTGCAGCCCTCCGAGCTGGAATTGGCCTGCACCGCGATTCTCAACGCGCTGGACGACGCTGGCATTGATCGGTCGGAGGTGGACGGGCTGGCTTCCTATACGCAGGAGGCAAACTCTGAGGTGGAGGTAGCGCGCAATCTGGGCCTGGGAGATATTACCTGGTTCGGCCAAGTTGGGTACGGCGGCGGCGCCGGCCCCGGCGTGCTGGGCAACCTGGCCCTGGCCGTTGCGGCCGGCCAGTGTCGCGTAGGCGTCGCCTGGCGCTCGCGCAAGCGAGCTTCGGGTGCCGTGCGCAGACCCTGGTCTCAGCAGGGTTCTTCCCTGATGGAAAATGTTGCGGTGAACTACACGCGCCCCTTTGGTGTTATTCGGCCGGTCGATGAGATCGCACTACTGGCTCGGCGCTACATGCACGAGTACGGCGCGACAAGAGATCATCTTGCCAATGTTGCTATTGCGCAGCGCAAATACGCCAACAACAACCCTGACGCAATGATGCACGACAAGCCCATGACGCGCGAGGACTACATGGCTGCACGCTGGATCTCCAAGCCGCTGTGCCTGTTTGACAACTGTCTGGAGACCGACGGCGCGTTGGCGGCCATTGTGGTCGCCGCAGATCGCGCTAAGGATTGCCCACATCCACCTGTATACATTCACGCCTTTGGCCAGGGTTTCCACGCCCAGCATCAGGTCATGCAGAATTTTTTCTGTGAAGATCCGCTGAGGGGGCCAGCCTGGGTAACCGCGAAACAGTTGTTCAGCCAATCGGATATACAACCACCTGACATCGACGTCGCTCAGATCTACGATGCGTTCACCGCACTGATTCCCCTGTCGCTGGAGGGTTACGGCTTTTGTGAGCGTGGTGAAGGTGGCGCCTTCACCGACAATGGCAATCTTGAGCTGACAGGCGATTTACCCTGCAACACCTCCGGAGGTGGGCTGTCGGAGGCCTATGTACACGGTTTCAATCTGATCACCGAAGGCGTACGTCAGCTGCGCGGCACGTCACACAACCAGGTCGACAATGCTCAGACCTGCTTGGTCACCGGTGGCGAAGGTGTACCCAACGGCGCGCTGATACTCAGGCGCTAACGTCTCTCTGAATCGTACAGCGAACACAGTCTATGAGCGAAGAACAGCTACTGCCCTTCATTGATGAACTCAACGCGCCGTTCTGGGAGGGATGCCGGGAGGGCGTGTTGCGACTGCAGCAGTGCCCACAAACCAAACGCCTGCTGTTTCCGCCGCGGCCCGTCAATTCATGGACACCGCGACTGCCCTCCGTTTGGACTGAGGTCTCGGGGCGCGGCCAGATCTGGTCAGTCATCGAGCCCAATCCACCGCTGATGCTCAATTTCGCCGAGCTCGCGCCGTACAACGCGATCGTCGTGGCGCTCGATGAAGATCCCAGCCTACGCATGATCGGTAATCTTGTGTCCGCGCCTGGCAGACCCGTGAACGAGATCGCCTACGAAGACATCGTGATCGGCTCAGCCGTAAAAGTCGTGTTTGAAAAAATCACCGAGGAATTTACCCTGCCGCGTTGGACACTGGCCTGATCGCAGTGGCGCACTGCGCTACCCAACGCAATCACTTCCTACCACTGGAGAACATGCAATGAGCAGCTACCGCGCTCTCTACATCGAGGAAACCGGCGATAACGAATACAGCCGTACCATCGTCAAACGAAACATCACTGACCTGCCAGACGGAGACCTATTGATCCGTGTGCACTATTCATCGCTGAACTTTAAGGACGCAATGTCGGCCCATGGCAACAAGGGCGTCACACGTGAGTTTCCACATCAGGCCGGCATTGATGCCGCCGGCGTGGTGGAGGAAAGCAGCGACCCAGGCTTTCAACCGGGTGATGCCGTGATCGTTACTGGCTACGATCTGGGTATGAGTACGGCGGGCGGTCTTGCACAGTACATTCGCGTTCCCGCTGCCTGGGCACTGCCCTGTCCAGACGGGCTCGGGCCTCGCGAGAGCATGCAGTTTGGCACCGCAGGTCTGACCGCCCAGCTGTGCATCGACAAGCTGCAACATATGGGCCTGGCCCCAGAACAGGGACAGGTACTCGTGACGGGCGCCACTGGCGGCGTCGGCAGTATTGCGGTCGCGCTGCTGGCGCATGCAGGGTTTGAGGTTATCGCCAGCTCTGGCAAGCCGGAGTTGTCCAGTCTACTGCAGGGTATCGGCGCTGCCGAGGTCATCGACCGAGCCGAATTCGCCGAACCCAACAAACGCCCGATGCTCAAAGAACGGTTCGCCGGCGCAGTCGATGTTGTAGGCGGGGAGACGCTGAGCAATGTCATCAAGTCTTTGCAAGCCGGCGGCAGTGTCTCCTGCTGCGGTTTGGTGCAGTCGCCAGGATTCCCTGGCACCGTGTTGCCCTTCATTTTGCGGGGCATCAATCTGATGGGTGTGGATTCCGTGGAGATTCCACTGTCGACCAAGCAAGCAGCCTGGGCAAGACTGGCGTCCTGTGCAGAGCTGGAGTCGATCGCTAAGCTGAACACGGAAATCGGTCTCGACGACGTCCCTGCGGCGCTGGAGACACTTTACGCTGGAGGTGCTACCGGCCACGTAATGGTCAATACGAACAGCTGATCCGTCATACGCATTCCCGGCACACCTTTCGGCGCGGTCGTTCCTGTAATACACTGTTTGGCAAGGCGACTGTCTTGAATAAATATAACCCTCAGGCAACGGCTTGAGGCAGTCCGTCAGGGAGGTTAGCAGCGTGTCATTCGAACTCAACCGTCGCCTGGTCGCGAGGCGCCCTGAGCTGTCCACCTCCGCCAGCATTGACGCGGTTACCGCGAGTATCATCAATGGCGCCTTCGAAACGATCTGCTACGAGGTCGCAACCCATCTCGGCAGAGCAGCCTCATCTGCCATCATAAACCAGTCGAACGAACGGAATGCCAGCATCATCGATGGCAATGGCCGACTGGCGGGTATCTCGGTGGGTATACCTCAGCTTTTGTTTGTCTCCCCGCTAGCAGTTCGCTGGGGATTGGAGAACTACGAGGCAGACGACTGGGGCCCCGGCGATGTCTTTGTTGGTAACGATCCGGATTACGGCGGTGGGCATCTACCGGATTACACTGTCTATGCGCCCCTGTTCGATGAGACCGGTGAACTGGTTCTCATTCAGGCGCTGCAAGCCCATCAGGGCGATACCGGAGGCAAGGATCCAGGCGGCTTCTCGGTCGACAGCACGGACATTTTCGGCGAAGGCATGGGCATCCCGGTACTCAAGTTGGTTCATCGTGGCGAGCCCCGCCGCGACGTGATCGACATGCTGATTCGCAACAATCGCTTTCCCTCATTTGCCGGTGATATCGCCGCCATGATCAGCGCGGTGCAAGCGGGTGTGACTGCTCTGCAAACGTTGCTTGAAGAACATGGCAGCGGCACGGTCAAAGCCGCGGTCAATCTCAATATCGATGAAACAGCGCGACGCTTTCGGGAGACCGTTGCTACCTGGCCTGACGGTAACTACACGGCGGATGTCTGGATTGACCAGGATACGGCAGGCAATCCAGACGTACACGTCCACGTGAACTGCAAGGTTCAGAACGATCAGCTGACGGTGGACATGACCGGGTCTGACGATCGACCGGAGCTGGTCAATGTTTGGAACACCTATGCCAATACCCGCGGCTATGCCATCGCTCAGCTTGCATCCATGGTGGCACCCAACATCAATAAAAATGAAGGTCTGTTCTACGCGGTCGACATGGTGATCCCGGAAGGCTCCATTTTACAGCCCCCGCCCAATAAACCGGCCGCGCTGGGCGCCTTCCACCCGGCCGTAGAGGTCGGTGAAGCCATTTGCATTGCGCTGTCGCCCATCCTGCCAGAACGGTCTGCTCCCCAGGTGTACAAACTGGGCATGCCCAGTGCTGTGATCGGCACGACAGAGGACGGCCAGATGTGGATGGATCAGGGTGTAGACGTGCGTGCCTCGGACGCCTCCGCTACGCAGGGGCTGGACGGATGGGGAGCGATGTGCGCGGGCCTGGGGAATCTCATACTGGCGACGGCTGAAGATGCTGAGAGTCGATTTCCTGTTCTGAATCTGGGTCGGGAGATGACAACCGACACCGGTGGCGCCGGGCGATGGCGAGGTCAGCCCGGCACCTGTAACGTCAAACAGGTGCTCGCACCGGTCTCCGCCATGACCTGGATGGTCTCGCGCAGGCATCCGCTGCGTGGTCTCAATGGCGGCGAAAACGCCGCTCCCTACAGCAATCGCTTCCTAGTGGGAACGTCCGAAGAATTCGAAGTGGAGAACGCCATCAACGCACAACTCCCCGCGGGCGCGATCACCGCGTACCAGTACGGTGGCGGAGCCGGCTTCGGGGATCCCTTGCTGAGAAAGCCGGAAGCGGTGCGAGAAGACGTACTCGATGAGTACGTATCCATTGCGGCGGCGCGTGAGCGCTACGGCGTAGTGCTTACCGGGTCGATTGAGGATTGCAGCATCGAGGTCGACGAAGCGGCTACGCGGGCATTGCGGCGAGAGCTCGAACAACGTCGCTCCGCCAGGACGGATGCATGACCCCAGGGGACGCTGTACGCTATCGAATCGGCATCGACATCGGTGGAACTTTTACCGATTTTGCCATGCTGCGACGCGGAGAGCTGGTGTTGCACAAAAATCTGAGCACACCGGAAGATCGTTCTCTGGGTGTGCTCCAAGGCCTTGAACGCCTGGCAGAGATGGAATCCCTGCCACTCCCCCAGTTTCTGGATCGTGTCGATACAATCGTCCATGGCACAACGGTGGCCGACAATACGCTCAT
Organism: Pseudomonadota bacterium; assembly: GCA_039190425.1. Lineage (GTDB taxonomy): Bacteria > Pseudomonadota > Gammaproteobacteria > Pseudomonadales > Halieaceae > Marimicrobium. Next base: position 16,097 of record JBCCYE010000011.1, on the reverse strand, counting down.
CGAAATGAACGGCGCCTGCACAGGGTTACTGACAACAGCGGGCTTTCGCGACGAACTTGAGCTGCGCCGGGGCTATAAGGAAGATATCTGGGATGTACGGCTGGGACCGCCGAAGCCCATCGTGCCACGTCGGCGCAGACTTGGGGTATCTGAGCGCCTGTGTGCAGACGGCAGTGTTCACACCCCCCTGGATGAGACAGAGGCCAGGCTAGCCATCACGAGACTGGCGAACCAGGGCGTGGAGTCTGTCGCAATCGCCACCCTGTTCTCTTTTGTCAATCCAGCCCACGAGCTGCGGCTTGCCGAACTGGTCAGAGAACAGCTACCTGATGTGCACCTCTCTTTGTCCCACCAGGTGTTGCCGAAGTCGCCGGAGTTTGAACGAGTTTCCACCACCGCCGTCAATGCCTACGTCGGCCCGCGTGTCAGCCACTACATCGACCGTCTCAGTGAGCGACTGCTCGCTGCTGGATATCAACGTCAGTTGCTGCTGATGCAGTCTAATGGCGGCGTTATGACGAGAGAGTACCTGGTTGACAGTCCCATACGCGTGCTGGCATCCGGGCCAGCCGGCGGCGTCATTGGTGGCGCTCACATCGGGGGGTCAAAAGGCGCCCGGGACCTGTTGTGCGTTGACATGGGTGGCACCAGTTACGACGTCTCCGTGATTCGCAGCGGCGCCGCGCCGGCAGAATCCAGCTGGAACTGGCACCATCGCTATTTGGTCGCTGTGCCCATGGTTCAGGTAGAAACACTCGGAGCTGGCGGCGGTTCCGTTTGCGGCGTTGAAGCGGGAGTACTGAAAGTCGGGCCTACCAGCGCGGGCGCCGACCCTGGGCCCGTGTGCTATGGCCGCGGCGGTGAGCAGCCAACGGTAACAGACGCCATTTTGCGGCTTGGGCTGCTGTCTGACCAGGAAGGTTTCGCGGGCGGTGGTTTCCGACTCACCATGCAAGGCGTCGAGGACGCCCTACAGCAATATGTCGCGGACCCGATGGGTTGCTCCGTAGAAAAAGCGGCTTTCGACTGCTGGCGAGTCGTCAATGCCAACATGACCCAGGCGGTCAGACGCCTTACGGCGGAGAAAGGCTGCAATCCTCGTGACCTCACCATGCTTGCCTACGGCGGCAATGGACCGGTGTTCGCGGCTGTACAGGCGCAGGAACTCGGCATCAAACGCGTTCTGGTGCCACGCACCTCACCCGGCTTTTCGGCCAGCGGCGCATTGACCGCGCGACCCTGTATCGATGAAGAACGAGCCTATCTGGCAAGCGCCGAACAGGCGAGCCCGGAGCGTTTGCAGGCACTCTGGCAGGAGCTGGATGACCGGGCGGAGCGTTTCCTTAAGCAAGCCGGCTTCGACCGCACGGCTATGCACTGTCGCTATCAGGTGAACCTGCGCTACCCGGGGCAGAACTGGGCCCTGACCGTAGATGCACATGAAACGGCCGGGCCTCGTGACCTGTCCTTTGTTGACGATGCGCTCCTGCACACCCTGATAGCACGTTTCCATGCGCTACACTTTGAGGAATACGGTCACGCTCGAGATTCAGAAGCGCCAGAGATCACAGGGATTCGACTGCAGGCTTCCACGGACATTCCACTGCCGCCGCTGGCATCAGGCTTTCACGCAGAGCGTAGACCTGCTGTCCCCTACCAGGAACGGCGGGCAAACCTGGGCAACGGGTTCGCCGCTACGCCGATTTACCTTGGAACGGATTTGACCCCCGGCCACGAAGTGCCGGGGCCCGCGATCATAGAAGAGACGTTTACTACTATCGTCGTGTATCCGGGCTGGCACGCTGTGCTGGACGACGCGGGCGACTACGAACTGAGCTACGGCCGATAATCAGAAGTATTGCAAGGTTCGAGAACTCCCTTGAATACCCAAAGCCTCGCGACACCGATAATGACCGACGCAGCCAAACCTGGAGAAACAGCATGAGCAAGATGGCAAAACACACTCCCGAAGAGACAGTGAACATGGATACGTCTCCGGTTGACACCTGGGTGGGCGTACCTCTGGGTGGCGGTCAGATGAAAGATCCGGTCGCACCCAATGACATCCGGCGCTGGGCCCAGGGCATGCAGAACAGCAACCCGCTGTATTACGACGAGTCCATTGCGCAGGCTTCCGACAGCCGCTTCGGGGAATTGGTAGCGCCCCAGTCATTCGCCGTTTGCACCGATGACAGCCACGGCGCAGCACCCGCGATTCAGGGGAACATAGAGGGCACCCACATGCTGTTCGGCGGTGACGAATGGTGGTTCTATGGCCCACGCATTCGACCGGGTGATCAAATCACGCGCTCGCGCATGTTGTTCGACTACAAAGTGGCACAAACAGGTTTTGCGGGCCCTACTATGTTTTCACGCGGTGATACTGAATACGTTAACCAGAACGGCGAGTTCATCTGCAAGCAGCGCTCCACGTCTATACGCTATTTGGCTGAGGAAGCACGCAAACGTCAGCAGTTTGCCGAAGAGCGGGATCCAAGCTGGACCGAGGAGCAGCTCATCGAGATCGAAAAGAAGAAAATGGCCTACTTCGCCAAAGTGCAGGCCGAGTGTAATCAGCGCAAATTGAACGTCGCACCGGGCGAGCGGTTGCCGGAGCGGATCATCGGTCCGCACAGTATCGCCAGCTTCACCACCGAATGGCGCGCGTACCCCTTCACAATCTGGCACACGTTCCGCCCCGACGGCCTCCCCTCCTCGCTGTACGAAGCGGGTTGGCTTCCGGAGATGGAGCGAGACTTCGACAAGGGCGACATCGATCCCACCCATCTGGACGGACTGTACCATGGGCCTTCCCGGGGTCATGTTCAGCAGGAGTACGCCCAGCTAATCGGTCTCCCCAGGGCGTATGGCTACGGCGCATCCATGGGCGCCTGGATTCTTGATTACATCGCCAATTGGGGCGGGGTGTGGAGCGACATCATTCACAGCAAGTTCTCCTACCGCTCGCCCGCCATGACCGGAGATCTGACGCTGCTCAACGGCGAAGTGACCAACGTTAAGGAGGACCCGATGACGGGTCAACCGCTGGCGGTGGTTCAGGTCACCATGACCAACCAGGACGACGCTGTGATGGCTTCCGGCGGGGCAGAAGTGCGTTTGCCGACGGAAGATCTCCCGACGGCGGAGCAACTCTGATATGAATCCGGCCGCCGACGTCGTCCTGCAGCCCGACGCCAGTCGCTACACCTGGGCGCGCTTTCTGGAAGACGTTGTGCAGCGCTACGGCGAGCGATCGCTGGTTCGATTTGAGGGCGAAGACATCACCGGGGCCCAACTGTTGACAGAAAGCCGTCGCCTTGCCAAAGCCCTGGCCGCCAATGGTGTGAGCAAAGGCACCCGCGTCGCCGTGCACATGGCCAATCGTCCGGAATTTATTGTCGCGTCGTTTGCGATCGCCATGCTGGGCGCGGTTCTGGTTCCGGTCAACACCTTCGCCACGCAGGATGAGCGAGAGTACATTCTGCGACACAGTGACAGCCAGGTGCTGCTGTTTCAGGCTCGTCTGCTCAAACACGACTTTGTTGCGGAGTTACTGGAAATGCTTCCGGAACTCGCCGGCGATGGACCGCTGCTATCCGCCGACGTGCCTTTTCTTCGCTCTGCCGTGGCGTACGGCATCGAATCAGCCTGCGGCCAGATTCAGAACTGGGAGGGTTTTCTCACCCGCGGAGACGACTTTCCCGACTCCGTGTTGGACGCCATGATTGCAGAGGTGTACCCCGCTGACGACGGGCTCATCATCTACACCTCAGGCACAACCTCACGCCCTAAGGGTGTGCTGCACAGACAACGCGCGGCCGTTATTCAGAGCTGGCTGATCGCCGACGAAATGCGTTTCACGACCGACGATCGTGTGTGGACCACCTACCCTTTTTTTTGGTCGGCTGGCTTGTGTATGGCGCTGGGCGCTACCCTGGCCGCTGGCGCCACCTTGGTTTTACAGGAGACGTTTGAACCGGGGGCTGCACTGCAGTGTCTGGTCGACGAGCGGGCCAATGCAACACAGGCCTGGCCTCATCAGGCCAAAGCCATGGCGGAACATCCATTGTACGCATCGCTGGACCTGTCCCACATCGACAAGGAGGTCTATCGAATGCAACCTGACATCGACCCTGCGGAGGATCTGTGGGGTACCCAGGGCTCTTTTGGAATGACGGAAACCTTCACTTTTGTTGCCAATCTGCCGGCGGATGCGCCGGTGTCGTTGCGGGAGGGGACCTCCGGTAAACCCCGCGCCGGTATGCAGGTCCGCATCCTCGACCCCGAGTCAGGAGTGCAGCTCGACACCGGCCAGGAAGGCGAGATCGCCGTGAGAGGGCTTACCCTGATGCGCGGCTACTACAAAGTGGAACCAGAGGCGACCTTTGACGAAGATGGCTACTACCACAGCGCCGACGGTGGGTTCGTCGACGAAGATGGCTATGTGCACTGGAATGGACGCATGTCCAATCTGATCAAGACCGGCGGCGCAAACGTCAGCCCCATGGAAATCGAAGACAGCTTGCTCGGCTTTCCAAACATGCGCGCGGCCGTTCCCTTTGGTGCGCCACACCCGGTGCTTGGGGAGGTGATCGTACTCTGCGCTATTGCGATGGAGGGGCATGCGCTGGACAAAAGAAAAATTCTTGAATTTCAGAAGAGCAAACTGGCAACGTACAAACTGCCAAAGGCGATCCTGATGTTTACCGAGCAGGACCTGGATTTCACCGGCAATCAGAAGATACAAACCGGCAAGCTTATCGAAAAAGCCCTGGCAAGGCTTAGAGATGACGCGATCGAGATCGAAGGGGTCAACTACGGGGAATTCCTGGTTGACTAGGTCGTAAGCGAAGCGTTGCCGCTGTGAAATTTCTTGCAGGCCTAAGGGTGATTGACATCGCCGGCGAACCACTTGCAATGGCCGGACGCATGCTCGCCGACATGGGCGCTCAGGTGCTCAAACTCGAGCCCGCAGCGGGCGACCCACTCAGACGCGCCGAGCCTTGCCATCCCAGGTCCGGCGAGTCGCTGCAATTTCACGCCTTCAATGCGGGCAAATCCAGCCTTGTTTATCAGGCAAACAATGATCGCCATGCCAGGCTGCTACGGCAGGCAGACGTTGTCCTGGCGACACCCGGCTTCCCAGAGGTGTTGCCAATCAAACCGTCCCAGGCGCCCCAGGCAATCTGGTTGGTAGCAACCCCGTTCGGGCCCACCGGACCGAGAGCCCATTGGCAGGCGTCCGACCTGGGCCTGATGGCCGCGTCGGGCAATATGCACGCGACCGGCAACCCTGACCGCCCACCGCTGCGCTGCTCTGAGCCCGCGGGCTACGCACACACCAGCGCAGAGGCCTGCTTTGCGGTTCTTTCGGCGCTGGCCGTCGGTGGGCCGCAAACCATCGACCTTTCGATGCAGGAGACCATCATGATCGCAAACATGGGAGGCGCGGGGCAGTTCCCCAAAACCGGACGGAAGGGACAACGTCAGGGCGCCCAGCTGGGAGGCACCCGTGAAATCTGGCCGTGCAGAGACGGTCACGTGTCCTTCGGTCTGCGCGGTGGCCCCGCGCGGGCGAACAATTATCAGATTCTGCTGCACGAACTCGAGCGTGAGGGGCTGTCCACGCCTGCCTGGAGAGATCGAGACTGGCCAGCGTTTAACCCACAGACACTGGAGGACACCGAGCTTCGGGCTATCGAAGAACCCCTGCTGGCCTACTTCGCTCGCTATCGCATGCGCGAGTTGTACCAGCTGGCGGTTCGCACCAATCTCATGCTCGCGCCAGCCAACGGAGCCCGCGATGTTCTCGACAGTGAGCAGCTGTCAGATCGCGCCATGTTCGCCCCAGTTGGCGATTTCCCAAAATTCCCTGCCCGCTTTTACCGTTCTCGCGGCTCGGATAACAAAGAACATCCCGCGGCGCCCCCCACACCGGCTCCGCCGCTGTACAACGGTGAAACGCCAGACTGGGACAGCGGGCAGGGTTGGAGGACTGCACAGGCGTCCGCGTCCTGCGGCGCCTGGCAGGGACTGAAGTTGCTGGAGTTTGGCGCTGGCGCAGCCGGTCCGATTGCGACGCGGTACTTCGTCGAGCACGGCGCCACCGTGATCAAGATCGAGTCCACTCAAAGGCCAGATTTTCTGCGCGTCATGGCGCGCGGCTCGGCTCATGGGCTGGAAGGTTCACATCTTTTTGACGCGCTGAATTTCGGAAAGAAAAGTATCACTTTGAATCTCAAGGACGACCGCGGCAAGGCCATCGCCGTCGCCCTGTTCCATTGGGCGGATGCCGTTATAGAGAACTTCGCGCCCAAGGCGATGCGCGGTTGGGGTTTGGACTACGCCGCTATGGTGCAACACAAGCCGGATCTGATCATGCTCTCCACCTGCCTGAACGGTCAAACTGGCCCACACCGGGACTATCCAGGCTTTGGTGGCCAAGGTGCTGCACTGTGTGGATTCAACCATCTGACCGGTTGGCCCGACAGCGAACCGCTCGGCCCTTTTGGCACCATAACCGACTCACTGTCACCGCGATTTTCCGCGTCCGCACTGGCCGCCGCGATCCTGTACCGTCGCCAGACCGGCGAGGGAGTCTATCTCGACATCTCACAGGTTGAAACAGGCGTCTACAGCCTTGCCCCCTGGTTGCTGCACTACCAGACTTTTTCCAAAGATCCTGGCCGAGTCGGCAATGCTTCACTGCGCGCAGCGCCACATGGCGCGTTCACCTGTGTCGGCGACGACCGCTGGATTGCAATTGCTTGCTGGTCAGACAATCAGTGGCAGAAGCTCGCTGCATTGGCAGACTTGGACCTGCCCGATTGGCGCACACTACAGGGTCGACTTCGGGACCGCCACGCACTGGAGGCGGCTGTGGATGCCTGGACAGCATCCAGGGATGCACAGGCGTTGGCCGAGCGACTACAGGATTTGGGCATTGAGGCCGTACCTGTCGCAAGTTTCGAGGACTTGTTTCACCATGACCCGCAGTTGGCGGAGCGCAGGCACTTCGTACATCTACAGCGCGCTCAAACGGGTCAGGCCATCTACGAGCGTAACGGCTTTCGACTGAGCGGCCGAGCCTCAGGCATTCCAACCGCCAGCCCCCTTCTCGGCGAGCATACCAGAAGTGTACTGAGTGAGTGCCTCAACATGGAAAACGAGACCATCGACCAGTTGCAGGCGGACGGGGTGCTCGATTAAACGCTGTCCTAACGCTAGCTCAACAGCGACTTCGCCGCGCCAAGCAAACCTTCGACGCCACCGGCGGAATCCAGGAGACTGCCACCGCTACTGCCGGAATCGATCATTTTTGGCAGCACCTCCGCAAGGCTGTTCGCCGCCGAACCAGAATCGGTCCCAAGCTGCGTCGCAAACTGCTGCATCTTATCTGCACCGAACAAGCCCTGCAGGGTCTCTGCAGAAATCGGCGTGTTACTGCCGTCTCCCAGCCAGGAATTGACGATACCTGCCAGGTCGCCATTGCTGTTCATCTGACTGACCAGACCCGTGATGTCCAGGCCACCCTGACCGTCGCCCATCAGGTTTGAGATCGCGCTGGTGATGCTTTCGCCATTAGCGCCCGACCCAAGCTGGTCGGACAGAAGTTGTGTACCCAATTGCATTAAATCCACACCGCATCCCTCGTCAGTAATAAGACGTCTCTGAGTATAGACAGGCCTCGCTATCCGGCCAGCTGTTGTGGGAACAAAGACCAAACAGCACGGCCCGGCTCGGAAGATTCAGGCGAGACGCTGCTAGATCGTTACTGATTCGTTTGCTCGATATCGTCTTCGCTGTTAGCGGATTGACAGGTAAGTCGAATCGGCTAGATTATGCACTTTACGGCAGTGACGCGTTAGCAATCTAAACGCCACTCGTCTGCCTCGATTTTTTGTAACCAGCTACCTGAGCTCTTAATCTGGTAGCCGGCTCGCCGCTCATGGAAGTCACTTTGTCGATAACAACACCGGGGCCTCGACTGGGACCCTACAACAGCCACAACCCCGTCTCTCGCACCCAGATCTGGCAATGGTGCTGCGCCATGGGGGACACCAATCCCCTGTACCTGGACCCACATTATCAGCGCGGGGCCGGGTTTGATGTGGCCATAGCACCGCCTGCGATGATGCAGATGTGGACCATGCGCGACTTCAACCACCACTACGCGCCCGGCTCCACTGACGAGCCACCCTACGGTATCTTCGCAGACTTGGACGCCCGTGGTTATCCATCCAATGTAGCTGTGAGCTACGACATCACCTTCCATCGGTATCTGCTTGAGGGTGAACGCCCGTGCCACTACACGACGATAGTCGCGGTGAGTGATGCCAAAACCACGGCCATTGGTGAGGGCGTGTTTGTGACCGAGCAGGTCGAATACACAACGGTAGAGGACAGGCCGTTCGCGACAGCACTCATTACCTACTTCCAATACCGCCCGTCGCAGCCAAATGGCACCGATTCTCAGCCCGTCAGACCGACCGATTCAGCGGTAACAACCCTTACATACGAGGGTGCAAGGTCGCGATCGGCGAGTCACCGCAACTCGAACAAGGGCAATTCCCTGCCTCAACTTGTACTGCCTGTCACCCATCAACTGATTGTCGGTGGCGCGATTGCAAGCCAGGACTTTGTCGCCGTTCACCACAACGCAAAGGCCGCCAGAGACGCTGGTATGGCAGATATCTTTATGAACATCCTCACAACCTGCGGTTTATTGGGGCGCTATCTGACAGACTGGAGCGGCCCGGGTGCGCGACTGGAAGCGCTTTCGTTTAAGCTGATGGCTCCCAACCATCCGGGTGACACCATGGTCTTGGATGGCCACATATCCGCCGTTGACCCAGTGACCGACCAGACTCGGACTCACGTCACATTGAGTGGCGCGAATGGGCTGGGCAAACACGTCGAAGGGACGGCTTCACTGCTGCTGGATTCTGTGTAACGCAGCCAGACACCCAATTTACGCAGGGAGGATTCGTACATGCACAGTCAGCGTTTTCAGAGCAAGGTGGCAATCGTTACCGGGGCCAGCATGGGGATCGGTCGAGCAACCGCTCGACAGCTATCGAGGGAAGGCGCATTGGTTGTAGGCTGCGCTCGACGCAAGCCCAACTTGGACTCTCTGGCACGGGAAGTCGACAGCGAGGGCGGGCGGTTTATTGGCGTCGAACTGGACGTCGGTGACACCGACGCCTTTGCCTCTCTGATCGAACAGGTTGCCGCCGAGCACCTGTCTCTGGATGTTCTGATCAACAACGCGCCCTCCGTCATTGGCGGCGCTGTATTGGACCAGTCACTGGAAGACTGGCGTGCCAATTTCGGGGTTGGCGTCGACAGCGTTTTCATTGGCGTTCAGGCTGCCCTGCGGATCATGATTCCGAAGCGCTCGGGGGCGATTGTGAATGTATCTTCCGTGAGTGGCCTGCGGGCGGGTGTTGCAGCAGGTGCCTACGGCGGCGCCAAAGCCGCGCTCAATCAGTTCAGTCAATGCGCGGCGATGGAGGCCGCGCCCCACAATGTGCGCATCAACGTCGTTGCACCGGGCGCGGTTGAAACGCCAGGTCTGGATGCGGCAACGGGCAAAAGCAAGGCCGTCAAAGATATCATTGTCCAGGCAATACCCATGCAGAGAGCGGCCAGGGCTGAAGAGGTGGCAGAGGCGATCTGCTTTCTCGCATCGGAGGATGCCTCATTCATCACGGGAACCATACTGCCTGTTGACGGTGGCAAGACACCGCAGCTTTACGTACCGGCCTTTGACATCACCAACTTAAACAATCAGTCCGATATCGGCTGAGCGTTATGATTTGACACTGGCGCCCCCGTCGACTGACAGGATCTGTCCGGTGATGAAGCTGGCACGATCTGAGCAGAGGAACACCACTGCCTCGGCAATCTCTTCGGGCTCACCCAGTCGGCCCATAGCGGCCGCTCGTTGCAGTCGCTCTGCGACCTTGGGTTGCTCCTGAAAGTACTGCTCCAGCCCGGGCGTGCGAACAACCCCAGGAGATACCGCATTGATCCTAATACCCTCGCCGGCGTATTCTGCAGCAGAGCTTTGTGTCAATACGTTCACGCCGCCCTTGGCGGTTGCGTAGGCGGTATTGAACGCCTGACCCCGCAGCGACGCATTCGACGATATGTTGACTATGCTGCCGCCGCGACCGCTTGCTCGCATGGCCGCGATTTCGTATTTCTGACACAGCCAGGTATTGGTCAGGCACAGGGCCAGGGTATCGTCGAAAACACCGCGGGAGAATTCGTGAATCGGCCCCGAGCCGCGGCTGACGGCGGCACTGTTGCAGGCGATGTCCAGATGCCCCCAGATCTGCGCCACAGCGCCTACCATGGCCTCTACCGCCGCTTCATCACTGACATCCGCCTGAACGAAGATCGCCTCGCCACCCTCTGCGACTATCTCGTCGACAGCGGCCTGGCCAGCCTGAGGATTGATGTCCACCAAAGCGATTTTGGCACCTTCACGGCAACAGGCCTCACAGATTGCTCGACCAATACCGGTCGCCCCGCCCGTCACCAACCCCACCTTATTTGTCAACATTGCACTGGCCATGGGCCACCATCCTAATCCCTGTGAACACACTACGACAACCGGCTGGAACGCAGTTTGTTTGGGCGAGCAAACGGCCTGAGCAAACTGGGAACATGGTCAAATATTCATCAGCAAGGGGAGAATCCTGGCGGCGTCGCTGACACTGCGGCGTGGAAATTAAGTGCAAAGTCCAATACAGTGCGCCCATGGCATTATCACTGCACCGCAGCGTTATCGCGGGATTCATGGCCCTACTGCTCAATGCGTGCGCAGGCAGCGTGCAAGAGCAAGTCCGTTCAAATCCGGCCGAGCGAACGATTGTAACCACGGCGACCACCGCCGAGCTTGCGGGCCAGATTTCATGCAGTTCGGTCTGCACCTTTGAATTTCGCTACTGGAAAATAGGCAGCAGTAGCGCTTGGGGCAGGCGTGAACCTGCTCTGGCCGTAGGTTCAACACCCGCCAACGGCGCCTCGGGGCGCTTCGTGCAAACGGTCACCGATCTACAACCCGATACGACCTACGAATTCGCGCTGTGTGCCCTGGCGACCGACGCCGAACATCCACGTTGCCGCGATCAGGGCGCGTTCATCACACAGCCTTCCGCAGAGATTATTGACTTCACTGCCTCTCTATCCGACGTCAATGTGATCACGCTGCGTTGGGAAACCCAGGGTGGACTCGCCAAAGAGCCAGTACATATCTATGGCGCGTTTCACGATCCCATCGATGGCAGCGCACACAGGAATGTCGGTTTTCGCGACCAACACACTAACAGGGATGGCCTCGCATTCCGGGTCGGCCCTGGACTGCATCGCTATGTCCTCGAGGTACCGACCCCAAGCGGCCCCGTCACCAAAACCATCGAAGTAGACGTTCCGTTCCCCGCTGCGCCGGTTGTCGAAAGTCCCGATCATGCTCTTCATCCAAAACGTATCACCGGCATCACCACGCGTTGGGAGCCCTTGGACGATCAACACTTTATGATGATTCGGCGTACCGGGGTGCCGGTGCGCGTATTTGGTCGCAACACCTATACCTTCTACACCACAACGCTCAATCAGATATTGGAGCCCGGTAACAATAAAATCATCTACACAGCCTGCGTGGATATGGCTGACCGCAAGCCCCCCATGGACAGGGATTTCTGCGGACATCCGGCGCTCACCTACTTCATCGTTGGCAGTGCCAGCTTCCTGGTACCAAAAAGGCTGTTTGCACGCACTGGCGACAGCGTCACACTCAGCTGGACGGACTCCAGCGACCGCACGAAGTTGACTGCGCCCGCTGAGCTGGGGGGTGAACGCCTTGTACAGGGTTACCGATACACCTTCACCAACCTGCCAGAAGGGATACACAACATCATGCTGGAGTCCTGCGTTGGTACGCCCATGGATTGCGCAAACTCCGAACCCATCCAAACGCCCGTCGCAGGGACATTTCGAGAACGCGTTAGCCTCCTGGAAACAGTAGAGCTATTGGGAGAGATCGAAGGCCTTGAAGTCGCGGAGATAGTGCCCGACGACGGCGGTGACCCGGTTCCAATAGTCGCCCCCATAAACGGCTATTTTCGTGCGCCGGTGGAGGTTGCCGATGGAGATCGGGTCAGCGCAGGGCAAACGCTCAGGGTCATAGAGCATGCACCTTTGCCCTTCGTACAAATCGTCGTTGAGGATGCAGGTTTTGAACTGAAGCCTTGGAGCGAAGACTATCAAATTGATGCCGATGCCGGCGCTCATCACGCGATTCCCGTCACCAGCCATGTCAGACCCGGTTATCCGCTAGGACTACTCGTCACTCAAGACGGAGACGTATGGAATACGGGAGAGTTTGCCGATGGCAGCCTGACCCAGATTTCCCGTCACAATGACAACAGACTGACCACCTTAGCCGCTCCTCTGCACCTCACGCCGGTGCCCGAAGAAAACGCAGCCCGGCTGGAACCCGTGCGCCCTTTCATGCAGCCGCGCCTGAATGGCCTGTCACTCACAAAGCAAGAGACCCTTGTCGAGGTGGGACCTTACATCTATTTTGTGAACGGCGGCAGCTCACACGCCAACGACGATGATCCGGCAGAACAAAACTGGAATCGCATTATTCGTTTTGATAGGACCGGCAAGAACAACTCCTCCACGGTCAACGACGACCGCTTCTGCGTTTACCATATCCCGAGAGAGAACGCGGGTGTCATGGGCTTGCAGTGGGACGAAGCAGAGGAGCGCCTCTGGTACGTCGAATCCAGACATACCCTGACAGGATCGTCGCCCGACTCCGAGCGCGTCTCGCGACTTGCCTGGTTCAGTCCTGATGAATTGACGTGTGAGAACTTCATCGATTATCAGAATCCCTCGTCTCTTGCCCGAACCACCTCGCGATACTGCTCCTCCGAAGCGGAGCGCGGTTGCATTCATTCCGTAGCGCTACGGGACTCTATCGATGGCCGCAAACTAATCGGCGCTGGCCACATCGCCGTTGACAGCGATGCTGTCTGGGTAGCAGGCTACTACAACAGCTCCCTGGCACGTTACGACCGTCGCTCCCGCGCGGTCGATATCATTACCACCAACCCCAGCAGCCAGGGCGGCAGCCAGACGGAGGCAGCAAAACTGTTAGGCTCCGGCCCATGGAAGATCGTCACCAGCAACGACTATGTGTATTTCAGTGAGTACTTTGATGGGGACGTGGTGCGGCTGGATAAGCAGGCTCTGGCGGCCACCCCGGACCTGTGCAAGGATCCTGGCCCTGGAAGAGCCAACCCCTGCCTGGACGAAATCCACGCAGCCCGCCGCATCAAGGATATCCAGCTGCAGGGCAATCGCCTGTATTTCAGCGGCCGGGTCGCCTTTGGCTACATCAATGTGGACAGCTGGACACCCGGTGTCATTTACACCGGAATCGAACAGCTTCGACATCCGCAGCTCAAGCACCTGGGACCACTCATCAGTGGCGACATGGCAATCGGCGACGATGGCATGGTGGTCCTCAACGACTACCGCTCTAACTCAATACTGCGGCTCTACCCAAAGAGCCAGCCGAGCACCGCGGCTGCAAACTAGCACACGCAAACAGCGCGGCAGCTCGAACGCGGAATCCCAGATCCATCTCTCGTCGCTTAAAGATTTGCCTGCGGTCGGTTCAAGCTAGCTGACTCACGCAAGGTAATACCCTAAAACCCTACCCGCGCACAACTCGTGGCCGGTTGAGCAAGCGGTGATCAATACCCTAGTATGAAACTCCAGCAATCACAGAACGACAATTGAATGACTGAGCCGACATTTCCAGAATTGGGTTGTTACCTGCTCCCGGGTCACACACAAACCCCCGCGGATGCCATGCGAGAAGCCCGCCAGGCTGAAAACCTCGGTTTGGGCAAGCTCTGGCTATCCGAACGCTTCGATGTCAAGGACGCCGGGGTCATCTGCGCGGCGGCCATGGCGGTCACCGAGCACATCGGCGTCGCGACCGCAGCGACCAATCTGCATACGCGACACCCTCACGTACTGGCGACCATGTGCAGTTCTCTGCACCACCTATCGCCCGGCCGATTCACCCTGGGTCTGTCTCGAGGCGTCGCCGTGCGCGATGACCTGATGGGTTTGCCCCACGTCAGCAACCGTCAGCTTGTCGATGGCCTGGACATTCTCCGCACGCTATGGTCGGGTGGGAAAGTAATGGGCTACGAGGGGCCGATGGGCAACCTGCCCTACCTCAGCAGTGGCGATTGGTTGGATGCTCACATCCCAATTTACTTCGTTGGTTTTGGTATCAAGAGTCTGGCCTTTGCGGGCCAGCACTTCGATGGCGTGCATCTGCACACCTTTATCACACCGCATGGTCTGCAACGCGCCCGCAGCGCAGTTGCAGAGGGTGCAGCCAGGGCGGGCCGGGAGCCCGCCGATATCCGCATCTGCAGTGTGATGGCAACGGTGTGCAAACCCACTCGGGAAGCGTACCTGAAAAAAATCGTTGGACGTATGGCCACCTACATGCAGGCACCCGGCTATGCCGAACTGCTGGTCGCCCTGAATGAATGGGATACCCAGGTATTGGAAGCGTTCAGGGCACATCCAACCGTATCCTCGATGTTAGGTGGCATCGACAGCGTCGCAACGCTGGAGCAGTTGGAAGAGATAGAGGCACTGATACCCCAAGAGTGGCTGTCCGCGTCGGCGACCGGAGACGCTGCCGACTGCGCCAAACGCATCGTCCAAGAACTTGACGGCGGTGCCGATGAAGTCTGTATCCACGGTTCTACCCCCGACGAATTCGAGTCGGTGATCGACGCCTATCGAGAGCTCAAATCCAGCGCGAGTGCTGAAAGCGCTGTCTGACGCGACCCACTCAAGCCTGTATCGGGGTGGCGCAAAAAAATCAGAGCGTGCGCGCCCAGGCGCAAACAGGCGTTCCATTTCAGCCATTCGTTTGGCCTGTGCGCCGACTTTGACTGGGTAGCTGGCATTCTGCAAAGTAAGACCGTGTACGTGCGTTGTACAGACCGACAGCGTGCACGGTAAAATGCGGCGATTCTCCGTGCGCGCATTGTGCAAACATGACTCGATTGTATCTAACCTCGCTCTTTTCTGTATCGGCCAACGTGTTCGGACACTATGAGCGAGGGCTTGCTGGAAAAACCGTGACGTTTATACCGACGGCAAGCCTGCCAGAACCCGACACGGGCTATGTCGAGCTGGCGAAGCAGGCGTTTGCAGCACTGGGCATGGCGCTTGACGTGCTGGAGATCACAACAACCGAGCAGGACGCTATCAGGCAGCGAATCCTTGCCAACGACTATATCTATGTGGCGGGTGGCAACACGTTTTTCCTACTGCAGGAATTAAAGCGCAGCGGAACCGATTCACTCATTGTAGAGCAGGTTAGAGCAGGCAAGCCGTACATCGGTGAGTCCGCCGGATCCGCCATCGTGGCGCCCTCGATAGCGTATGTGCGGGACATGGACGATGCGAGCATTGCCAAGGAGCTCGCTTCTTACGAAAGCCTGAATCTGATCGACTTTTACCCGTTACCACACTTCGGCAATGCGCCCTACAAAGAAGCAGCAGAGCGCATTCTATTGCGATACGCCGATGAGCTAGCGCTCATGCCCTTCAGTAATGACCAGCTCCTTGTCGTTAACGAGGGTCATCCTGAACTGCTTGGCGGTGATGACTGAGCGGCAGTTTGCCGCGATGACCCTCGACAGGCGTTCACCATGAGTAAACGGGAAAAGACTCCTGCCGCTGTGGTGCTAACGATCACTCTGTGCCACCACCGGCGCTAACGAGCGCACTCACTGCTTTGAGCCAGTACTGGGCAATGCATTGGACTGTCGATAGGAGGCCTTGGCCGAAACAAAAGAACCTGTACTTTACTGATATGTTAAGGCACGGGAAGATGGCGGACCGGACGGGACTCGAACCCGTTTTCCTGTGCGGCTGCGTGTAGCACACAAACGCATAATCTAAGAAAATCATCAACTTATATTGATCCGTGCGCGTGTGTGTATCACACAGCCGCGTCAAGTTGCACAAAAAAGTTG